>NZ_JBIBHY010000004.1:729712-776114 GCF_042957285.1 Streptomyces sp. NPDC008092
CGCAGTTCCCCGCGCCCCTTTGGGGACGCTGCACCACCGTCGGTCGAAACGTCCCGGCGTTTTCCTGGACCCGCCGCGACGGCGCCCCCTTTTAGGTCGGCTGCCTCCGGCTCAGTTGTCCCCGTGCCTCCGGCGTCCCCGTTCCTCGCGGTGTTCGCGGCGTTGGTGGTGCCATTCCTGGCGGGCGGCGTGGAGTTCGTGGCGGGCCGACTTGTGGTCCAGGCGCTCCTGGCGGCGTTCCGCCTTCGTCACCTTGTGGGCCACCTCGACCCCGCCCCAGAACGCGAAGCCCGTGACCACCACCCGCGGGGCACCCGGGTCCGGCGACATGTCGTGCTCGCGTTCGTCGAAGCCGCCCATGATGCCGATGCCGCGCATCACCACCTCGACGCCCGGCGGCACGATCACGCTCATCCCGCCCATGATCGCGACGCAGTTGATCACGACCTCGCCGTCCGCGAAGTTCGCCTCGCGCAGGTCGATCTCGCCGCCGCCCCAGAACGCGAAGGCGTTGAAGCGCCGCGGCACCGTCCAGCGGCCCTTGCGCTGGAAGCCGGACATCACGGCCACCGCCCACGAGGAGGAGCCCTCGCCGCCGACGATCCGGCTTCCCCAACTCCCGCTCGCAACGGGGGGCTTGCTGAGCGGCACCGCAGGTGACCCGCCCGCCGGGGGCAGGTCCCTGGTGATCGGCGTCAGCTCACCGTACGTACGGGCCTGGTACGTCGCCTCCAGCCGTTCCTCGAACTCCGCCATGTCCAGCCGCCCCTCGGCGAGGGCGTCCCGCAGGATCTCGGCGACTCGTTCACGATCGGCGTCGGAGGCGCGCAGCTCCGGGGCATCGTCGGTCATAGAGTGCAGACTACGAGTTCGCGGCGCCGGGGACCACGGGGCTACGGGGCCTATGCGGTGGCCCGGTCCGCGTACATCTTCGCGATCACCGCCTCGATGTCCGGCTCCCGGACCGACAGGTCGGCCAGCGGGTACTCCGCCGCGATCCGCGCCACCAGCGGCGCCGCCGACTCCGACGCCGGGAACGCCAGCCACTGCCTCGGCCCCTCCACCTTCACCACCCGGGCCGCCGGGCCGGCGTCGATCGGCGGGAGCTCCCGCTCCAGGTCGACCACGAGGGTGCGCTCGCTCTCCCCCGCCTCGTGCAGGCCGCCGAGCGGACCGTCGTACACCAGCCGTCCGTGGTCGATGACCATCACGCGGGAGCACAGCTGCTCGATGTCCTGGAGGTCGTGGGTGGTGAGCAGGACCGTGGTGCCGCGTTCGGTGTTCAGTTCGCGGAGGAAGTCGCGGACCCTGGCCTTCGAGATGACGTCCAGGCCGATCGTCGGCTCGTCGAGGTAGAGGACGTCCGGGTCGTGCAGGAGTGCGGCCACGATGTCGCCGCGCATCCGCTGGCCGAGGGAGAGTTGCCGTACCGGGACGTCCAGGAGGGAGTCCAGGGAGAGGAGTTCGACCAGGCGGTCCAGGTTCTCGCGGTAACGGGCGTCCGGGATGCGGTACATGCGGTGCATCAGGCGGTAGGAGTCGATGAGCGGAAGGTCCCACCAGAGGGTCGTCCGCTGGCCGAAGACCACGCCGATGCGGTGGGCCAGGCGGGTGCGTTCGCGGGACGGGTCGATGCCGGCCACCCGGAGCCGGCCGGCGCTCGGGGTCAGGATGCCCGTCAGCATCTTGATCGTGGTCGACTTCCCGGCGCCGTTCGGACCGATGTAGCCGACCATCTCGCCGCGCGCCACCGTGAAGGAGAGCGAGTCGACCGCCCGTACCTGCCGGCGTTCCCGCTTCAGGAAGCCGGCCTTCTTCCTGACGTCGAAGACCTTCTCCACTCCGTCGACCTCGATGAACATCTCGCCCGCCTCGCCCGCCTCGTCCGGCATCGGATCAGCTCCCTGCTCCCCGGTCATCGGATCAACTCCCCGTACTTCGGTAGGCCCTGAGACCGGCCCGCCAGGCCAGGCCCGCCAGCGCGCAGCACCCCAGCGCCACCAGCGGCGTCGACCACGCCGTCCACGCCGGCAGCCGCAGCGGGTACGGCCGCCCCAGCACGTACGCGGCCGGCACCCAGTTGACGAAGGCCAGCGGCAGCATGAACGTCACCCCGCGCACGAAGTCCTTCCCGAACACCGTCGGCGGGTACTGCAGCAGCGTCGTACCGCCGTACGTGAACGCGTTCTGCACCTCCGCCGCGTCCTGCGCCAGGAACTGGAAGGCCGCGCCCGCCACGAACAGCGCGCAGAAGATCGCCGCGCCGCCGGCCAGCATCAGCGGGACCAGCAGCACCTTCGCCGGCGTCCACGCGACGTCCACGGAGACCAGCGCCCAGCCCAGCACCACCGCGCCCTGGGTGATCCGGCCGAGGCGGCGCAGCGCGAAGTGGTCCGCTCCTATCTGGGCGAGTACGGGGGCCGGCCGGACCAGCAGCGTGTCGAAGGAGCCGTCGCGGATCCGGGTGCCCAGCACGTCCATCGAGCCCAGCACCAGGTCGGCGACGCCGAACGCGGTCGCCGACAGCCCGTACAGGAAGCAGACCTCGGGCAGCGACCAGCCGCCGAGCGAGTCGACCTGCGAGAACATCAGCAGGATCGTGGCGAAGTCCAGCCCGGTCACCAGCAGGTTCCCGACCATCGTGATGGCGAAGGAGGTGCGGTAGGTCATCGTGGAGCGGATCCACATCGCGGCGATCAGCCGGTACGCCCGCAGACCGTCCAGGGCACGCTCACCCACCCCGCGCCGCCACTCCGCAACGCGCTCACCCACCCTGCACCACCACCCGTCGCGTCGCCGCCGACTGCAGCAGCCGGCCCGCCGCCAGCAGCGCCACCGCCCACCCGGCCTGGAAGGCGAACGCCCCCGCCACCCCGGTCTCGCCCATCAGCACGTCCGCCGGCATCTGGATCTGCGCCGCCCACGGCAGGACGCGGGCGACCTCGCCGAAGGCGCCCGGGAAGACGTTCAGCGGCAGGGTCATGCCGGAGAAGAAGATCCCCGTGATCATCAGCACCTGGTTGACGCCCATCCCGTCCAGCAGCCAGAACGCGCTCAGCGCGACCAGGTACCGGATGCCGAAGCTGACGAGCATCGCGAGGAACAGCGCGACCAGGAAGGCGGCCCAGGTGCCGGCGTCCGCGGGCAGCGCCATCGGGAAGAACACCGCGCCGAACAGGAAGGGGATCACGCCCCGGCCCAGCATCTGGAACAGCGAACGGCCCAAGTCGGTCGCCAGCCACCACATTTGGAGATCGGCCGGACGGTACAGGTCGATCGCGATCGCGCCGGTGCGGATACGCTCCATCAGGTCTTTTTCCACGCCCCCGCCCTGGATCGCGAGCGTCGCGTACAGGCACTGCCCGAGCCACACATAGGTCACCGCCTGTGCCTGGTCATAGCCCCCGAGGTGCGGTTTCTCGTCCCAGAGCGCCACGTACGTGTAGACGAGGATGATCCCGAAGACCGTGTTGGTGAACACCCCTGCGGCGGTGGCCGCCCGATACGTCGCGTACCGTCGGAAACCCCCCGCCGCGACGGCCGTGTACAACCGTCCCGCGCCCACGCCAACCGACCTCCCGGACCGCCCGACACCGAAGCGCAGGAGCCTACTGCGCCGACGACATCGCAGGCCACGCAATTTCCGTGACCGAAGCGTGCCGGAATCCGGGAACGGAACGCGCGGTGCGAGAGTCTTCAACAGGGGGCGCAGAAGCGTACGAGGTCGTACGGGAACGAATGTACGACGCGAAACAGGAGTCCGTGCACGACATGAGCGACGAGCCGCAGCCGCAACAGCCGAACCAGGGCGGCGGAGGCCCGACGGAGCCGCCGGCCGCGGCCGAGGAGAAGAAGACCCCGCCGCAGCCGGTGGCCGAGGCGAAGCAGCCGGAGCCGCCCGCGGCGGCCGGGGAGCGGACGGCGGAGCCGCCCGCGGCGGCCGAACGGGTGAAGACGGAGCAGGCGAAGGCGGAGCAGGCGAGGACGGAGCAGGCACCGGCGGGCGGGAGAGCCGGCGAGAACGAGAAGACGAGCACACCGCCGAGGGCGGCGGCCGAGGACACCCGGACCCGACAGCTCACGGCGGTCACGGTGCCCAGGGCGCGCCCGCCCGCGGCGGCCGAGAAGGGGCAGGACACGCAGACACGACAGCTCGCGGCGGTCAGGGTGCCGAAGGCGGCAGCGCCACCGGCACCCGCCGCGGTCCCGGCACCCACCGCGGTCACCGCGGTCCCGGCACCCGGGGCCGGGCCGGCCGCGGCCGACGTGCCGACGAACGGGGGCGAGAAGAAGATGAAGCGGCCCAAGCGGACCGGATGGCGGCGGATCATCCCGACCTGGCGGATGGTGCTCGGCACCTTCGTGCTCGGGGTGCTGCTGCTGATCGGCCTGTTCTTCCTCGGCTACTCGATGGTGAAGATCCCGGCGGCCAACACGTTCGCGACCAAGCAGTCCAACGTGTACCTGTACGCCGACGGCTCCCAGCTCGCCCGGGACGGCGAGGTCAACCGGGAGAACGTCGACCTCTCCCAGGTCTCCGTGGACGCCCAGCACGCCGTGCTCGCCGCCGAGGACCGGGACTTCTACACCGAGTCCGCGGTCGACCCCAAGGCGATGCTGCGCGCCGCCTGGAACACCGCGACCGGCAAGGGCACCCAGTCCGGCTCCACGATCACCCAGCAGTACGTGAAGAACTACTACCTCGCCCAGGAGCAGACCGTCACCCGCAAGGTGAAGGAGTTCTTCATCTCGATCAAGCTGGACCGCAGCGAGTCCAAGGCCCAGATCCTGGAGGGCTACCTCAACACCAGCTACTTCGGCCGCAACGCCTACGGCATCCAGGCCGCCGCCCAGGCCTACTACGGCGTGGACGCCATCGACCTCGACCCGGCCCGCGCCGCCTACCTCGCCGCGCTCGTCAACGCGCCGAGCGAGTACGACGTCGTCGCCCACCCCGAGAACAAGGCGGCCGCGGTCGCCCGCTGGAACTACGTCCTCGACGGCATGGTCAAGAAGGGCTGGCTCAGCGAGTCGAAGCGGGCCGGCATGAAGTTCCCGATGCCGAAGCAGCAGACCGTCTCCACCGGCATGTCCGGGCAGCGCGGCTACATCGTCAACGCGGTCAACGACTACCTGATCAAGAACAAGATCGTCGACTCGGACGCCCTGGAGGCCGGCGGCTACCGCATCACCACCACCCTGCAGAAGAGCCGGCA
The DNA here is from genome assembly GCF_042957285.1 of Streptomyces sp. NPDC008092. NCBI lineage: Bacteria > Bacillati > Actinomycetota > Actinomycetes > Kitasatosporales > Streptomycetaceae > Streptomyces > Streptomyces sp. NPDC008092. The sequence goes on from NZ_JBIBHY010000004.1 coordinate 734,929, forward strand.
GAACGCCTTCGTCAAGGCGGTCGACGACAAGCTGATGTCCAAGCTGAGCAAGAGCAACAAGGTCGACAGCTACGTACGGGCCGGCGGCGCCTCCGTCGACCCGAAGACCGGCAAGGTCGTCGCCATGTACGGCGGCATCGACTACGTGAAGCAGTACACCAACGGCGCGACCCGCGGTGACTTCCAGGTCGGCTCCACCTTCAAGCCGTTCGTCTTCGCCTCCGCCGTCGACAACGGCTCCACCACCCAGTCCGGGCAGACCATCACCCCGAACACCTACTACGACGGCACCAACAAGCGCACCGTCCAGGGCTGGCCCGGCGGCTCCTACGCACCGGAGAACGAGGACGAGAAGTCGTACGGCCAGATCACCGTCCGCAAGGCCACCGACCTCTCCGTGAACTCGGTGTACGCGCAGATGGCCGTCGACGTCGGCCCGTCCAAGGTCAAGCAGACCGCCGTCGACCTGGGCATCCCCGCCGACACCAAGGACCTCCAGCCGTACCCGTCGATCGCCCTCGGCACCGCCACCGCCAGCGTCCTCGACATGGCGGAGGCGTACGCCACGCTCGCCAACCACGGCAAGCACGGCACGTACACGATGGTCGACAAGGTCACCCGGGACGGCACGCAGGAGATCAGGCTGCCGCAGGCGACGACCAAGCAGGCCGTCAGCCGACAGGCCGCCGACACCACCACCTCCATCCTGCAGAGTGTCGTCGACAACGGCACCGCCACCGCCGCGCAGGCCGCGGGCCGCCCGGCCGCCGGCAAGACCGGCACCGCCGAGGAGGACACCGCCGCCTGGTTCGCGGGCTACACCCCCGACCTCTCCACCGTCGTCTCCGTGATGGGCCAGGACCCGGTCACGGCCGCCCACAAGTCGCTCTACGGCGCGCTCGGCCTGGCGCGCATCAACGGCGGCGGGGCCCCGACCGAGATCTGGGCGCAGTACACCAAGGACGCCCTGAAGGGCACCACGGCCTCCGACTTCGACCTGGACCTCCAGGCCGGCGCCGAGACCGTGGCCCCGCCCACCCAGGGCACGGCCACCCCGGGCACCGGCGGCCAGGACAACGGCGGCACCACCGGCGGGAACCAGGACAACGGCGGCACCACCGACGGCGGCCAGGACAACGGCGGCACCACGGACGGCTCCACCACCGCCGGCACCACCGACGGCTCCACGACCGACGGCTCCACCACCGCCGGCACCACCACGTCGGGTACGACGACCGCCGGCACCGACTCCGGAACGACGACCTCGGGAACGGACTCCGGCACCTCGACCGGGACCACGACCGCCGGCACCAGTACCGGTACGACGACCTCGGGCACCGACACCGGCACCAGTACCGGCACCACGGCGGGCGACGGAGGCGGGTTCGGGTTCGTTCAATGACCGCTGGTCGCCTTGAGCCCCACCACGGCGACCAGCAGCAGGCACACGAAGAAGATCCGGGCGGCGGTGGCCGGCTCCCCGAGCACCACCATGCCGAACACCGCCGCCCCCGCCGCCCCGATCCCCACCCACACGCCGTAGGCGGTACCGATGGGGAGCGTCCTCGCGGCGTACGACAGCAGCAGCATGCTGGCGACGATCCCGCCGCCGGTGAGCAGACTGGGCAGGGGCCGGGTGAACCCGTCCGTGTACTTCATCCCCACGGACCACCCCACTTCGAGCAGACCGGCGACCAACAGCAGAACCCAGGCCATGACAGGCACCTCCGAGACGTCTCACTGAACGCAGGGTGCGTCGTCTTTGCCTTCACGGTCCCGGTACGGCGCGTCTCGTCGGGCTAGCTCCTTCGAACATAGCAAAGAAACGACAAAGGGGCCTGGTGACCGCAGTCACCAGGCCCCTTCAAGCCTCTGAATCAGAGAATCAGAGATACAGGCCGGTCGAGTCCTCCGAGCCCTCGAACCGGTCGGCGGCCACCGCGTGCAGATCGCGCTCCCGCATCAGCACGTACGCCACTCCCCGCACCTCGACCTCGGCACGGTCCTCCGGGTCGTACAGCACCCGGTCACCGGGCTCCACCGTCCGCACGTTCTGGCCGACCGCGACCACCTCGGCCCAGGCCAGCCGGCGCCCGACGGCCGCCGTGGCGGGGATCAGGATGCCCCCGCCCGACCGTCGCTCGCCCTCCCCGGTGTCCTGCTTGACCAGGACCCGGTCGTGCAGCATCCGGATGGGCAGCTTGTCGTGCCGGCTGCTCTGCTCGTCTCTCTTGGCGCTCACGCCTGTGAACCTACCTGCCTCTGATCAGCTCTTACGCCGCCGGGTACCGCTGAAGACCAGCAGCCCGACCACGCCCACGGCGACGAGGGCGACCGGTACCACCCGCTCCAGTCGCGGCGCGCCCTCTTCGTCCACGAACTGGGCCCGCACCTCGCTCACGACCCGGTTGACCTGGACGTAGGCCCTCCCGAGCGTGTGATCGACGTTGGCCGCCACCTTGGCCTTCGCATCGCCGACGATGGTCTTCGGGTGCACCCGCACCCCGATCTCGTCCAGCGTCTCGGCCAGCACCTCGCGGCGGCGCTTGATGTCCGCCTCGATCTGCGCCGGGGTTCTGGTGTCCGACGTCTCCGCCACCGTAGGCCCTCCGAAGTCTGCCGTACTGCCTGTTCTGGACAGTCTGTCAGCTCTCACCGCCGTCGCACGGCCAGGACCCCCCGTTACGCTAGACCGATGAGCGAGCGACTCCAGCCCGGGGACGTAGCCCCCGACTTCACCCTCCCCGACGCCGACGGCAACGAGGTGTCCCTCTCCGCCCACAAGGGCCGCAAGGTCATCGTCTACTTCTACCCGGCGGCCCTCACCCCGGGCTGCACGAAGCAGGCCTGCGACTTCACGGACAACCTCTCCCTCCTCGCCGACGCCGGCTACGACGTCCTCGGCATCTCCCCCGACGCCCCCGAGAAACTCGGCAAGTTCCGCGAGAAGGAGAACCTCAAGGTCACCCTCCTCGCCGACCCCGACAAGAAGGTCCTGGACGCCTACGGCGCCTACGGCGAGAAGATGAACTACGGCAAGACCTACCTGGGCGTCATCCGCTCCACGGTCGTCGTCGACGAGGAGGGCAAGGTCGAACGCGCCCTCTACAACGTCCGCGCCACCGGCCACGTGGCAAAGATCATCAAGGATCTGGGCATCTGAGAACCACCTGATCCACCGACGCCGACGGCTCGCACCGGGACACTCCCGGCGCGAGCCGTTCCCTCTTTTCCGGCTCCCGCGCGTGACCGTCCGACAACCGGTTCGTCACTCCGTACGGTCTGCGAACGCGCGGCCGGGACGGAGGGGGCTCGATGGGGGCCAGTGCGTACACCAGGGAGCGGCTGGAGGAAGCGGCTCGGGGGGCGCGGACGTTGCCGGAGGCGCTGGGGAGGGTGAAGTCGGGGGCGACGACCGGCAGGAGAACCTGCGACTGGTGTGCCCGAACTGCCATGCGGCCACGAGCAACTGGCGCCGGGGAGGCGCACGAAGAAAGTCATAGCCCCGTACACTGGGCCGAGCAAAACGGCAGTTCCAGAAAATGCCCGTTTTGGGGCGGTCGTGGCGAAATAGGCGATACGCGCGGGCTTTAGGTGCCCGTGGGAGAAATCCCGTGTGGGTTCGAGTCCCACCGACCGCACCCAGACAAGAGGGGCCGCCCGTCCGGGCGGCCCCTTGCTGCGCCTCAGCCCAGCAGCTCCCGCACCACCGGCACCAGTGCCCGGAACGCCTTCCCCCGGTGGCTGATCGCGTTCTTCTCCTCGGGGGTCAGCTCGGCGCAGGTCCGTGTCTCGCCCTCCGGCTGGAGGATCGGGTCGTAGCCGAAGCCGTTCGTGCCGGACGGGGTGTGGCGGAGGAGCCCGCGCAGCTGGCCCTCGACCACGCGTTCCGTGCCGTCCGGCAACGCCAGGGCCGCCGCGCAGGCGAAGTGGGCCCCCCTGTGTTCCTCGGCGATGTCGGCGAGCTGGGCGAGGAGGAGGTCGAGGTTGGCCTTGTCGTCGCCGTGGCGGCCTGCCCAGCGGGCGGAGAAGATGCCGGGGGCGCCGCCCAGGACGTCCACGCAGAGGCCGGAGTCGTCGGCGACGGCCGGGAGGCCGGTGGCCTGGGCGAGGGCGTGGGCCTTCAGCAGCGCGTTCTCGGCGAAGGTGACGCCGGTTTCCTTGACGTCGGGGATGTCGGGGTACGCGTCGGCGCCGACGAGGTCGTGCGGCAGGCCCGCCTCGGCGAGGATGGCGTGGAGTTCGGTGATTTTGCCGGCGTTGCGGGTGGCGAGGATCAGGCGGGTCGTCATGGCCAGCAGTATCGCAAGGGCCGGCGCGGCGCCTTACGGAGTGCAGACCTTGGTCAGTTCGCCGGCCGCGTCGGTGACCGGGGTGACGTCGGGGGTGGAGTCGCCGTTCCTGACGGCCGTGCGGACGTTGTCCACGGCCTGCTGGAGCTGGTCGACCGCCTTGTTGACGTCGGCGTCGTCGGTCTGGTCGCCGATCTTCTTGAGGTTCTGCTGGATGGAGTCGAGGGAGGCGTCGGTGCGGGTGGGGTCGTTCGCGGCGTTCTCCACGGCCTGCTGGAGCGCGGTGACGCTGTCGGCGATGGAGTCGGCGGTGCGGACGCAGTCCAGTGCCGTGTTGACCGAGTCGCAGCCGGCGAGGAGGGCACCGGTGAGTGCGGCGGTCGCGGCTACGGCGGCGATGGCGGTGACGCGACGGCTTCCTCGGCGTCGGCTGGCGGCCATGGTGGTGTTCCCTCCCCGTTGTAAGACTGGCCGGGCGCACGGTTGTACGTGCCGTGCGCCCGTATTGATAGGGACGCGGGGTGGACTGCTCGGGTTGCCCTCTCGTACCTCGGGTTTTTTCTTTTCCTTTACTGCTTCTTGAGGGCTTCTTCGAGCGCGGCCTGCTGGATCGTGGCCAGGTCGGTGCAGCCGGCGACGGCGAGGTCGAGGAGGGCGTTGAGTTCGTCGCGGGCGAAGGGTTCGGCCTCGGCGGTGCCCTGGACCTCGACGAAGCGGCCGTCGCCGGTGCAGACGACGTTCATGTCGGTCTCGGCCTTGACGTCCTCCTCGTAGCAGAGGTCCAGGAGCGGGACCCCGCCGACGATGCCGACGGAGACGGCGGAGACGGTACCGGTGAGGGGCTGGCGGCCGGCCTTGACGAGCTTGCGCTCCTTGGCCCAGGTGACGGCGTCGGCGAGGGCGACGTAGGCGCCGGTGATGGCGGCGGTGCGGGTGCCGCCGTCGGCCTGGAGGACGTCGCAGTCGAGGACGATGGTGTTCTCGCCGAGGGCCTTGTAGTCGATGACGGCGCGCAGGGAGCGTCCGATGAGGCGGGAGATCTCGTGGGTGCGGCCGCCGATCTTGCCCTTGACGGACTCGCGGTCGCCGCGGGTGTTGGTGGCGCGGGGGAGCATGCTGTACTCCGCGGTGACCCAGCCCTCGCCGCTGCCCTTGCGCCAGCGGGGGACGCCTTCGGTGACGGAGGCGGTGCAGAAGACCTTGGTGTCGCCGAAGGAGACGAGGACGGAGCCCTCGGCGTGCTTGCTCCAGCCGCGTTCGATGGTGACCGGGCGGAGTTGTTCGGGGGTGCGGCCGTCGATTCGAGACATGGCGACGAGCCTATCCGGAGCGTGAGCACGGGAAGGGGCCCCTCCCCAGGAGGGGAGGGGCCCCTTGCCGGTGGACCCGGCGGACCCGGTGAGCCCGTGGGCTCACATCATGTCTTCGATCTCCGCGGCGATCGGGTCGGCGTCGGTGCCGATGACGACCTGGATGGCGGTGCCCATCTTGACGACGCCGTGGGCGCCGGCGGCCTTGAGGGCGGCGTCGTCGACCAGCGAGGCGTCGTGGACCTCGGTGCGCAGCCGGGTGATGCAGCCTTCGATCTCGTCGATGTTCTCGATTCCGCCGAGGCCGGCGACGATCTTCTCAGCCTTGCTGGCCATGTTCCTTCTCCCTGATCCGAACCGCTTTGTCGCAGTAACCCACAGTTGGCCCATCTTTGCGAGCGGCCGTACCGCGTGTGCCGAATGATGGCGAGCAGCGCGGCGGAACCGTCTGTCGACTGGTCTACACCAGCTGGTGGGCGGTCGACAAACCCCGGCGGCAACCCCCGCGGTGCAGCCGAGCGGCCCGGAGGACGCGCCCATGAGTGCCGAGAGCGCCGACAGTACGGCACGTCCCGCGCGGGAGCGGTGGCACGTGCTGTTCCAGGGGCTGCAGAAGATGGGGCGCAGTCTCCAGCTGCCGATCGCGGTGCTGCCGGCCGCGGGGATCCTCAACCGGCTGGGCCAGCCCGACGTGTTCGGTGAGCAGGGGCTGGGCTGGACGGCGGTCTCCAAGGTGATGAAGGGGGCGGGCGGGGCGCTCCTTGACGGTTCGGTCGGGCTGCCGCTGCTGTTCTGTGTCGGGGTCGCGATCGGGATGGCGAGGAAGGCGGACGGTTCGACGGCGCTGGCGGCGGTGGCGGGCTTTCTCGTCTATTACGGGGTGCTGCACCAGTTCCCGGAGGACTGCCCCGGCGGTTCGAGGACGCTGCCGGGGATCGGGTGCCAGGTGCGGGACGGGACGGTGTCGACGTTCACGTTCCAGAATCCGGGGGTGTTCGGGGGGATCGCGCTGGGGCTGCTGACGGCGTTCTTCTGGGCGCGGTACCACCGGACGCGGCTGGTGGACTGGCTGGGGTTCTTCAACGGGCGGCGGCTGGTCCCGATCATCATGTCGTTCGTGGCCATCGCGTTCGCCGCGCTGTGCCTGTGGGTCTGGCCGCCGGTCGGCGGCGGCCTGGAGAGCTTCAGCCACTGGCTGCGGGACGCCGGGGCGTGGGGTGCGGGGGTGTTCGGGCTTGCGAACCGGGCGTTGCTGGTGGTCGGGCTGCACCAGTTCCTGAACGTGCCCATCTGGTTCCAGTTCGGCAGTTACACCACGCCCGGCGGGCAGACGGTGCACGGCGACATCAACATGTTCCTGGCGGGTGATCCGGACGCGGGGCAGTTCACGTCGGGGTTCTTCCCGGTCATGATGTTCGCGCTGCCGGCCGCCGCGCTCGCCATCACGCACTGCGCGAGGCCGCACCGGCGCAAGGAGATCGGCGGTCTGATGCTGTCGGTGGCGCTGACGTCGTTCGTGACGGGCATCACGGAGCCGATCGAGTACTCGTTCATGTTCGTCGCGCCGCTGCTGTACGGGGTGCACGCGGTGCTGACGGGGGTGTCGATGGCGGTGACGTGGGGGCTGGGGGTGCACGACGGGTTCAGTTTCTCGGCGGGGCTCATCGACTACGTCATCAACTGGAAGCTGGCGACGCGGCCTTGGGCGATCGTCCCGATCGGGTTGTGCTTCGCGGCGGTCTACTACGTGATCTTCCGGTTCGCCATCACGCGGTTCGATCTGAAGACCCCGGGCAGGGAACCGGAGGACGAGGTGGAAGACGTCACCGGGGCCTGAGCAGCCTGTGGCCGAACGGCATACACCGCGTAGTGCTCCGGTTGCGGAATTGACGGGTTCCTTATAACGCCCCCATCGTGTACAACAGGTCTACACCACTGAGTGGTGTAGACCACCACCGATGGAGGAAGTATGACAACCGCCACCGCGACGGCGGCCCCCACAAAGAAGTGGGGATCCGGTCTTTTCCAGGGCCTGCAGAAGGTCGGCCGCAGCCTCCAGCTCCCGATCGCCGTGCTTCCGGCGGCTGGTCTGCTGCTCCGCTTCGGTCAGCAGGACATCCACGACAAGCTGCACCTGCCCGACAAGGTCACCTCGGTCTTCGCCACGGCGGGCGGCGCGATCTTCGACAACCTCCCGATGCTCTTCTGTATCGGCGTCGCGATCGGCTTCGCCAAGAAGGCGGACGGCTCCACCGCACTGGCCGCCCTGGTCGGCTTCCTGGTCTACAAGAACGTGCTCACCGCGTTCCCCGTCACCGACGCGCAGATCCTGAAGGGCGCGGACGTCCCCGCGACCTTCAACAACCCCGGTGTGCTCGGCGGCCTGGTGATGGGTCTGCTGGGCGCGGTGGTCTGGCAGCGGTTCCATCGGACCAAGCTGGTGGACTGGCTCGGCTTCTTCAACGGCCGCCGGCTCGTCCCGATCATCATGGCCTTCGTCGGCACGATCATGGGCGTCTTCTTCGGTCTGGTCTGGAAGCCGATCGGCGAGGGCATCTCCAACTTCGGTGAGTGGATCACGGGCCTGGGCGCCCTCGGTGCCGGTCTGTTCGGCCTGATCAACCGTGCGCTGATCCCGGTCGGCATGCACCAGTTCGTGAACACCGTCTCCTGGTTCCAGATCGGCGACTACAAGACGGCGTCCGGCACGATCGTGCACGGCGACCTGACCCGCTTCTTCGCCGGTGACCCGACCGCCGGACAGTTCATGTCCGGCTTCTTCCCCATCATGATGTTCGGCCTCCCGGCCGCCGCCCTGGCCATCGCGCACACCGCCCGCCCGGAGCGCCGCGCGGCCGTGATGGGCATGATGATGTCGATGGCGCTGACCTCCTTCGTGACCGGTGTGACCGAGCCGATCGAGTTCACCTTCATGTTCATCGCGCCGCTGCTGTACGTGATCCACGCGGTGCTCACCGCCCTGTCCATGGCGATCACCTGGGCGCTCGGGGTGCATGCGGGCTTCACCTTCTCCGCGGGTGTCATCGACTACATACTCAACTGGAACCTGGCGACCAAGCCCTGGCTGATCATCCCGATCGGCCTGGTGTTCGGAGCGATCTACTACTTCGTCTTCCGCTTCGCCATCGTCCGCTTCAACCTCCCCACCCCGGGCCGCGAGCCCGAGGAGGAGATCGAGGACCTCACGAAGGCGTGAGTCCCGGCAGCACTCATGGAGAAGGCCCCCGCGGCGGCGGGGGCCTTCTTCGCGTCGTACGGCCCTGAACGCCGTACACGTGTCAGATCTCGTACGTCGCCCTCGGTGCCGCGAGATCCACCGGGCCGTCGAAGACCTCGCGGGCGTCGGCGAGGTTGACGGCGGGGTCGGTCCACGGCGGGATGTGGGTGAGGACCAGGCGGCGGGCGCCGGCCCGGGCCGCGGTCTCGCCGGCCTCGCGGCCGTTGAGGTGCAGGTCCGGGATGTTCTCCTTGCCGTGCGTGAAGGCGGCCTCGCACAGGAACAGGTCGGTGTCCCGGGCCAGGTCCTCCAGCGCCGGGGTGACGCCGGTGTCGCCGGAGTACGTCAGGGACTTCCCGGCGTGCTCGACGCGGATGCCGTACGCCTCCACGGGGTGCCGGACCCGCTCGGCGTGGACCGTGAAGGGGCCGACGTCGAACGTGGACGGCTTGACCGTGTGGAAGTCGAAGACCTCGCTCATCGAGGAGGCGGTCGGCGTGTCGGCGTAGGCCGTGGTGAGGCGGTGTTCGGTGCCCTCCGGGCCGTAGACCGGGATCGGCGGGCACGGGCCGCCGTCATGGCGGTAGTAGCGCGCCACGAAGTAGGCGCACATGTCGATGCAGTGGTCGGCGTGCAGATGGCTCAGGAAGATCGCGTCGAGGTCGTAGAGACCGCAGTGGCGCTGCAGCTCGCCCAGGGCGCCGTTGCCCATGTCGAGGAGCAGCCGGAAGCCGTCGGCCTCTACGAGGTAGCTCGAACAGGCCGATTCCGCGGACGGGAACGACCCCGAGCAGCCGACGACGGTGAGCTTCATGAAGCAGAAACCTCCGTTGGCGGAAACCCAGATGCGCTGGGATCTGGAGTCGGGAAAAAGGGCATGACGGGGGTCGTGCGGTTTGTCGAGCGTAAGGCGCAAAAGAGCCGGTCGCTCCTCCGCCAGGGGCCGTTGTGGGCGAACTCACCTGTGGCGTCACCGGTTCGGCTGGACCGGGGGCGTATGAGGATCGCGCAAGGGCGCGCATTGATTATCTCGCGCCGGTAACGTCGTCGTATGGACACGTCTTGGTGGCTCGCGCTCGCGGCAGTCGTTCTGCTGGCGCTGGTCGCCACGCTCGTCGACGGCTGGGGCAGGGGCCACCGCCCGCGCGGGCACCGCACCCGCCCCCCGGGGCATCCGCGCGGGACCCGCACACAGCTCGGACGGCCCCACCCGGGGGACATCTGGTGGGCCAACGTGCCCTACGAGGACGGACCCGGCGCCAAGGACCGGCCCTGCCTGGTGCTGGCCGTGCACGGCAACCGGGCGACGATCGCGAAGATCACCAGCAAGTACCACGACGAGCGCGCCGGGGTGATCCCGCTGCCGCCGGGCTCGGTCGGGGACGCCCAGGGCCGGCCGAGCTTCCTGGAGACGGACGAGCTGCGCGAGATCGCGGTGTGGGAGTTCCGGCGCCGGGTGGGCGTGGTCGACCCGGTGCTGTGGGACCAGGTGCGGCACCTCGCGTAGGACGCGCGGGGCGGGCTCAGCTCACCCGTACGGTGACCTGCCACTCCTGGATCCCCTTGCAGGAGACCCCGCCGGGCGCGGTGGGCTGGGCGCACAGGGGGCGGGTGGCGGAGAGGGTGACGGTCCCGGCGGCCGTCGCCCGGAAGGCGGAACCGGCGTCCCCGCCGCGGAGCATGATCCCGTAGTTGATCTCTTTCAGGGCACCCGTGTCCCCGGCGACGCCGATCTTCTTCCACGGGCGCTGCTCGGTCCCGTCCAGGGTGATCCGGAGAGTGCCGTCCTGGGCCAGGCAGAAGGTACGGCCGCTGTCGGCGGTGGTGAGTTCGGAGGTCACGGGCGTGCAGCCGGCGGCGGACCCACCGGCGGAGGGGGTGGGTGTCGAGGTCGCGCTCGGGGTCGGGGTCGAGGTCGGTTTCGGGGACACCGCACCGCTGCCCTTGTCGCCGCCTCCGCCCTGGGAGCCGCAGCCCGCCAGCAGGAGCAGGCTCGCCGCGGCGAGCGACGCGCGGTGGAACGTCGTACGGCGCATGGGGTGTCCGCCTTTCCGTAGGGGAACGGACCCTTGGTGCCGATATGACGTACCCGGCGGTCATACGGATCCCGCACCCGGACGGCTTCCGGGCGCGGGATCCGGTCAGTTCACGGGAGGGGTCAGCCGGTCGTGACGGCGGTGTCGTCGACGACGAAGCTGGTCTGGAGCGAGGAGTCCTCGACACCGCTGAACTTCAGGGTGACGGTCGAGCCCGCGTAGGACCCGAGGCTGAAGGACTTCTGCACGTAGCCGGAGGCCGCGTTGAGGTTGGAGTACGTGGCCAGGGTGGTCGAACCGGCGGTGACCGTCAGCTTGTCGTACTGGGTGCTGGTGGTGGTCTCGGCCGTGTCGACGTGCAGGTAGAAGGTGAACGTGGTGGCGGTGCAGCCGCTCGGGATCGTCACCGACTGGGAGAGCGTGTCGGTGTGCGAGGAGCCGTAGCCGTCGAGCCACGCCTTGTACGAGCCCGCGTGGGCGGCCTCGCTGCTGGAGTTGGTGATGACACCGCTGGTCGCGGTCCAGGTGGTGTTGCCCGACTCGAAGCCGGGGTTGCCCAGCAGCTGCGTGGAGGTGCAGGTGCCGCCGCCGCTGGTGCTGACGGTCCAGGTGAAGGAGGCGGACCCGGAGGCGCCGGTGGAGTCGGTCGCGGTGACGGTGGCGCTGTAGGTGCCCGCGGTGGACGCCGTGCCGGAGATCAGGCCGGTGGAGCTGGAGATGGACAGGCCGGTGGGCAGGCCGGAGGCGCTGTAGGTGAGGGTCGCGCCCGCGCTGTCGGAGGCCGAGATCTGCAGGCTGACCGAGGAGCCGGTCGCGGTGGACTGGCTGCCCGGGTTGGTGACGGTCACCGTGTTGCCGGTGCTGGTGCCGGAGGCGAAGGCGGTGGTGCCGTTCGGGGTGCCCCAGCCGGTCGGGCCGTCGTAGCCGGTGCCCGCGGTGCAGAAGTACGACGTCGAGCAGGAGCCGTTGTTGCCGCTGGTGACGTCGTACAGGTTGCTGGTGTGGGAGTACGGGTACTTCGCCGGGTAGTCGCTCGAACCCGGGGTGCCCGCGAGGGCGTACACACCGGCGATGATCGGCGAGGAGGCACTCGTACCGCCGTAGACCGCCCAGCCGGAGCCGCCGTAGGTGTCGTAGACCGCCACACCGGTGGCCGGGTCGGCGACCGCGGAGACGTCGGACTCCATGCGCTTGGTGCAGCCGGTGTCGGTCTGCCAGCTCGGCTTCGCGTCGTAGGCGGAGCAGCCGGAGCCGGTGCCCTCGGAGGAGCTGGTCTTCCACACGGACTCGGTCCAGCCGCGCGTGCTGGACGAGGTGGAGAGCGCGGTGCCGCCGACGGCGGTCACGTACTGGGAGGTCGCCGGGTACTCGGCGCCGTAGTCCTCGTCACCGGCGGAGACGGTGATGGCGACACCCGGGTGCTTGAAGTACGAGGTGTCCTCGCTGGTCTGGGAGGAGGACTCGGAGCCGCCCCAGCTGTTGGAGACGAACTTGGCGCCGAGCGCGACGGCCTCGTTCTCGGCGGTGCCGAGGTCGGAGTCGGTGGCGGAGCTGGCCTCGACGAGGATGATGTTGCAGTTCGGGCAGACGGCGCTGACCATGTCGATGTCGAGCGCTTCCTCGCCGGCCCAGCCGGAGTCGTTCGTCGGCAGCGAGGTCGTCGAACCGGTCTGGCTGACCTGCTTGAAGCAGCCGTTGGCGACGGTGCACGCGGACAGGCCGTACGTGGAGCGGTAGGTGGCCAGGTCCGAGGCGGCGTTCGGGTCGTTGTAGGCGTCGACCACGGCGACGGTGAGGCCGGAGCCGCCGGTCGAGGGCAGGTTGTAGGCGCTGTGCAGGTTGGTCGGGCTCAGGCCGGAGGGGGCGGCGGCGAGTGCCGAGGACAGCTGCTGCTTGATGTCGGTGCGGCGCTGCGCGAAGCAGTTGACCTCACCGGGCTTGGAGACGGTGGCGCACAGGTGCTTGGTGGGCACCTTCTGCCCGGCCTTGCCGGTGCTGTGCACCGCCTGCCGGGCGGGGTCGGTGAGGGCCTTGGAGTTCTGGGCGGCCCGGGTGGTCTGGGCGGTGGCCCTGGGGGCGATGGTCTGTGCCGATGCCTGTGCCTGCGCGGTCGGTGCCGCGACGAAACCGGAGACGGCGAGGGCGAGGGCGGGGAAAGCGAAGGCCAGAAGTCTTCGCAGGCTCCGTCGTGATTCACGCATGGGGGTACTGCCTCCATCGGTGGGGTTACAAGGCAGGCCCGTGACGCGCGTAGCGGCGGCAGAGTGCGGCGTCATGAGCATGACACTTCGAACACCCTGGGATGCCGATGAGCGTGGCATGACAGGACGGTGAGGAACCTAGCCGGGTTCACCGGGGACCGGTTCCCCCGGACGAAGATCTTTGCCGCGCCATAGGCAGCGCTTAGCCCCCTCATAGGAGGGGGTTGGCGCGTACATGATGAGCGCTATGCCCAGAGCTGACCCTGGAGGGTCTCGATGGCTTCCTCGGTGGTGGCGGCGGTGTACACGCCGGTAGAGAGGTACTTCCAGCCGCCGTCCGCGACCACGAACACGATGTCCGCGCTCTCGCCGGCCTGTACGGCCTTCTTCCCGACGCCGATCGCGGCGTGCAGCGCGGCGCCGGTGGAGATGCCCGCGAAGATGCCCTCCTGCTGGAGGAGGTCCCGGGTCCGGGTCACCGCGTCCGCGGAGCCGACGGAGTAGCGGGTGGTGAGCACGGAGGCGTCGTACAGCTCGGGGACGAAGCCCTCGTCGAGGTTCCTGAGCCCGTACACCAGGTCGTCGTACCGGGGTTCGGCGGCGACGATCTTCACGTCCGGCTTGTGCTCCCGCAGATACCGCCCGACGCCCATCAGCGTGCCGGTGGTCCCCAGCCCCGCCACGAAGTGCGTCACGGAGGGCAGGTCGGCGAGGATCTCCGGACCGGTGGTCGCGTAGTGCGCACCGGCGTTGTCCGGGTTGCCGTACTGGTAGAGCATCACCCAGTCGGGATGCTCGGCGGACAGTTCCTTCGCCACCCGCACGGCCGTGTTCGAACCGCCCGCGGCCGGGCTGGAGATGATCTCCGCGCCCCACATCCCCAGCAGGTCCCGGCGCTCCTGCGAGGTGTTCTCGGGCATCACGCAGACCATGCGGTAGCCCTTGAGCTTGGCGGCCATCGCCAGCGAGATGCCGGTGTTGCCCGACGTCGGCTCCAGGATGGTGCAGCCCGGGGTGAGCCGGCCGTCCTTCTCCGCCTGCTCGATCATGTGCAGCGCGGGGCGGTCCTTGACCGAGCCGGTCGGGTTGCGGTCCTCCAGCTTGGCCCAGATCCGGACGTCGGCGGACGGCGAGAGCCGCGGCAGGCGCACCAGGGGGGTGTTGCCGACCGCGGCCAACGGGGAGTCGTAGCGCATGGAGATCTCAGGCCATGCCGCCGGCGACGGCCGGCAGGATCGTCACGGTGTCGCCGTCGGTGAGCTTGGTGTTGATGCCGTCGACGAAACGGACGTCCTCGTCGTTCAGGTACACGTTCACGAAGCGGCGCAGCTTGCCGTCGTCCACGATGCGGGCGTGGATGCCGGCGTGCCGGGTCTCGAGGTCGTTGAAGAGGTCGGCGATGGTGTCACCACTGCCCTCCACCGCCTTCTGACCGTCGGTGTACTGGCGGAGGATGGTCGGGATGCGGACCTCGATGGCCATGGTTGCGGGCTCCTGTCGGGAAGTCTGGGTGGTTGGGCGCGCACAGCAGCACGCCGCGGCTCATGGCCGTACGGCGGCAGGGAAACGTCAACAGATGGCGCTGTTCAGCCTGCACAGATCGACGTGCAGCCGCGCCACGAGCAGGGTGCCCCGCGCCTTGTCGCCCACGTCGTTCAGAACCATGGGGTCATCGTATCGATTCCCGGTGCCGGTTCCGGAGTGTGATTCCATATCGCGGACGAATTCCGCCCGAACTCTGAGACGAGCTCAAGGACAGCCCACCTGGGGGCGCGGGGAACTGCGCGACCAGCCCCCACCGGCCCGCAGGTGCCCACCGGCCGGTCCGGCACCGCCGGAATCCACCGTCGCGGCCGAGCGCCGCTGCGGCGGGCGGAGGACAGGCGGCGGAGAAGAGGCACTGGATCACCGCCGGGCAGGGCAGCCGCCCCAGGGGCGCTGGGGGTACCCCCGGCCGAAGGCTGGGGGAGGAACTGCGCGACCAGCCCCCACCGGCCCGCGGGTGACCACCGGCCGTCCCGGCACCGCCGAAATCCGCCGTCGCGGCTGAGCGCCGTTGCGGCGGAGAAAGATTTGGTGAGCGGTGGTGACGGGAGAAGGACCTGGTGAGCGGCGGAGACCGAGGAGCGGGTGCCGGCTCGCCGGGAGTCAGTACGCCTCGACGACGCTGATCTCCTCCTCCGTCACCTCGCCGTCCACGATGCGGTACGAGCGGAACTGGAAGTCGCCCAGGCCGTCGGTGTCGGCGGTGGAGACGAGGACGTAGTGGGCGCCGGGCTCGTTGGCGTACGAGATGTCGGTCCGGGAGGGGTACGCCTCGGTCGCCGTGTGGGAGTGGTAGACGACCACCGGCTCCTCGTCGCGGTCGTCCATCTCGCGGTAGAGCTTGAGGAGGTCGCCGGAGTCGAACTCGTAGAACGTGGGGGACATCGCCGCGTTCAGCATCGGGAGGAAGCGCTCGGGGCGGTCCGAGCCCGCCGGGCCCGCGACGACGCCGCACGCCTCGTCGGGGTGGTCCTTGCGCGCGTGGGCGACGATCTGGTCGACGAGGGCCTGGGTGATGGTCAGCATGGTCGCCAGGATAAGCAGAGGGCCGCCCCGTACCGAAGGCTGGTACGGGACGGCCCGGATGCCGGACGCCCTGAGCGGCTGCCGCAGGGGAGCGCCACGAGTGCTCCCCTTCGGCGGGCGTCCTGGACGGGGTGGTCTTGGGTCAGCCCACCTGGGTCAGCCCACCTTTTCCAGGGGTGCCGGCTCGCGGCGCTCGGCGACCTCGGGGTTGCGGTTCTTCAGGACCAGCCAGCCGACGCCCAGCGCGGCGGCCCAGCCGGCCATCACGTAGAGGCAGACGCGGGAGTCGGCGTCGTACGCGATCAGGCCGGTCACGAAGAGGAGGAAGACGATCGCGACCCAGCTGAACTTCGCGCCGCCGGGGGCCGGGAAGGCGGAGGCCGGCAGGCGGCCCGCGTCGACTGCGCGGCGGTAGAGGACGTGGCTGATCAGGATCATCAGCCAGGTCCAGATGCCGGCCGCGGTGGCGACGGAGGTGACGTAGCCGAACGCCTTCTCCGGGACGACGTAGTTGAGGACCACGCCGATGCCCATGAAGAGGACCGAGACGGTGATGCCGAGCGCCGGGGTCTTCGACGCGGACAGCTTGCGGAAGGCGGCCGGGGCCTCGCCGCTGTCGGCCAGGTTCCGCAGCATGCGGCCGGTGGAGTACATGCCGGAGTTGCAGGAGGACAGCGCGGCGGTCAGCACGACGAAGTTGACGATGCCGGCGCCTGCCGGGATGCCGATCTTCGCGAAGGCGGCCACGAAGGGGCTGACGCCCGGGGCGAACTCCGTCCACTTCACGACGCAGAGGATGACGGTGAGCGCGCCGACGTAGAAGAGGGCGATGCGCCAGGGGAGGGTGTTGATCGCCTTGGGGAGGGTCTTCTCCGGGTTCTCCGACTCGCCGGCGGTGACGCCGACCAGCTCGACCGCGAGGTAGGCGAACATGACGCCCTGCAGGGTCATCAGGGAGGAGCCGACGCCCTTGGGGAAGAAGCCGTCGAACTGGTAGAGGTTCGCGACCGAGGCGGTGTCACCGGCGGCGCTGAAGCCGAAGGTGAGGACGCCGAGACCGATCACGATCATGCCGATCAGGGCGGTGACCTTGACCATGGAGAACCAGAACTCCAGCTCTCCGAAGACCTTGACCGAGATCAGGTTGACCCCGAAGAGGATCACCAGGAAGACCAGCGCGGTCACCCACTGCGGGACGGACGGGAACCAGTAGTTCACGTAGATCGCCGCGGCGGTGAGCTCCGCCATGCCCGTCACGACCCACATCAGCCAGTACGTCCAGCCGGTGAAGTAGCCGAAGAACGGGCCGAGGAACTCGCGGGAGTACTCGGCGAAGGAGCCGGAGACCGGACGGTAGAGCAGCAGCTCGCCGAGGGCCCGCATGATGAAGAAGATGATGCCGCCGGCGAGGGCGTACATCAGGATGAGGCTGGGACCGGCCTTGGCGATGTTCGCCCCGGCGCCCAGGAAGAGGCCGACGCCGATGGCGCCGCCGATGGCGATCATCTGGACCTGGCGGCTGCCGAGCCCGCGCTCGTACCCCTCTTCGGAGGCTTCGGAGGTCCCGGAGGAGTTCCCCGACGTGTCGACCTGAGCGGAGGTCATGTGTGGTGTGCGCCTTTCTCCATGCCGACCCGGGCCTCTCGTCGGCCTCGGATCGGGTTTCGATCCCCCCGGATGATGGAGCGGTGCCTGACCGGTGGTGGCCGGTTCGGTGGCGCACCCGGCGTACACGTGGGTGGTGTTCGCCGGGCGGTCGTGAAGATTTATCACGGCCGCAACACTGATCACCGGGTTCCGCCGAGAGGGATTGTGGCGCACACCACTGGAAGAACCGGACAAAACGCGACCGAAACTGCCATACCAGGCCGCAAGGGTGACGGGATCGTTATCCGGATTTGAGCGTCCTCTGAGCGAACGCGAGACCGGGAGGCATTCGGGGCGTACTACGGCATAAGGGTCGCGACCAGGGTCTCCTGGAGGCCGCCGAGCCACAGGTACGCCATCACCATCGGCTTGCGGGGGTCCTCGTCCGGGAGCCGGTAGAGGAGGTCGGTGTCGTCCTCGTCGGTGATGTCGAGGCGGCAGCCGATCGCGAGCCGCAGGTCGGTGAGGGCGCCGAGCCACTGCCGGGACTCCTCCGGCGCCAGCTTCAGGACCGCCTCGCCCTTCTCCTCCGGCGCGAGGGCGTCGAGGGAGCGGATCACCGCGAGGGCGGTCTCCCGCTTGCCCGCCCTGAGGTCGTTCTCGGTGAAGCGGCGGAACTCGGCGGAGTGCGCCTGCTGCTCCTCGGCCTCCTCCGGGGACTGCGGGAGCCGCTCCGGGTCCCCGTAGGCGTCCGGGAAGAGCCGGCGCAGCACCGGGTCGGCGGGCGCCTCGCTCGGGCCCTCGGCGAACAGCTCGGCGAGCGGGTCGTCGGGGGCGTCCTCGGCGGGGCCGGGGCCGATGAGCTCCAGGAGCTGGACGGCCAGCGACCGGATGATGGAGATCTCGACGTCGTCGAGCGCGACGGCCGCGCCGCCGCCGGGGAGCGGTTCGAAGATTCCTGGCATGGAGGGGATTCGCTGCTTCCGGAGCTGATCGAGGAGCTGATCGGGGGGGCGGTCGGTGGGGGCGGCCGGTGGGGCTACTTGCGGTCCTGCTGGAGGGTGGCCCACAGGCCGTAGCCGTGCATCGCCTGTACGTCGCGCTCCATCTCCTCGCGGGTGCCGCTGGAGACGACCGCCCGGCCCTTGTGGTGGACGTCCAGCATGAGCTTGGTGGCCTTGTCCTTGGGATAGCCGAAGTACGTCTGGAAGACGTACGTCACGTAGCTCATGAGGTTGACGGGATCGTTGTGCACGAGCGTGATCCACGGGACGTCGGGCTCGGGGACGGCGAATGTCTCCTCCGCCGACTCGGTGCGTTCGATCTCTACGGGAGCGGGTGACGTCACAAGGCCCATGCTGCCACGGGCGCCATAAATCGTCACACTGACGCGAAGGGGTGTAGCATCTGTCGTCATGCTGCATACATCGGGGGACGCGGTAATCAACAGCGGCTGCGCCGCGGGCCGAACCCCCGGCCGGCCTGGGGACACCCCGAGAGTCATAGCTAGGAGAGCTGTCGTGGATGTAGCGGACCTTGGGCTGCCGGTGGACGTCCCGTCGACGGCGCTCTTCACGGACCAGTACGAGCTGACGATGCTGCAGGCCGCCCTGAAGGCGGGTACGGCCGAGCGGCGCAGCGTCTTCGAGGTCTTCACCCGGCGGCTGCCGGAAGGGCGCCGCTACGGCGTCGTGGCGGGCACCGGGCGCGTCCTGGACGCGGTCGAGAACTTCCGCTTCGACACGGACGTCCTCGACTTCCTGGCGGAGCGGAACATCGTCGACGGGCCGACCCTGGAGTGGCTCGCCGGCTACCGCTTCAGCGGCGACATCTGGGGCTACCCCGAGGGCGAGGTCTACTTCCCGGGCTCGCCGATCATGCGGGTCGAGGGGTCCTTCGCCGAGTGCGTGCTCCTGGAGACCGTGATCCTCTCCATCCTCAACCACGACTCCGCGATCGCGGCCGCCGCCTCCCGGATGTCCTCGGCCGCCGGGGACCGCCCGCTGATCGAGATGGGCGCCCGCCGCACCCACGAGCTGGCCGCCGTCGCCGCCTCCCGCGCCGCCTACGTCGGCGGTTTCGCCACCACCTCCGACCTCGCCGCCGGCTTCCGCTACGGCATCCCGACGGTGGGGACGAGCGCCCACGCCTTCACCCTGCTCCACGACCACGAGCGCGACGCCTTCCGGGCCCAGGTCGACTCGCTCGGCCGGGGCACCACCCTGCTCGTCGACACCTACGACGTCGCCGAGGCGGTCCGTACGGCCGTGGAGGTGGCCGGGCCCGAGCTGGGCGCCGTCCGCATCGACTCCGGCGACCTGCTGCTCGTCGCCCACCAGGTGCGCCGGCAGCTGGACGAGCTGGGCGCGACGAACACCAGGATCACCGTGACCTCCGACCTCGACGAGTACGCCATCGCCTCGCTCGCCGCCGCCCCCGTGGACGCGTACGGCGTCGGCACCCAGCTGGTGACCGGCTCCGGGCACCCCACCTGCTCGATGGTCTACAAGCTGGTCGCGCGCGCCGAGTCCGCCGATCCGACGGCGCCGCTGGTGCCGGTCGCCAAGAAGTCGACCGGCGGGAAGACGTCCGTCGGCGGACGCAAGTGGGCGGCGCGGCGGCTGGACGCCGACGGGGTGGCGGAGGCCGAGGTCGTCGGCACCGGCGAGGTCCCGGCCGGCCTGGCCGACCGGCAGCTCCTGATCGAGCTGGTGAAGTCCGGCCAGGTCGTCGCCCGCGAACCGCTGGACGCGGCCCGCGCCCGGCACGCGGCGGCCCGCGCGAACCTGCCGCTCTCGGCGACCCAGCTCTCGCGCGGGGAACCGGTCATTCCGACGGAGTACGTGCAGGGGCGCTCGGGTAGCTAGAGCGGGTGCCCGCGTACGCGCCCTGCCAGGCCCCCTCCCCTACGCCCCCGTAAGTCTCTACGCTCGGAGGTTCAGGCCGGGCCCGCACCCCTTCATTCCGCGTCTCCACCGTCGACGGACCCGCTACCGATAGCGAAGGACATCCACCATGCGCCGCGCCTTGATCGTCGTCGATGTGCAGAACGACTTCTGCGAGGGGGGCAGCCTCGCGGTGGCCGGCGGGGCCGATGTGGCCGCCGCGATCACGGAGCTGATCGGGCAGGCGCCCGCCGGCTACCGCCACGTGGTGGCGACCCGCGACCACCACATCGCGCCGGGCGGCCACTTCGCCGACAACCCCGACTACGTCCACAGCTGGCCGGCGCACTGTGTCGCCGGCACGGAGGGCGTGGGCTTCCATCCGAACTTCGCCCCGGCGGTCGCCTCCGGCGCGGTGGACGCGGTGTTCAGCAAGGGGGCGTACTCCGCGGCGTACAGCGGCTTCGAGGGCGTCGACGAGAACGGCGTGAAGCTGGCGGAGTGGCTGCGGGCCCGCAGGATCGACGAGGTGGACGTGGTCGGCATCGCCACCGACCACTGCGTGCGGGCGACCGCCCTGGACGCCGCGAAGGAGGGCTTCCGCACCCAGGTCCTCCTCGACCTCACGGCGGGCGTGGCGGAAGCGACCACAGAACGCGCCCTGGAAGAGCTGCGCGAGGCCGGCGTGGAACTGACGGGCAAACCGGTGGTCTGACCCTCGCCATTCCCGCCGCCGAACCACCGGATCCCGCCGCCACCGAACCCGCCGGCGGCCACCCACAGCCCGGTGGGGGCTGATCGCGCCGTTCCCCGCGCCCCTGGGTCGGCTGCCCGGGACGGCGACGATCCGTCACCCCTTCTGCGCCCGTCCTCCGCCCACCTTCCCCTTCCGCCGCAACGGCGCTCAGCCGCGACGGCGGATCCCGGCGGTGCCGGACCGGCCGGTGGACGCCCGCGGGCCGGTGGGGGCTGGTCGCGCAGTTCCCCGCGCCCCTGAGTGGGCTGCCTGAAACGGCGACGATCCGTCACCCCTTCTACGCCCGTCCTCCCCCTTCCGCCGCAGCGGCGCTCCGCCACGGCGGCGGATTCCGGCGGTGCCGGACCCGGCGGTGGGCACCCGCGGCCCGGTGGGGGCTGGTCGCGCAGTTCCCCGCGCCCCTGAGTGGGCCGCCTGGAACGGCGACGATCCGTCACCCCTTCTGCGCCCGTCCTCCCCCTTCCGCCGCAGCGGCGCTCCGCCACGGCGGCGGATTCCGGCGGTGCCGGACCGGCCGGTGGGCACCTGCGGCCCGGTGGGGGCTGGTCGCGCAGTTCCCCGCGCCCCTGGGTCGGCTGCTCTGCCCGGCGCCAGAAGGCCCGCGTCCCTGGGGCGGCCGCCCGGAACGGCGCCAGAAGCCTCGCGCCCCTTGGCCAGCCGCTCGCCCGGTGCTCAGTGTGCAGCCCTGATGGACCGACGGTCATCTTCGCTCCGCCGCAGCGGCGCTCCGCCACGGCGGCGGATTCCGGCGGTGCCGGACCCGGCGGTGGGCACCCGCGGGCCGGTGGGGGCTGGTCGCGCAGTTGCCCGCGCCCCTGGGTGGGCTGCCCGGGGCGGCGACGGTCCGTGACCCCTTCTGGGCCCGGCCTCCGACCTCGGTTCTGGGGTGGCTACGCCGCCGTTGGTCTGCGGAGGAGGGATCTGATCGGTCTCCAGAGTTCGAGGGCGGTGACACCGTTGTCAGGGGTGGTTCGCCATATGAGGCCGTCGGGGTGGTGGAGGACGGCCGTGATCTCGTCGGGGGTGGGTGGGGCGGCGTTGCCGCGCAGGTAGACCGCTCGCATGCCGAGGTTGCGGAGCCGGGTCAGGGCGCGGGCACGGTTCTGGGCGTGGACGAGTACGCGGACGGCGGACGGGCCGTCCGTGGTGGCGGGGCTGGGCAGGTTGAGCGCCACCACCACCCTGCCGTTCGGCAGCTTGCAGAACCCTCCTGCGGCCATGCGGTCACACCCCCGTGTGCGTCGGTGTCAATAAGAAAGCCACAGGACGCACCTAAGCACGAGCGGCGGCGACCCGCCAAGGGGTCGCCGCCGATACGTGTCTGACCTGCAATGATGCGGATTACTTCACCGCGGGGCCGACCTGGAGGGAGATCGTCGAGCCGTCCCGGGCCTCCGTCACGATGTTGATCTTCGTGTTGGTGTCAGTGACCTTGACGCCGGCGGCCGGGTTCGAGGCGTCGTAGTAGTCGCTCTTGTGGTCGTTGAAGACCGACACCCCGGAGGACTGCCTGATCTTCGTCGCCACGTCCGCCTTGTGGAGGGTGATGCCGTCGCTCGCGTAGAGGCTGAACGGCGAGTCGTAGGCCTGGATGCGGTTGCGCATCAGCGTGCCGTCGGACCACTTCATCGCCGTCGGGTGCGAGTCGATCGGGAGGATCAGACCGGTACCCGGGTGACCGCCGTCGCCCGTGTGCGTGTTGTTGTCCGCCTGGGAGGTGTCCCACTTCCAGATCAACAGGCCGTTCTGGTACGGGTAGTGCTCCACCCAGTCCGGACGGGTCGTCGAGAAGCCGAAGTTGTACGGGCCGACCTTGAGGGTCTTGTCGTACGACACGTACTGGCGGTTCTCCGCGATGTAGTACTGCGCGTAGTCCTTGGTGAAGGACGCGCCGATGCGGGAGAAGCCGGAGGCGGTCCAAGCCGCGTCCGCGGACTCCGCGTTGTCGGCGAAGACCGTCGAGCCGTCCGCGGTCAGGGTGATCTCGTCGGCCGCGAAGCCCTTCAGCGCCACACCGCCGTCGGTCTGGTAGCGGAAGCGGAGCTGGATCTTCTGGCCCGCGTAGGCGTTCAGCGGGTACGACAGCTTGGTGTACGCGTCGACCGAACCGGTGAGCGCCGGCTTGTCGCTGCCGTCGCGCGGGATGGCGGCACCGTTCACCGTGCCGTCCAGGGCGGTCCAGTTGGCGCCGCCGTCGGTGGACACCTCGGTGTACAGGTAGTCGTAGCCCGACTCGATGTCGTACCAGCCGTCGAGCGACAGCGTGGCCGACGACTTGCCGGTCAGGTCGACGTCACGGGTCAGCGTGTTCTTGAGGTTGTCGCCGCTGCCGCTCCACCACTGGGTCGAGCCCTCGGCCGGGGTGACGACCGTGGTCGTGACCGCCTTGTCGGGGAGGGTGACCACGAGGGCCTGCTTGTTCTTCGTGTTGTACTCGGCGACGCCCAGCTTGTGGCTGGACTTCGTGCCGGCCTTGGCCACGTCGTAGTTGAGCCAGCCGAGCTGCAGCTTGTCCCAGGCGTTCATGTCACCGGGCAGGTCGCCGATGGCTTCCTTGCCGGTGCCCAGCCAGGAGCCGGAGGACATCAGGGTCCAGAAACCGGTGGAGTTCTCGCCGCCGTCGGTGTCGTACTCGTCCGGCAGGCCGAGGTCGTGGCCGTACTCGTGGGCGTAGACGCCGAGTCCGCCGTTCTCCGGCTGCATGGTGTAGTCGCCGACCCAGATGCCGGTGTCGCCGATCTGGGTGCCGCCGAGCTTGTTGTTGTCGGGGCCGGTGGCGCCGGCGTCGGTGCCGAAGGCGTACCAGCGGTGCGCCCAGATCGCGTCGGTGCCCTGGGCGCCGCCGCCCGCGGACTCGTCCTCGCCGGCGTGCACGATCTGGAAGTGGTCGATGTAGCCGTCGGGCTCGTTGAAGTTGCCGTCGCCGTCGTAGTCGTAACGGTCCCACTGGTCGTACTGCGCGAGGTCCGTCTTGATCGCGGCGGCGGACACGCCGGCCGCCTCCTGGTCGGCGACCCAGGCGGTCACGCCGTCCTTCACCAGGTTCCAGACGCTGGAGCAGGTGGTGGAGCCGCAGGCGTTGTTGCCGTAACGGGCCTCGTTGTAGGGGACCTTGACCCAGTCGGTGACCTCGCCGTCGACCGAGTAGCGGCCCGAGGACTGCTTCTCGTAGTACTTCTTCAGCGACTCGGTGTTCTTGCCGGTGCCGAAGTAGAGGTCCTGGAAGTGCTGCTGGTTGTAGTCCGCCTGCCAGGCCGTGGAGTTGTCCTTGGTGCGGTCCGGCTCGGCTATCTGGTTGTGCAGCGGGCCGGTGGTGCCGCCGTACCGCGGGTCCGTCTGGTCGCCGAACTCGACCAGGATCGTGAAGATCCTGTCCGTCTTCTCGCGGCCGAGTTCGACGTACTTGCTGTCGCCCTTCTTGCCCTTGAGCTGGACGACCTTCGAACCGTCGCGGTCCTTTACCTGGGCCTTGCCGGATATGACCTGGTCGAGGGCTTCCTGGCGCTGGGCCTCCTGGGTCTTGCTCAGGGGGCCGTCGAGGTCGTGCTCCTCCTGCTTCGTCGACGGGTCGTGCCGGTCGACGGTGCTGGTGGTCGCTGCCGGAGTCGTGGACGCCGCGACCGCGAAGGTGGCGAAGCCTACGGAGGCGGTCGCGAGCGTCACGCCGACGGCGAGCGCTCTGAACGTCCAGGGTCTGCTGGTCACTTGAGTTCCTCCCCCGCGCCGCGCGCACGGCAAGGAGGACCGGGTGATGGTTGGGGGTCCGTGCGCGCACGTTCAACGCGTCGATTCAAGTGACGATATTTGACTACTGGTTTACGAGAAAAGACAGACCTTGACTCGGACAGTTCAACTGCACTATGCGGAGAGGAAGTTCGCTTTACGGACGCCGGGGCACGGAGCTACCCGCGAAGGGCCGCACCCAACCGGCGCGCATATGCCTCCGGTCGCCACATGCCATGCGACCGTGCGCCCCCTGTGCACCGGTACCGTGGGTTAGGTCACGCTTACCGGACGTTCCTCTCGGGCATGCACGCGAATAGAGTCGAACGGTGGAACGTCCGGAAGCCGGTGGAAACCAAGGCCGGTTCCCCGTCTCACCCCCAAATCTTCCGAGGACACGATTGCCATGCCTCGTCCGACCCCGGCACAGCTCGTCTACGGTTCGGCCACCGTGATCTGCTCGACGCTCGCCATGCTGCTGCTGTCACAGACGAGTTCGGGCATCGGGATCGCGGTCATCGCGCTCGCCGCGCTCGGTCTGGGACTGCTGGTCGCGATGACGATCCCGCTCCCCCGGCCGCGCACCGTCGCACAGTCCACGCCCGCCCCCGTCGCACTGCCCGAGGTACGGGTCCCCCTGCACCGGGAGACCGTGGCCGCCGCCACGGCCGAACCCGTCCGGGAGCCCACCGCGCCCTGACACAAGCACACCAGCGAAGTCGGCGGGTCCGTGAGACTGACGGACCCGCCGACTGCTTGTGCGCCCCCGGTACCGGCGGCCCGGCTACGAACCCGTACTGACCACGACCGTCTTCGCGGCCTTGTCGTGCAGCCCCTGTTTGTACGGCTTGTCGAAGAAACTCCAGCCGCCGCAGATCGCCGTCCAGATGCAGGCGCAGCAGAAGGCGAACGGCACCCACAGCACCAGGGCACGCAGCAGCGACGTCTGGGTGGAGGGGGTGGAGCCGTCGGACAGGTTGGCGACCCGCATGCGGAGCCACTTCATGCCGAGGGTCTGCCCCGATCTGGCGATCAGCACGGTGTCGTAGGCGACGAACAGGACGGCGGCGATGAGCGACTGGGCGAAGGACCGGCCGGCCGAGATCTTGTCGCCGTCCATCTGGTACTCGCTCACCCCGAACGCCAGGGTCAGCAGGACGACCACGATGCCCACCAGGATCATGTCGATGATCCGCGCGAGGGTGCGCCTGCCGCTGTCGGCGAGGGGCGGCATCCCGGCGAGGGGATCGGCGGGGTAGCCACCGGTTCCGCCGCCGCCTCCGTAAGGGCCGCCGCCCGCGCCCCCGTAGGGGCCGCCGCCGTAGGAGGGCGGCGGGGGCTGCGAGCCGCCGTACGGGGTGTCGTACGGCGAGCCCGAACCCGGCCCCGCCCCCTCCGGCGGGGGCTGCTTCTTGAACGGGTCGTCGTCCGGCGGCTGTCCGGAGCCCGGGGGCGGTTCGGTGCTCATGGCCCGAGTGGACCGCGAAGCCGCCGGGCCCGCATCCGGCGAACCGCCGTAAGGGTGACGGCCGGTGTGAGAGTGACGGCCGGCGTATGGGCGACGACGGGTCCGGCTGCCTATCCGGCGACGAAGGTGTGCGCCGCCTTGTCGTGCCAGCACTGGTGCCAGGGCCGGTCGAACAGGCACCAGGCGACGCCGACGATCCCGATGCCGAGCAGCCCGGGCACGGTGTACACCAGCCAGCGGCGCAGCGCGGCGCCGAAGGCGGGGGGCTCGTGGCCCTCGATGTCCCGTACCTCCAGGCCGAACAGCTTCTTGCCGAGCGTGCGGCCCCACCTGGCGGTCGGCAGCACCTCGTAGAGGACGCCGGCGACGAGCAGGACGGCGAGCACGATGCCGAGGTACACGCCGGTCGTGCCGTCCAGCAGCCAGACCGTCTCGGTACGGCCGGAGAGCCTGGCCGCGTCGATCTTGTCCCGCACGTGGTCGGCGGCCTTGGTCCCGAACGGTACGGCGGCGGCCGCGGTCACCGCGCCGACGACCAGGCTGTCGACGAGCCGGGCCGCGAACCGCTTGCCGAGGCCGGCCGGCCGGGCCGCCGCCTGCCGCCGCGCGGCCGCCTGGAAGACGTCCTCCACCGGCGGCTTCCAGGGGGCGGCCTGCGGGTCGCCGGCGAGCTGGTGCACCTGCTGGGCCCAGGAGGACTGCCCGCCGCCGGGACCCGGGGCCATCGGAGCGGCGGGGGCCATCGGGGACCGGGGGGCGGCCGACTGCTGCGGGGGGACGGCGGATGCCGGAGCCTGGACGGACGGGCCCTGGACGGACGGGCCCTGGGCGGGCGGTGCCTGGGCCGCGGCGGCGCGGGCGGCGGCCGCCTTTCCGGCGCCGAAGCCGGGGCGTGCGGGACCGGCGGTGCCGGGAGCGCCGACCGGGCCCTGCGCGGCGGGACCGGCCGCGCCACCGGGGCCGCCGGGGTTCGGCGTGCCCTCGCCCCGGACCGGCCGGAAGGTCAGCGTGCCGTCGTCCATGGGCGGCCGGGCCGCCGGCGGGGTCCCCGCCGGGCCGACCGTCGGCCTGCGGAAGATGAACGTGCCGCCGGAGTCGAGGTCTCCCTGGTCTCCCTGGTCCGCCGGCGGGATCGACGCCGTGCCGTCGGTGCGGGCCGACCGGCCGTCCGGCTGGGCCGGGGAGCCCGCCGCCCGGGGGTCGCCCCAGGCGCTCCCCTCCGCCGTCCAGCCGGCGGCGCCGCCCGGCTGCGGGTCCTCGTCGAAGAAGTGCGGGCCAGTCTCCTCGACCGCGGCCGGGGCCGCGGGTCCCGCGGGTCCTGTGGGGTGCGACCCCGGCGGCGGGACGAGCGGTTCGCCGTCGGACGGGGCCGGGCGGCTGGTGCCCGGCACCCACGCGGCGCCGTTCCAGTAACGGACGTAGCCGGGGATGGACGGGTCCGGGTAGTAGCCCTCGCGGGGCCGTTCGTCACCGGGTGCCGGGGTTGGGGCGGTCATGTCCGTCATCCCGTATCTGCTCGGGGGTCATGTGGGAGGCTCCACATCTATCAGACCCGGATGCCCGCCACCGCCAGTCCCGCAGGACCCGCCCCTTTCCGGGCAGCTCTGTGCACCCCCTTCACCGCACCGGAAAAAAATTTCCCGGAACCCGCGTAATGCTCGCGGCCCCAGCCCCTCTCCACTCGTACGGGCCCACCCGCAGGCGCCCGCACGACTGACCGAGAGAGGAACCGAACGCCATGCATCACACCGTGGTGGAGCGCGAACTGGAGCTGCGGCTCGTCCTGTCCCCCGAGCGGAGCATCCCGGTCCCGGCCCGGCTGACCTACCGCTCCGACGACCCGTACGCCGTGCACGTCAGCTTCCACATCAACTCCGAGCAGCCGGTCAACTGGACCTTCGCCCGCGACCTGCTCGTGGAGGGGGTGTTCCGGCCGTGCGGGCAGGGTGACGTGCGGGTGTGGCCGACGAAGGTGGAGGGCCGCAGCGTCGTGCTGATGGCGCTCAGCTCCCCGGACGGCGACGCCCTCCTCGAGGCGCCGATCCCCCAGGTGTCCGCCTGGCTGGAGCGGACGCTGCGGGTGGTGCCCCCGGGGAGTGAGGGCGGGCAGCTGGGGATCGACGAGGCGCTCGACCAGCTGCTCGCCCAGTGAGGGCCCCACCGGAGGGAAGCCGTACGCGAGCATGTGGGATCAGAACAACTTGCCGGGATTGAGGATGCCCAGCGGGTCGAAGACCTGTTTCACGGCCCGCTGCATCTCCACTCCCACCGGCCCGATCTCCCGGGCCAGCCACTCCTTCTTCAGGACGCCGACGCCGTGTTCGCCGGTGATGGTGCCGCCGAGTTCCAGACCGAGGCCCATGATCTCGTCGAAGGACTCGCGGGCGCGGCGGCATTCGTCGGCGTCCTGGGCGTCGAAGCAGACCGTGGGGTGGGTGTTGCCGTCGCCGGCGTGCGCGACGACCCCGATGGTCAGCCCGTGCTTCTCCGCGATCCGCTCGACACCCTCGATCATGTCGCCGAGCCGGGAGCGCGGCACGCACACGTCGTCGATCATCGTGGTGCCCTTGACGGCCTCCAGGGCGACGAGCGAGGACCGGCGGGCCTGGAGGAGGAGTTCGGACTCGGCGGCGTCGTCGGCCGGGACCA
Organism: Streptomyces sp. NPDC008092; assembly: GCF_042957285.1. Lineage (NCBI taxonomy): Bacteria > Bacillati > Actinomycetota > Actinomycetes > Kitasatosporales > Streptomycetaceae > Streptomyces > Streptomyces sp. NPDC008092. The sequence goes on from NZ_JBIBHY010000004.1 coordinate 763,646, forward strand.
CCTGGGTGGCGCCCGCGGCCTCGCAGAGCGCGCCGACGGCGGCCAGGTCGGCGGCCGGGTCCGGGGTGTCGAAGGCGGCGAGCAGCAGCGCCTCGGTGGACTCCGGCAGGCCCATCCGGGTGAGTTCGTTGACCGCCTTCACGGTCGTACGGTCCATCAGTTCGAGCAGGGACGGCACATGGCCGCCCGCCATGATCCGGCACACCGCCTCGCAGGCGGCGGCCGCGGAGCCGAACTCGGCGGCCAGCACCAGCTGCTGCGGCGGTTTGGGCTTCAGCGCCAGCACGGCCCGTACGACGATGCCGAGCGAGCCCTCGGAGCCGACGAAGAGGCGGGTGAGGTCGTACCCCGCGACGCCCTTCGCCGTACGGCGGCCGGTGGACATCAGCCGGCCGTCCGCGAGGACGACGTCCAAGCCGAGCACGTACTCGGCGGTCACCCCGTACTTCACGCAGCACAGGCCGCCCGACGCCGTGCCGATGTTGCCGCCGATCGTGCACATTTCCCAGCTGGAGGGGTCCGGCGGGTAGTAGAGGCCGTGTTCCTCGACCGCGCGGGAGAACGTCGCGTTGACGACCCCGGGCTCGACGACCGCGATGCGGTCCACCGGCGAGATCTCCAGTACGCGGTCCATCTTCGTCAGGGACAGCACGATGCAGCCGTCGGTGGCGTTGGCCGCGCCGGACAGGCCGGTGCGGGCGCCCTGCGGGACGACCGGGACGCGCAGTTCGGTGGCGACGCGCATGACGTGCTGGACGTGTTCGACGGTGCGCGGCAGCACGACCACGGCCGGGGTGCCGGCCGGGCAGAAGCTCGCCATGTCGTTGGCGTAGGAGGCGGTCACGTCGGGGTCGACGAGGACCGCGTCGGCCGGCAGACCCGCGAGGAGCCGGTCGGTGAGGTTGCTGGTGGCCTCGTCCCGAGGCGCTTCGATACGGCTCATGATCACAGCGTCGCACCCGGGGCCATCGGTGTGAACCCCACAGGTGCCGTCCTTGGGCCGCCCGGATGCGGTGGTCGTATTGACGCACAGTGTCCGTCATGTGCGCGCTGGATAACCGACCGTCCCCTCCCGCCACCTCGCTGCTCCCCGAACCGGTGCCGCCGCGCCGCCGCGGCCGGGTGCTGCTGCGGCTGCTGGTCGTGGCGCTGTCGGCCGGGGTGGCGGCCGGCGGCACGCTGATGCTGCGGCCGCACGAGCCGCAGCGCGCCGCACCTGCCCCGGCGGCCGGGCCGCGGGCCCAGACCGCCGCGCGGGCGGCGGCCCTCGCGGCGGCGCAGACGGCCGTCCTGAGCGGCCTGCCCGCCGCGCTGCCCGACCTCACGACGCTGATCGGCGCCCGCGAGGCGCGGGTGCGGGCGCAGCCGAAGGACGCGGGGGCCTGGGCGGTGCTCGGGGCCGCGTACGTGGAGCGGGCCCGCCGGACCGCCGACACCGGCGACTATCCGCGCGCCGAACGCGCGCTGCAGACGTCCCTCAAGGCGGCCGGGAAGAACAACGCCGACGCGCTGGGCGGACTGGCGGCGCTGGCCGTGGCCCGCCGGGACTTCGCGGGGGCCAAGCGGTACGGCGAGGAGGCGCTGAAGGCGGCGCCGCAGCGGTGGTCGGCGTACCCGGTGCTGATCGACGCCTACAACGGGCTCGGCGACTACAAGGCGGCCCGGTCCGCGCTGGACAGGCTGATGGCGCTGAAGGTCGGGGCCGACGTGAAGCCGGCGGTGATGGCGCGGGCCTCCGCGGTGTACCGGGACCGGGGCTGGCGCGAGGACGCGGTGGCCCAGGTGACCGACGCGGCGGCGGCCGCCGGGACGCCCGCCGAGCAGGCCGCGTATCTGTGCCAGGCCGGGCAGCTGGCCTGGGAGCGGGGCGACCGGGAGGACGCGCTGCGGCACTTCACGGCGGCCGTCCGCCTGGACCCCGAGCAGTCGGCCGCGCGGGCCGGGCAGGGGCGGGCGCTGGCCGCGCTGGGCCGGACGCAGGAGGCGCTGACCGCGTACCAGGGGTCGCTCGCGCACCGGCCGGCTCCGCAGGTCGCCCTGGAGTTCGGCGAGTTGTACCAGTCGCTGGGGATGGAGCAGCAGGCGGAGGCGCAGTACGAGCTGATGCGGACGCAGGTGAGGCGGGAGCTGGAGTCCGGGGTCGACGACGATCTGGTGATCGGGCAGTACGAGGCGGACCACGGGGACGTCCAGGAGGCGGTGGAGCGGCTGACGGCGGAGTGGGAGCGGCAGCCGGGCATCGAGGTCGCGGACTCCCTGGGCTGGGCGCTGCACCGGGCCGGGGAGGACAAGGAGGCGCTGCCGTACGCCACGGTCGCGACGGACTCGACGAAGGGCGGCGGGGTGCGCAGCGCGCTGTACGCCTTCCACCGGGGCATGATCGAACGCGACCTGGACCTGGAGGCCCCGGCCCGCCGCCACCTCCAGGACGCGCTGCGGACCAACCCGTACTTCTCCCCGCTCCAGGCCCCGGCGGCCCGCACCGCCCTCACGGCTCTGGGCAACCAGCCGCCGAACGAGGAGCTGCCGCAGTAGGCCGACAGCGGCGGCCACGGCGGTCGGGCATCGCCGGGACCCGTCGTCGTGGCTGACCGCCGTCGCCGTACGGGGAACCGGGGCCGCGGGCCGGCGGGTCACAGGTTGCCGCGGCGGTCCTGTTCGCGTTCGATCGCCTCGAAGAGGGCCTTGAAGTTGCCCTTGCCGAAGCCCATGGAGCCGTGGCGTTCGATGATCTCGAAGAAGACCGTCGGACGGTCCTGGACCGGCTTGGTGAAGATCTGCAGGAGGTAGCCGTCCTCGTCGCGGTCGGCGAGGATCTTCAGCTCGCGCAGGGTGTCGATCGGGACGCGGGTGTCGCCGACCCACTCGCCGAGGGTGTCGTAGTAGGAGCCGGGGGTGTCCAGGAACTCGACGCCGGCCGCGCGCATGGTCCGTACCGTCTCGACGATGTCGTTGGTGTTCAGCGCGATGTGCTGGACGCCCGCGCCGCCGTAGAACTCCAGGTACTCGTCGATCTGGGACTTCTTCTTCGCGATCGCCGGTTCGTTGATCGGGAACTTGACCTTGAGGGTGCCGTCGGCGACCACCTTCGACATCAGCGCGCTGTACTCGGTGGCGATGTCGTCGCCCACGAACTCCTTCATGTTCGTGAAGCCCATGACCCGGTGGTAGAACTCGACCCATTCGTTCATCCGGCCGAGTTCGACGTTGCCGACGCAGTGGTCGACGGCCTGGAAGGTGCGCCGGGCGGGGGGTTCGACGATCGGGGAGGCGGCGACGAATCCCGGGAGGTACGGGCCGTCGTAGCCGGTCCGCTCGACGAGGGTGTGGCGGGTCTCGCCGTACGTGGCGATCGCGGCGAGGACGACGGTGCCGTGCTCGTCCTTGAGTTCGTACGGCTCGGCCACCGGCCGCGCGCCGTGCTCGACCGCGTAGGCGTACGCGGCGCGGGCGTCCGGGACCTCGATGGCGAGGTCGACGACCCCGTCGCCGTGCTCGGCCACGTGGCGGGACAGGAAGGTGCCCCACTCCGTCTCCGCGCGGACCACGGAGGTGAGGACGAACCGCGCCGAGCCGTTCTCCATGACGTAGCTCGCGGTCTCCCGGCTGCCGGTCTCCGGACCGGAGTACGCGACCAGCCGCATGCCGAAGGCGGTGGAGTAGTAGTGGGCCGCCTGCTTGGCGTTGCCCACGGCGAAGACGATCGCGTCCATTCCCCTGACCGGGAAGGGGTCGCTCTGCCGGACGGTCGCAGCGGGAGTGTGCTGTGTGGTCTGCGTCATGTCCGAAGGGTGAACCCGGCCCACAAGGTGCGCAATAGATACCGTTTCTACTGGGCAATATGCTCAGCAATACGGCCGTACAGGCGGACTTTCTGTACAGGGTGACCATCCGGAGGCGGACATGGCGATCGATCATCTGGACGGGCGGATCCTGGTGCTGCTGGCCCGGGAGCCGCGCATCGGGGTCCTGGAGATGTCCCGCCGGCTGGGCGTGGCCCGCGGGACCGTGCAGGCACGCCTCGACCGGCTCCAGTCGAACGGGGTGATCCAGGGGTTCGGCCCCCAGGTGGACCCGGCGGCCCTCGGCTACCCGGTGACCGCGTTCGCGACCCTGCAGATCCGGCAGGGCCAGGGGCCGGACGTGCGAGCGCACCTGGCGACCGTGCCGGAGGTGCTGGAGCTGCACACCACCACCGGCACCGGCGACATGCAGTGCCGGCTGGTGGCCCGCTCCAACGCCGACCTCCAGCGGGTGATCGACCGGGTCGTCGGATTCGAGGGCATCGTCCGGGCCTCCACGGCGATCGTCATGGAGAACCCCGTCCCGCTGCGGATCATCCCCCTGGTGGAGCAGGCCGCGGCGGACAGCGAAGGGGGCTGACCGGGCCGTCGCGGCAGTTACAAAGAACCCGCTGCAAAAAACCCATTGCAAAGGACTCTTTGCAATGCTACCTTTGTACGCATGACGGAGCACGAGGAACGGAAACAGCGGCGGCTGGACGCCCGCTCACTGCGCGGGCTCGCGCATCCGCTGCGGATGCAGCTGCTCGACGCGCTGCGGCAGCACGGCCCCGCCACCGCCTCCCAACTGGCCGAGCGGCTGGGCGAGTCGAGCGGCGCGACCAGCTACCACCTGCGCCAGCTCGCCGAACACGGCTTCGTCGAGGACGCCCCGGAGCGCGGCAAGGGCCGGGAGCGCTGGTGGCAGGCGGTGGACCAGGGCATCCGCTACGACAGCGCGGACTTCGAGGACGCGAGTCCCGAGGTACGGGGACTGGCGGAGGTGTTCCTGCAGGAGGGCGCCGCCCGGCACGCCCGCGAGCTGGCCGCCTGGCTCGGCACCCGGGACCGCTGGTCCCAGCCGTGGTCCCACGCCAGCGACATGAGCGACATGACCCTGCGGCTCACCCCCGGTCTCGCCCTCGAACTGATCGGCGAGATGCACGCCCTGATCGACGGCTACCGGGACCGGGCCCCCGACAAGGACACCCCGGAGTCGGAACAAGTACGCATCCACACGCACCTCTTCCCCATCGAGACGGACTGAGAGGCACCCACCATGTACCCCCAGGCACAGCTCGCCCGGCACCGGATGACGGAACTGCACGCCCAGGCGGAGCACTACCGGCTGGCGAAGGAGAGCAGGCCGGAGCGGGAAATCCGCAGGCGCATCGGCTGGACCCTGGTGGAGGTGGGCCTGCGCCTGGCAACTCCGGCACCGGCGTCAGCGCCCCTTTAGGGGCGCGGGGAACTGCGCGAGCAACCCCCACCCACCCGCACCCGAACCTCAACAGCTGGGAACCTTCTCCCCCTTCTCCAACGAAACCAGATCGGACACGGCCCCCTTCAGCGTCGTCACCGGCACCAGCCGCAGCCCCTTCGGCAGCTCGGCCTTGGCATCCGCGCACTCGTCCCTCGGCACAAGAAAGACCGTCGCCCCGTCCCGCCGCGCGGCCTGCGTCTTCAGCGCGACCCCGCCCACGGCCCCCACCGCACCGTCCGCACTGATCGTCCCGGTGCCGGCGATGTTCCTGCCCCCGGTGAGGTCGCCCCCGCTGCCGTTCCCGTCCAGCTTGTCGATGATCCCGAGCGAGAACAGCAACCCCGCGCTCGGCCCGCCCACATCCGCCAGCTTCAGGGTCACCTTGACCTTGCTCGCGCTCAGGTCCAGGTACTTGAGCGCGGCCTGGGTCGCCGCGTCCTGCGACTGCTCCATCTGCTCGGTGTTGTGCTGCTCGATCTCCTGGACGTTGTTCCCGCTCGGGTAGACCGAGTCGCGCGGCATCACGGCCCGGTCCGTCCGGAACCAGCTGCCGATCACGTCGCCGAGCGAGACCCGCGCGTCCGGCCCGGTCGCCTCGATCGTCGTCATCCGCAACTGCCCGCTGGTCGTACGGGTGGGCGCCCCGGACACGGTGATCACCGGGGTGCCCCGGTTGGCGCCGAGCACGTTCGCCGTCATCCCGGGCTGGGCCACCGAGAACGGCAACGGCGCGAAGACGGCCGTACCGATCAGAGCCACGACGGGAACCGCACAGACGGCGACGGCCTGGAGACGCGTGAGACGTGAGAGCACGGAGTCAATCTAACGTGGCGACCTGTTCAGGCCACCGCCCCGACCCCGCGCACCGCACCGCCTACCGCACCGCCTCCGCGACCGTCCGCGCGGCTGCCGCCCGTCAGCGCAACGCCTCCGCGACCTCCCGGGCCGCGTCCATGACCCGTGCGCCGACCCGTTCCGGCACGGCGTCGGCCAGCATCACGACCCCCACGCTGCCCTCGACGCCGGTGACCCCGATCAGCGGCGCCGCGGCCCCGCTCGCCCCGGCCTCCAGTTCGCCGTGGGTCAGCGTGTACCCGGGATCGTCCCGCGCGGAGTGCCGGGCGGCCAGGATCGCCCGGCCCGCGGCACCGCGGTCCAGCGGGTGCCGGAACCCGGCCCGGTAGGCCACGTGGTAGTCGGTCCAGGTCGGCTCGACGACCGCGACGGCGAGCGCCTCGGTCCCGTCGACCAGGGTCAGGTGCGCCGTCGCCCCGATGTCCTCGGCGAGCGACCGCAGCGCCGGCAGGGCTGCTTCCCGTACCAGCGGATGCACCTGCCGGCCAAGACGCAGCACCCCCAGCCCGACCCGGGCTCGCCCGCCCAGGTCACGCCGTACCAGCGCGTGCTGCTCAAGCGTGGCGAGCAACCGGTACACCACGGTCCGGTTCACGCCCAGTTTGTTGGAAAGCTCGGTGACGGTCAGCCCGTGGTCCGTGTCGGCCAGCAGTTTGAGGACGCGCAGTCCCCGGTCGAGCGTCTGAGAGGTCTCCGCGGTCACGACGCCCACACTCCTTAGGTGGTGAGGCCGGCAACCTCCGACGCGGCGGATGCGTCGCCGAGTCCCGTCAGCGACGCGCTTCAGAGGCCGCCGATCGGCAGGACGGCCCGGCGGCTCCGGGCCCAGTCGCTTCACGGCTGCGCTCCGCGGCGGCGCTGCCACGGGGCGTATGCGTAGGCGGACAGTAGCGAAGCGGGTTCGCTGAGCGGAAGCCTCCGTCCAGAATCCGGTCACACACCGGTATGGACTACTTCGGTATGTGTCGGTATGCGTCCACCGGAGAACTACCGCATCCGGGTAGCCCACTCCTGCACCTTGGCGATCCGCTGCCGCAACTGCCCCGCCGTGGCCTCCGCGCTCGGCGGCCCGCCACAGACCCGCCGCAACTCGGTGTGAATCACCCCGTGCGGCTTCCCGCTCTGATGCACATACGCGCTGACCATCGTGTTCAGCTGCTTGCGCAGCTCCATCATCTCCTTGTGGGAGACCACGGGCCGCCGCTCCGCGGGCAGTTCCAGCAGGTCGGCCTCGGTGTCCGGCTTCTTGCGGCTGTGCGCGATCTGCCGGGCCTGCCGCTTCTGCAGCAGCAGCTGCACCTGGTCGGGTTCGAGGAGCCCCGGGATGCCGAGGTAGTCCTGCTCCTCCTCGCTCCCCGGGTGCGCCTGCATACCGAACTCGGCACCGTCGTAGAGCACCCGGTCGAAGACGGCCTCGGACTCCAGCGCCTCGAAGGCGAACTGCTCCTGCTCGCCGGTGTCCTCGTCCTGCTCCTTGTTCGCCTCCTCCATCTCCTTCTCGGACTCGGCGTACGGGTCGTCCTCGCCGTCCTTCTTCGGCTTGTCGAGGGCGTGGTCGCGCTCGACCTCCATCTCGTTGGCGAAGGTCAGCAGGTCCGGGACGGTCGGCAGGAACACGGACGCGGTCTCGCCGCGCCGCCGGGACCGCACGAAACGGCCGACCGCCTGGGCGAAGAAGAGGGGAGTGGAGATGGTCGTCGCGTAGACCCCGACCGCGAGCCGGGGCACGTCGACGCCCTCGGACACCATCCGCACCGCGACCATCCACCGGTCGTCACTCGCGCTGAAGTCGTCGATCCGCTTGGAGGCGCCGGTGTCGTCGGAGAGGACCAGGGTCGCCTTCGTACCCGTGATCTCACGGATCAGCTTGGCGTAGGCCCGGGCGGACTCCTGGTCGGAGGCGATGACGAGGGCCCCCGCGTCCGGAATGCCCTTCCGCACCTCGGTCAGCCGCTGGTCGGCCGCGCGCAGCACCGCCGGCATCCACTCGCCGCGCGGATCGAGCGCCGTACGCCAGGCCTGGCTGACGGCGTCCTTGGTCATCGGCTCGCCGAGGCGCGCGGCGATCTCGTCACCGGCCTTCGTCCGCCAGCGCATGTTGCCGCTGTAGGAGAGGAAGATGACGGGGCGCACGACGTGGTCGGCGAGGGCGTTGCCGTACCCGTAGGTGTAGTCGGCGGACGAGCGCCGGATCCCGTCCTGCCCTTCCTCGTACGTCACGAAGGGGATGGGGTTGGTGTCCGACCGGAACGGCGTACCGGTCAGCGCGAGGCGCCGGGTCGCCGGCTCGAACGCCTCCAGGCAGGCCTCGCCCCAGGACTTGGAGTCACCGGCGTGGTGGATCTCGTCGAGGATGACGAGCGTCTTGCGCTGCTCGGACCGGTTGCGGTGCAGCATCGGCCGCACACCGACACCGGCGTACGTCACGGCCACCCCGTCGTACTCCCGGCTGAGCGGTCCGGCGCTGTACTCGGGATCGAGCTTGATCCCTATCCGCGCCGCGGCCTCCGCCCACTGCTTCTTCAGATGCTCGGTGGGCGCGACGACGGTGACCTGCTGCACGACATGGTGGTGCAGCAGCCAGGAGGCGAGCGTCAGCGCGAACGTCGTCTTCCCGGCGCCGGGCGTGGCCACGGCCAGGAAGTCGCGCGGCTGCTCCTGGACGTACTTCTCCATGGCCCCCTGCTGCCAGGCACGCAGCTTGCTGGCGGTACCCCAGGGCGCCCGGCCCGGGAAGGCCGGCGAAAGGTGATGGGAGGAGGCGGCGGAGGAAGCGGCGGTGGTAGTCACGGTCTCCGTAGTAAGGAAGTCGGGCGGCTGCTACGTATGACAACCGGGCCACCCTACCGGCGCGCCCCGGCGGTCAACGCGCGGACAAGGCCGCCTCACCGCCGGGTGGGACTCACGTCACAGATCACGAACCCGGGTCGTCACCCAGGCCCCGGCGAGGGCCACCCCCGCCATCGGCAGGAACACCGCGGTGAACGCGGCCGGATGGGAACCCGAGCCCGCCGCCCCCGTCATGCTGCCGCCGCCGAGGGAGGCGAAGGCCGCACCGGCCACGGCGAGCAGGACCACGTTCGAGAGGGCGTCGGAGATCTGCAGGGCGGCGGAGTTGGCACCGGCCTCGGCGGGGGCGGAGAGCCGGAGCATCAGCACGCTGGCCGAGGCGATCACCAGGCCCATCCCGAAGCAGCCGAAGGCCCAGGCGACAGCGACGGTCCACACCGGCACACCGGGCACCAGCACCGCCGGCGCCGCGGCGACCGCCGCCGCCACCAGCACCATCCCCACGGTCATCAGCCGCTCCCGGTACGGCTCCATCCGCGGCCGCGCCTGCACCCACGAACCCACCGCCCAGGTGACCCCGCCCGCCGCCAGCGAGAACCCGGCCAGGGTGGGCGACAGGCCGCGCTGGGTGACCAGCATCAACGGCACGAAGGACTCCGCGGAGATGAAGGCGCCGGCCGCGACCCCGCGCAGCAGGACGACGGAGGGCAGCCCCCGGGCCGCCCGGTACGTACCGCGGGGCAGCAGCCCGAGCACGGCGGGCACCAGCAGCGCACCACCGAGCAGTCCGGGGATCACCGACACCCACCGCAGATCCTGGGCCGCGTACTGCAGCAGCCCCGCCCCCAGCGAGATACCGAAGGCGAGCCGGATCCGCCGCCGGTCGAACGCCCTTCGCCCCCCTTCCTCCGCCACCGGCCCGCCGGCCCGGCGCCGTATCTGCGGCAGGGCGAGCGCCACCGGGAAGACCACGAGCACCGGAATCCCGAGGAACACCCACCGCCACCCGAGCTGCTCGGTCACCGCGCCCGCGGCCAGCGGCCCGACGATGGACGGCACCACCCAGCCAGCGGCGAAGGCGGCCATGATCGCGGGCCGCAACCGCTCCGGGTAGGCCCGCCCCACCACGACGTACAGCGCGACGATGACCAGTCCGCCGCCGAACCCCTGCACGGCCCGCCCCGCGATGAACACCCACATGCCCTGCGCGGTCCCGGCCACCAGCAGCCCGGCGGCGAAGCCCGCGATCCCCGTCGTCAGCGCCCCGAGCGGCCCCTTCCGGTCCGACCACTGCCCGGCCAGCACCATCCCGAACAGGCTGGTCGTGAAGTACCCGGAGAAGGCGAACGCGTACAGCGACACCCCGTCCAGCTCCCGGGCCGCAACGGGCATCGCCGTCCCGACAGCCGTCGCCTCGAAGGCGATGAGCAGCACGACGGAGACGATCCCGACGCTCAACGCCCGATACGTCCGCCCCAGCACGCCGCTGCTCTCATCGGCTCCGTCGGCGGTCTCGTCTGCGACAACGGCGTCGCTCGGTTCAAGGGCGGTCATGCTGACCACGGTAAGGCCCATTCCCCACCCTGACCCCTGTCGTAAGCCCCACCCCACCTCGGACCTTGGTCGTACACCCCGCGTCCCGCCCCACCCCGCCATTCATGAACGCCGTATGGCAGTCCCGTTGCAGCCCGACCGATCCCCTTGAGCCCCTCCCCCACACCCCCGTACCTTCAACTCACCGACACGGCCGTGTGCCCGAGTGGTTTAGGGACTCGCCTGCAAAGCGGGTTACGCTGGTTCGATTCCAGTCACGGCCTCTGACTGCCCGACCAGGCAAAACGGAAGGGGTGGCACCTCCGAAGAGGTGCCACCCCTTCCGCCATCCGTCTCAGTCCCCGTCTCAGTCAGCCCTGCCTCTGACTGCGGAGTCGCGCTCAAGTTCACCTTGCGAGACGGTCGTAAGGGCAGCTGGACCCTAGATGCTGAGCGACTGCAATGCTCCACCGCGCATGAGACGACACCATGACGCGCCGAAGCGAGGGACTTGCAGGGGGTCCAGGCTGTGGGTGCCTGGTCACCACGGTCACCCTCACCACTCGGTCGCCACCGAGTAATGGCGTATTCATCAGTCAAGGGAGAAATCCGGTACAATTATCTACCGTGTAGCCCTTAGGGCGGCCGTCGGGGACCCTAAGGGCACCGAGTATTTGTTTAACATAGTTCTTGAACGTGCTCTCCACCTGCCCAACACGGCTTCCCATATTCAGCATGTTCGCTATGGCTGTTGCTGCCTGCTGAGCTGCGAAAGCTGCGTCACGCTGGGCCTCAGCCGCCGTGATCCGGTACCCATTCCCCAACTTAAGAGGTGCCCCGACCTTGATACCCACGACAAACGCGAACCCGCCATTACGGAATACGGTAGGAACGCAGCCGGTCTCCTGCCAATTCCGGATTGTCCGCGTAAACTTATACGCCTTCGCTGCCACATATCCGGACGCCCCTTGAGACGGGCTCCCACCCGTCCCACTCTCAAGCCCATCAGGTGGCGTCAGGTCAACGCGGCTAGGCGTTCGATCCTCAGTGACAACGGTTGTCTCCGGCTCCGTGAACTCAACTGTCCCCGTTTCGCGGTCGTACCTAGCCCCGGCGACGACCTCCCCTGTCGCAACGTCCACTACCGGAACATAACCATCGAGTCGGGGCCTATCTGGCTCAACCCGGAATACGAAGCTAGACCCCGACCTCGTGTCGGACGGAAGATCGACCGTATCCCCGTCGGGATGCTCATCACCGGCTTCCCCCTCGGCCCCCACCGCCTCTTCCCCTTCTCCCGCGCCACCCCCTGTGGAGGCGCTGTCAGGGCTCCCTCCGCCACTGCCCCGCTCGTCGGGCCTGCCCTCGCCACGCTCATCATAGAGATGTAGACGACCGTCCCTATGCAGATCTTTGAACAAGTCTTGGACATCACCGCGGTCGATGGGACTGCGCCACGTAGCCGTTTCAAACTGGTAGATCTTCCCAGCCATTGGGACTCATCTCCCAATATCCCCTAGGCAAACGCACCATTGGATACGTACCGGTCGCATACGCCCAGCCTAAGTCCAATTAAGGCCAGGCGCACGTTGAGGTAGAGGAATCAGAGGTTGAAACCGCTAATAGCGACAACTATGAAAGAAGTCAGGTGACTCCTGCTCAGGTACTGCCTGCCCTCCTTGCCCACAACTCAACTAGCGGTCCCCCTCGCCTCTCCAAATGAGGCCATCCACCTGCCTCGCGATGTCGGTCCGCACCGCGTCGACCATGTGTTGATACCGAGCAGCCATGGCCGTGGATGACCAACCCATGAGACCCATTACGGCGCGCTCGGGGACACCGAGGATCAGCAGAACCGTCGCGGCCGTGTGGCGCGCGTCGTGCAACCGCGCGTCGCGAACCTTCGCCTCTGCCAGAAGAGCCTTCCACTCAGACCGCGTTTGAGATCTACTGTGATGCCAGCCATGCGGTGTACCACTCGTGAAAGTCTGGTCCTGGGGTGAGACCACCCCATGCGCGGTCGTCG
>NZ_JBIBHY010000005.1:0-92579 GCF_042957285.1 Streptomyces sp. NPDC008092
ACTCTCCGTGAATGTTTACCGGTAATCCGGTGCACACACACGAGAGCGGAACAGTCGGAGGAATGATCCGACCGTTCACAGCGTCCTCGCTGTGTTTTTCTTCAAAGGAACCTCGCCCCAGCCATGACGGCCGGAGACGGGGTATCAACATATCTGGCGTTGACTTTTGGCACGCTGTTGAGTTCTCAAGGAACGGTCGCTTCCTTTGTACTCACCCTCTCGGGCTTTCCTCCGGGCTTCCCTTCGGTGTTTCCAACCTTACCAGATCCGTTTTCCGTTCCGTTTCCGGTCGGAATTCATTTCCGGTGGCCGTTGGAGGGCCTTTGCCTTTTCGATTGCCTTCCGGCTCTCTTTCGGCGAGTCCGACTTTATCAGAAGTTCTTGGCCGGTCTGACCAGCCACTCATTTCTGAGTAAATCGGGGGTGGCTTCAATGTCTCGGAGAGAACTCTCCGTTGTGAAGCAGATCGATTCTAACGATCAGCCCTGAACCTGTCCAGTTCTAGGCAACTGTTTGAATCTACCTCCTCGTCCAACCCGTGTCAACGGGTCTTCCGGGGCGAAGAGGAGACTAGCAGCTCACAGGAGGTCTCCGCACATCAGGCGGCCGTGGGGACGAGCGCGCTGCGCTCGGTCTCGTCGAGGTCGCCCGTCTCACCGGCACGAGCGGCACGGCCGCCGACGATGAAGACGTAGGCCAGGAAGGCCAGCTCAGCCGCCACTCCGATGGCTATTCGCGCCCAGGTCGGCAGGCCCGACGGGGTGACGAAACCTTCGATGGCGCCGGACACGAACAGGACGAGAGCCAGGCCGATCGCCATGCCGACGGCGGCGCGTCCTTCTTCTGCCAGGGCTGTACGACGGCTGCGTGGGCCCGGATCTATGAGGGTCCAGCCGAGGCGGAGTCCGGTTCCCGCGGCCACGAAGACCGCGGTGAGCTCCAGCAGCCCGTGCGGGAGGACCAATCCCAGGAAGGTGTCGAGGCGGCCGGCCGAGGACATCAGGCCGAAGCCGACGCCCAGGTTCAGCATGTTCTCGAAGAGGATCCAGAGGACCGGGAGACCGAGAAAGACGCCCAGGACCAGGCACATCGCGGCGGCCCTGGCGTTGTTGGTCCACACCTGGGCCGCGAAGGAAGCCGCGGGATGGCTTGAGTAGTAGGTCTCGTACTCGCCGCCGGGGCGGGTCAGCTCGCGGAGCTGACTCGGGGCCGCGATGGTCGACTGCACGTCCGGGTGGGCGCCGATCCACCAGCCCAGGACGATCGCGACGGCGGTGGACACGAGCGCGGTGGGGACCCACCAGTGGCGGGAGCGGTAGACGGCGGCCGGGAATCCCTGTCCGAGGAAGCGGGCGACATCGCGCCAGGAGGCGCGGCGAGTGCCTGTCACGGCACTGCGCGCGCGTGCCACAAGTTGGCTGAGACGTCCGGTGAGCTGTGGATCGGGAGCGCTGGACTGGATCAGGGAGAGATGGGTCGCGGTGCGCTGGTAGAGCGTGACGAGTTCGTCGGCCTCGGCTCCGTTGAGGCGTCGCTGGCGGCGCAGGAGCGCGTCGAGGCGGTCCCACTCTGCTCGGTGTGCGGAGACGAAGACGTCGAGGTCCATCGGGTCTGCCTGCTCCTCGGCTGGTCGTCGACTGCCTGGTGTAGCAATGTCGCAGCTGTCAGCTTGTCGTACTGCGGCGCGATGCGTGCTCAGCTTGGCAGACTTGCGGTGTACAGGGCAGACCAGGGGAAGGCGGCGGGCGTGAGTGAGCTGGTGACGGGCGAGGCGGTGGCGCTCGAACTGCGTCCCGCGAGGCTGCCCAGCAGGGCACTCGCCGTGCTGCTCGACCTGATCGTGGCCTTCACCGTCTACATCGGTGTTTCGATCGGCCTTGCGGCGGCCACGGCCTCGCTCGACGACGCCGCGCAGATCGCCCTGACGATCGCGGCCTTCCTGCTGGTGCTGGTCGGTGCGCCGATCGCGGTGGAGACGCTGAGCCATGGGCGCTCGCTGGGGAAGATGGCGTGTGGACTGCGGGTCGTGCGGGACGACGGCGGGCCCATCCGGTTCCGTCATGCGCTGGTGCGGGGCGCTCTCGGCGTGGTCGAGATCCTGATGACGTTCGGGGTCGTCGCTTGTATCGCCTCGCTGGTCTCGGCACGTGGACGGCGGCTCGGGGACGTGTTCGCGGGGACCCTGGTCGTGCGGGAGCGGGTGCCCGTCGGGCAGGCCCGTTTCGTTCCGCCGCCCCCGCCCTGGCTGGCGGGGCGTTTCACCGAGCTGGACCTGTCGGCAGTTCCGGACGCGCTGTGGCTGGCTGTACGGCAGTACCTGACGCGGATGCAGCAGCTCGATCCGCAGGTCTCGTGGGCGATGGCCGTGCAGCTCGCGGGCGATCTCGCTTCGCGGACGGGTACTCCGGCGCCTCCGGACATCCCGCCGGCCGCGTATCTGGCGGCCGTCGTGCAGGAGCGGCAGGCCCGGGAAACCCGGCGGGCCTTCGCCGACCAGGTTGCTCAGTCCCCGGGTATCCCCGCCATCCCCACCGCGTACGCGCCTCCGGTACCCGGGGCGCACCCCTCCCTCGCACCTGCGCCCAGGGCTGCAGCTGTCCCGCCACCGCCTGCTGCGCCCCTGTCTCCCCCAGCGGCGGTTCCTCCCGCAGCGCCGGCCGAGCGGCCGGCCACCGGGTTCGTGCCGCCGGCCTAGGCAGGGTCCGGTTCGCGGGGCCTGCTGTTCAGTCCTCGGGGTCGGTGAAGAACGACGGCGGTGACCGCAGGTCCTCCAACTCGATCCCGGGGGCTGCCAGGACCACGTCGCCGGCGAGGTGGACGGGGTGCTGTTCTCCGGTGTCCAGGGCTGTGACCTGGTACTCGTCCACGGTCAGAGGGCCGTTGTCAGTGGCGTGTGTTTCTCTTCTCAGCAAGGCCCAGGACTGGTCCACGGTGCGGGGGGCGAGCACGGGATCCGTGAAGGCCACGAGGCGTACGCGGGTCGCGGTGGATGAGGGGGTGAGGCGCAGGAGACGGGCGGTGGCGACAAGGAACGCGGGGGACGTGCCGGTGAAGGCGTGGGCGCGCACATTGCCTTCGGTGGCATGGGTGCCGGTGGGGTCCGTACGGACCCAGGTGACGCCGTCGAGGGCGGCACCACGGACCTGCCAGCCCCCGGCGTGGAGTTCCATGCGGATCGGGCGGCCGAGTTCGTCGAGGGCGAGATCGACGGAGCCGCCGTGGTCACCGGAGGGGGTGGTCACTTGGGAGACGTATCGCCAGCCGGACGGACCGGGGGCGCACTGGAAGTGTTCCTCGCCGAGGGGGGTGTGATCGTGCGGATCGTGGAGCGAATAGCGGCCGCGGGGCATCGGAGTCCTGGGGCTTGACGGGGCGTGGGTCCGGCGCTCGGACCTGCGGTACGGCCGCGCGGGCGGTCGACGGACCAAAGGGGCAGGCCCCCGGCACGGGGGTGCGGGGGCCTGCCTCGGCGGACCGGAGGACCTGCCGCCGGGAGAGCGCATCGGTGCACGGGTGCGCTTCCCGGTGGGCGGGTCTCGGGCTCAGTAGCGGTAGTGGTCCGACTTGTACGGACCCTCGACCTCCACGCCGATGTACGAGGCCTGCTCGGGGCGGAGCGTCGTCAGCTTCACGCCGAGCGAGTCCAGGTGCAGGCGGGCGACCTTCTCGTCGAGGTGCTTGGGCAGCGTGTAGACGCCGACCGGGTACTCGTCCGGCTTGGTGAACAGCTCGATCTGGGCCAGGGTCTGGTCCGCGAAGGAGTTGGACATCACGAACGAGGGGTGGCCGGTGGCGTTGCCCAGGTTCAGCAGGCGGCCCTCGGAGAGGACGATGATCACCTTGCCGTCGGGGAACTTCCAGGTGTGGACCTGCGGCTTGACCTCGTCCTTGACGATGCCGGGGACCTTGGCGAGGCCGGCCATGTCGATCTCGTTGTCGAAGTGGCCGATGTTGCCGACGATGGCCTGGTGCTTCATCTTGGCCATGTCCGAGGCCATGATGATGTCCTTGTTGCCCGTCGTGGTGACGAAGATGTCGGCCTTGTCGATGACCTCGTCGAGGGTCGTGACCTGGTAGCCGTCCATCGCCGCCTGCAGGGCGCAGATCGGGTCGATCTCGGTGACGATCACGCGGGCGCCCTGTCCGCGCAGGGACTCCGCGCAGCCCTTGCCCACGTCGCCGTAGCCGCAGACGACCGCGGTCTTGCCGCCGATCAGGACGTCGGTGGCGCGGTTGATGCCGTCGATCAGCGAGTGGCGGCAGCCGTACTTGTTGTCGAACTTCGACTTGGTGACGGCGTCGTTGACGTTGATCGCCGGGAAGAGGAGGACGCCGTCGCGCTGCATCTCGTACAGGCGGTGGACGCCGGTCGTGGTCTCCTCGGTCACGCCGCGGATCTCGGAGGCGAGCTGGGTCCACTTCTGCGAGCCGTCCGTGATGGTGCGGTGCAGGAGTTCGAGGATGACGCGGTGCTCGTCGGACTCGGCGGTCTCCAGGCCGGGGACCTTGCCGTCCTTCTCGTACTCGACGCCCTTGTGGACGAGGAGGGTGGCGTCACCGCCGTCGTCGAGGATCATGTTGGGGCCGCCGGTGGGGCTGTCCGGCCAGGTCAGCGCCTGCTCGGTGCACCACCAGTACTCCTCCAGGGTCTCGCCCTTCCAGGCGAAGACCGGGACGCCCTGCGGGTTGTCGGGCGTGCCGTTCGGGCCGACGGCGATGGCGGCGGCCGCGTGGTCCTGGGTGGAGAAGATGTTGCAGGACGCCCAGCGGACCTGTGCGCCGAGCGCGACCAGGGTCTCGATCAGGACGGCGGTCTGCACGGTCATGTGCAGGGAGCCGGTGACGCGGGCGCCGGCCAGGGGCTGGGCGTCGGCGTACTCCTTGCGGATGGACATCAGGCCGGGCATCTCGTGCTCGGCGAGGGTGATCTCCTTGCGGCCGAACTCGGCCAGGGAGAGGTCGGCGACCTTGAAGTCCTGTCGGTTGTCGACAGTCGTCATTGCGAGCTGCTCCTCGGGTTGGGTCGAGGGTGGGTACGGCTGGTCTGCGCGGCGGCGGACACCGGGTGCCCGAGAAGAGGACACAGGCATGCCCGCGTGCGCGCAGCGCAGTCCGTCGGAGGCCCTCTCTCCCTCGGACGGTCCGCAGGGGGACCGCCCGACCGCCATCAGCAGCGACGTCTGGCTCCGTCCCAAGCTACACCGGAGGAGCGGGCCGTCCCCAGTCCGCCTCCGAACAGATCACGCCGTTCGAGGGGGTCAGTGGCCGGCGGGGTGGGGGGTCGGGCCGCCCGGGGTGGCTGCCGGGTCGGGGCCCTTGGCGGCCTCTGCCTCGCTGTAGATGTCGGGTTCCAGGTAGATCACGCGGGCGATGGGGACCGCGGTGCGGATGCGGGCCTCGGCCTCGTTGATGGCCCTGGCGACCTGGGCGGCCGTGTCGTCGTGCTGGACGGCGATCTTGGCGGCGACGAGGAGTTCCTCGGGGCCGAGATGGAGCGTGCGCATGTGGATGATGCCGGTGACGGTGTCGCCGTCGACGATCGCGGCCTCGATCTTCTTGACCTCCTCGACGCCGGCGGCCTCGCCGAGCAGGAGGGACTTGGTCTCGGCGGCCAGGACCAGGGCGATCATGACGAGCAGGACGCCGATGCAGACCGTGCCGATGCCGTCCCAGACGCCGTCGCCGGTGATCAGGGCGAGGCCGACGCCGAGGAGGGCGAGGACCAGGCCGATGAGTGCGCCGAAGTCCTCAAGGAGGACGACCGGCAGCTCGGGAGCCTTGGCGCGGCGGATGAACTGGGACCAGGACAGCTTGCCGCGCAGTTCGTTGGACTCCTTGATGGCCGTCCGGAAGGAGAAGCCCTCGGCGATGATCGCGAAGAGGAGCACGCCCACCGGCCAGTACCAGTGCTCCACCTCGTGCGGGTGGCTGATCTTCTCGTAGCCCTCGTAGATGGCGAACATGCCACCGACGGAGAAGAGGACGATCGAGACGAGGAAGGCGTAGATGTACCGCTCGCGGCCGTAGCCGAAGGGGTGTTGCGGGGTCGCCTCGCGCTGGGCCTTCTTGCCGCCGATGAGCAGCAGGAACTGGTTGCCGGAGTCGGCGAGCGAGTGGACGCCCTCGGCGAGCATCGACGAGGAGCCGCTGAACGCGAACGCCACGAACTTCGATACCGCGATCGCGAGGTTGGCGCCGAGTGCCGCCACGATCGCCCTGGTGCCGCCTGACGCGCTCATGTGTCCGCGGTGTCCCTTCTCGTTCTCGCCGTCGTCCGTCTACGCCGGTACTCGTCTTTGCCCGTGCTTTGCCGGTGGGTCATTCTTGCAGCCCCCTCGGCGGGAGATACGGACCCCCTCAGACGATCACCGTGGCACGGAAGACCGTGCCCGCGCCCGACACCTCCGCCTTCTCGCCGGCGGGGACGAACACCGAACGGCCGGGAGCCAGGTCGTACTCGCCGACGCGCACCGCACCGGCCGTGCAGAGCAGTATCTGCGGGGTGGGCAGGGTCAGGTCGTGGGCCGCGGTGCCCTCGGGCAGGACGTACCGGGAGAGCCGGAACTCGTCGATCGGCGTCTCGTAGACCTCCTCGCCGTCCGGGGCCGCCTCGGGACGCAGTACACCGGCGTCGCCCGCCTCGAAGCGGACGATGCGCAGGAGTTCGGGGACGTCGACGTGCTTGGGGGTCAGGCCGCAGCGCAGGACGTTGTCGGAGTTGGCCATGATCTCGACGCCGAGGCCGTTGAGGTAGGCGTGCGGGATGCCGGCGCCGAGGAAGAGGGCCTCGCCGGGCTGCAGGCGGACGTGGTTGAGGAGCATGGCGGCGATCACGCCGGGGTCGCCCGGGTAGTGGTGGGCGATGTCGGCGTAGGGCAGGTAGTCGCCGCCGAGGCGGGTGCAGGCGGCCGTGGTCTCCGCGACCGTGCGGGCCATCTCCTCGCGGTCGGCGCTGAGGATCGCGGTGAGGACCTCGCGCAGGGCCGCGTCCTCGGGGTGGGCACGCAGCAGGTCGACGTACGGCTTGAGGGAGTCCACGCCGAGGCCGTCGAGGAGTTCTGCCGTCCGCTCCGGGTCGCGGAAGCCGCACAGGCCGTCGAACTCGGTGAGCGCGCAGATCAGTTCGGGCTTGTGGTTGGCGTCCTTGTAGTTGCGGTCCGGGGCGTCGACCGGGATGCCGCGCCGCTCCTCGTCCTCGTACCCCTCCCTGGCCTGCTCCAGGTTGGGGTGCACCTGGAGGGAGAGGGGGGCGCCGGCGGCGAGGATCTTGAGCAGGAAGGGCAGCCGCGGGCCGAACCTGGCCACGGCCTCCTCGCCCAGTTCGGCCTTCGGGTCCGCGTCGATGACCTCGACGAGCGTTCCGCGCGCGGTGCGCGAGGGGGCGCCCGGGTGCGCGCCCATCCACATCTCCGCCTGCGGCTCGCCGCTCGGCTCGGCCCCGAGCAGTTCGGGGATGGCGGTCGGGGAACCCCAGGCGTAGGGGCGGATGGTGTTGTCGAGGAGATCCATGACTTCTCTCTGCGGTTCTCTCTGCGGGCGGGGGCGGACGGGGTTGCGCGGGGGCGCGGGGCGGGCACGGAGGCACAGGGTGCGCCGCCGTACGGGTCCGTACGAGGGCGTACGAGGGCGTACGAGGGTGCGCGACGGCCGTGTTCACCGTACGTTCCCCTACCGGTTCGCCTTCGGTACGGCCCTCAGGTCGTCCTTCGTGCGGCGGGTCCGGTGCCGGTGTCCACCTCAGGCCCTCGAAGCGAGCGTCAGGTAAACGGCGGCGAAATCCGTGACGGCGATCAGTTCCGCCAGGGTCTCCAGTTCGTCGCCCGCCTCGGGCTCCAGCTCGCTGATCGGGGTGTCATGGCTGAGGGCGAGGTCACGGGCGGCGGGTGCGGCGGTGAGGCCGCCGATGGGGCGGTCACGGAGCAGCACCACGCGCGCGTGCAGCGCGGGCGGCTCGTCCACGCGGTCGCGGAAGAAGTCGTCGGGGTCGGCGCTGGCGGCGAGCGGGCCGGCCAGCAGGGCGGTGTGGGCGGCCAGTGCCTCGGGGAGTTCGGCGACCAGGGCGGGGCGGCCGGCCAGCTCGGCGAGGGCCGCGGCGAAGCGGCGGCCGGCCGGGCCTGCCGACTCGCCTTCCGTCCAGACCACCGGGAGCGCGTCGGCGAGTTCCGCGGCGAGGGTCTTGGCGGGGTTGCTGTAGGTCACGATGGCCGGGCCGCAGCGCTCGGCGATGTGGTCGAGGCGGTCGGCGACCTTCTCCAGCGCGTCCGGCGGGGCGGTGAGCAGGCCGATGCGGTCGAGGAGCGCGAGCAGCGGGGTGAGCAGCGCCCACAGGACGCCCGGGGAGGAGCCGGCGAGCGGCTCGCCGTGGTCGTACGGGGCCGTCGCCATCGGCATGAACAGGCCGTGGGCGCCGGCCACCGCCTCTTCGAGCGGGGTGCCGGCGGGGGCTACGGCGGCGACCGAGCAGCCGCGCCGGTAGGCCTGGTCGGCGAGGAGGGAGAGGCTGGGTTCGGTGCCGTCCGGGGTGGCGATCAGCAGCAGGTCGACGGAGCCGGCCCAGCCGGGGAGCTCCCAGCGCAGGGCGCCGGCCGCCGGGGCGACGCCGGTGGGGGCCAGGCGGGTGACGGGGCTGCCGGGGCCGGCCAGCGTGCCGAGGAGGTCGGCGGCGTGGGTGGCGGCGACGCCGGGGCCCGCGATCAGGACGGCGCGCGGGCGGCCGTCCGGCTTCAGCTCCTGGACACCGGCCTCGGTGGCGTGCCGGGCTGCCGTACGGACACGGGCGCCGGCCTCTGCCGCGCCGCGCAGCAGACCTCGGCGGTCGGCCTCGGCGAGGCCCTCCGGGGTGTCGAGCAGCGTTTCGTCGAGCATGGAGCGGCCTCCGGTTGCCGGGGTCCTGATGTTTCGCGGTTGTGGGGGCTGCTGCTTACGCCGGGCGGCGGGCCTCGTCGACGAGGAGGACGGGGATGCCGTCGCGGACGGGGTACGCCAGGCCGCAGTCCTGACCGGTGCAGATCAGCTCGGCGTCCTGCTCCTTGAGGGTGGCGTGGCAGGCCGGGCAGGCGAGGATCTCCAGGAGGCCGGCTTCGAGCGGCATGGGGTTTCCCTTCGGGGGTGGATGTTCGCGTGCGGTCAGGTTACCGCCGGTGGGGTGGGTTGGGCTGGCCGTGGGTCCCGGCCGACCGTCGGCCGAAGCGACCGCCCAGGGGGCTCCGCCCCTTGGACCCCCGAAGCCTTCGTCCCCCACGCTTTCGCCCACCCGCACCTTCGCCCACCCACCACCCGACTCGGTCGCTTGAGAAGCGAGGGCGGGGCGAGGCGACTCGGAATCCCCCGACAAGTACGCGCCGCGCCGAGCGGCCCGGGTCCCCCGCAGACCCCCGGAACCCCCACCCCACCCGCATCCCCCGAGAGACGAGGCAGGCGAGGAGTCTGGTCAGGCCCTGATGATGGTCAGTACCTCGTCGCGGATCTTCGTCATCGTCGCCTCGTCCCTTGCCTCCGCGTTCAGGCGGAGCAGCGGTTCCGTGTTGGAGGGGCGGACGTTGAACCACCAGTCGGCGGCGGTGACGGTGAGGCCGTCGAGGTCGTCGAGGGTGACGTCGTCGCGGTCGCCGTAGGCCGCGCGGATCGCGGTGAGGCTGGCCTGCTGGTCGGCGACCGTGGAGTTGATCTCGCCGGAGCCGGTGTAGCGGTCGTACTGGGCGACCAGCGAGGAGAGGGGGGCGGACTGGCCGCCGAGGGCGGCGAGGACGTGCAGGGCCGCCAGCATGCCGGTGTCGGCGTTCCAGAAGTCCTTGAAGTAGTAGTGGGCCGAGTGCTCGCCGCCGAAGATCGCGCCGGACCTCGCCATCTCGGCCTTGATGAAGGAGTGGCCGACCCGGGTGCGGACCGGGGTGCCGCCGTTCTCCCGGACCACCTCGGGGACGGTCCAGGACGTGATCAGGTTGTGGATGACCGTGCCCTTGCCGCCGTTCTTCGCCAGTTCGCGCGCGGCCACGAGGGCCGTGATCGCCGACGGGGAGACCGGCTCGCCGCGCTCGTCCACGACGAAGCAGCGGTCCGCGTCGCCGTCGAAGGCCAGGCCGAGGTCGGCCGACTCGGCGCGCACGCGCTGCTGGAGATCCACGATGTTGGCGGGGTCGAGCGGGTTGGCCTCGTGGTTCGGGAAGGTGCCGTCCAGCTCGAAGTACATCGGGACCAGGGTCAGCGGCAGGCCTTCGAAGACCGTCGGGACCGTGTGGCCGCCCATGCCGTTGCCCGCGTCGACGACGACCTTCAGCGGGCGGATGGAGGTCAGGTCCACGAGTGAGCACAGGTGGGCCGCGTAGTCCGACAACGTCTCGCGCGTGGTGATCGTTCCCGGCGTGGCGGCCGGCTCGGGGGCGCCCTCCTGCAACCAGCGCTCGGCCAGCTCCCGGATCTCCGTCAGGCCCGTGTCCTGGCCCACCGGTGCGGCTCCCGCGCGGCACATCTTGATGCCGTTGTACTGCGCGGGGTTGTGCGAGGCCGTGAACATGGCACCGGGCAGGCCGAGGGCGCCCGAGGCGTAGTACAGCTGGTCGGTCGAGCACAGGCCGATCTCGGTGACGTCGACGCCCCGGGCCGCCGCACCGCGTCCGAAGGCGCGGGACAGGGCGGGCGAGGAGGGCCGCATGTCGTGGCCGACGACGATCGCGGCGGCGCCGGTCACCTGGACGAACGCGGCGCCGAACAGTTCGGCGAGTCCCTCGTCCCACTGGTCCGGAACCACTCCGCGCACGTCGTACGCCTTCACGATCTGCGACAGATCAGCTGCAGCAGCCACAGGCCAGCCCTCCTGGAATCCTCTCGGTCGCCCCAAAGTACCTGCCCCGGGTAAGGGCCCGACGCCGGATCCCCCCAGCGGATGCGTGGCGGACTCCTGGCTGTGATCTGCGGCGATCCGCCCAGGTCGAGTGCGGTCGCCCCCGGTCGATCCCGGTCGATCGCGGTCGACCCCCGTCGGGTGTGGGCGGCTGTGGGCGGTCCTGGGCTAGCGCGGCCGGGTACGGGCGCGTGTCCCGGTCGTGCACGGGCCCGGTGTCCTCCCCTCCGCTTGCACGCGGTGCCGCCGAGCGGTCCTGGCGGGGCCGGACCCGCTCGCCCGGCCCCGCCCCGGCTCACGGCAGCATCCAGCCCAGCACCGGACCGCTCTGCGCCACCACGATGAGGCACATCACCAGCAGCAGGCCGAGGCTCCACGGCAGCACCCTGCGCAGCAGGTCGCCCTCGCGGCCCGCCAGGCCCACCGCCGCGCAGGCGATCGTGAGGTTCTGCGGGGAGACCATCTTGCCGAGCACGCCGCCGGAGCTGTTGGCGGCCGCCAGGAGTTCCGGCGAGAGACCCGACTCGTGGGCGGCGCTCACCTGGAGGGCTCCGAAGAGCGCGTTGGCCGAGGTGTCGGAGCCGGAGACGGCGACGCCGAACCAGCCGAGGACCGGGGAGAGGAAGGCCAGACCCGCGCCTGCCGCCGCCACGAAGTGGCCGATCGTGGCCGCCTGTCCGGAGAGGTTCATGACGTAGGCGAGGGCGAGGACGGATGTCACGGTGAGGATCGCGAACCTCAACTCGCGTACGGTCGCCGCCCATTCCGCGATCGCCACGCGCGCGTGCACGCGCAGGACGGCCGCCGTGGCGATGCCGGCGAACAGGACCAGCGTGCCGCCCGTGGAGACGACCGGCCAGGTGAAGAGATTTCCTCCGACCGGTTCGCCCTTCGGGTTGACGACGTCCAGGAAGGGCCAGTCGTAGACGCGGTTCGCCTTCGCCAGCCAGTCCTTGACCGGCGGGATCTGGGCGATCGAGAAGACCGTGATGATCAGGGCGTACGGGGCGTAGGCGCGCAGGACTTGAGGCCGTTCGTCGTGCTCGTCCAGGTCCGCGCCGCGGGCGCCGGTGAGGACGGCCGCGCGGACCTCGTCGGCCGCCGGCACGCGCGCGTGCGGTACGGCGAGCAGGGCGGCCGTGCCGGCCAGGGCGGCGCAGATGTCGGCGAGTTGGGCGGAGACGTAGTTGGAGGCGGCGAACTGGGCGGCGGCGAAGGCGACTCCGCATGCCAGGGCCGGTACCCAGGTCTCTCGGAGCCCGCGTACGCCGTCGACCAGGCCGACCAGCGCCAGGGGCACCACCAGGGCGAGGAGCGGGGTCTGGCGGCCGACGACGGAGGCGACCGAGTCCAGGGGCAGACCGGTGACCTGGGCGAGCGTCACCACCGGGGTGCCCATCGCGCCGAAGGCCACCGGCGCGGTGTTGGCGACCAGGGAGACGACGGCCGCGCGGACCGGGTCGAAGCCGAGGGCGACGAGCATCACCGAGCAGATCGCGACCGGGGCGCCGAAGCCGGCGAGGGCCTCAAGGAGGGCGCCGAAGCAGAAGGCGACCACGAGGGCCTGGATGCGCGGGTCGTCGGAGAGTCGCCCGAACGAGCGACGCAGGACGTCGAAATGGCGGGTACGGACCGTCATCCGGTACACCCACAGGGCGTTGACGACGATCCACAGGATGGGGAACAGGCCGAACGCGGCGCCTTGGGCGGCGCTGGAGACGGTCTGGTCCAGCGGCATGCGGTAGGCGAGCCTCGCGACGAGTACGGCAGCGAGAAGGCCGCTCAGGCCCGCCAGATGGGCTTTCATGCGGACCCCGCCGAGCAGGACCAGGACGATCAGCAGCGGCAGGGCGGCCACCAGGGCGGACAGGCCGAGCGAGCCGGCGACGGGTTCCAGTTCCTGGACGTACACGGGCGCCTCCCCGGATTCCGGCATGCGGAAAGCGATTTCCCGCCGACGGTCATCCGGAATGGTCGTGTCCGCGACAAGCGCGCGTCAATGGGTGTGCACCGCGGAACGCAGCCGCGTCACACACAGGGAAAGCGATGGCGTGGAAAGCGGCGGTGCGGAGCGGAAGGGGGCCCGGCAGACGTCAGTTGTCCGGTGAGCGCAGTACCCGCAGATGGCCGCGCCGGGCGACCTCCATCGGGTCCGCGCCGCGGCCGCCGCCGCCCGCCTCGGCCGCCCGCTCCTGGGGGCGGGCCGCCTCGCGCACCGCGTTCGCCAGCGCCTCCAGGTCGTCCCCGCTCGGACGCGCGGGGGCGGAGCCGTCGAGGAGCCGGACGACCTCCCAGCCGCGCGGGGCGGTGAGGCGCTCGGAGTGCTGGGCGCACAGGTCGTAGCAGTGGGGTTCGGCGTAGGTGGCGAGCGGGCCGAGGACCGCGGTCGAGTCGGCGTAGACGTACGTCAGCGTCGCGACGGCGGGTCGGCCGCAGGCGGTTCGCGAACAGCGACGTACAGGGCTCACGATGTTGGACGGTACCGCACTCTTGAGCGGGCCGCGACGACTCTCCCCCAGGTCACTCCACCGTGTCGTACTGTGAAACGCCCCACACACCCCTCCCGACACGCCCTGCTGACCTGCACGAAACGGATCGTCCGGGGTCACGGCCGGTACCTCATCCGGTCACGAGTCGGTACAAACACCGTCAATTGCCTTGAGTTCGCCGGTCTCGTGGAGATACGGAAACGAGCCCAACCTTGGCCGGAATGGTCATCCTGCGACATGCCCTCCAGGGCGGTGTCGGTGCGTGGACCGGCGCGGCCGGAGCCCGCGAGGACTACGCTTCACCAGTGATGGACAACCGTGTACCGCCCCCTGCCGCCGGCACCGGGCCCCGTCGACGCGATCGCCACGGTCGGGGCATGCGCGGGCCGATCGCGCCGCCTCAGGTGCCGCTGGCCGCGAGCCGCGCCGACGTGTTCGCGGACCTGGTGCAGGACTCCGTGGAGCGCCTGGAGCGGCGCTGGCCGCAGCTCGCCGACATCGATTTCCTGGTGCTCGAAGTACCGCGGCTCCAGGACCGGCACGGCGAGAGCTGGGACGAGGAGGCGGTGCCGCTGGGCGGCATCATTCCCGCGCGCGAGGGACGCCGGGCGCGGGTGGTCGTCTACCGGCGGCCGGTCGAGATCCGCACCAAGGGGCGCGACGAGCGGGCCGCGCTGGTGCACGAGGTCGTCGTGGAGCAGGTCGCCGAGCTGCTCGGCCTCACCCCGGAGACGGTCGATCCCCGGTACGGCGAGGACTGAGCCCACCCACTGAGCCCACCCGGCGACCTCGCGCCTACTTCTGCAGCACCGACACGTCCTGGTCCGCCTGCGGTACGGCCACCGTGCCGCGGTCGTCCGGGAGGGTCTGGATCGTGAAGCCCGGGACGCCCTCCTCGGTGGCCGCGAGGGTACGGGCGCCGTAGACCGGGCCGCCGGAGACCGTCTCCACGGTCAGGGCGTAGGTGCCCTTGAGACCGGACGGGACCGGGGCGTCGACGTTCTGGGTGGTGCCGGACTTGATCGTGAACGTCTTGGAGACCGCCGTGCCGCCGCCGCTGCCCGCCGACGCCGTGACCTTGACCTGGGCGGTCGCGGTGGGCGCGGTCAGGGAGAGGGTGGTGCCCTTGCCGCTGTTGTCGGCGGACGTCGCGCGCGTGCCGACCGGTGCGGTCGCCGGGATGTAGGCGGTCTCCTGGTTGGCGCCCTTGCCGCGAGTGACGCGCAGGGCGGCCACCACCGGGACGGACTGGTCGGTGGGCGTGAGGATCAGCGAACCCGCCTCGCCGCGCGTGACGTCGCCGAGGTCGGTCGCGGTGGTCATGCCCGACTTCACGTGCAGCGTCTCGTTGCCGGCGGGGGTGATCGTGCCGTCCGGGGAGGCGAGGCGCACCTTCAGGTCCGCGTCGCTGTCGCCGGTGGTGAAGGCGATCAGCCGGACGTCGGTGGCGTCCTTGGGGATGCCGGGCAGCACCAGGCTGCCCGCCGGGTCCGCGGAGGCGGCCAGCCAGTCGCCGCCGGTCTTGTCGTCCAGGGCCTGCACACTCGCGCCGACCCGGCCGCTGCGCACGCTCACGTGGACGGTCAGGTCGGTCTGCCGCTCGTCGGTGAGCGTGGACAGCAGGACCGGCTCACTCGCGTGCGGCTGGACCGTGATGCCCTCCCCCACCGTGGACTTGAGCTGGCCGTCCTTGCCGTACAGCTCGATGTCGACCACGGCGGCGCCGTCGTCGGGGTTGGTGAGGTGCACGTAGTCGGTACGGCTCGCGGCGGTGCTGGCGCCGGGGAACCAGAAGTCGGTGTCGGCCGGCGTGCAGTTGACCCCCTGGAGGCCGCGCCCGGTGCCCGCGGCGACCTCGGTGGTCTCCTGGACCGTCCAGCCGGGGGCGTACTTGCCCTCGGCGGTGCCGACGTAGGCGGGCCCGTCGGCGCCGGAGGTGTCCCCGGTGGCCGGCGTGCCGGGCGTCTTGGGGGTGAGGACGGGCTTGGCGGCCTTCTTCTTGCCGCCGCCGCTGCCCGTCCCGTCCGCCGACTGCTCGGTGGCGGCCTGGAGCGCGGCCTTGCCGTCGCTCGTGGTGCCCTGGGTGACGGGCGTGAACGACGTGTACGAGGTGTCCGCGATGTCGGACAGGCTGGGCGCCGGGCACAGCAGGGTGGTGCGCTCCACGGGCAGCTGGGCGGCCGCCTCGGCGGTGTGCGCGGGGGTGGCGGCCGGCGGGCTGAGCTCGGCGAACCCGGTGACCGCCGCGAGGGCGGCCGTGCCGGCGAGCAGGGACAGGGTGGTGCGGTTCACTGCTGGCTCCCGTCGTGGTGCTCGCCGCCGGTGCCGCGGTGCTGCTGGGCGGCCGGGTCATAGGCGGGGTCGTAGGCGGGGTCGTAGCCCTGCTGGTACGTCGGGTCGTAGGCCGTCTGCCCCTGCTGACCGCCGTAG
The DNA here is from genome assembly GCF_042957285.1 of Streptomyces sp. NPDC008092. Lineage (NCBI taxonomy): Bacteria > Bacillati > Actinomycetota > Actinomycetes > Kitasatosporales > Streptomycetaceae > Streptomyces > Streptomyces sp. NPDC008092. The sequence goes on from NZ_JBIBHY010000005.1 coordinate 15,760, forward strand.
GCGTACGGGTCGTACTGGCCGTTCTGGTAGGGGTCGTACGTCTGCTGGTCGTAGCCGCCGGTCTGGTACTGGCCGGTGCCGGCGCCCTGGTACTGGTCGGCGTAGCCGGCGTCGTAGCCGTCGGTCTGCGGGTAGGAGGCGGGGTCCCATTCGTCGTACGACTGCTGGTGCGGGACCGCGGCCCGGGGCTCCTCCGCCGGGGCCTCCGGCGGGAAGTCGGCGTCCTCCGAGGTCTCCTGGGACTCCGGGAACTCCGGGAGCTCCTCCTCGGCCTCCGCCTGGGCGCGCAGGCGGCGGGCGCGGCGGCCCTCGCCGTCGGCGGCCTGGGCGGGGACCGGCTGCTCCTCGGGGAGGTCGTCGTCGACGTCACGGCGGCGGCCGGGCAGGGCGAGGACGACCAGGACGACGGCGAGCGCGCCCTGGACCCACAGCCAGGCGGTGTGGGTGAACGGGGTGTCGTAGGTGACGTCCAGCTTCCCGCCGGAGGACGGGAGTTCGAAGCCCTGGGCCCAGCCGTCGACGGTGGTGCGGGTGAGCGGCTTGCCGTCCAGGGTGGCCGTCCAGCCCGGGGAGGCCGAGTCGGCCAGGCGCAGGATGCGGCCGTCGGCACCGGTCGGGACGGTGGTGTGGATGTCGACCGGTCCGGCGGCGACGGAGTCGGGGGTGCCGGAGCCGTTCGCGGAGACGATGGTCGCGCGGGAGACCTGCTGGTCGACGCGCCACAGGGCGCCGCCGTTCTGCTGGCTGAGCCGGGACAGGCCGGGGGTGGCGTCGAGCACGCGCGTGATGTCACGCGGCGCGCCCTTGTGGACCAGGACGTAGCGCACCGCGAACCCGCCGAGCTGGTCGGCCTGGTCGGCGCCGGAGCCGGCGACAAGGTTGGCGACGACCTTGTCGAGCTGGGCGTTCTCGCCGTCGGCGGCGGCCACCTCGGCGTCGCCCATGCGGGCGCCGGAGCCGCGTACCAGCATGTAGGTCACGCGCGCGGTGCTGTCGCTGTCGAGGACGAGGGTGCGGACCTGGTCGGTGGTGGTGCTGTCCTCGGCGACGAAGGCCGGCACCTGGGTGGGGTCGCGGCGTTCGACCGGGCCGTCGGCGCCCGCGATCATCCAGCCGGCGGCGAGCAGCAGCGGACCCGCGGCGGCGGCGAAGGCGATCAGGGCGGCCACCGGCTGGCGCCAGCCGAAGCTCTGCTCGGCGACCCGCGAGCGGGCCCCGTCGGCGCCGAGCGCGGCGGCGGACAGGATCGCGATGCCGTAGACGAGGGTCGCGGGGCCGGCCCACGTGGACTTGTTGGACAGGACCGCGAAGACCAGGCCGACCAGGGCGACCGCCCAGGCGGTACGGACCGCGGACTGGCGCTCGGAGCGCAGCAGGGCGCCGAGCGCGGCCAGGACGACACCGATGAGCAGCAGCCCGTCGACGGTGCCGGGGCCGCCCGGGCTGGCGCCGAGCAGGTCGAGCGCGGAGGCGGCCGAGGAGCCGTACTCCAGCCCGGCCTCCTTGAAGAAGCCGGTCGGCAGCAGGGTCAGCGACCAGGGGGCGAGGACCAGCAGCGGGGTGCCTAGCTGGACCAGCAGCCGCAGGCCGGAGGCGACCAGGTCGGCGCGGCGCACGGCGAGCACGGCGAGGCCGAGGACCAGGGCGATCGGCCAGACGATCGGGGTGAACGCGGTGGTGACGGTCAGCAGCAGCGCGTACGCCCAGGTGGCGCGCCAGCTGCCGCGTGCTCCGGAGGAGTGCGCGAGGCCGCCGGCCGCGATGCCCGCGCGGGCGATCAGCGGCAGCAGGATCGCGAGGACGGCGGTGCCGATGCGGCCGCCCGCGAGCGCGCCGGTGGCGGCGGGCAGGAAGGCGTAGGCGATGGCCGCCCAGGCGCGCAGCAGGCGCGAGGTGACCAGCGGGCGGGAGGCGAAGTAGGCGGTGAACCCGGCCAGCGGGACCGAGGCGACCAGGAGCACCGTCACGGCGAGCCCGGTCGAGCCGAACAGCAGGGAGGCGAACGAGGCGACGATCGCGAGGTACGGCGGCGCGGCGGGGGTGCCGCCGGCGCCGACCGCGTGCCAGGCGTCCAGGTAGCGCGACCACAGCTCGCTCGCGCTGCCCGGGGCGGGCAGCAGGGCGCCGCCCGCGAGGGCGCCGGAGCCGAGCAGGGCGCGGCAGGCGGCCAGCGAGATCAGCAGCAGCACCAGGAAGAGCACCGGGCCCGGTTTGCGGGCGATGCGCTTGAGGCGGGCGAACTGCTCGATCTCCAGGAAGTCGGCGTCGTCGCCGCCGGGCCCGGACTCGACCGCGCCGCCGTGCCGGCCGGCCGCGGAGACCTCGTCGTCGGTACCGAAGAGGTTGCCCGCGACCTGTTCGACGGTGGCCCGGACGGTGGCGCCGGGCGGCGGGAACAGGGGGCGCAGCTCGCCCTTGTCGAGCTGGGAGCGGCCGCGCCTGCGCCGCCCGGCGATGATCCGCTCGGGCCGCAGCAGGGTGCCCAGCAGGCCGCGGATCTCGTCGAGGGCCTGTCCGGGGACCTTGCCGACGAGGTAGGCGACGGTGCGCAGCAGGGTGCCGAGGACCAGGCGGAGCAGGATCCAGGGCAGCGCCGCCGTGCGGGCGTTGACCAGCAGGGTGTAGATCGCGCCGGCCTTGTCGACCTTGTGCGGGGAGGTGGCGGTGCGGCCGGCGCAGTCGACGGCGCGGCGCTCGCGGGAGGCTGCCTCGGCGTGCCGTACGACGGCCTCGGGGGCGACCAGGACGCGGTGTCCCGCGTTGTGCGCGCGCCAGCACAGGTCGACGTCGTCGCGCATCAGGGGCAGCCGGCGGTCGAAGCCGCCGAGCTCCTCGAAGACGTCGCGGCGGATCAGCATGCCGGCGGTGGAGACGGAGAGCACGGGCCGTACGTGGTCGTGCTGGCCCTGGTCCTGCTCGCGGCGGTCCAGGCCGGTCCAGCGGCGGCCGGAGTTGGCGATGGTGACGCCGACCTCCAGGAGCTGCCGGCGGTCGTACCAGCCGCGCAGCTTGGGGCCGACGACCGCCACGTCGTCGCGGCCCAGCTCCAGCTCGTTGTCGACGACGCGGAGCAGCTGGGCCAGGGCGTCGGGTTCCGGGGCGCAGTCGTCGTGCAGCAGCCACAGCCACTGGACCGGTTCGCCGTGCGGCAGCTCGGGCATGTCGTAGGCGTCGTCGCGCCACTGGCGGGTGACCGGGTCCCAGCCGCTGGGCCGCTTCAGGTACGGCAGGTCGTCCGGGGTGAGGACGGGCGCGGTGCGGCTCGCCTCCTCGACGGCCTGGCCGAAGCCGGTGCGGCGGGCGAGGTGCAGGACGTTGGCGTCGCCGAGGGACGCGGTGAGCTGCTGGGCGGAGTCGTCCGCGCTGCCGGTGTCGGCCGCGACCGCGTACTGGACGGGGCGCTCCTGGCCGAGCAGCCCGGCGAGCGCGTCGGGCAGCCAGCGGGCGCCGTCGTGGGAGACGAGCACCGCGGTCACCACATGACGCGGAAACTCTGGTGTGGCAGCAGTGTCTTGGGCTGCCGTGTGGCTGTGCACGGACATCGAGGTACGGGCCCCGGTTCGATGGACTGCGGTGGACTCCTGCGCCCGCTGGTGGCGGCGAGGCGTCTCGGACGAGCGACCACACTATCGGCTGGGCATGTCGACGGCCCGCCGCCTGTGGATAACCCACCGGCGACGGGCCGTTCGCGCAGCTCAGATGTGTGCGTTGTGTGGACGCCCGCTTCGGACGGCAGCCCCCGCGGGTCAGACGGCGGCCTTCTTGAGGCGGCGGCGCTCCCGCTCGGAGAGTCCGCCCCAGATACCGAACCGCTCGTCGTTGGCGAGGGCGTACTCAAGGCACTCGGAGCGCACCTCGCAGGCGAGGCAGACCTTCTTGGCCTCTCTGGTGGAGCCGCCCTTCTCGGGGAAGAAGGACTCGGGGTCGGTCTGGGCGCACAGCGCGCGCTCCTGCCAGCCGAGTTCCTCGTCCGCGTCGTCGACCAGCAGTTGCTGCACCAGCTCGGTCATGTGCGCCCCTCGTCTGTCTTTCACGTCCCCGTGCGTGGCCGTTACCGATTTCGGCTGAACGACACGAGTGAAATTACAAGTGTGCTGCTCCGGGCGAGTCAAGCCGAGATCTGCTATTGGGCCCGTTATTCACTCTGCGGAACCAAGGCCGTGCGGAAAGTGTTCAAATCGGCATAAACCTTGACATGCAGACGAGGCCCCGTCCGGGGCCTCCGACCCCATACAGAGCTTGTACGGAGAAGGACGCCCAGATGTTCGATCGCGTTCCGAAGCGGCTCGCGTGCCCGGTTGTGCGCCATGTGTCCCGGGTGCCGTCTGAACAAACCTTTCGGCAGCGAGGTGAACCGGATGAGGTGAACCGTGTCCCACATACCGGGCGTCGAGTTGACACGGGAGGTGTGAACCGATGTCCTTGTGGGCATGCTCGCGAACTTGGCATTCACCTCGACCGGCACCGCCGGGTCCCACGGTGCTGCCCGCGCTCGCTGTAGCTGTTGCTGTCGCAGCTGTTGAGCCGTAGTCGTAGTCGTATCCGACCGCTCCCGCTCCAGCCGCAGACCGAGTCCCCCGGACTCGGTTTTCGCTTTTCGTTCCCCGCTGACCTTCTTCACTGAGGAACCACCGCACCCCCATGAACAGCGACAACGACCTCCAGATCGCCGGCGACATCCTCGAAGTCCAGCACCTGCTGCAGCCCCCGCGCGAGCACCCGGTCACGGTGGCCGAGTTCGTCGGCCTGGCCCGCGCGATCGCCGCCGACCGCGCGCAGTGGGAGCACCTCGTCGAGTACGACGCGACCAGCCGCTGGTACCACCGGCTGCGCACCGGCCCCGGCTACGAGGTGTGGCTGCTGTCCTGGGTGCCTGGGCAGGGCAGCGGACTGCACGACCACGGCCGCTCCTCCGGGGTGCTGACCGTCCTGGAGGGCACGCTCACCGAACGCACCGGGCGCGGCACGCGCGCGTTGGGCGCCGGCGCGCAACGGGTGTTCGCGCCGGGGTACGTGCACGAGGTCGTGAACGACGCGCTGGAGCCGGCGGTGAGCCTGCACGTCTACTACCCGGGCCTGACCGAGATGCCCATGCACACGGCGGCCGCCGCGGCCTGCGAGGCCCGTCCCGTGACTGCGTGACGCGTTGTCCGACCCGCCTGCAAGACTTGGCCCATGCGCATTGTGGTTCTGGCAGGCGGTATCGGCGGTGCCCGGTTCCTGCGCGGTCTGAAGCAGGCCGTGCCGGACGCCGACGTGACCGTCATCGGCAACACCGGGGACGACATCCACCTCTTCGGGCTGAAGGTCTGCCCGGACCTCGACACGGTGATGTACACGCTCGGTGGCGGCATCGACGAGGAGCAGGGCTGGGGGCGGGCGGACGAGACCTTCCGCCTCAAGGAGGAACTCGCCGCCTACGGGGTGGGGCCGGACTGGTTCGGGCTCGGCGACCGGGACTTCGCGACGCACGTCGTGCGCACCCAGATGCTGGGTGCCGGTTACCCGCTGAGCGCGGTGACCGAGGCGCTGTGCGACCGCTGGAAGCCGGGCGTGAAGCTGATCCCGATGACCGACGACCGGGTCGAGACCCATGTGGCCGTAGAGGTCGACGGCGAGCGCAAGGCAGTGCACTTCCAGGAGTACTGGGTACGGCTGCGGGCCGGCGTCCCCGCCGAGGCGGTCGTCCCGGTCGGCGCCGAGCAGTCCAAGCCGGCGCCCGGCGTCCTGGAGGCGATCGCCGCCGCAGACGTGATCCTCTTCCCGCCGTCCAACCCGGTGGTCTCCGTCGGCACGATCCTCGCGGTCCCCGGCATCCGGGAGGCGATCGCGGACGCCGGGGTGCCGGTGGTGGGCCTCTCCCCCATCGTCGGGGACGCGCCGGTGCGCGGGATGGCCGACAAGGTGCTCGCGGCGGTGGGCGTGGAGTCGACGGCGGCGGCGGTCGCCGAGCACTACGGCTCGGGCCTGCTGGACGGCTGGCTCGTCGACTCCGTGGACGCGGGCAGCGTCGCGCGCGTGGAGGCGGCCGGCATCCGCTGCCGGGCCGTACCGCTGATGATGACCGACCTGGACGCGGCCGCGCAGATGGCCCGGGAGGCCCTGGCGCTGGCCGAGGAGGTGCGCGCGGCATGACCGACGCGACCGACACGACGGGCACGACCGGCACGGCCGATACCGCCGGCACGGCCGACGCGGTGCCCGCCTACCGGGTGTGGGCGCTGCCCGGGATCCCCGAGGTCCAGCAGGGCGACGACCTGGCGAAGCTGATCGCCGCGGCCGAGCCGGGGCTGGCCGACGGGGACGTGGTGATCGTCACGTCCAAGATCGTCTCCAAGGCCGAGGGGCGGATCGTCGAGGCGGCCGACCGGGAGGCGGCGATCGACGCCGAGACCGTGCGGGTGGTGGCCCGGCGCGGGACCCTGCGGATCGTGGAGAACCGGCAGGGCCTGGTGATGGCCGCGGCGGGCGTGGACGCGTCCAACACCCCGGCCGGGACCGTGCTGTTGCTGCCCGAGGATCCCGACGCCTCGGCGCGTGCCGTCCGCGCGGGCCTGCGGGACGCCCTCGGCGTCAACGTGGGCGTCGTCGTCACGGACACCTTCGGGCGACCCTGGCGCTCGGGGCTCACGGACGTCACCATCGGCGCCGCCGGCGTGGAGGTGCTGGACGATCTGCGCGGAGGCGTGGACGCGCACGGCAACCCGCTGGTCGCCACGGTCGTCGCCACGGCCGACGAACTGGCCGCCGCCGGTGACCTGGTCAAGGGCAAGGCGACGGGGATGCCGGTCGCCGTGGTGCGGGGCCTCGCGCACGTGGTGGCCGACGCCGGTGACGACGGGGACGGTGCGCGGGCGCTGGTCCGGGACGCGGGCAGCGACATGTTCCGGCTCGGGACGTCCGAGGCGGTCCGGGAGGCGGTGCGGCTGCGGCGGACGGTGCGGGCGTTCACCGACGACCCCGTCGACCCCGGGGCGGTACGGCGCGCGGTCGCCGCGGCGGTGACCGCGCCGGCGCCGCATCACACGACACCGTGGCGGTTCGTGCTGCTGGAGTCTGCCGAGGCGCGCGTCCGGCTGCTGGACGCGATGCGGGACGCGTGGATCGCCGACCTGAGGAAGGACGGCAAGTCGGAGGAGTCGATCGCGAAGCGGGTGCGGCGCGGTGACGTGCTGCGGAACGCGCCGTACCTGGTCGTGCCCTGCCTCGTGATGGACGGGTCGCACACGTACGGGGACGCGCGGCGGGACGCGGCCGAGCGCGAGATGTTCGTGGTCGCGGCGGGGGCCGCGGTGCAGAACTTCCTGGTCGCGCTGGCCGGGGAGCAGCTGGGGTCGGCGTGGGTCTCGTCGACGATGTTCTGCCGGGATGTGGTGCGGGATGCGCTCGCGCTGCCGGCCGAGTGGGATCCGATGGGGGCGGTTGCGGTGGGGACGGCCGCGGAGGCTCCGCGGGAGAGGGCGCCGAGGGAGGCCGGGGACTTCATCGAGGTGCGGTGAGTTGCTTTGCGCCTGCGGTTCGGGGACGTCCGGTTTCGTGGGCGGGTGCGGGCCGAGTGTGGCTGGTCGCGCAGTTCCCCGCGCCCCCGAAGGGGCGCCTGAGGCCTAGGATTCTTTGAATGGCTGGTCGGTTTGCTCCTGAGCCCACGCGTGCGACGGTGCGGGGTGGGCAGGTCGTCGTGCCTGCCGGCGGTGTTCCGAGGCAGGCTGTCGCGGCGGGGCGGGTGCGGCTCTGGAAGCCCAACGGGGTTCTTGATCTGGGGCTCGTGCTGGGACCGCTGCGGCGGGGGCCCGGGGATCCGACCTTCCGGGCCACCCGGGACGGGTCCGTGTGGCGGGCCAGTCTGACGCCTGCCGGGCCAGGGACGCTGCGGGTCGCCGGGTACGGCGGTGAGGTGCGCGGGGAGGCCTGGGGGCCGGGGGCCGATTGGCTGCTTGAGCGGCTGCCGGAGATGCTCGGGTCCGCCGACGACCCGTCCGCGTTCGTGCCCCGGCACCGGGTCGTGGCGGCGGCCCGGCACCGGCGGCCGGGGCTGCGGCTGACGCGGACCGGGCTGGTGCTGGAGTCGTTGATCCCGTCGGTCCTGGAGCAGAAGGTCACCACCGACGAGGCGTACCGGGCCTGGCGGTTGCTGGTGCGCAGGTTCGGGGAGCGGGCGCCGGGTCCGGCGGGCGTGGGCGAGCGGCCGATGTGGGTGATGCCGGCGCCGCGTACCTGGGCGCTGATCCCGTCCTGGGAGTGGCACAAGGCGGGCGTCGACGACAAGCGGGCCTCGACGATCCTGCGGGCGGTACGGGTCGCCGCGCGGCTGGAGCAGGCCGTGGGGATGGCGGCGGAGGCGGCGCAGGCGCGGCTGGAGGTGGTGCCGGGGGTGGGGCCGTGGACGTCGGCGGAGACCGTGCAGCGCAGTCATGGGGCGGCGGACGCGGTGACGGTCGGGGACCTGCACCTGCCGGGGATCGTGGGGTGGGCGCTGGCCGGGGACCGGGATGCCGACGACGAGGTGATGCTGCGGTTGCTGGAGCCGTATGCGGGGCAGCGGCATCGGGCGGCTCGGCTGATCCTGCTGAGCGGGCAGACGCCGGCGAGGCGGGCGCCGCGGATGCCGCGGGGGGATATCGGGCGGTTGTGAGCGGGTGCGGGTGGGTGGGGGCGGGGGGACGCTTACCGGCGCTTGCAGGGTGCCGCTGCGCCCACCCGTGCCGCCCTGCGGCACGCCTGCCCGCAGCTGTGGAGCCCCGTAAGGGGCGCGGGGAACTGCGCGACCAGCCCCCGCTCACCCGCAGCCGAAACGCAAGGACCGGACCCTACTGGTCCGAAGAGAACCGCACCGCCCCCGCCGGGATCATCGCGTCGCACCACACCCTCGCGCCGTCCCGGAGTTCGTTGTCGGCGCCGATGACCGCGCCGTCGCCGATCACCGTGCCGGTGAGGACCGAGCGTTCGCCGACGCGGGCGCGGTTGCCGATGAGGGAGTCGGTGATGACGGCGCCGGGTTCGATCACGGCGCCCGGGAGGATCGTCGAGCCGAAGACCCGCGCGCCCTCCGCCACGAACGCGCCCTCGCCCACCACCGTGCCGCCCGTCAGCTTCGCGTCCGCCGCGACCCGGGCCGTGGGGAGGACGAGGCGGTCGCCGCAGCGGCCGGGGACCGCCGGGGACGGGGCGCGGCCGAGGACGAGGTCCGCCGAGCCGCGGACGAAGGCCGCGGGCGTGCCGAGGTCGAGCCAGTACGTGGAGTCGACCATGCCCTGGAGGTGGGCGCCGGCCGCGAGCAGTTCGGGGAAGGTCTCGCGCTCCACGGACACCGGGCGGCCCGCCGGGATCGTGTCGATGACCGAGCGGCGGAAGACGTACGCCCCCGCGTTGATCTGGTCGGTGACGATCTCCTCGGGGGTCTGGGGCTTCTCCAGGAAGGCGAGGACGCGGCCCGTCCCGTCGGTGGGGACGAGGCCGTACGCGCGGGGGTCCGTCACCTGGGTGAGGTGCAGGGAGATGTCCGCCGAGGTCGACTCGTGCGTGGCCACCAGGGCGCGGATGTCCAGGCCCGTCAGGATGTCGCCGTTGAAGACCAGGACCGGGTCGTCGGGGCCGGAGTGCAGCCGGGCGGCCACGTTGCGGATCGCGCCGCCGGTGCCGAGGGGTTCTTCCTCGGTGACGTACTCGATGTGCAGGCCGAGTGCCGCGCCGTCGCCGAAGTACGGTTCGAAGACGTCCGCCAGGTAGCTCGTCGCGAGGACGATGTGCTCCACGCCCGCCGCTCTGGCTCTGGCCAGCTGGTGTGTCAGGAACGGCACGCCGGCCGCCGGGACCATCGGCTTGGGCGTGTGGACCGTGAGCGGCCGCAGCCGGGTGCCTTTGCCGCCGACCAGGAGGATCGCTTCTGTCACCTGTCGTCTCTGCTTCCTGCCGGGACCGGCCGAACTCTGTGTCGGCCGGCCAGTGTATGCAGACCGTGCGACGGCGCCCTCGACGGCCGCGTGGTGCCACGCGGCATGGGTGTGCGGTTTCCCCCGACTGCCCCCGACGGCGGTGAACGCCGGCCCGCGCTCAGCGCCCCTGGAGGTGCGCGGAACTGGTCCGGGCCGAGCCGAGCTTGGCGTAGAGCTTGGCGCCTGGGCATTCGGTGGCGTACCCGTCCCTGTGGCCGGAGATCACGTTCAGTCGTACGTTCTTCCCCTTTGGGTAGAGATTGCCACCCCCGGACTTCAGATATGTCTTTCCCTTCGGATTGGCCCCGAAGAGCCCGAGTTTCCACGCGGTGAGCTTGGCGACGCCGGTCACGGCGGCCACGGGCGGCTTGTGCGAAGCGAATGTGCCGATCACCGCGATGCCCATGCTGTTGTTGTTGAACCCGAGGGTGTGGGCGCCCCTGACGGCCTTCGCCGCTCCCCCGGCGCGGCCCTCGTAGAGGGTTCCGCACTTGTCGACGAGGAAGTTGTAGCCGATGTCCCGCCAGCCCATGGTCACGACGTGGTAGCGGTAGATACTGCGGATGACGGACGGGGCCTCGGAGCAGCGGTAACCGTTGCCGGAGTCGGTGTGGTGGACGAAGGCCGCCTTGATCTTCCCCGTGTAGACGAACCCCTTCTCGCGCAGCGACTCGTCGGCGCCCCAGCCGCGGCGGGTGACGATCCTCGGGCGCGGTCCGATGTACGGCTTCGCGAGCGGGGCGCCGGCGTCGCCCAGCTCGCGGAGTTCGCGTTCGGTGTCCTCCCGGCTCAGCGCGGGGATCTCGGTGGCGGCGAAGGACACGAGGCCGGCGTTGACCGCGGCCGCCGGGTCGGCCTCGGTGTCGGTGCGCGGTCTGTCGGCGGGCGGGCCCTCGGACGGGGCCTCGTCGCCGGGGTCGACGAGTTCGAGGCGCAGGCCGGCCGGGAGCAGGTCGCGTCCGACGCCGGGGCCGGGGCCGAGGCCACGCCGGTCGGAGTCGTCGCCGGCTGCGGTGCGTACACGTACGTCGACTCCGTCCGAGTCACCGACCCACAGGGGCGCGGTGGCGCCGTGCACCCGGCCGGAGGAGGCCTCCGCCGTGTCCGGGTCGGCGCCGTGGTCGGCGTTGTGCGTGTCGACGTCCTGCCAGCCCGACCAGAGGCCGGTGGCCGCGGCCCGGGTGCGCACCTGGACCTGGCCGTGCAGCTCGGCTCCGGGGTCGTCCCAGCTGACGCCGACGAGCGAGAAGTGCCGTACGTCGGTGCGGTACGCGCCCTGTTCCGGGGCCTGGCCGAGGACGCGCTCGCGGGTGCGGGGGGTGAGGGGCAGCGACTGGGTGCTGCCGGAGAGGGCGGCGGCCGTGGCGGGGCGGGCGGTGGTCGTCGTGGCCCGGTCCGCGGGTGCGGCGGCCGCGGACGGCACGTTGAGCAGGGCCGGCGGGAGGGTGAGGGCCGCCGCGCAGGTCACGCCCATCGAGCAAGTCAGGAATCCACGCATGCCCCTGATATTGAACACAGTCAGACAAACGTGCCCATCGGGGAACTGACGGTCCGTCGGGGCCCGCTACGCCGAACCGGTGGCCCCGCCGGCCGGTGCGGGGGCCGGCCGCGGCGTACCCTTGCGCGGGTGAACGCCACCGATCGCACCCCTGCCGACCTGCTGCGTTCCGCGCTCGCCGCGGATCCCGGACGCCCCCTGGTGACCTTCTACGACGACGCGACGGGCGAGCGCGTCGAATTGTCCGTGGCCACTTTCGCCAATTGGGTGGCGAAGACGGCGAATCTGTTGCAGACCGATCTCGCGGTGGGGCCGGGTGACCGGGTCGCCCTGCTGCTGCCGGCGCACTGGCAGACGGCGGTGTGGCTGCTGGCGTGTTCGTCGGTGGGCGCGGTCGCCGACGTGGCCGGGGAGCCGGGGGCGGCCGACGTGGTCGTCAGCGGGCCGGACTCGCTGGAGGCGGCGCGGGCGTGCCGGGGGGAGCGGGTCGCTCTCGCGCTGCGGCCGCTGGGTGGGCGGTTCCCGCGGACGCCGGAGGGGTTCGTCGACTACGCCGTCGAGGTGCCGAGTCAGGGGGACCGGTTCGTGCCGTTCTCTCCGGTGGATCCGGAGGAGCCCGCGCTGATCGTCGCGGGGGCGGAGATGAGCGGTGCCGAGGTGGTGGAGCGGGCGCTCGGGGATGCGGCGGGGCTGGGGCTGACCGGGCCGGGGGCGCGGTTGCTGTCGGGGCTGGGGTACGACACGTGGGAGGGGCTGAGCGCGGGGTTGTATGCGCCGCTCGCCGTCGGGGGGTCGGTGGTGCTGTGCCGGCATCTTGGTGAGCTGGGTGAGGAAGGGATCGCGAAGCGGATCGAGAGCGAGCGGGTCACGGCTTCCGCTCGCTGAGCCCGTGCTTCGGCTGCGGGCCGGTGGGGGCCGTTCGCGCAGTTCCCCGCGCCCCCAAGAAGGTGGGACCACCACCCGCGTGAACAGCCGACCGCCCCACACGCCCACTCACCCGCGTAAGCAGCCAGCCGCCCCGACAAGACCGCTCACCGGCATAAGCAGCCGACCGCTCCCGGACAGACCCGCTCACCCGCGTGAGCAGCTGACCGCCCCACGCACACGACCGCCCACCCCCGTAGGCAGCCGGCCCCCCGCACACAAGACCACCCACCCGCGTAAACAGCCGGTCGCCCCCGGCAGGGCCACCCGCCCGCGTGAGCAGTCGGCGTCTCGGTGGGACCGCTCACCCGCGTGGACCAGTTGGTCCGGCTTCGGGTCTCGTCCCGGGGCACTGTTGAGGAGTGACCGACGTCGTAGGGGCATCCGCCACCGGGTACGGGCTTGCCCGGCGGCGGCGTCGGCGTTGGGTGCGGGGGGCGGCTCTGGGTGTCGGTGTGGTGCTGGTCGGTGCCGTCGGTGGCGGCTGGGCCCTGTACGCCAAGCTCAGTCACAACATCACCGCCGACGAGGCGGCCGAGGCCGAGCTCGCCCGGTACGAGCGGGAGCGGCCCACCGCGCTGGTGCGGGGCGCGCAGAACATCCTCCTCATCGGGTCGGACACCCGCGCCGGGGACGGCAACGGCCGCTACGGCAAGGACTCGGGCACCGAACGCTCCGACACGACCATCCTGCTGCACCTCGCCCGCGACCGGCGCAGCGCCACCGCGGTCTCGCTGCCCCGGGACCTGATGGTGCACGTGCCGGACTGCCTGCGCGCCGACGGGCGGCGCAGCGAGCCCTCGTTCACGCTGTTCAACTCGGCCTTCGAGGTGGGGGGTTCGGCCTGCACCATCCGTACCGTCGAGAAGCTCACGGACATCCGGATCGACCACCACGTCGTCGTCGACTTCAGCGGGTTCAAGGACATGGTCGACGCGATCGACGGGGTGCAGGTGTGCCTGGAGAAGCCGATCGACGACAAGGCGGCGAAGCTGCGGCTGCCCGCCGGGCGGGTCACCCTCGACGGGGAGCAGGCGCTGGGGTACGTACGGGTGCGCAAGTCGCTCGGGGACGGCAGTGACACCGGGCGGATGGACCGCCAGCAGCAGTTCCTGGGGGCGCTCGTCAACAAGGTGCGGAGCAGCGACGTACTGCTGAATCCGGCGAAGCTCTACCCGCTGCTGGACGCGGCGACCTCGGCGCTCACCACCGATCCGGAGCTGGCCAGTCTGCGGGGGCTGTACCAACTGGTGCGCGGGCTGCGGGACATCCCCACCGACCAGGTGCAGTTCCTCACCGTGCCGCGGGAGCCGTACGTGTACGACTCGAATCGCGACCAGTTGGTGGCGGGCCGGGCGGACGCGCTGTTCGCACTGCTGCGGGCGGACCGGCCGGTGAAGGTCGCGAAGAAGAACGCTTCCTCCGGGGACTCCGCGGGGTCCGCATTTCGCGGTAACACCGCCGCCGAGGACAGTTGCGCGTAAAGCACTCGCCAAGGCGGCGAACTTCCGCGCCGTTCGTTGTCAGTTAAATGAGACGGATTGCCCGGTTGTAGGGAGGACGAATTTGTCACTGGCGTCACTCGACGCTGAACTGGGCGGATAGTGTGAGCGCTCCGGTGCATCCGGCCGCGAGGTCCGTCCTGGGGTCGCGCACCGCGAAACGTGACCGAGCGCCTTGGTGGGGGGAAGGCGCCGCGTGGCCCCGACGGAGGATTCGGACAACCGTGGACGCGCAAGGCCGTGGGCGGGCGGACAACATCGATCCCGCAGACCAGTGGGTGCTCAATCCGAACACCGGTGAATACGAACTGCGACTGACGCATTCCGCACCGCAGTCGCCGGTACCCGGACCGCGCAGACCGGCTTCGCCGGGCGCCGGCGCGGGCGATACCCGGGAGACCGCGAGCCCGGAGATCCCGGGGCAGCGCAGACGGCGCGCCGAGCCCGAGCCTGCGGCGGGCCGGCGCTCGCGGCGGCAGCCGGTGAAGAAGAAGTCGAAGGCCAAGAAGGTCCTGCTGTGGACCGGCGGGACGATGGCCTTCGTGCTGGTCGCCGCCTCGGCCGCCGGCTACCTCTACATCAAGCACCTCAACGACAACATCACGTCCGTCTCCGACGACGGCGCGAGCACCGGTGGCTTCAGCAAGGACAAGGCCATCAACCTGCTGATCATCGGCACCGACAAGCGGACGGGCTCGGGCAACGAGGGCTACGGCGACGCCGGCAGCGTCGGGCACGCCGACACCACGATCCTGCTGCACATCGCCAAGGACCGCTCGAACGCCACCGCGCTGAGCATCCCGCGCGACCTCATCGTCGACGTGCCCGACTGCCAGACACAGCAGTCGGACGGGACCGAGAAGGTCATCGCGGGCACCGAGAACGTCCGGTTCAACACCAGCCTGGGCCAGGACGGCCGTACCGCCAGCTGCACCGTGCGCACGGTGACCGAGCTGACCGGGATCCAGGCCGACAACTTCATGGTGGCCGACTTCAACGCGGTCAAGACACTGACCGACGCCGTCGGCGGGGTCGAGGTGTGTCTCGCCAAGGACATCGACGACTCGGACTCGCACCTGAAGCTGTCCAAGGGCACCCACAACATCTCCGGCGAGACCGCGCTGGCGTTCGTGCGCACCCGGCACTCGGTCGGCTTCGGCGGCGACCTGAGCCGGATCCAGCTCCAACAGCAGTTCCTCAGCGCCCTGATGCGCAAGCTCAGCTCCAACTCGACGCTGACCAGCCCGACCAAGCTGCTGAAGCTGGCCGAGGTCGGCACCAAGGCGCTCACCGTCGACTCCCAGCTGGACAGCATCGGCAAGCTGAAGGACCTCGGTCTGGAGCTCGGCAAGCTCAACCCGAAGAACCTGACCTTCACCACCATCCCGGTGCTGGACAACCCGGCGGAGAAGGTGAAGGCGACCGTCGTGCTCAACGAGACGAAGGCGCCCGCCGTCTTCCAGGCGATCAAGGACGACGTCTCCTTCACGGCCGTCAAGAAGAAGCAGGCGCAGGCCAGCAAGGACGCGGCCGCCGCCCGCCTGGAGGGCAGCAAGTCGGCGGCCTCCGAGGTGCGGGTGCGGATCCTCAACGGCGGGGCCCAGGCCGGCAGCGCCCAGGAGACCCTCAACTGGCTGCAGAACGAGCAGGGCGTCCTCAAGTCGGAGAACGCCGGCAACGCGGCCGCCGCACTCAGCAAGACCACCCTGGAGTACGCGCCCGACCAGGCCGACCAGGCGCGTGAACTGGCCAGCCTCATGGGGCTGTCCGGGTCGGCGATGAAGCCGGGCAAGAGCGTGACCAACTCCCAGGGCCTGCCCGCGATCACGCTGACGCTGGGCAAGGACTTCCAGGGGGCGGGAGTCTCCCTCACCACTCCGACAAAGGCGCCGGACGTGGACAGCAAGACGACGGCGGACAAGGTGACCTGCGCCAAGTAGGGCGGCGCGACGAAGAGTTACGGCACACGACCGTCAAGTAACGGCGAATAAGTAGGTAACCCTATGGGTCCGTCACGCGTCTAACCGGGCGCGGGGCGGACCCGTGTGGTCCGTGTGGCGTCCGACGGGGGGCGTGGCGGCGGGCCTGTGCGCACAGGGCGCAGGGTGGGGAGGGCAGGGCGTTGACGCGGAGCGATGTGCGGGGGGAGGTGCCTGCGGTCGAGGACACGATGTCCCTCGCGCCGAAGGCACGCAAGGCACCGTCGAAGGCACCGGAGGCACCTGACGTGCCGGGCGGCGCCGGCGACGGGCCTCGCAAGGGCGGCCCGGCCGGTGGCCCGGGAAGACGCGGCCGACGCGTGCTGCGCTGGTCGGCGACCGTGCTGTCGGTGGTGATCCTCGGTACGGCCGGCGCCGGTTACCTCTACTACCAGCACCTGAACGGCAACATCCAGAAGGGCCAGCGCGAGAGCGGCGACGCCAAGGCGCGCAGGACCGCGGCCAACGCGGCCGGCCAGACGCCGCTGAACATCCTGCTGATCGGCTCCGACAGCCGTAACTCCGACGAGAACGTGAAGCTCGGCGGCGCCAAGTACGACCGGGGCAGCCCGCCCCTCGGCGACGTGCAGATGCTGATCCACCTGTCGGCGGACCGGAAGAGCGCGGCGATGGTGAGCATCCCCCGGGACACCCGCGTCGACATCCCCAAGTGCACGGACCCGAAGACCGGCAAGGTGTACCCGGCGACCAACACCATCATCAACGAGTCGCTGGCCCGCGGCGGCGCCGGCTGCACGCTGGCCACCTGGGAGAACCTCACCGGGGTCTACATCGACCACTGGATCACGATCGACTTCGCGGGCGTGGTGAGCATGGCGGACGCCATCGGCGGCGTCGACGTCTGTGTGAACCAGAACGTGTGGGACCGGCCGACGGCCGCGGTGCCCGGCGGCTCCGGGCTCAAGCTGACCGCCGGCACCCACAAGGTGCAGGGCAAGCAGGCCCTGCAGTGGCTGCGCACCCGGCACGCCTGGGGCAGCGACCCGCTGCGGGCCAAGGCCCAGCACATGTACCTCAACTCGATGATCCGGACGCTGAAGGGGCAGAACGTCTTCACCGACACCGGCAGGCTGATGGACCTGGCCGAGGCGGCCACCAAGTCGCTGACGGTCTCCGAGGAGATAGGCAGCCCGAAGAAGCTCTACGACCTGGGCATGCAGCTCAAGTCGGTGCCCACGGACCGCATCACCTCGCTCACGATGCCGAACGTCCAGGACCCGCAGAACAAGGACCACCTCGTGCCGGACGGCGCCAACGCCGACCGGATGTGGCAGATGCTCCGCGACGACGTGGCGTTCGACAAGAACGGCGGCGCCGCGGAGGGCAGGAAGAAGACCACGGCGAGCGCCACGCCCGCCAAGGAGCCGTCCGTCCCGGCGGGCAGCCTCGGCGTGCTGGTGCGCAACGCCACCGGTACCGCCACCGAGGCCGCGGTCCCCGGCCGGGCCCGGACGCTCGCCCAGGAGCTGGCCGCCAAGGGCTACGGCCGGGCCACCGCGGACACCTCGGGGGCCGCCCAGGCGGTGGAGAAGACGGTGGTCCAGTACCCGAGCGCGGATCTGGAGGGCGACGCCCAGGCGGTCGCCAAGGCGCTGGGCATCCCGACGGGCCAGGTGCAGCAGACCACCGATGTGTCGGGGGTCACGCTCGTCGTCGGCGCCGACTGGCGGGACGGGACGGCGTACCCGAAGCAGTCCGCGCCGAAGGCCGGTGACCTGCCGGAGAACGCGGACGCGATCAACGGTTCGGACACCAAGCAGTGCATGGACGTGTACGCGCCCTATCGCTGGTAGCCGGAGCACACAGGTCCGCACAGGTAGGCACAGGTAACTCCTAAACCACTGCATGACACTGCCGCCGTGCCCAGGTGCCCGGGAGTTCCGGGTGCGGTGGCAGGTGCGAGCGGGAGGGCGGGCAAGGTGGTGCGCAGCAGTGTGCGGGGGGAGGTGTCCGACGTGGTGTCCGCGGTCGAGGACACCATGTCTCTCACCCCTCAGGACGGCGGGGGCCGGCGGAGCGGGCACGGTACGGAGGCCGGCGACCGCAGACGCCGCAGACGCCGGATCGTGCGCTGGTCGGCCTCGGTGCTGGCGCTGGCCCTGGCCGGCACCGCGACCGCCGGGTACCTGTACTACGAGCACCTCAACGGCAACATCAAGAAGGAGTCCCTGAACATCGGGGACTCCAAGGACCGCGCCACGAAGGCCAAGGCGAACGCGGCCGGCCAGACCCCGCTGAACATCCTGCTGATCGGCTCCGACGCCCGGGACTCCGCCGAGAACGTGAAGCTGGGCGGCGCCGCGGACATCGGCACCGCCGCCCGCGCCGACGTCCAGATGCTGCTGCACGTGTCGGCCGACCGCACCAACATGTCGGTGGTGTCGATGCCCCGCGACACACTCGTCTCCATCCCCAAGTGCACCGACGCCAAGACCGGCAAGGTGTACGCGGCCACCGACGACACGATGACCAACGCCTCCCTGGAACGCGGCGGCCCCGGCTGCACGGTGGCCACCTGGGAGAAGCTCACCGACATCCACATCGACCACTTCATGATGGTCGACTTCTCGGGCGTGGTGTCCATGGCGGACGCGATCGGCGGGGTGCCGGTGTGTGTGGACGCCAACATCTACTCGCACACCTCCACCGGCCACGGCTCCGGCCTGAAGCTGACGAAGGGCACCACCTCCGTCAAGGGCAAGCAGGCCCTGCAGTGGCTGCGCACCCGCTACGGCTTCGAGGACGGCAGTGACATAGCCCGGACCAAGGCCCAGCACATGTACATGAACTCGATGGTCCGCCAGCTGCGCTCCAACGCCACCCTCAGCAACCCCGACAAGCTCCTGGGGCTCGCCGAGACCGCCACCAAGGCGCTCACGGTCGACACCGGCCTCGGCTCGGTCACCAAGCTCTACGACCTGAGCAAGGAGCTGAAGAAGGTCCCCACCGACCGCATCACCATGACGACGATGCCGTTCGTGTACTCCTCCGACGGCAACCGCGTCCTGCCCAAGCCCACCGACGCGGCCAAGCTGTGGCGGCTGGTCCGCGAGGACGTCGCGCTGGACGGCAAGGACAAGAAGAAGACCACGACGGCCACGACGAAGGTCACCGACAAGGCGGCGGCGGACGACAAGATCGCCGTACAGGTGCAGAACGGCACGAAGAGCAGCACGGAGACCGCCGTCACCGGCCGGGCCGCCGCCGTCACCGGACTGCTCGTCGGCAAGGGCTTCACGAAGGCGGCGGCCGACACGTCGGCGCTGCTGAGCGAGGACGAGACGCTGGTGCGCTATCCGAGCGCGGACCTGGCGGGCGACGCCCAGCGGGTCGCGAAGGTCCTGGGCATCCCCAGTGACCAGGTGAAGAAGTCCACCGCCGTCGACGGCGTCACGCTGGTCGTCGGCGCCGACTGGCGCTCGGGCACCGAGTACACCGCGGACGACGACACCACCACCCCGGCGTCCGCGAACGCCCTCAACGCCTCGGACACCAAGGCGTGCATGCACGTCGACCCGGACTACACCTGGTGACGCCCGCGGGGCCGGTGGCGCCGGTGCTCAGTTCGAGGAGGGGCTGAGCACCGCGGGGCGACGGGACGCGATGACCCGCTTCGCCAGCGACCTGGGGCTGGTCAGGAAGCCGTACCCCCACGACATGTGCATGGTGGCGAGGGCGACGGGGATCTGCAGCCGTGCCCTCGGCGGCAGCCCCTTGCCGGCCGGGAGGGACCCGGCGACGATCGCCGCGAGATAGCCGCCGGGGATCACGAAGGCGAGCGGGGTGACCAGCGCCCCGGCGACGATCCCCGCGGCTATCGCGCACACCGCCACCGGCGGCGCGAGGTAGCGCAGGTTGATGGAGCCCTCGTGGTAGCGGGCCACGACGTGCCGCCAACGGCCGTAGTCCTTGTACTGCTTGGCGAGCGCCTGCACGCTCGGGCGCGGCCGGTACGACACCTTCAGCTCCGGCGAGAACCAGATCAGCCCGCCGGCCTCACGGATCCGGAAGTTCAGCTCCCAGTCCTGGGCGCGGATGAACTCCTCGTTGTAGCCGCCCTGTTGCTCCAGCGCCTCGCGCCGGAAGACGCCCAGGTAGACCGTGTCGGCGGGGCCTGCCTCGCCACCCGTGTGGAAGGCCGCGTTGCCGACGCCGATCTTCGAGGTCATGGCCGCCGCGACGGCGTGCTCCCAGTCGTTCTCGCCCTCGGCGTGCATGATGCCGCCGACGTTCATCGCGCCGGTCTCCGCCAGGAGCCGTACCGCGGTGGCGATGTAGTTCGGGGAGAGCATGCCGTGGCCGTCGACGCGGACCACGACCGGGTGCCGGGAGGCCTTGATCGCGGCGTTCAGCGCGGCCGGGGTGCGCCCGGTCGGGTTCGGGACGGTGTGCACGCGAGGGTCTTCGGCCACGAGCGCGGCGGCGATCTCGTCCGTGCGGTCCTTGGACGGACCGAGGGCGATGACGACCTCCAGCTCACCGGCGTACTCCTGCGCGAGGATCGCTTGGACGGCCCCGCGCAGGTGCCGCTCCTCGTCGAGGACGGGCATGATCACAGAAACTGCGGGGTGCCGCACGTCGGGCTTGGCGTTCATAGGGGGCTCACGTTACCGCGAACGGGGGACACCGGTGCGCGCCGCATGGGCGGTGACGCGGGCTGAAGGTCGTATCGGCCTACCGTGCTCACGGATCCCACGTACGGCCTCGTCCGGAGGTGTCCTTTGTCCGCCAGCCCGCCCCGGTCCCCCGCCCGGCCCGTCCGGCCGCAGCGCCGACCGCAGCCCACCCGTCAGGCCCCGCGGCCGCCGGTACGACCCGCAAGGCCCCGGCGGCCGCGCTGGGCCATGCGGGCCGTGACCACGCTCTCGGTGGTGGTGCTGGCGTCGGCCGGGATCGGACACTCGGTGATGGCCGGCCTGGACGCGGACATCGCCCGGGTCGACCCCTTCAAGGACATGAAGAACCGTCCCGCCGCCGGCCACGGCATGAACGTGCTGCTGGTCGGCACCGACGGCCGCGACAAGATCACCGAGCGGGAGCGGCGGAGGTACCGGCTGGGCGGGGCGCCCTGCCACTGCACCGACACGATCATGATCGTGCACATCTCGGCGGACCGGGAGCGGGCGACGGTGGTCAGCCTGCCGCGCGACTCGTACGCCGAGGTCCCGGCGCATGTGGACGAGACGACGCACCGCACGTACCCGGCCCACCCCATCAAGCTGAACGCGGCCTACGCGGAGGGCGGCCCGCAGCTGACCGTCCGCACGGTGGAGGACATGACCCATCTGAAGATCGACCACTACCTGGAGGTCGACTTCATCACCTTCATGCGGACCGTCGACGTGCTCGGCGGGGTCCAGGTCTGCACCGCCCTGCCGATGAAGGACTCCTACACCGGCCTGAACCTCTCCCCCGGCACGCACACCCTGAACGGCGGCCAGTCCCTGCAGTACGTCCGCGCCCGGCACGTCGACGCGGCCAGCGACCTGGGCCGGATGAAGCGGCAGCAGCGGTTCCTGGCGTCGTTGATCGAGCGGGCCACGTCGAGCGGGGTGCTGCTGAACCCGATCCGGTTCCGGGACGTGACGCGGGCGGTGCTGGGGTCGGTGCGGGCCGACACGGGCTTCGGCACGGACGAGCTGCTGGACCTCGGCCGGGCGATGCGCAACTTCTCCCCGTCCTCGTCCGAGTTCACGACCGTCCCCATCGGGCAGCTGGCGTACCCCGTGAAGGGCATCGGCTCGACGCTGAAGTGGGACCGGGCCGGGTCGGACCGGCTGTTCCGGTCCCTGCGCGACGACCAGCCGCTCGCGCCGGCCGCGCCCGCGCATGCGCCGCCGGCCGCGCCGAAGCCGCAGGGGCCGCCGCCGGCGACGGTGGAGGTGGCGCCGGCCACGATCCGGGTCCAGGTGGAGAACGGCACGGCCACGGCGGGGGTGGCGCGGCGGATGGACGCGGCGCTGGCGGCGACGGGCTTCGCGACGAACCACCGGCCGGTGACGGCCGCGCACCGCGACGTGAAGCGGACGGTGGTCTCCTTCGACCCGCGGTGGGACCGCTCGGCCCGGTCCCTGGCGGCGGCCCTGCCGGGCAGCGAGCTGCGGGCCGTGCCGGGGCTCGGGCCGGTGCTGCGGGTGACGGTGGGGGCGGACTTCAAGGGTGCGGTGCGGAAGGTGCGGGTGGACGAGCCGGCACCGCAGGGCACCTCTTCTGTGATCCGGGGGGACGAGAAGGTCTGCTGAGGGTCGTGGGTCGGGTGCGGGTGCGTGGGGGCTGGTCGCGCAGTTCCCCGCGCCCCTAAAAGCAGGGCGCGGCCGACGGCGCACCGCCCTAGTCCAGGTACCCTTCGGCCACCCTGCGCTCGCGCAGCTCCCTGATCTCCCGCCGCCTCGCCAGCCGGTGCGTGCGCCTGATCTGGGCCTCCTGGTAGCGCCGCCGGTCCCGGTCGGTCTCCGGCAGGACCGGCGGTACCCGGCGCGGCTTGCCGTCCGCGTCGACCGCCGCGAAGACCAGGTAGGCCGAGCCGACCTGGGTGGCGGGCGTCGACTCGTTCCAGCGTTCGGCGAGGACCCGGACCCCCACCTCCATCGACGTCCGGCCGGTCCAGTTGACCTGCGCCTTGACGTGCACGAGGTCGCCGACGCGGACCGGCTCCAGGAACGCCATCTCGTCCATGGACGCGGTGACGGCGGGACCGCCCGAGTGGCGCCCGGCGACCGCGCCCGCCGCGTCGTCCACGAGCTTCATGATCACGCCGCCGTGCACCGTCCCGAGGAGGTTGGTGTCGCTGTGGGTCATGATGTGGCTCAGCGTGGTCCGGGACGCGGACGTCGGCTTGCCGGGTATACCGGATTCCGCCTCGGGGGCCTGGTCTGTCATGGCCCCCACCTTATGCCGAAGCGACAATCGCGGAATTTGTGTCGGGTTCGCAACAGCGGCGCCCTGATTTTCCTACGACCCTTGTAAGAGGCACAGTCGCTGCCTGCACACTGGGGCCCATGAACGAATGGCCCGAGGGATGGTCGGACGGCAACCGCGACAACCGATACGGACGCGGTAGCGCAGGCGCGCAGCCTGAGGGCGCCCGCGTGATGCGCCAGGTACGCCGCGGAGAGCCGTCGGCACCGCCGTACGGCGCCCCGCAGCAGGGCGGCGGCGGGTACGCCGGGGTCCCGCAGCAGCCGTCGTACAACAACGGGTACGACGACGGCGGCGGGTACGACGGCTACGACAGCGGCTACAACACCGGCCAGGTCTACGGCGGCGGCCCGGGCGGCGGCGGGCCCGACGGCACGCGGGAGCGCGAGCCGCGGCCTGCTCCCAACTGGCGCAAGCGGATCAAGTGGACGGCGATCGTCGTCCTCAGCGTGGTGATCGTCACGTCGGTGTCGACCTACTTCTGGGCCGACTCCAAGCTGCACCGGGACGTCGACCTGTCGAAGGTGATCGACCGGCCCGCGGCCGGCGACGGCACCAACTACCTGATCGTCGGCTCCGACAGCCGCCAGGGCCTGTCCGACGCGCAGAAGAAGGAGCTGCACACGGGCTCCGCCGAGGGCAAGCGCACGGACTCGATGATGATCCTGCACGTCGGCGACAGCGGCGACACCCTGATCTCGCTGCCGCGTGACTCGAACGTGGAGATCCCGTCGTACCAGGGGTCGACGTCCGGCAAGGTCTACAAGGGCACCGGCCGGCAGACCAAGCTGAACGCGGCGTACGCCGAGGACGGTCCGACCCTGCTGGTCCGCACGGTCGAGTACAACACCGGGCTGCACATCGACCACTACGTCGAGATCGGCTTCGCCGGCTTCGCGAACATCGTGGACGCGGTCGGCGGGGTCACCATCGACATCGACAAGGGCTTCAAGGACAAGTACTCGGGCGCGGACTTCAAGGCGGGCAAGCAGACCCTGAACGGCGAGGAGGCCCTCGCCTTCGTCCGCACCCGGCACGCCTTCGCCGCGTCGGACCTCCAGCGCACCAAGAACCAGCAGAAGTTCCTGGCGGCGCTGGCCCATCAGGTGGCCACCCCGGGGACGATCCTGAACCCCTTCAAGCTCTACCCGACCCTCGGCGCGGGCCTGGACTCCCTCACCGTCGACAAGGACATGAGCCTGTGGGACCTGGGCTCGATGTTCTTCGCGATGAAGGACGTCAACGGCGGCAACGGCGTCTCGATGAACATGCCGATCTCCGGCTCCACCGGCGGCAACCTCGTCTGGGACAAGGCGAAGGTGAAGACCCTGGTCGACGAACTGAACAACGACCAGAAGGTCACCGTGTCCGGCAACTAGGCCGTACCGACGGCGAGCAGCGCCACATGGGGAAGGGCCAGGCGTCCTTCCCCGTCGGCATGTCCGGCGGCGAGCCGCTCGTACGCCCGCCGGATCCGTACGACCGTCGCCGCGTCCTGCGCGGTCACCACCAGGCCGATGGTGGCCACCCCGCCGACGGCACCGCTCCACCACTCGTCCAGCCCGGCACGGTGGTCCCACTCCAGTTCGGTGGCGTGGGCACCGATGAACCCGGCCTCCGTCAGCAGCTCCGCCAGCCCCTCGGCCGAGCGCGCGAAGTCCTCCGCGGGGTCGAGCCGGGGCAGGTACGGCGGCGGTACCGCGCCGCCTTCCGCGCAGGCCCGGCCGAGCAGGTCCTGGCCGGCGCCGCGTCTGGCGCTCCATGTCGTCACGGCGAGCCGCCCTCCCGGGCGCAGGACCCGGCGGAGTTCGGAGAGGGCGGTGCGGGGGCGGCCGACGTGGTTGAGTACGAAGTTTCCGACGACCACGTCGAACTCCCCGTCGGCGAAAGGGAGTTCCGGGAGTACGGCGAGCCGCGCGTCGACGCCGTTCCCGCGGGCCGCGGTCACCATTCCGGCGTCCGCGTCCACCGCGACCACCCGGGCGCCGCGCAGCCGGGCCGCCAGGGCCGCCGTACCCGTGCCCGTGCCGACGTCGAGGAGCCGGGTGCCCGCGGTCACGTCCGCCGCGTCCAGCAGCGGTTCCACGAGGTGGGCGCACAGACGGCCGAAGCTGCCGGCGTAGGCACCCGCCCGGCCCGTCCACATGGCCCGCTCGGCGCTGTCGAAGGCGTCGGAGGTGTCACCGGTCATGGGCCAAGCATGCCGGAGCGTGCGTCGAGGGCACCCCGCCGGGGTGCCCTCGGCACCGGTTCAGCGGGGTGTCACATGGAGACGCCCGCCATCGAGCGGCACATCTCGGCGCAGCGGCGACACGCCTCCGCGCAGCGCTTCATCTGTGGGTCGTCCGGCATGGTCATACACGCCTCGGCACACATGTCGCAGGCCTTGGCGCACATCGCACACATCTCGGGCGAGAGCGGCGAGCGCCGCATCATCATGTCGGCGCACATCCGGGTCATCTCGGAGCAGTCCATCAGCGCGCGCATGATCCGCATGTGGGCGGGGCCGCCCTCCATGGACATGCACGAGCTCATGGTCTCCTCGCACATCGTGTGCGTGGCCATGCACATGTTGACGCATTCCTGCATCTGCTTGGACATGGCCGTCATGGGTCCGGTCTGGGTCATGGCTCCTCCAGGGGAAGGGAAGGGGAAGGGGGCCGGGGCGGACCCCGTGTGGTTCCCGTCCTAAGCCCGACCGTGGGGTAGCGCCATTCGAGACGGACAGGGAAAAGGCACTCCGAGGGACGTCGGCCGACCTCGACAGGCACCCCCGCCTACCTCTGTGACCTGCGCGGACAACCCCGTCACCGCACGTCACGCCAGAGATGTCAGCACGTCCGCCATCAGAGGGCGCTCGGCCGCTCCAGGTGGTCCTTCAGCCGTCGGTGGTCAGAACCTTCACCAGTGCCTCGACAGCGACCGCCGCCTCCGGGGTGGCCAGCACGAGCACCGGATCAGGAGTCCGCAACAGCATTCCGCTCCAGACCCGGAAGACGGCGCCGCCGTCCGCCCCCTCTTTCGCGAAGGAGATGGATCCCGGCAGGTACCTCACGTCGTCGCGCCCTCCGGGCACCCACGGCGCCGGGCCGTCCAGAAACCGGAGGTAGTTGTGACTGGTGGACGGATACCACCGGCTCAACGCACTCGCCCGGGCGGCCAGCACCAGCTCCTCCTCGACAGGAGGCACCCACGAGTCCGTGTCACGCAGCGACGCGTCATGAGCCCGTGCGCACTGCAGCTGCCAGTCCCAGTCGTCGTCCAACGACCATCGGGTGCCCTCTCCCATGCGCCGAGTGTGACCGAACTCCTGAGTGCAGGTAACCCCCGACGGGTCGGAGCCGATCGCAGGCTCCACTCCTCTCGTCGGCTGCGCGGCCGAGGCATCGGAGGCCGCCTGATCCTCGTACGACGACAGCCCCCGGCGTCGCGCCGGGGGCTGTGTTGTCTGTGCAGGTCAGCGAACGGCACCCGACCTGCAGCAACCCTGCTACGGCAGGTTGCGGGCCAT
This sequence comes from Streptomyces sp. NPDC008092, assembly GCF_042957285.1. Taxonomy (NCBI): domain Bacteria; kingdom Bacillati; phylum Actinomycetota; class Actinomycetes; order Kitasatosporales; family Streptomycetaceae; genus Streptomyces; species Streptomyces sp. NPDC008092. The sequence continues at coordinate 42,045 of NZ_JBIBHY010000005.1, forward strand.
CACGATCCGCTGGACCTGGTTGGTGCCCTCGTAGATCTGGGTGATCTTCGCGTCGCGCATCATGCGCTCGACGGGGTAGTCGCGGGTGTAGCCGTAGCCGCCGAGGAGCTGGACGGCGTCCGTGGTGACCTCCATGGCGACGTCGGAGGCGAAGCACTTCGCCGCCGCGCCCTGGAAGGTGAGGTCGGCGTCGCCGCGCTCGGAGGCGGCCGCGGCCTGGTAGGTCAGGGCGCGGGCGGCGGCGATCTTCATGGCCATGTCGGCGAGCATGAACTGGATGCCCTGGAAGTCGGCGATCGGCTTGCCGAACTGCTTGCGCTCCTGGACGTAGCCCTTGGCGTAGTCGAGGGCGCCCTGGGCGACGCCGAGGGCCTGGGCCGCGATGGTGATGCGGGTGTGGTCCAGGGTCTTCATCGCGGTGGCGAAGCCGGTGCCCTCCGCGCCGATCATGCGGTCGGCGGGGATGCGGACGTTGTCGAAGTAGACCTCGCGGGTCGGCGAGCCCTTGATGCCGAGCTTCTTCTCCGGGGCGCCGAAGGAGACGCCCTCGTCGGACTTCTCCACGACGAAGGCGGAGATCCCCTTGGTGCGCTTCTCCGGGTCCGTCACGGCCATCACCGTGTAGTAGTCGGAGACGCCCGCGTTGGTGATCCAGCGCTTCACGCCGTTGAGGACGTAGTGGTCGCCGTCGCGGACCGCCTTCGTCTTCATGCCGCCGGCGTCGGATCCGGCCTCCGGCTCGGAGAGGCAGTACGAGAACATCGCGTCGCCCTTGGCCAGCGGCGTGAGGTACCTCTTCTTCAGGTCCTCGGAGCCGGAGAGGATCACCGGGAGCGAGCCCAGCTTGTTCACGGCCGGGATGAGGGAGGAGGAGACGCAGGCACGGGCGACCTCTTCGATCACGATGACCGTGGCGAGCGCGTCGGCGCCGGCGCCGCCGTACTCCTCGGGCACGTGCACGGCGTGCAGGTCGTTGGCGACCAGGGCGTCGAGCGCCTCCTGCGGGAAGCGGGCCTCCTCGTCCACCGCGGCGGCGTACGGGGCGATCTTCGCCTCGACCAGCGCGCGGACGACGTCCCGGAGCATGTCGTGCTCCTCGGACGGGCGGTACAGGTCGAAGTCAGCCGATCCGGCCAAGGTCTCTCACTCCAGACACTACGGTGCCGACGCTAATTACTGTTAAGTAACTCAAAGTTTAGAGCGCAGCCCACGGAACGGTGACGTGAGGTACGCGACAGCGGGAAAGTTGCCCGCAAGGGGGCCCGGTTATGCTCGGCCCCGCAGCAGCACCAACGTCCCCGAGCTGGAGCATTCCATGAGCCTCAAGATCACTGTGATCGGCACCGGCTACCTCGGCGCCACGCATGCCGCGGCCATGGCGGAGCTCGGCTTCGAGGTGCTCGGGCTCGACGTCGTACCCGAGAAGATCGCGATGCTGGAGCGCGGCGAGACCCCGATGTACGAGCCGGGTCTCGACGAGCTGCTGCGCCGGCACGTGGCGGGCTTCGAGGGCTCCTCCGGGCGGCTGCGCTTCACCACCGACTGGGCCGAGGTGGGCGCGTTCGGCGACGTCCACTTCGTCTGCGTGAACACCCCGCAGAAGCACGGCGAGTACGCCTGCGACATGTCGTACGTCGACTCCGCGATCGCCTCGCTGGCCCCGCACCTGACCGGGCCCGCGCTCGTCGTCGGCAAGTCGACCGTGCCGGTCGGCTCGGCCGAGCGGCTGGCAACCTACCTCGCCGGGCACGCGCCCGCCGGTGCGGATGCCGAGCTGGCCTGGAACCCGGAGTTCCTGCGCGAGGGCTTCGCCGTCCAGGACACGCTGCACCCCGACCGGATCGTGGTCGGCGTGCGCAGCGAGCGGGCCGAGAAGCTGCTGCGCGAGGTGTACGCGACGCCGGTCGGCGAGGGTACGCCGTTCGTGGTGACCGACTTCCCGACGGCCGAGCTGGTGAAGACGTCCGCGAACTCCTTCCTCGCGACCAAGATCTCCTTCATCAACGCCATGGCCGAGGTGTGCGAGGCCGCGGGCGGCGACGTCGCGAGGCTCGCGGAGGCGATCGGGTACGACGACCGGATCGGGAAGAAGTTCCTGCGCGCCGGGATCGGGTTCGGCGGCGGCTGCCTGCCGAAGGACATCCGCGCCTTCATGGCCCGTGCGGGTGAGCTGGGCGCCGACCAGGCGCTGACCTTCCTGCGCGAGATCGACTCCATCAACATGCGGCGCCGGGGGCAGATGGTCGAGATGGCCCGGGACGCGCTCGGCGGCGGGTCCTTCCTGGGGAAGCGGGTCGCGGTGCTCGGCGCGACGTTCAAGCCGGACTCGGACGACGTCCGGGACTCGCCGGCGCTGAACGTCGCCGGGCAGATCCATCTGCAGGGCGGCCAGGTGACGGTGTACGACCCGAAGGGGATGGCCAACGCACGGCGGCTGTTCCCGACGCTCGGCTACGCGGAGACCGCGCGGGAGGCCGTGCGGGGGGCGCATGTCGTGCTCCATCTGACGGAGTGGCGGGAGTTTCGGGAGCTGGACCCGGCGGCGCTGGGAGAGGCGGCCACGGAGAAGGTGATCCTCGACGGACGGAACGCGCTGGATCCCGGGATCTGGCGGCGGGCCGGGTGGACGTACCGCGCGATGGGACGTCCGACCGCGTAGGGCCGCTCGACGACACCGGTTCGGCCGAGGCTCAGTCGGCCGAACCGGTGTCTTGTTGCATTCTGCACCACGCGGCACGTGTGTATCCGGTGAACGGGCCGCGCCGTACCGGTCCTTGGCCCGGTACGACCGCCTCGAGATCCCCTACGCCCGGCCCTAGGGGGCGAGGAACTCGGCGAGCGGGAAGGAGCGGTGGCGGCGCGGTGGGACCAGGTAGTTCTGCCGGTGGGTCGTGTTCAGGACCGAGTTGATGCCGGCGTGGGGGCTGCGCGGTGCGACGGGGAGGGTCATGTCGGGATAGTGGCCGTCCATGGCGAGCCGGACGATGTTGAAGATCCCGATCGTCGGCTGGAACTGGATGAAGTGCAACCCGGCCGCCGGTTTCGAGCTGTAGTGGTCCGCCGCCGGATCGGACGTGTAGTGGAACGGGTTGTCCAGCGTGTCGAAGTCGCCGCGCACGGGGATGGTCGTCCCCGCGGGATAGCTCTTGCCGTAGTTGCTGGTCTCCTGCGCCGTGGTGCTGTCCACCTCGGCCATGCTCCCGGTGTGGCCGAAGGAGTGGTAGCGGTCGACGCCCTTCGCCACCTCGGCCTCGGTCGGCCCCGGCGGCTGGAGGGCATAGGTGCCCGGCGCGGGAGCGGGCGTCAGGCCCGGCTGGAGCATGGCCTGGACGCGGTCCGCGTACTGGGGGAAGTTCTTCTCGTACCAGGTCTCCAGGTTCTGGAAAAGGTGCGAGAGATGCATGGTGGTGCCCTGTTTGAAGTAGCCGTCGGGCCACTGGTCGGTGAAACCGGGCAGGGTTTCGAGATTCGCGATGTTGTCGGGCCCCATGTTCGACACCAGGGTGGTGGCGAAGCCCAGGAAACCTTGGGCCTGCCGGGGAATCGACTCGGCACCCGGGATGTTCGCCGCCAGCGCCAGCTTGCTCGGCAGGCCCTGCCGCCCGTAGAAACCGCCCCCGGAGAAGCCCTGGCGGATACTCGTCACCTTGAAAAGGCTGCCCGCCTGGTTGCTTCTGGAGCCGAAGACCGCGTCGGAGGCCGCCTTGATGTTGGCGAGCGTGTCACTGCGGAGCAGCACCGCCACGTCGTTCTGTTCCAGGCGGACCGGCCCGAATCCGGGCGGAGGCTGGTCGCTGGGGAACGTCCTGGCCTCCTGCAGCGCACGGACGGTACGGCCCTCCGTCTTGGACGTCATCAGGTCGACCGGCAGATAGGCCGGATAGCGTGTCCCCGCCTTGAAGAATTCCGACCCCTTGCCCAGGGTCGGGATGTACTGGTGGAAATAGGGAAGTCCCCAGGCCACCGTGATGCCCACTCCCGTGGGAGTGGGCGGGAACTCGCGTTCCAGACCCAGGAGCGCGGACTCCAGCTGGTGCTGCGCCTCCTGCAGCGCCTTGGCGTTCGACGCGACATTCAGCCTCGCGGTGACGACGTGGTCGTGCAGGGCCGGTACCCGGACCGCGATCGTGCCCTTGCTGCTCTGCACGGCCGAGTCGTCGACCATGACGACCTGCTCGTTCTGCAGGAGGTACTGCTCCTGGACGGGCGGGCCGTCGGAGGCGGTCGGGCGGTCCGGCGGTTCCGCGATCGCATCGATCATCTTGTAGATGCCGACGGATGCCAGCGCGGCACCGAAGGTGCCCGCCGTCCCCTGGAGAAGAAGCCGCCTGTTCAGGGCTCGGCGCGGTCCGCCCGCACGCTCATCTTCGTTGCCGTCTGTCATTGAATTTCCAACCCGTCCGAACGGCCGTTATTCAGGGGACCAGGGGGTGAAACGGCAGATAAGGGCTGAATCGCCGCCGCGATACAACCACGCGGAGAGCGGGCCACCGAAGCCAACACGCCGCCCCGGTCAGCGCGGCCGGCCCCGTTCGGATCGGGCCCGCCGAATCACCGGTGGACCCGGCGACGACTGAAGAGCCTCCCGTCTGGTTAGGAAGTCCTGGAGGCAACTCCCCACTTCGAGGAGGAAGTCATGGCTCTCGCCAAGCTCGGTGTCGTCGTGCTGGACTGCCCCGACCCGTCCGCGCTGGCCGCCTTCTACGCCGGCGTGCTGGGCGGCGGTGCCGAGGGGGACGAGGACTGGGTGGACCTGGCGGTGCCCGGCGGGCAGACGCTGGCGTTCCAGAGGGCCCCCGGATTCGTGGCGCCGCGGTGGCCCTCGCCCGACGGTTCGCAGCAGTTCCACCTGGACCTGGTGGTGGACGACCTGGACGCGGCCGAGAAGGGGGTGCTGGAGCTGGGCGCGAAGCCGCTGGACACGGCGGACCGGGAGCGCACCTTCCGGGTGTACGCCGACCCGGCGGGGCACCCGTTCTGTCTCTGCGCCTGCTGACCGAGGAGGATCCATGGCGTCCGTCGCGCGTCTGCGCAACGTGGTGATCGACTGTCCCGACCCGCACGCGCTGGCCGCCTTCTACGCGGCCGTCGCCGGCGGCACCCTGGTGGCCGAGGAGGACGACTGGGTCGTGCTGCGCCTGCCGGACGGGCTGCGGCTGGGCTTCCAGCTCGCGGAGGGGTACACCCCGCCCGAGTGGCCGCGCGCCGACCACGGCTCCCAGCAGTTCCATCTCGACTTCGACGCCGGGCCGGCCTGGGCGGACGTCGACGCGGCCGAGCAGAAGGTGCTGGCCCTCGGGGCCCGGCTGCTGCGGCGGGAGAAGGACCAGGTCACGGAGGACTTCCGGGTGTTCGCCGATCCGGCCGGCCACCCGTTCTGCCTGTGCCGGATCGACTGATCAGGCCTCGGTGTCGGCCGGGCGGGGCGGGGTCGGTTCCCTGCGGCGCTGGGTCGCACGGGCGGTGAAGTCGGCGCTGCGCAGGGCCCGCTGCACGTTTCCCCAGGTCAGCAGGGACAGCTCGGTCTCCGACCAGCCGCGTCGGAGCAGCTCGGCGATCAGGTGGGGGTAGCCGGAGGTGTCGTCGAGGTCGCGGGGATGGGCGGCGCCGGAGTCGTAGGTGCCGGACAGCGCGACGCACTCGGGGCCCGCGACCATCCGGACGTGGTCGAGGTGGTCGGCGACGTCCGGGACGGTCGGCCCGGTCTGTTCCGCGGCCAGCGGCACCATGCACACGCCCTTGTGCTCCCCCAGCTGCCCGAGCAGCTCGTCGGAGAGGTTCGCGGGGTGCGGGCGTACGGCCGCGGCGGCGGAGCGGGTGCACAGGACCGGGGTCTTGGAGAGCGCCAGCGTCCGGGCGAGGGCGGCCTCCGGGGCGCCGGACAGGTCGGCGAGCACCCCGAGCCGGTTCATCTCCCGGACCACCTCCTCGCCGAACCGGGTCAGCCCCTCCGCCCCGGCCCAGACGGCGCCGGCCAGGGACAGCACGCGCAGCCCCAGGGACTGCAGGACCCGCAGGATGCCGAGGGAGTCGTCGATGGCGGCGGCGGAGGCCGGGCCGAGGACGACGGCGACCCGGCCGCAGTTGCGGGCGTCGATGACCTGCCCGGCGGTGCGCACCAGGCGGAGCCCCTCCGGGTGCATCTCGACCACCCGGCGCACCAGGTCCAGCTGCTCCAGGGTGGCCCCCACGGCCCGCACGCCCCACTCCCGCGCCGGCAGGTCCAGCGACCAGAACAGCGCGCCCACGTGCCCCTCGCGCAGCCGGGGCACGTCCGTGTCCACCGCCGTCTCGCCCAGCTCCAGGTCGTACCAGGGCAGCGCCCCGAGCGCCCGGGGCAGCCCGCAGTAGCCGTCCGCGACCGGATGCGCCTCCAGCAGCGCGTGGGCCCGCTCCAGGAACGCGGTGCCGGACTCCATCGGGAACGGGTCGTCCGGGAGGAAGTCCTCCCTGCCGACCTCGGTCGTGGTGTGGATGTCGTGCTGGAGGTCGGCCATGAAGGGCTCCGTACGTCGCGTGACCTACGTCGTGAAGGGGCTGTAGCCCACCGTCGCACGGCCGCCCGGGAGGGTTCCTGGTGGATGGGGCGTTCGGGGGTACGGCCCGAACGCCCACGTACTCCGCGCGGCGCTCGGGGGCCGCCCGCTGCCGTTCAGCCGTCGAGCTCGGCGATGGTCGCGTGGGACGGTCCCCGCGTCTCCTGGAGGCCGCGGGCCACGTCCTCCGCGGCCCCCAGCACCCGGACCGCGTTCTGCCAGGTCAGCTTGGCCAGGTCGGACCGGGACCAGCCGCGGTCCAGCAGCTCGGCGACGAGGTTGGGGTAGCCGGAGACGTCGTCGAGGCCGTCGGGGGTGAAGGCGGTGCCGTCGTAGTCGCCGCCGATGCCGAGGTGGTCGATGCCGGCGGCCTCGCGCATGTGGTCGAGGTGGTCGGCGACCGTGGCGGTGGTGGCGACCGGGCGGGGGTGGCTCTCCTCGAAGGCCCGGTGGATCTTCATCGCGTCCTCGGTGGTGTCGAGGTGGTGGAAGCCGTGGGCGCGCATGTTGTCGTCGGCCGCCGCCGTCCAGTCGACCGCCGCCTGGAGCACGAACTTCGGCACGAACGTCACCATCGCCATGCCGCCGTTGCCGGGGAGGCGTTCGAGGACGTCGTCCGGGATGTTGCGGGGGTGGTCGCAGACGGCCCGGGAGGAGGAGTGGGAGAAGATCACCGGGGCGGTGCTGGTGTCGAGGGCGGCGCGCATGGTCGTGGCCGCCACGTGGGAGAGGTCGACCAGCATGCCGAGGCGGTTCATCTCCCGCACGACCTCGCGGCCGAAGGCCGACAGGCCGCCGACGTTCGGCTCGTCGGTCGCCGAGTCCGCCCAGTCGTTGTTGTCGTTGTGGGTGAGCGTCATGTAGCGCACGCCCAGCTCGTACAGGCCGCGCAGGGTGCCCAGCGAGTTGTCGATGGAGTGGCCGCCCTCCGCCCCCATGAGCGAGGCGATACGGCCTTCCGCGCGCGCCGCCTCCATGTCCGCGGCGGTCAGCGCGGCCCGCAGGTCGGCCGGGTAACGGGCGATCAGCTGCCGTACGCAGTCGATCTGTTCGAGGGTCGCCGGGACCGCGCCCGGCAGGTCCGAGCGGACGTACACCGACCAGTACTGCGCACCCACCCCGCCCTCGCGCAGACGCGGGATGTCGGTGTGCAGATGCGTGTTCTGGTGGGTGGCGATGTCACGGGCGTCGAGGTCGTAGCGGACCTGCTCGCGCAGTGCGTACGGCAGGTCGTTGTGGCCGTCGACGACCGGGAACTCGCGCAGCAGGGACCGGGCTTCGTCGAGAGAGGTCATTGCGTATTGCTTCCCGGAGTCCTACTTGCCGAAGCCGAAGCCGTTCGACCCACCGTCGACCTTGGCCCGCAGCCGCTTGCCCTTCTCGGTGGCCTGGTCGTTGAGGTCCTGCTGGAAGTCGCGCATCTTCTGCAGCAGGTCCTCGTCGTGCGCGGCGAGGATCCGGGCGGCCAGCAGGCCCGCGTTGCGGGCACCGGCGACGGAGACCGCGGCGACCGGGACACCGGCCGGCATCTGCACGATGGACAGGAGGCTGTCCATGCCGTCGAGGTACTTCAGCGGGACGGGTACGCCGATGACCGGGAGGGGGGTGACGGAGGCGAGCATGCCGGGCAGGTGGGCGGCACCGCCCGCGCCCGCGATGATCACCTTGAGGCCGCGCTCGGCGGCCTGCTCGCCGTACGTCACCATCTCGCGCGGCATGCGGTGCGCGGAGACGACGTCCACCTCGTACGCGATCTCGAACTCGTCGAGGGCCTGGGCCGCGGCCTCCATGACGGGCCAGTCGGAGTCCGAACCCATGACGATGCCAACAACGGGGCTCATTCTGTGATCGTGCCTCTCAGGTAGCCGGCAGCGTGACGTGCGCGGTCGAGAACGTCGTCCAGGTCGTCGCCGTAGGTGTTGACGTGACCGACCTTGCGGCCGGGCTTCACGTCCTTGCCGTACATGTGGATCTTCAGTTTGGGGTCGCGGGCCATGCAGTGCAGGTACGCGGAGTACATGTCCGGGTAGTCGCCGCCCAGGACGTTGACCATGACCGTCCACTTGGCGCGCGGCCGCGGGTCGCCCAGGGGCAGGTCTAGGACGGCGCGGACGTGGTTGGCGAACTGGCTGGTGATCGCGCCGTCCTGGCTCCAGTGGCCGGAGTTGTGCGGGCGCATCGCCAGTTCGTTGACGAGGATGCGGCCGTCGCGGGTCTGGAACAGCTCGACGGCCAGGTGGCCGACCACGCCCAGCTCCTTGGCGATCCGCAGGGCCATCTCCTCGGCCTGCAGCGCGAGGGACTCGTCGAGGTCGGGGGCGGGCGCGATGACCGTGTCGCAGACGCCGTTCACCTGCTGGGACTCGACCACCGGGTAGGCGACCGCCTGGCCGTGCGGGGAGCGTACGACGTTGGCGGCGAGCTCGCGGACGTAGTCGACCTTCTCCTCGGCGAGGACGGGCACGCCGGCCCGGAAGGGGTCGGCGGCCTCCTCGGCCGTCTCGACGACCCACACGCCCTTGCCGTCGTAGCCGCCGCGCACGGTCTTCAGGACGACGGGGAAGCCGTCGCCCTCGGCCGCGAACCGGACCACGTCCTCCTGGTCGGTCACGATCCGGTGCCGCGGACACGGCACGCCGATCGCGTCGAGCTTCGCCCGCATCACGCCCTTGTCCTGGGCGTGCACCAGCGCGTCCGGACCGGGGCGCACGGGGACGCCGTCCGCCTCCAGGGCCCGCAGGTGCTCGGTCGGCACGTGCTCGTGGTCGAAGGTGATCACGTCGCAGCCGCGCGCGAACGCGCGCAGCGTCTCCAGGTCGCGGTAGTCGCCGATGACGACATCGCTCACCACCTGGGCCGCGGAATCCTGGGGGGTGTCACTGAGGAGCTTGAACCTGATGCCCAGCGGGATGCCTGCCTCGTGCGTCATACGCGCGAGCTGACCCCCGCCGACCATGCCGACTACCGGGAACGTCACGCCCCTAGGGTATCGGCCGCGCCGGGGTGGCCGGTTTCCGCGCCCGCGACCTGGGCTCTTACCCGACGCTTCGACGCCTCTTGCCCCGCTTTTCCCGCGCGTTTCCGCAGCTCTTCCCAAGCCTTTCCCGACCTGTGTCGCCATCCACAGCCATCGGAGATACTGGGTCGTTAGAGTGGCTGGGTCGCAATACCTACGGACAGGAGCCCGCACAACCATGGAACGTGGTTCCTCGGGGCTGCAACGGCTCGTACGCGAGGTCGCCAAATTCGGCGCGGTCGGCGGGGCCGGCATTCTCGTCAATCTCGGCGTCTTCAACCTGGTCCGGCACGTCACCGACCTGCCGGTGGTGCGGGCGAGCGTCATAGCGACGGTCGTCGCGATCGTCTTCAACTACCTCGGCTTCCGCTACTGGACGTACCGGGACCGCGAGAAGAGCGGCCGCACCAAGGAACTCACCCTGTTCCTGCTGTTCAGCGCGGTCGGCCTGGTCATCGAGAACGGGCTGCTGTACCTGGCCACCTACGGCTTCGGCTGGGACAGCCCGCTGCAGAGCAACGTCTTCAAGTTCGTCGGCATCGGCGTGGCGACGCTGTTCCGCTTCTGGTCGTACCGCACGTGGGTGTTCAAGGCGCTGCCGGCGCGTGAGGCGGTCGCCGACGCGGAGGCCATCCTGGAGCGGGCGGCCGACACCGAGAAGCCCGCGCAGCGGGTTCGGTAGGCGGTAGGACATCCCCCGGCAGGCCCCTGGCAAGCCCCCGGGCAGGCCTCCCGGCAGGTCCTAGCGGACCATCGGCAGGTCGTCGTCCGGCTTGTGCGGCGGCGGGGTGCGGGACAGGAACAGGCCGAACACCGGCGGCTGGGCCTGCAGCAGCTCCAGCCGGCCTCCGTCGGCCTCCGCGAGGTCACGTGCGACGGCCAGCCCGATCCCGGTGGAGTTGCGGCCGCTGATGGTCCGCTCGAAGATGCGGTTGCCCAGGTCGGCGGGGACGCCGGCGCCCTCGTCGGTCACCTCGACCACCGCCTGGTTGCCGGTGACCCGGGTGCGCAGGGCGACGGTGCCGCCCCCGTGCATCAGCGAGTTCTCGATCAGCGCGGCCAGCACCTGCGCCACCGCGCCCGGCGTGCCGACCGCGCGCAGGTGCCGCTTGCCGGAGCTGACGATCGCCCGGCCCGAGCTGCGGTAGGCGGGCCGCCACTCGGCGAGCTGCTGCTGGATGACCTCGTCCAGGTCGAAGGAGACGGCGGAGCCGGTACGCGGGTCCCGGGAGTTCGTCAGCAGCCGCTCCACGACGTCCGTGAGCCGCTCCACCTGCGTGAGCGCCACGTTCGCCTCCTCCTTCACGATGTCCGGGTCGTCGGTGAGGGTGATCTCCTCCAGCCGCATGGACAGCGCGGTCAGGGGCGTGCGCAGCTGGTGGGAGGCGTCGGCGGCGAGGCGCCGCTCGGCGGTGAGCATCCGCCCGATCCGCTCGGCGGAGGAGTCCAGCACATCGGCGACCCGGTCCAGCTCGGGTACGCCGTACCGCTTGTGCCGGGGCCGCGGGTCACCGGACCCCAGCCGCTCGGCGGTCTCCGCGAGGTCGGTGAGCGGGGAGGCGAGCCGGTTGGCCTGCCGGATGGCGAGCAGCACGGCGGCGATCACGGCGAGCAGCGCGACGGCCCCGATGATCAGCAGCGTACGGCCGACCTCCCGGGTCACCGTCGACCGCGGCTCCTGGACGGTGACCGTCTCGCCTTCCTCACCGTCGGCCGTGTAGTGGATGACATCGCCCTCGGGCCTGACCCCGAGCTCGATCGGCGCCTTGCCGGGGATCCGGATGACGGCGTACTGGTCCTTGCCGACCTGGCTCCGCAGTATCGCGGCGGTGACGTCCTCGTCCCCGAGGATCCGGCTGTCGACGATGCTCGCGAGGCGGAGCGCCTCGGAGTCGACGCGTTCCTGGGCGCTGTTGCTGATGGTCCGGCTCTCGACGATCACCAGGGAGACCCCGAACACGGCGATGACGACGAGCACGACGGCGAGGGTGGACTGAATCAGACGACGACGCACGACACTCTCCGGGAAACGGCCACATCAGCGCCCCGAAAGGAGCGCGGGACGCTATCGATATGCGGCTGCCGCCGCGGGGCGCGACCAGCCCACTGCGACGGCCCGTCGCGCACACCACACCAGCCACCCACGGCGCAACGCGCGTAGCCGATCTAGCTCTTCTCGAACCGGAACCCGACACCACGCACGGTAGCGATGTACCGGGGGTTCGCCGCGTCGTCGCCGAGCTTCTTGCGCAGCCACGAGATGTGCATGTCGAGCGTCTTGGTCGACGACCACCAGGTCGTGTCCCAGACCTCCCGCATCAGCTGGTCCCGCGTGACGACCCGCCCCGCGTCCCGCACCAGCACCCGCAGCAGGTCGAACTCCTTCGCGGTGAGCTGGAGTTCCTCGTCGCCCATCCACGCCCGGTGCGACTCGACGTCGATCCGCACACCGTGCGTGGCCGGCGGCTGCGCCGGCTCCGCGGCGCCGCGCCGCAGCAGCGCCCGCACCCGGGCGAGCAGTTCGGCGAGGCGGAACGGCTTGGTGACGTAGTCGTCGGCGCCCGCGTCGAGGCCGACGACGGTGTCCACCTCGTCGGCCCGCGCGGTCAGGATGAGGATCGGCACGGCGTGGCCCTCGGCACGCAGCCGGCGCGCCACCTCCAGGCCGTCCATGCCGGGCAGCCCGAGGTCCAGCACGACCAGGTCGATGCCGCCCTGCATTCCGGCGTCGAGCGCGGTGGGTCCGTCCTCGCGCACCTCGACCTCGTAACCTTCCCGGCGCAGTGCGCGGGCCAGCGGCTCCGAGATGGACGCGTCGTCCTCGGCGAGCAGTACACGGGTCATGGGGTGATGGTAGTCCGATTACGCGCAGTACTGGAGTGTGATCGGCACCAGGGATTCTTACCTTGGGGCACAGTGGTACGAACCTATGGGCGAGAGGTGCGATCGTAGGAGGGACCTTCGAAACCGGGTGCGAGGTTCCACCGACACCTGTGATCCCTGTCTCAAGTCCTTCCATATCCGGCAGTGTCCTGACGTACAGTGACGTGAACGCCTGTAGTACACCCGGTGACCTTTGGTGGGAATGTCGCACTGAAGGTCTCTTTTGTGTGCGGGCTGGCCTGGCCAGCCTTGAAAGGAATGACCTCTGGCCGGGCTCCGGACGCGACACAGCGTCACGGGGCGTGGATCCCGGTGGTCGCCGTCCGCCGCTCCGTGATCCGGAGCGGACTCCCCCTGGGCGTGGGGTGGACGGTCCGACCCGCCGGTGCCGGCCGCTCCCCCCACGGGCGCGCACAGCCCCACCGCGCGCTCCGACCAGCAAGGAACGACCCATGGCGTCCAGCCTGACGAAGGACTCGGTCCGACCGGGCACCCCCGGTTCCGAGAAGACCTTCTTCGGCCACCCCCGCGGACTGGCCACTCTCTTCATGACCGAGATGTGGGAGCGGTTCTCCTACTACGGCATGAAGGCCCTGCTCCCGCTGTACCTGGTCGCTCCCGGCGGCCTGCACATGACCGCGGCCACGGCGACGGCGATCTACTCCGTGTACCTGTCGCTCGTGTACCTGCTCGCCCTGCCGGGCGGCTGGTTCGCCGACCGTGTGCTCGGCCCCCGCAAGACGGTCGCCGTCGCGGGCACGATCATCATGCTCGGCCACCTGACGCTGGCGCTGCCCAGCGCCGGCACCTTCTTCGCGGGTCTCGGCCTGGTCGCCATAGGTTCCGGTCTGCTGAAGGCCAACATCTCCACGATGGTCGGCCACCTGTACGAGGGCCCGGACGACCCGCGCCGTGACGGTGGCTTCACGCTCTTCTACATCGGCATCAACGTGGGCGCGTTCGCCGCGCCGCTGGTCATCGGCACGGTCGGCGAGAACTACAACTGGCACCTGGGCTTCGCCCTCGCCGCGGTCGGCATGGCCCTGGGTCTCGCCCAGTTCCTGCTCGGCACCCGCCACCTGAACTCGCGCTCGGACATCGTCCCGACGCCGCTGTCCGCCGCGGAGAAGAAGGCGACGCTGACGAAGGCCGGCTTCTGGGCCGCCGTCGCCGCGGTCTTCTACGTCGTCGTGGGTGTCTCCGGCGTCTACACGCTGAACTGGCTGCTGGTCCCGATCACGATCGCCGGTCTGGTGATCCCGGTCTTCGTCATCGCCCGCATCAAGCGCGACAAGGACCTGGACCGCGCCGAGCAGTCCAAGATGAGCGCGTACATCTGGTTCTTCGTGGCCGCCGCCGTCTTCTGGATGATCTACGACCAGGGCGGTTCGACCGTCTCCCTGTTCGCCGACGCGTCCGCGAAGAACACGATCTTCGGCTGGAACTTCCCGGTCTCCTGGTACCAGTCCGTCAACCCGGTCATGATCATGGCGTTCGCGCCGGTGTTCGCCTGGGCGTGGCTGGCGATGGCGCGGCGCGGCAAGGAGCCGAGCACGGCCGTGAAGTTCGCCGGTGGCCTGGTGCTGATCGGTGCGTCGTTCTTCCTGTTCCTCGCGCCGCTGTCGATCGCCGACGGCGGTCACAAGGCCGCGGCGATGTGGCTGGTCGGGATCTACTTCGTGCAGACCGTGGGCGAGCTGATGCTGTCCCCGGTGGGTCTGTCCGTGACGACCAAGATGGCGCCGGCGAAGTACGCGTCCCAGATGATGGGTGTGTGGTTCCTGGCGGTCACCGCGGGTGACGCGACGACCGGTCTGCTGTCCATCGCGGGTGTCGACCTGAACAAGACGGGGATCGTGGCGTTCCAGGCGGCGCTCGCGGTGCTTGCCGGTGCGGCTGTGTGGATGTACCGGAAGAAGGTACGCGAGCTCATGGGCGACGTTCACTAGCGTCTTCGACAGAGGGCCACCGGGATTCTGGATTCCGGTGGCCCTCTTGCGTTTTCGGCTGTCCGCTGTATGTGGCTGGTCGCGCAGTTTCTCCCCCAGCGCCCCTAGGGAATCAGCGCGTCCTCTTCCGAGGCATGAACGTGAAGACCGCGCCGCCCAGCAGGATCGCGGTGCCCGCCACCAGGCCCAGCGCCTTCAGTGCGCCGTTGCTGCTGTCGCCGGTCTCCGCGAGGCCGCCGCTGCTGCTCGAACCGCTCGTCGAACCCGATGCCCCGCTCGCCTGTTCCGTCGTGTCCAGGGTCAGCGAGACCGCGGTCTTCGTCGGCGTGCACGTCGTCGTCGTACCGAGTGCCGTGACCGTCAGGACGCCCGGCGACAGGGTCGACTCGCCGCTCGCCCCCGGCTTGTAGGTGCCCGTCAGGTCGGGGATCGTGATCGGGTCGCCGGTCTTGATGGCCGCGGAGTTGGTCGGGCCCTCCACATGGACCGTGCCCTTGTCGGCGCCGCCCAGGACAACCTCCATCGACGGCTTCACCGAGTCCGCCGGGATGGGGGCGGGGCTGTCCATCACCGACCCGTTGAACTTCACGGTGAGGTCGAAACTGCCGCCGTTCTTCTTGGCGTTGATCTGCACCGGCGAGGTCGCGCTCTTGTCGCCGAGGGGCGTCTTGCAGGCGTAGGGGATCTTGACCTCCTTGCCGGTGAAGTCGGTCTGGTCGCTGCCCGTGCCGTCGGAAGCGGACGCGGAGGCCGACGCCGAGTCGGAGGGGCTCGCCGAGCCCGACGGGGACGCCGAGCCGGTGTCCGAGGGCGAGGCCGAGCCGCTCGACGAACCGTTCCCGGCCGTCACCTCGATGGTCGCCGCCTTCGGCACCGTCTCCGTCGGGGTGCACACGGTGTCCGTCGTGTACGCGTTGACCGTGTACGCGTCCGGCGTGAGCGTCACCTCGCCGGGCGAGGTCAGTTTCAGCGTGCCGGTCATGTCGGACAGCACCATGTCGCCGCCCTTGGGGATCTCCGGGTTCTCGCGCGGCCCCTGCATGGCGATGTCGGCGGTCTGGGCCCCGGCCGCCTTGAGCGTGCCGGACGGCTGGACCTGGTCCTTGCCGATGACGACGATGTCCGGGTTCTTGGACGCGGCCTGCACGAACTTCCAGGTGATGTCGACGGTGTCGCCGACCTTCGCCGCGGCGGGCGCGGTGATCTCGACCTTGGTGGTCCCGTCGATCGGGTCCGCGACCCCGGCGGGCGGTACGCAGTGGGTGGCGTACGACACCTCGGCCGCCTGGGCGGTCCCCGCAGCCGTGCCGAGCAGGGCGCCCGCCCCGGCGAGGACCAGGGCGGCCGCCGCCGCGCCCGCTCTGGCCGGTACCGGTGTCACTCTCCTTCGCATGATCACGTCGGTCCTTTCGTCGTCGGAGTCGTGGGACTCGCGGAGCTGTCGTCGTGCGGTGCGGAGAGCCGGCCGGCCGTCGCGCCCGGAGCGGAGTCCGGGGTGAACCACGGCAGGGTCGAGGTGGTGGTCGTCGCCGGGGGCGCGGGCTCCGGGGCGCGCAGGCGCGGCACGCGGAGGACCGGACGGGGCACTCCCCGGTGCCGGATGCCGCCGGCGCGGGGCGGCCGGACCCGGTCCACCACCGCCATGCCGATGCGGAAGACCGCCGCCGGTACGACCACGCAGAGCAGGAGCCAGAAGAGGGTCACGCCCCACGGGCGGCCGACGCCCCAGGGCTGCTCGGCGAGGATCTTGCCGTCGTACCTGAGGGAGACGGCGTAGTCGCCGTGTGCCCCGGCGGAGAGTTCGACGGGCAGTTTGACCTGCGCCTTCTTGCCGGGCGCGAGGGTGCCGTGCCACTGCTGCTCGTCCCACTGGGGGGCGAACACGCCGTGCGCGGTGCCGACCTGGAAGACGGGGTCCTTCAGGGTGGAGGTGCCCGCGTTGCCGATGGTGAAGACGAGGGTGCGGGACGGGGGTGCCCCGAACCAGGTCAGCAGGCCCGAAGAGCCGTCGAGGCGGGTGTCGGTGAGCATCGACAGACGGCCGCCGGTGGACTCGGCGGGCAGCGCCTTGACCGGGTGGCCGGCGACCTGGAAGGCGGCGTCCGCGTCGGCGCCGGCACCGGTCACGGTGGCCACGTGCACCACGCAGGGGCAGGGGACCGGCGGTTCGGCGACCGGGAGCTGCTTGCTGAAGGCGCCGTCCGCGTCGGTGGTGACGGCCCGTCCGTCGGCGTTGGCGCAGGAGTTGGTGCCGCCGATCACGCCCCGGGACGGACTGGACTGGCCGCAGACCAGCATCATCAGCAGGGTGTGCGGCCGCCAGCCGGTGCCGCTGACGGTGACCGAACCGCCGGTGCCGGCCTGGGACTCGGAGACCTTGACGGCCGGCCCGCCGGCGGCCGTCGCCAGGGGCGCGAGGAGCAGCGAGAACACCGCCGCCAGCGCCGCCAGCGCCGCCAGCACGGGGACCGGTCCCGGGACCGCACGCACCCTCACCTCACTGCTCCCGTCAACTCGACGTCCGTGTCCCTGTCCGTGTCCCTGTCCCTGTCCGTGTACGTATCCGTGGGCGGGGGTTCGGCCGGCCGGCCGGCGCGCCGTCTGCGCAGCCGTACGACCGTCACGGCGGCCCCGGCCGTGAGCGCGCCCGCGGTCCCCGCGACCGCGCCCCACGGCACGAACCGCGCCTCGGTGCCGGCCGTGTCGTGCGCGCCGTCCGCCGCCGTCGCCGTCAGGCGGATGTCGACCGCGTCCAGGGCGGGGCGGCCGGGCCAGGGCTCGCTGAGTCCGGTGCGGGTGCCCGGGGCGAGGCGGACCGGGAGGGTGCGCGCGGCCCGGTCCAGGAGGACCCGGCCGAAGAGGCCTCGGGCGCGCACCGCCAGCTTCGGCACGAGCACGGTCGTACCCCGGTTGACCAGGTCGTACGTGATGCGGTCACCGTGGACGGCGACGTGTTCGACGGTCAGCGCGGAGAGCGCGGGGCCGCCGACGTGCAGGCGGATGCGGGCGGTGGCGGTGCGGCCGTCGGCGTCCTTCGCGAGGAGCGTGCCGGAGCGGTCGCCGGGGGCCGCGCCCGCCGGGACGGTCATGGTGAAGGGGACGTCGGCGCGGGTGCGTGCGGGGACCCGGACGGTCGGCTCGGCGAAGGTGACGGGGACGCCGGTGCCGGTGCCGGTGCCGGTGCCGGTGCCGGTCAGCCGTACCGTGACGGGGTGGCTGCCGGAGTTGGTCACCGACACGGTGTCCTGGAGGACCGTCCCGGGGGCGCCCTCGGCGTAGAAGGAGGGGCGGCCGTCGCCCGCGGGCGCGAGGGACCAGCCCTCGGCGGCCGACGCGCGCGGGGCGGTGGCGAGCAGGGTCAGCGCGGCGAGGCCGAGGACACCGGCGGCGGACCGGGCGGCTGGCCGGGCGGCGGACTGGGCGGACGGCATGGGCGGCTCCAGCGGTCGGACCCGGAGGTCAGCGGCGTACGGTCTGGTTCCGCCGGGTCAGCCAGAGGGTGCCGGCCGCGCCCGCGAGGAGCACGGTGCCGCCGAGGGTGCCGAGGGCGACGAACGAGTCCTCGGGACCGGTCTTCGGGAGGGTGCCTCCGGAGTCGGTGCCGGTGCTGCCGGACGACGACGATCCGGAACTGCCGGAACTGCTCGAACCGCCGCCCGCCGCGGTCACGTCCAGGGTCAGGGACGGGCCGGGGCTGTTGGTGGGGGTGCAGGTGGTCGTCGTACCGAGCGCCTTGATGGTGAGCGTGCCCGCCGTGAACGTCACCTTGCCGGACTTCTCCGGGGTGTACGTGCCGCTCAAGTCGTTGATCTTGATGGGGGTGTTGGCGGGGATCGCGGCCTGGTTGGCGGAGCCGGTGACGTTCAGGGTGCCGCTGTCGGCGCCGCCGAGCTTGATGGTGGCGCTCGGGTTCATCGCGCCCTTGCCGAGTTCGACGGGGCTGGAGGAGACGCCCTTCTGCCAGGACATCGTGATCTTGTAGCCGCTGCCGCTCTTGACGCCCGTGATGTCGATCGGGGAGACGGCGCTCTTGTCCCCGATCGGCGTCTTGCAGTGGTAGTTGACGTTGACGACGGTGGCGTGCGCCGCGGGGGCGGCGAGCAGCACCGCCGATCCGGCCAGGGCGGCGGCGGACGCGAGCACGGCGGTACGTTTCGGGTACGACGACACGGTCGGTCCACCCCATTCGTTACTGACGAGGTATCAGATTCGGCCGTCAAGGTACGCCGGGGCCCATGAGGAGGGAAGAGAAAGGGCGTGGCGGAAGTGTGGGGATGCCAAAGCGCCCCGTAAGGGGCGCGGGGAACTGCCCGAGCAACCACTCACAACCCGCATCCGCGAACCGGCACCGGGCGGCACCCCCCTTACGCCGGCGCCCCCAGCTCTGCCCACACCGTCTTCCCGGCCGCCCCCGGCGTCCGCACAACTCCCCAGTCCAGACACAGCCGTTGCACGATGAACATCCCGTGCCCCCCAGGCCGCCCCGCCCGGTGCGGCGTCCGCGGCGCCGGCTGCCCGGCCCCCCGGTCGGACACCTCCACCCGGATCACCTTCCGGTCGCAGGCCAGGAACAGCTCGTCCGGCCCCTCCGCATGCAGGCACGCGTTCGTGACCAGCTCGGAGACGACGAGCAGCACGTCCTCGGCGGCGGCCCTGCGGTCGGCCGTCGCGGCCGGCAGCCACCCCCACGCGTGCAGTGCCTCGCGGGCGAAATCGCGGGCGAGCGGTACGACCCCGCTCTCGCCGTGAAGGCGCAGTCTGCGGACCTGACGACCCCCCGTCGAGGCCGGCAGCTCGTCGGACGCCGCCTCCCCTGACATCCCCGAAGCACCGCTGGGCTCCGGGCCGCGGTCGCCCGGCGGGTAAGGCCGAGTGGTGCTCATCAGCGCTTCACCTCACCGATTCACCGGTTCACTTGGAAAACTTCGTGTTGCTGCGGTTCGTGTCGCCGGCCGGCGTGATCGGCTCGGTCAGGGCCGGGCCGGGCGGCGACAGATCCAGAATCTCTCCTGCCCGAGCGATCCACGGGAACACCCCCCGGTTCCGGACGCCGGGCCGGCCGGGGCTCAGCCCTCGCCGCCGGTCGCGCCGGCGGTGCCGGCCCCGCCGCCCCTGCCGTCGTCGTCGGCCAGTGCCGCAGCGACGGAGTCGTGGACGGTGAAGACCGCCTCGGCGCCGGTGATCTCGAAGACCCGGGCGACGACGGGCAGCATTCCGGCGAGGTGCACCCCACCCCCGGCGGCCTCGGCCCGCAGCCGGGCACCGAGCAGCACGTTCAGCCCGGTGGAGTCGCAGAACTCAAGGCGTGAGCAGTCGACGACGAGGCGCGAGAACCCCTTGTCGAGGAGATCGTCGAGCGGTTCGCGCAACAGGTCGGCGGTGTGGTGGTCGAGCTCACCCGCCGGAACCAGGACGGCGCTGGGGCCCTCTTCCCGCACCTCCACCAGCAGCCGGCCCGACTGTGCGCTGCCGACCGTCCCGTGGTCCATTGCCGTCTCTCTCCCGAGGTCGTGACCGCTTCCGCCACCGTCCGACCGTTGTCCGACGATGCCCACCGATGTCCGCCGAACGCCGTGTCGACGCCCTCGAACATTACGCCTTCTGCACGCAACCCGACACCCGAACAACCTCTCGGAACAGGACAAATGATAATAGAACGGACTTGCGACCGGCTCGGCGGAGCGGGTAGGGCTAGTAGGGACACGCAACCGACACGGCCGGCTTTGGAGGCGCCGCACACCGCAGTGCACGCACGGCCCCGGCAGCCTCATTGCCGAGAACGACGGAGGACACCATGTCACCCCGGCTCGACGCCTCGCACACCCCGACCGCGACGTCGACACCCCCACCGGAACCACTGGATGCCATCGAGGGATTCTTCGCCGGACTCGGACTCCCGGAGATCCCCCCGTACGACGAGGTCGGCGCGGTCGACGCGCGAGCCCTGTCCAAGACCCTCTTCGAGCGGCTGGAGTCGCTGGAGGAAGGCACGCACGCGTACTCGTACGTCCGCAACACCCTCGTCGAGCTGAACCTCGCGCTGGTCAGGTTCGCCGCCGCCCGCTTCCGCTCCCGCAGCGAACCGATGGAGGACATCGTCCAGGTCGGCACCATCGGGCTGATCAAGGCGATCGACCGCTTCGAACTCTCCCGCGGCGTCGAGTTCCCCACCTTCGCGATGCCGACGATCATCGGCGAGATCAAGCGCTTCTTCCGCGACACGTCGTGGTCGGTACGCGTCCCGCGCCGTCTCCAGGAGCTCCGCCTCGACCTCGCCAAGGCGGGCGACGAACTGGCCCAGAAGCTGGACCGCGCCCCCACGGTCACGGAACTCGCGGAACGCCTCGGCCTCTCCGACGAGGAGGTCGTCGAGGGCATGGCGGCGTCCAACGCCTACACCGCCTCCTCCCTGGACGCGCAGCCCGAGGAGGACGAGTCCGAGGGCGCGCTGGCGGACCGCATCGGCTACGAGGACCACGGCCTGGAGGGCATCGAGTACATCGAGTCCCTGAAGCCCCTCATCGCCGGGCTCCCGGCCAGGGACCGCACCATTCTCTCCCTCCGCTTCGTCGCGGGCATGACCCAGTCGGAGATCGGCGACGAACTCGGGATCTCCCAGATGCACGTCTCCCGGCTGTTGTCCCGCACCCTGGTGCAGCTGCGCAGGGCACTGACGCTGGAGGAATAGCCCCGGCCGGACCGCCCGCCGCCGGGGCGAGGGAACTCTCCCCCCACCCGGCCCCCGCCCCGGCTCCGGCTCCGGTCCCCGCCCCGGCCCGTGCGTCTTTGGCCAAAGCTCCCCCGCTACCGCGAGTCACACCCCAAACTGGCCGGTACGTCAGGAAGGACGGCCTGCGAGAAGGGGTGCACGATGGTCCAGGACATCCAGGGCGACCCGCCCTCGGACACTCGCCTGACCGAGCTCCTGCGCACGCCCACCGCGACCGCCTACCCCGCCCTCCAGGAACTCCGCGGCCGCCACCACCCGGCGGTCCTCGCCTACGCCCGGCTCTGCTCGGCCGGCGACGCGGCGGCCCGCCGGCTCACCGCGCAGACCTTCACCACCGCCGCCCGCGACATCGCGCGCGGCGCCGAGCCGGTCGTCCCCCTCCGCCACCACCTGCTCCTGCTCACCGCCCGGCTGGCCGCCGACTGGTCCGGCGACGAACGCTCCGCCGCCCTGGACGCCACCCTCCTGCTGGTCCTCAACTCCTCCGGCGTCCCCGGCGGCCCGACCCCGCGCCTGCTCCCGGCGTTCCAGTCCCTGCCGTCCCGCACCCAGGGCCTGATCTGGTACGGCGTGCTGGACCAGGAACCCGCCGAACGCACCGCGACGTACCTCGGCCTGACCCCCGAGGACGTCCGGTACGGCATCCCGCCCGCCCTCCAGTCCCTGGCCCAGGCCTGCCTGCGCACCCGCCTGGCCGCCTCGGACGACCCGCGCTGCGCGGACTTCCGCCGCCTGATCGAGGAGTCGGTCCGCCCGGAGAACCCCCGGCACAGCCCCGACCTGCACGCGCACATGGCGCACTGCCCGCACTGCACGGCCGCGTTCGAGGACCTCACCGCGCTCCGGGACAGTCCGCGCGAGACCCTGGCGGAGGGCCTGCTGCCGTGGGCCGGAACGGCGTACGCACGCCAGGACACCCCGCCGGCGCTCCCCGCCGCCCCGGCGACGGCCCCGGCCCGGCAGCGCCGGCAGCCGTCCCGGCGCCTGCTCCTCACCTCCACGGCGCTGGGCGTCGCCCTCGTACCGCTGCTGCTGGTCCTCCTGGCCAACCGGGACACGCACGCCCCGGACCCCGCGGCCGCGACCCCGCTGCCGTCGAGCCCCCAGGTGACCGTGACGGCGACCGTGCCGCCGAGTCCGTCCGGCGGCTCGCCCACGCCTGCGCGTACGCCTACGCCGACACCCACGACCAGTGCTATGTCACATACCCCCACCCGGTCTCCGAGCCCGTCCCCCTCCCGCACCCCCACCCCCAGACCCCCCGGAACCTCCTACGCCCAGGTCGTGAACCTCGGCACCGCCCGCTGCCTGGACGTCCGCGACGGCGACTTCGACAACGGCACCGACGTGATCACGGCCCCCTGCTCCGCCTCCGCCACCCAGCGCTGGCGGGTCGACCCGGACCGGGGCGTCCTGCAGTCCGCCGCGGATCCCGACTTCTGCCTGGACAGCCGGGGTTCGGTCGACAAGGGCGTCGGCATCTGGAGCTGCGACTCGGTGGACGGCGACAACGGCGACAACCTCCGCTTCACCGTGACCCCCGACGGCGAGATCCGCCCGGAAATAGCCCTCGCAACAGCCCTCACCCCGGCCGGCGACGACGAACTCTCCCTCTCCCCGGCGAACGACGGCACGGGCCAGCGCTGGCGGGCGGGGGCGGGCTGAGTCAGCCGACGACCCGCTCGCCCCGCCGCCACACCCCGCTGACCAGCGGCACCCCCGGCCGGTACGCCAGGTGGACGTGGCTCGGGGCGTCCAGGAGGAGGAGGTCGGCGTAGGTGCCCGGGGTCAGGCGGCCGATGTCGGTTCGGCGCAGGGCCGCCGCGCCGCCCGCCGTGGCCGACCAGACCGCCTCGTCGGGGGTCATCCGCATGTCGCGGACGGCCAGGGCGATGCAGAAGGGGACGGAGGACGTGAAGGAGGAGCCGGGGTTGCAGTCGGTGGAGAGGGCGACGGTCACGCCGGCGTCGAGGAGGCGGCGGGCGTCGGGCCATTCGGCGCGGGTGGAGAACTCGGCGCCGGGGAGGAGGGTGGCGACCGTGCTGCCGCTCGCCAGCGCGTCGACGTCGGCGTCCGTCAGGTGGGTGCAGTGGTCGGCGCTGGCCGCGTCGAGTTCCACGGCGAGCTGGACGCCGGGGCCGTAGGAGAGCTGGTTGGCGTGGATGCGCGGGGTCAGGCCCTTCGCCCTGCCCGCGGTGAGGATGGTCCGGGCCTGGTCGCCGTCGAAGGCGCCCTTCTCGCAGAAGACGTCGATCCAGCGGGCGTACGGGGCGCAGGCGTCGAGCATCTCGCCGGTGACGAGGGCGACGTAGGCGGCCGGGTCGTCGGCGTGGTCCGGGGAGACGATGTGGGCGCCGAGGTAGGTGACCTCGTCGGTGTGGGCGGCGGCGATGCGCAGGGCGCGGGACTCGTCGGCGACCGTCAGGCCGTAGCCGGACTTCGTCTCGAAGGTGGTGGTGCCCTGGCGGAGCGCCTCGTCGAGGTAGTGGGTGAGGTTCCGCTCCAGTTCCTCGTCCGAGGCGGCCCGGGTCGCCGCCACCGTCGTCCGGATGCCGCCCGCGGTGTAGGACCGGCCGGACATGCGGGCGTTGAACTCCTGGGTGCGGTCGCCCGCGAAGACCAGGTGGGAGTGGGAGTCCACGAAGCCCGGCAGCACCGCCCGGCCGCCCGCGTCGACCCGGTTGTCAGTGGCGGGTGCTTTGCTGGATTCACCGGTCCACACGACACGGTCGCCGTCGATGACGACGGCCGCGTCCTGGATCAGACCGAGAGGGGAGTTGTCACCGAGGGAGGGGTCGTTGGTGACCAGCGTGGCGATGTTGGTGATGACGGTGCTGCTGCTCATGATGGCCTCGTCGGAGTCCTGGTGGGGGCTGGTCGTCAGGTGCGGAGCGCTTCGACGGCCCGCGCGAGGGCCTGCGGCGCATCGGGTACGAGGGTGTGCGCCCCGTCCCGTACGACGTGCCGGCCTCCGACGACCGTGTGCCGTACGTCGGCCGCGGTCGCCGCGAATACGGCCGTCTCGGCGCCCAGTCGCGGTACCGGCCCGGCGGTTCTGACGGAGTCGAGCGCGATCGTCGTCAGGTCGGCGAGCATGCCGGTCTCGATGGTGCCCGCGTCGTCCCAGCCGAGGGCGGCGTGTCCGTCGGCGGAGGCGGCGCGCAGCAGGGCGGCGGCCGTCCAGTGGCCCCGGGTGCGGGTGCGCAGCCGCTCGTTCAGCTCCATCGCGCGCGCCTCTTCGAGCAGGTCGATGACGGCGTGGCTGTCGGAGCCCAGGGAGAGCGGGGAGCCCGCGCGCTGCAGGGCCACGGCCGGTCCGATGCCGTCGGCGAGGTCCCGCTCGGTGGTCGGGCACATGCAGGTGCCGGTGCCGGAGCCGCCGAGCAGGGCGATGTCCTCGTCCGTGAGGTGGGTGTTGTGGACGCCGGTGGTGCGCGGGCCGAGGACGCCGTGGTCGGCGAGCAGCCGGGTGGGGGTGCGGCCGTGGGCGGCCAGGCAGGCGTCGTTCTCCGCCGTCTGCTCGGACAGGTGGACGTGCAGCGGGGCCCGTCGCTCCTCGGCCCAGCCGGCCACGGTCGCCAGCTGCCCGGCGGGCACCGCCCGTACGGAGTGGATCGCCGCCCCGATCCGTGCGTGATCCCGTTCCTTGAGAACTGAACAGCGTTCGGCCCAGGCTTCCGCGCTGCCGTCGGAGAAGCGGAGCTGGTGGGCGTTGGGCGGCTCGCCGCGGTGCTCGCTCAGGATGCCGGAGGAGAGGTAGGCGGTGTCGAGGAGGGTGATCCGGATCCCGGCGTCGGCGGCCGCCGCGATCAGCGCCTCGCCCATCGCGTTGGGGTCGGCGTACGGGGTGCCGCCGGGGGCGTGGTGGACGTAGTGGAACTCGCCGACGCAGGAGACGCCCGCCAGCGCCATCTCGGCGTACACCGCGCGGGCGAGCGCGTGGTAGGTCTCCGGGGTCAGCCGGTCGGCGAAGGAGTACATCAGCTCGCGCCAGGTCCAGAAGGTCCCGGAGCCGACCTGGACGGTGCCGCGCAGGGCGCGGTGGAAGGCGTGCGAGTGGGCGTTCGCGAGACCGGGGAGGGTGAGGCCGCGCAGGATCTCAGCCCCGGGCGGCGGCGCGGGCACCTCGGTCCGCACCGCCGTGATCCGGCCGTCGGCGACCTCCACGGCGACACCCGGCTCGACGTGCGTGTCCAGCCAGGCGTACTCCAACCAGTACGTCGTCCGTGTCGTCACGCGCAGGCCAGCCCTTCCAGTACGTCGGCGAGTGCGCTCACCCCGGCCACGCAGTCGTCCTCGGCCGCGAACTCGGCCGGGGAGTGCGAGACGCCGGTGGGGTTGCGCACGAACAGCATGGCGGTCGGGATGCTCCCCGAAAGGATCCCGGCGTCGTGTCCGGCACCGGTGCCCAGGACGGGCACGGTCAGACCGGTGTCCCGGCCGAGGATCCGGCCCAGTTCGTCGCGCAGGGCGTGGTCGAACTCCACGACCGGCGTGAAGGACTCGCGGACCACGTCCAGGTCGATGCCGTGCGCCTCCGCGTACTCCCGGGCGGCCTTCTCGATGCCGCCGACGACGGTGTCGAGGGTGGCCTGGTCGGCGGCGCGGGAGTCGAGCCAGCCGCGCACCAGGGAGGGGATGGCGTTGACGCCGTTCGGCTCGACGGCGATCTTGCCGAAGGTGGCGACGGCACCGGCGAGTTCGGCCTCGCGGCGGGCGGCGAGCACGGTCTCGGCGTACGACAGCATGGGGTCGCGCCGGTCCACCAGCCGGGTGGTGCCGGCGTGGTTGGCCTCGCCCCGGAAGTCGAACCGCCACCGCCCGTGCGGCCAGATGGCGCTGGCGACGCCCACCCGGTCACCGGACAGGTCCAGCGCCCGGCCCTGTTCGACGTGCAGTTCGACGAAGGCGCCGATGCGCGCGAGCCGCTCGGGGTCGGGCCCGATGGCGTCGGGGTCGTAGCCGGCGGCTTCCATGGCCTGCGGGAGCGTGACGCCGTCGCCGTCGGTGAGCCGGTGGGCCTGCTCGACGGTCAGGTGCCCCGCGGTCAGCCGGGACCCGACACAGGCGAGCCCGAACCGGGCGCCCTCCTCGTCCCCGAAGTTGACGATGGCGAGGGGCCGGGTGAACTCGGCTCCCCTCCCCCGGAGTTCGTCGAGGGCGGCGAAGGAGGACACGACGCCGAGGGGGCCGTCGAAGGCGCCGCCGTCCGGCACGGAGTCCAGATGCGACCCGGTGACGACGGCGTTCCCGGCCGCCGGGTCCCCGAGCCAGGCCCACTGGTTCCCGTTCCCGTCGACCTCGTACGTCAGCCCGCGCCCCTCGGCCTGCTCCCGGAACCAGTCCCGGCACTCGGCGTCGGCCCCGGTCCAGGCGAAGCGCCGGTAACCGCGCGAGCCGGCATGCCGCCCGACGGGGAGCAGCTCGCGCCACATGGAGTGGAAGGAGGCGGCGCTACTCCCCGAACCCCGTCCAGGCTGTGGGCAGTCGTTCCGCAGGGCGGGACGGGTGGGCACAGCCGCACCCGCACCCGCACCCGGCGACGAGAGTTCGGCCCCCACCGAAGAGTCCCCGTTCGTCACGCCGACTCGCCCTCGCGCATCGGCACCCGAACCCCCCGCTCGTCGGCGACCGACTCGGCGATGTCGTACCCGGCGTCCACGTGCCGGATGACGCCCATGCCGGGGTCGTTCGTCAGCACCCGGCGGATCTTCTCACCGGCGAGCTTCGTACCGTCGGCGACGGTCACCTGCCCGGCGTGGATGGACCGGCCCATGCCGACCCCGCCGCCGTGGTGGATGGAGACCCAGGACGCTCCCGACGCCACGTTGACCATCGCGTTCAGCAGCGGCCAGTCGGCGATCGCGTCGGAGCCGTCCAGCATGGCCTCCGTCTCGCGGTAGGGGGAGGCCACCGAGCCGCAGTCGAGGTGGTCGCGGCCGATCGCCAGCGGCGCGGCCAGCTCGCCGCTCGCGACCATGTCGTTGAACCGCTCGCCGGCCTTGTCCCGCTCGCCGTAGCCGAGCCAGCAGATGCGGGCGGGCAGGCCCTGGAAGTGGACCCGCTCACCGGCCAGCTTGATCCAGCGGTGCAGGGACTCGTTCTCCGGGAAGAGGTCGAGGATCGCCTTGTCGGTCTTGGCGATGTCGGAGGCCTCACCGGACAGGGCCGCCCAGCGGAAGGGGCCCTTGCCCTCGGAGAAGAGCGGGCGGATGTAGGCGGGGACGAAGCCGGGGAAGGCGAACGCCCGCTCGTACCCGGCCAGCTGGGCCTCGCCGCGGATCGAGTTGCCGTAGTCGAAGACCTCGGCGCCGGCGTCCATGAAGCCGACCATGGCCTCGACGTGCTTGGCCATCGACTCACGGGCGCGGGTCGTGAACCCGGCCGGGTCCTTGGCGGCGGCGTCGGCCATGTCCTCGAAGGCCACCCCGACCGGCAGGTACGCCAGCGGGTCGTGGGCCGAGGTCTGGTCGGTGACGATGTCGATGGGGGCGTTCATCGCGAGCAGCTGCGGCACCAGTTCGGCCGCGTTGCCGAGGACGCCGATGGACAGCGGGCGGCGGGCGTCGCGGGCCTCGGTCGCCAGCTGGAGCGCGTGGTCGAGGGAGTCGGCCTTGACGTCGAGGTAGCGGTGCTCGATGCGGCGCTCGATGGCGCGCGGGTCGACGTCGATGCAGATGGCGACGCCGTCGTTCATGGTGACCGCGAGGGGCTGGGCGCCGCCCATGCCGCCGAGGCCGGCGGTGAGGGTGATGGTCCCGGCGAGGGTGCCGTTGAACTTCTTCGCGGCGACGGCGGCGAAGGTCTCGTAGGTGCCCTGGAGGATGCCCTGGGTGCCGATGTAGATCCAGGAGCCGGCGGTCATCTGGCCGTACATGGTGAGGCCGAGGGCCTCCAGGCGGCGGAACTCCTCCCAGTTGGCCCAGTCGCCGACGAGGTTGGAGTTGGCGATGAGGACGCGCGGGGCCCACTCGTGGGTCTGCATGACGCCGACCGGGCGGCCGGACTGGACCAGCATGGTCTCGTCCTGCTTGAGGGTGCGCAGCGTGCGGACCATCGCGTCGAAGGAGCGCCAGTCGCGGGCGGCCTTGCCGGTGCCGCCGTAGACGACGAGCTTGTCGGGGTGCTCGGCGACCTCGGGGTCCAGGTTGTTCTGCAGCATCCGCAGGGCGGCTTCCTGCTGCCATCCCAGGGCGCTCAGTTCCGTACCGCGCGGCGCTCGTACGGGGCGGGGTCCTGACATGGTCTGCCTCCTAGCGGATCAGGGATCAACGGCCAGCGAAGTGTTCCTGCGGTTATTCACATCCTGGCTCGCTGAATAGAACTAGTCAATACGTCCGGTCGGCCAGCACGGCCGCGTTCCGGATGTTTCGCTGGACTTATGGGCCTCAAGGGTGCGGACGATGACATGTCGGGGAACATCGTGAACGGGTGCGGGGACGGACACAGGGACCGGGACGGGGACGACGGCGAGCGGGTCGGGCGGCGGGACGACGCCGTACGGGCGGCGGTGGAGCAGGGACTGCTGGGGCCGGACGCGCCGATCGTAGGCCTGCTGGACGTGCAGGGCATCCGCGCGTCGGCCGCGGCGCTGCGCCGGGCGTTCGAGGCGGTCGCCGCGCCCGGCACCGTGATCCTGCACGCCTTCGCGGTGAAGGCGAACCCACTGGTGCCGGTGGTGCGGCTGCTGGCCGAGGCCGGTCTGGGTTCCGAGGTGGCCAGCGCGGGCGAGCTGGCGCTGGCGCGGGCGGCCGGGACGCCGGCGGAGCGGATCGTGTTCGACGCGCCCGCGAAGACGGCGGCGGAGCTGCGCGAGGCGCTGGCGCTGGGCGTCGCCGTGAACGCGGACAACCCGCAGGAGCTCATGCGCCTCGACGCCCTCGTGCACGCGGGCGGCGCCGCCTCCGCGCCGCTCGGGATCCGGGTGAACCCGCAGATCGGGGCCGGGACGATCGGGGCCACCTCCACCGCGACCGCGACCTCGAAGTTCGGGGTGGGACTGCGGGACGAGGGGGCCAGGGAGTGGGTCGTCCAGGCGTTCACGGAGCGGCCGTGGCTGACGCGGCTGCACGCACACACCGGGTCGCAGGGGATCTCGCTGTCGATGCTGGCGCGGGGCGTGGCCGAGACGTACGCGCTGGCCGAGGAGATCAACGCGCGGGTCGGGCGGCGGCAGGTCGACACCCTCGACATCGGGGGCGGGCTCTCGGTCAACTTCGCGTCGGAGGCGACGGAGCCGACGTTCGCGCAGTACGCGCGGCTGCTGGCGGAGGCGGTGCCGGGGCTGTTCGACGGGCGGTACGGGCTGGTGACGGAGTTCGGGCGATCGCTGCTGGCCCGGCACGGCACGGTGGTGGCCCGGGTGGAGTACACGAAGAGCTCCGGCGGGCGGCGGATCGCGGTGACGCACGCGGGGGTGCAGGTGGCGCCGCGGACGGTGTACGTGCCGGGGGCGTGGCCGCTGCGGATCGCCGCGTACGACGCGAAGGGGCGGCCCAAGGAGGGGGCTCCGGTGGTGCAGGACGTGGCGGGGCCGGCCTGTTTCGCGGGCGACCTGCTCGCCGAGGGGCGCGCGCTGCCGCCGCTGGAGCAGGGGGACCTCGCGGCGGCGCTGGACACCGGGGCGTACTACTTCGGCAGCCACTACTCCTACAACTCCCTTGCCCGGCCCGGGGTTTACGGCTTCGCGCCGGACGGCGGCGGGGGCGTGGCGTTCGCCGTCGTCCGGGAGCCGCAGACGGTCGCCGAGGTCGTGGCCGAATCCGGAGGGGCGCACGCGGATGCGCTCACCACCCTGCATGCAACCAGGAGCCGTTGAGACACCTCGGAAAGCAGGGATCAACTGGTGCGAAAAGCAGCCCAGTTGACCAACACTAGCCTGCCGGATGCATGTTCCACTGGAAAATGCCAAACGACTCCTCCCTCCCGCACACGTTGCGTAGTGTCTGCGTCACTCAACCGGAGAGCCACGCGGCGGGAGGGGAGCCACGGTGCCCGGAATCGACGAGTGCTTACTGGAAGCGATGCGGTTGCCCGGGGCCCGGGGCGCCGCCCTGGTCGACTGGACCAGCGGACTGGCCCTGGGCACGGTCGGGGAGGCGCCCGGGGGTGACCACGAGACCACCGCCGCGGAGGCCGCCGAGCTGGCCCGGCTGGCCGCCGAGCACGGGGCGTTCAGCACGGAGGACGACACCGAGGTGAGCCCTCCGGTGGAGGACCTGATCGTCAGCAACCGGGACAGCTACCACCTGCTGCGGTTCGTGGTCACGTCCTTCGACGCCACCGTGTTCCTGCATCTGTGGCTGACCCGCGAGGACGGCAATCTCGCCCTCGCCCGGATCCGGCTCGGCGAGATGGCCGAGCGGCTGGTGCTGGGATGACCGTGGTCGAAACACCGCCGCCGCTGCCGGTCCGGGACCGGGCGGCCCTGCACGAGAGAGCACCCGGGGCGCTCTCACCGATGCTGATACGCCTCGCCGAGGAGCGGGCCACCGGTGTCCTGGTCCGCGAGCACGGCACCCTGCACCTGGCCGAGGGCCGCGTGGTGCACGCCGAGAGCCCCCTTGCCCCCGGCCTCGACGTGCTCCTCACGGCCCGCGGCACGCTCGACGCGGCCGCCTGGCCCTGGACCGACGACATACCCGCCGCCATCCACCGCCTGCTCGCCGCCGGCCTGCTGCCGAGAGGCGCCCTGGAGGTGTGCCGGCTCGCCGCCCTGTACGACGCCGGGTACTTCGCGCTGGCGCCCAGCAGCACCCCGGGCCGGTTCCGGTACGGCACCACGGCCGCCGCCGGACCGCTGCGCGCGGTCCCCGTCACCGCCCTGGAGCGCGAGACCCTGCGCCGCCGCGAGCTGCTGCACCGCATCTGGCCCGACCCGTCGGCGGACGGCTCCCCGCTGATCCGGGCGGACCCCGTCGCACCCCCGCCGGTCACTCCCCGGCAGCGGGCGGTCCTGGACCGGGTGGACGGCGTCCGCACGGCCCCGCAGATCGCCCGGGAGCTGGGCCGGCCGGCCTTCCACACGCTGGTGGACGTACGGCGGCTGGCGGCGGCCGGACTCCTCGCCCCGAGGAACACCGCGCCCCTCCCGCCCCCGCTTCCCCCGGTCACCGACCCCGACATCGCGCTGCTGAAGAGGCTCAGGGATGCGCTGGAGGCCCTTTGAACGGCACCGCCCCGCCGAGAGGAGACAGCTGATGGCGGCAGAACCCGGCAGCTCCGACAGAGAGGCCGTCCTCGACGAACTGCGCCGGTTACGCACCCGGATGCCCCAGCTCACCGGCGCCCTCGCGGCCGGTGTCGACGGCCTGGTCGTCGCCCACGACTGCCCGGGCGTCGATCCGGAAGGGCTCGCCGCGCTCACCGCGGCCGAGCTCGGCGTCGCCGTCCGGGTCTCCGACGCCACCGGCAAGGGCGAGCTCAGGGAGCTGCTGGTGCGCGGCGAGGACGGCTACGTCGCCACCTACGCCGCCGGTCACAGCGCCGTGCTCACCCTGCTCGCCGAGGACCGGGTGAACGTCGGCCGCCTCCACCTGGAGGGCCGCCGGGCCGCCGCCCGGATCGGCGAGGTGGTCGACGCCGCCGAGGCGGCCGCCAAGGCCCTGCGCCCGGCCCGCAGCTCAGCCACACGGACCAGAACCACGCGCACGCCACGCACCACCAGCACCACCACCGACGCGCGCACCGCAACCGACAGTTGAAAGGAACCAGAAAGTCATGGCCAACACCGAAACCGCCCTGAAAGAGTGCCTCACCTCCATCGAGGGCGCGACCGGCGTCGCGCTCGTCGACTACACCAGCGGGATGGCGCTGGGCACGATGGGCGGCAGCAAGACCTTCGACCTGAACGTGGCCGCGGCCGGCAACACCGACGTGATCCGCGCCAAGATGCGCACCATGGAGCACCTCGGCCTCAAGGGCGAGATCGAGGACATCCTGATCACGCTGACCAACGCCTACCACCTGATCCGGCTGCTCAAGGGCCGGGGCGGCAACGGCCTCTTCCTCTACCTGGTGCTCGACCAGTCCCGCGCCAACCTGGCGATGGCCCGGCACCAGCTGAAGAAGATCGAGGAGGACCTGGAGGTCTGACCGGAGGTCAGACCAGCGCCGCGGTGCGGCGGCGCGCTCCGCCCGGGGCCGCGTCGCCCGCCGCGATGCCGGTACCGCGGTAGGCCTTGACGGTCTTGCCGGCCGGGCGGCCGCCGCGCCCGTCGAGCCAGTCGACGCGCAGCCACACCAGCTGTTCGGCGGCCTTCTCCCGGCGGCCCAGCCAGGCCGCCTTCAGACGCAGCCCGGTGCCGGTGCCGGCGAGCAGCATGCCGCCGGCCGCGGGCACCGCGAAGGCCGAGCCGAGGGCGACGGCGAAGGCCAGCAGCAGCCACCAGCGGTGTCCCCGGCGCCAGTTCCGCACGGTCACCGCCCGGTCCTGGAGCACGTCGTGCTTGCCGGCCCGGGCGGCCCCGTGCACCAGGGCGGTGTACCGCTTGCGGCGGGTGAGCGCCACGACGGCGGCGCCGATGATGAACAGCGCGGCCCCGGCCATGACACCGATCCGGCGCCCGGTGAACCCCGGCGGCAGCACCCCGACGCCCGCGGCGAACACCCCGGACCACCACAGCGGCGCGGCCCCGGCGCGTACGACCACGGCCACCCGGGCCAGCCCCTGTCCGCCTCGTACCCCTCGTCCCGCACGCGCCATGTCCGCAGCCTCCTCGCCGGTCTCGGCCCAGTCCGTCTGGCGGGACGCTAACCAGCGAACGTGAGACGAGCCTTAAAGAACCCTTCTGCGAGGATTCACTCGACGAACAGCCCCCGCGCCGCCGCCCTGGTGTCGAACTCCTCCAGGCGGGCCTGCGCGTCCGGCAGGTCGTCGCACATCGCCTCCAGGAGCACCCGGCCGAGCAGCATCGGCGCACAGGCCGTGTCGAAGGCGAGCCCGGTGCCGACGGCGGCCGGCAGCAGCAGGTCGGAGACCTTGGCGACGGGCGCGAAGGCGGAGTCGGCGACGGTGACCACGGTCAGCCCGGCCTCCTTGGCATAGCCCAGGGTGTCCACGACCTCGCGCGGATGCCGGGGCAGCGCGAAGCACAGCAGCGCCGTGGCACCGGCCAGGACGGCCGCGTCGATGCGGTCGTGGATCATCGTGCCGCCCTCGTTGAGCAGCCGGACGTCCGGGTGCACCTTGGCGGCGAAGTAGGCGAAGCCGTAGGCCTGCGAGGCGGCGGCGCGCAGCCCGAGCACCGGCAGCGGCCGGGAGGCGGCCAGCAGCCGGCCGGCCTGCTGCACCGGGCGGGGGTCGGCGAGCACCTCGGCGAGGTGCCGGAGGTTCTCGATCTCGGCCTCGACGGCCTGCTGGTACTCGTTGTACGACCCGTTGCCGGCCGCCTGTTCGGCGGGGACCACCTCGCGCAGGTGCTTGCGCAGCGCCGGGTAGCCGTCGAAGCCGAGGGCGACGGCGAAGCGGGTGACGGACGGCTGGCTGACCCCGGCCAGTTCGGCCAGCTCCACGCTGGACAGGAAGGGCACGTCGGCGGCGCGCCGCACCATGCTGTGCGCGATGCGCCGCTGGGTCGGCGTGAGCCGGTGCCCCTCGAAGAGCGCCTGCAAGCGAGTCGCAGGGCTGTCGGTCACGTTCATGACGTGCTCCCCCTCCAGATGTCCGTGAACCGGTCGAGCAGCCCGGCCGCCGCGGTGACGTCGTCCGTGAGCGGCCGGTCGGCCGGGTCCGCCTCCAGCGCCGCCTCGGCGAGCTCCAGCGCCCGCCCCGCCCCGAGCCCGGGGTCGGGACGCAGTTCGCGCTGGCGCAGCGCCCGTACGGCGGCGACGAGTTCGCAGCCGACCACCAGACGGTACGCGCGGCACGCGCGCAGCGTTTGACGGGCGGCGAGCGAGGCGAAACTGGCCTGCTCCTCGACGCCTCGGGAGAGTACAGCGTGCCCGAGGGAGGCGGGCGCGGAGAAGGCGCGCAGGTCGCCGAGGGCGGCGCCGGCGGCGTACTCCAGGATCATCACGCCGGAGGAGGCGGGCTCCTGGTCGGCGAGGAAGGGGCGCAGGCGGGTGAAGGCGGGCTCGTTCAGGGAGGAGAGGCGGGAGGTGGACAGGCGCGCGACCTGGGTGACGGCGAGCCGGAAGTGGTCCAGGGCGAGGGCGAGTTGGGCCTGGTAGAAGCCGCCGTGGTGGTAGGCGGCCAGGTCCTCGACGGAGATCAGGGGGTTCTCGGCGGCCGCGTTGATCTCGATCGCCAGCACCCCCTCCAGGGCGTCGGCCGCGTCGTGGGCCGGGCCGTGGATCTGGGGCAGGCAGCGGAAGCCGTAGGGGTCCTGGATCCTGCCGAGCGGCGGGGTCGGCCGGTCCGCGGCGCCGATCAGCTCCCGCATGTGGCGGGCCACTTCGACGCTGCCCCGGTGCGGGCGGGCCGCGTGCACGGGCGCCGCGAACGCCTCGTGGGAGCCGTCGACGGCGAGCAGTGACAGGGCCGCCACCACCTGGGTGGCCTCGATCAGCCCGCGCAGCTCGTGCAGGGCGAGCGCCGACTGGCCGAGGGTGAGGGCGTTGCTGCTGATCAGGGCGAGGGCGTCGTTGTTGTCCAGCGGCTGGGACGCCGGCGCCCCGGCGCCCCGCCAGGGGTGCTCCCCCACCAGCGCGAGGCCCACCTGGGCGAGCGCCGCGATGTCCCCGGTACCGACCGAGCCGAACTCGTTGACGGCCGGGTACGCGCCGGACTCCAGCGCCTCGCACAGGGCGGTGACCACACTCGGCCGCAACCCGGCGCCGCCGGCCAGCAGCTGGTTGGCCCGCACCGCGAGCATCGCGCGCACCTGCCGGGCGGGCAGTTCGTCGCCGATCGCGCCGGCGTGGCTGCGCAGCAGCCGCAGTCCGTGTCCGGCGGCGGCCTCGGTGGGGACGTCCTCGTTCCGGTTGGCGCCGACGCCGGTGGAGCGGCCGTAGACGCGGCCGGTCGCGGCGATCTGCCGGGCGGCGTTCCAGGACTCCTCCGCGCGGCGCATCGCCTCGGTGCCCGGGACCGGGCGGGCGGTGCCGTCGGCGAGGCGTACGACGTCCTCGACGCCCATGCCGATGCCGTCCAGGACCACCAGACCGGAATGCGCTATTCCGGGAGCGTCCACGATACGAGACGACATCACGCCCATACCTCCCTCAATTGGGACACCCGATCTTGCGTGCCGGTCATCCGTTACCTCGGATTAACGCGAGACCGTTGACAACCTATTCACCTACCGAGAACTCTGCATGACGTTATACAGCCGGGCAAGGGACATCTCATGATCCAGTTCGATGCGGTCCACAAGCGCTTCCCCAACGGCACGACAGCAGTAAACGATCTCTCCCTGGAGATGCCGGAGGGCGGGGTCACCGTCCTGGTCGGCTCCTCCGGATGCGGCAAGACCACCACCCTGCGGATGATCAACCGGATGGTCGAGCCGACCTCCGGCACGATCAAGGTGAACGGCAAGGACGTCACCGAGCAGGACGCCGCGGAGCTGCGCCGGTCCATCGGGTACGTCATCCAGCAGGCCGGCCTCTTCCCGCACCGCACGGTGCTGGACAACGTCGCCACCGTCCCGCTGCTGCTCGGCTGGAACCGGAAGAAGGCCCGCGCCCGCGCCGCCGAACTCCTGGAGACCGTCGGCCTCGCCGCCGACGCCGGCAAGCGGTACCCGCACCAGCTCTCCGGCGGCCAGCAGCAGCGCGTCGGCGTGGCCCGCGCGCTCGCCGCCGACCCGCCGGTGCTGCTGATGGACGAGCCGTTCGGCGCCGTCGACCCGGTGGTGCGCACCCAGCTCCAGGACGAACTGCTCCGGCTCCAGAAGGAGCTGAACAAGACCATCGTCTTCGTCACGCACGACGTCGACGAGGCGGTCCGGCTCGGCGACCGGATCGCGATCTTCCGCACCGGCGGCCACCTGGTCCAGTGCGCCCCGCCCGCCGAACTCCTGGCCCGTCCGGCCGACGACTTCGTGGCCGACTTCCTCGGCGCCGAGCGCGGCCTGAAGCTGCTCTCGCTGCAGACCCTGGCCGGCGTCCCGCAGGGCCCGGCCCCCGAGGGCGGCGCCTGGACCCTCGTCCTCGACGCCGGGCGCAAGCCCCTGCACTGGGCCGCGAAGGACGCCGAACTCCCCGTACGGCCGCTCAAGGACGGCGACTCGCTGCTCGCGGCGCTGAACGAGTCGATCGCCTCCCCGGCCGGGCTGGTCGCCCGGGTCGACGCGGACGGCGTCCTCACCGGCGTCTCGTCCCGCGACGACATCCACGTCCACGCCGGTCAGGCGCACAGCGCGGCCCGGGAGGTGGCGGCATGACCGTCGACTGGTCGTGGATCGGCGACCACACCGACGACCTCACGAGCCTCACCCTCTCCCACCTCCAGGCGGCGATGACCGCGGTCTTCTTCGGCCTGCTGATCTCGCTGCCGCTCGCGGTGGTCGCCCACCGGGTCCGCCCGCTGCGCGGCTTCCTGCTCGGCCTGTCCAACGTGCTCTTCACGATCCCGTCGATCGCGATCTTCGTGCTGCTGCTCCCGGTCAGCGGCCTGACCCGCACCACGACCGTCATCGGCCTGACCGTCTACACGCTGGTCGTGCTGCTCAGGAACACGGTCGAGGGCCTGGACTCGGTCCCCGCGAAGACCAAGGAGGCGGCGAAGGCGATGGGCACCCGCCCGCTGCGCACGCTCCTCACCGTCGAACTCCCGCTGGCCCTCCCCGTGATCATGGCGGGCGTCCGTATCGCCACCGTCATGTCGATCTCACTGGTCTCGGTCGCCACCTACATCGGCGACGGCGGCCTCGGCCAGCTCTTCACCGACGGCTTCCAGCGCGACTTCCCGACCCCGGTGATCGTGGGCGTGGTCCTCACGATCCTGCTCGCGGTGGTCGCGGACGCCCTGCTGGTGGCCCTCCAGTACGTACTGACCCCGTGGCGGCGGAGGCGAGCCTGACATGTTCGAACTCTTCAAGAACCTCGGCACCTGGCTGACCAGCGGCTCCCAGTGGGCCGGGCAGGACGGCATCGCCCATCGCCTCGGCGAGCACCTCCAGTACTCGCTCCTCGCGACCCTCATCGCGGCCGCGATCGGCCTCCCGCTCGGGCTGCTGATCGGGCACACCGGCAAGGGCGCGTTCGTCGCCATCAACCTGGCGTCCTTCGGCCGCGCGCTGCCGACCGTCGGCCTGGTGGTGCTGGTCTTCCTGGCCGGCGGCCTGTCGATGCTGCCGGTGTACGTGGCGCTGGTCGCCCTCGCGGTCCCGGCGATCGTCACCAACACCTACGCCGGCATGACCGCCGTCGACCCGGACGTGAAGGACGCGGCGCGCGGCCAGGGCATGCGCGGCCACCAGGTCCTCTTCCAGGTCGAACTGCCGCTCGCGCTCCCCCTGATCATGACGGGCCTGCGCCTCGCGCTCATCCAGGTCGTGGCCACGGCCACCATCGCCGCGTACGTCTCCTTCGGCGGCCTGGGCCGCTACGTCTTCGACGGACTCGCCCAGCGCGACCTCGTCCAGGTGCTCGGCGGCGCGGTGCTCGTCGCGGTCGTCGCCGTCGTCCTGGACCTGCTGCTGAGCAGCCTCCAGCGCTTCCTCTTCCGCCACCGCACCGCCTAGGGAACCCGTTATGAACCGTCGTACCCTCCTCGGTGGCCTGCTCGCCGCCGGTTCCGTCCCCGCCCTCGCCGCCTGCTCCGGCGGCATCACCTCCCTGAACGAGAGCAGCGGCTCGACCGCCGGCGGCGGCTCCAGCAAGGGCGGGATCACCATCGGCACCGCCAACTTCACCGAGAACCAGGTGCTCGGCTACCTCTACGCGGCCGTGCTGGAGAAGGCCGGGGTGAAGGTGAAGGTCCGTCCGAACCTCGGCACCCGGGAGATCGTGATCCCCGCGCTGAAGGCCGGCGACATCGACCTGCTGCCCGAATACCAGGGCGCCCTCCTCAACTACCTGGCCCCCAAGGACGCCTCGGCCGAGCCGGGCACCATGCAGAACGCGCTCACCCTGGCGCTGCCGGCCGGCCTCCAGGTGCTGCCGTACGGGCAGGCCGCCGACTCGGACTGCTTCGTCGTCACCCGGGCGACCGCGCAGAAGTACGGCCTGACCTCCCTCGCCGACCTCGCCAAGCAGAACGGCAAGCTGGTCATCGGCGCCGCGCCCGAGGTGAAGAAGCGCCGGGTGGGCGCGGTGGGCCTCCAGGAGGTGTACGGCGTCGAGTTCAAGGAGTTCAAGTCGCTCGACTCGGACGGGCCGCTGGTCAAGGGCGCGCTGAAGAAGGGCGACGTGGACGTGGCGAACCTGTTCACCACCGACACCGACATCGCGGCCAACGACTGGGTGGTGCTGACCGACCCCAAGAACCTGATCCCCAGCCAGCACATCGTCCCGCTGATCGCCGACCGCAAGGCCGACGACACCGTCCGCAAGGCCCTCGCCAAGCTCGGCAACGTCCTCACCACCGACCAGCTCACCCAGCTCAACAGCCAGGTCGACAACGACAAGAAGGACCCGGAGGACGTGGCGGCCGCCTACGCGAAGCAGCACGGGCTGGCCTGACCGCCGATCCCCGAGCACCGGCCACCGGCCATCAACTCGGTATCGCGTGGGCGATGATCCGGCCAAGAGCCGTTAAATCACCACCGAGCGTAACGTTTCCGCCGCGTACAGTGATGGAAACCATCAGCGCCAGCACCGAGGAAGCGACATGGCCTCGAACCCCAGGGCCCTTCCGACGGCCACCGCCGTCGCCCTCTCCTCGGCGGCCGTCGTGCCCGCCTCGGCGAGCGCGGCCCTCGACGAACTGCTCCAGGGCAACCGGCGGTACGCCACCGGCCGCACCCGCCGGAGCCGGGCCGCGGCACCGCGGCCGTTCGCGGTGGTGCTCGGCTGCGTCGACTCCGGCGCCGCCCCGGAACTGGTCTTCGACCAGGGCCCCGGCGACCTGCTGACCATGAGGACGGCCGGGCAGGTGCTGGACGAGGCGGTGCTCGGTTCCCTCCAGTACGGCGTGCAGGAACTGCGCGTCCCGCTGGTCGTGGTCCTCGGACACGAGGGCTGCGGGGCCGTCGCCGCCACCCTCGCCCGGCTGCGCACCGGTGCGCCCGTCCCCGGTCACCTGGAACTCCTCGCCGCCGAGATCGCACCGGCCGCCCTGCGCACCAGGGCGCTGCCCGGCGACTGGGCCGAGCACACCATGCGGGCCCAGACGGTGTGGGCGCGGGACGCGATCCGGGCGGACTCCGGGTTCGCGGGGGCGTCGGTGGTCGCGGCCCGGTTCGACGCCGGCAGCGGGCTGGTGTCGCTGCTGCCCTGAGGGCGGACCCCCCGCCGGATCCGGGGGATTGCCCCAGTGCGGCAGGCAGGTGCGGCCCCTACGGTGGACGCCATGACGGACGTTCACGACACCGAGCTGAAGAAGGACCTCGCGGCCACCCTGCACGCCCGTAGGGACCTGGGGCCCGAGTACGAGTCGGAACTGGTCGACTCCTTCCTGGAGAAGATCGACCAGCGCATCGACACCGCGGTGGAGCGCCGGCTGCGCCGGGGCCTGGCCGAGCAGCAGATGCAGGCGGCCCGCGGGGCCCGCAGGCCGAAGAGCGCCGACTCCTGGGGCGAGCGCTTCGGCTTCGGGATCGTCTCGCTGGTGCTGGCGATCCCGCTCTCGGCGATCAGCGGCGCGTTCGGCGGCATGACGGGCCTGATCGCCGCCTGGATCGGCATCGTCGGTGTCAACGTGGCCCAGGCCGTCCGCGTCAACCCCGCCCTGTTCCAGCGGGGCGACCGCGACCAGGAGGACTGACCCGGGACCGCGGCCCGGCCGCCTCACACCTGCCGGGTCGGCTGCACGACGACCTGCCGCAGATTGACGTTGCGGGGACGGCTCACCACGTAGCCGACCAGGTCGGCGAGGTCCTCGGCGGCCAGCGCGCCCATCCCGTCGAACATGCCCGCCACCTGCTCACGCAGCTCCTCGCCGTCGATGTGCGTGCCGAGTTCGGTGTCCGTCAGACCCGGTTCGACATTGGTGACCCGCACGTCCCGCGGCCCGAACTCGGCGCGCAGGGACTGCGAGAGGAAGGTGACGGCGGCCTTGGTGGCGCCGTACACGGCGAAGGTGGGGAAGACGACGTGCGCGCCGATGGACGACACGTTGACGAGGTCGGCGGTACGGCCCTCGGCCGCGGCCGCCACCAGGTCCCCGGTGAAGGCCCGCAGCACCCGCAGCACACCGGTCACGTTGGTGTCGAGCATGCGCTGCCACTCGTCGATACGGCCGTCGTCGACGGGGTTGGGCAGCATGACGCCGGCGTTGTTCACGACGAGGTCGACGCTCCCGTAGGCCGCGTGCACGGCGTCGGCCGCGGCCTGCACGGACGCGTCGTCGGTGACGTCGGCGACCACGGCGAGGGCCTCGCCGCCGTTCGCCCGGATCTTCGCCACGACCGTCTCCAGCCGGTCCGCGCGCCGGGCGAGCAGCGCCACCCGGGCGCCCGACTCCGCGAGCCGCAGGGCGACGGCCGCCCCGATCCCGCTGGCGGCACCGGTGACGACGGCGGTACGGCCGGACAGGTTGTCGTACGACATGAGGTACTCCCTGGTGAAGTGCCGCCGGGACCGCCCCGGTGGCGTGTCTCCACACTCGCCGGGTCCGGGCGGCCCACCCAGGGCTGAGCTTTTCCTGGGTCTGGCAGAACCAGGTTGGATGAACGCGGCTCCCCTACGATCGAACCCATGGACGGGGAACTCGGAGACTTCCTGCGCTCGCGCCGCGCCCGCATCCAGCCCGAGGAGGTGGGGCTGCCCTCGCACGGGCGGCGCCGCGTACCGGGCCTGCGCCGCGAGGAGGTGGCGCAGCTGGCAGGGGTGAGCGTCGACTACTACATCCGTCTGGAACAGGGCAGAGGCCCCAGCGTCTCGGACGCGGTGCTCGACGCGATCGCCCGTGTGCTGCGCCTGGACGAGACCGAGCACGCGTACCTGCTGACGGTGGCCCGTCCGCACAAGAAGGGAAGCACCGCGCGCCCGGCCCGTCCCCGCGTCCGCCCCGGCGTACAGCTGCTGCTGGACGGCATGGAGCGGACGCCCGCGTTCGTGCTGGGCCGCAGGATGGACGTGCTGGCCTGGAACGCGCTCGGCGACGCGGTGAACGGGTTCAGCGCCCTGGCCCCGGCCGACCGGAACATCCCGCGCCAGGTCTTCCTCGACCCGGCAGCCGCGGGCTTCTACCCCGACTGGGCCGCCGTCGCCGCCCAGACCGTCGCCAACCTGCGCATCGACGCGGGCCACCACCCCGACGACCCCCGCATGGCCGCGCTGGTCGGCGAACTCTCGCTGAAGAGCGCGGACTTCCGCCGGCTGTGGGCGGACCACGAGGTCAAGGAGTGCGCGTACGGCACGAAACGCATCCAGCACCCGGTGGCGGGCCTGCTCACCCTCCCCTACGAGACCCTCACGGTCCCGACGGACCCGGACCAGACGATCGTGGCGTACACCCCCGAGCCGGGCTCGGAGACGGCGGAACGGCTGGCACTGCTGGGGAGCTGGGCGACCACGGCGTGAGCCGGGAAGCGGGCCGGGACGCGGGCCGGAAAAAGTAATGCGCGGGGACCGCCGCACCCCCGTTACCGGGGGGCGGGACGACGGCGGTCCCCGCGAGGGACGGCAGCCGGGTCAGGGCCGGGCTTGCGCGTCCAGGCGTCCATGGAGGTCCGGGAGCCGCTCCGGAGGTCCTTGGACGTTCGGTGTCGGCCGGGACGGGGAGCCGCTCCCGCCCTGCCGACACCCACTAATCTGCCGGACCCGTGTTAAGCGGGTGCTGCGCGCACGTGACACGCTCGTACCACTTCCGCGAAGTCCACCACTCGGACCGGAAACAGCAAGTTCCCCCGGGTCACGGGCCGTTCACCGGACGTTCGCTACTGCTTGCCGCCCTTGGCGAGAAAGGCCAGCAGGTCCTGCCGGCTGATCACGCCGGTGGGCTTGCCCTCGACGAGGACGATCGCGGCGTCGGCCGCGCCCAGCACCGTCATCAGGTCCCC
Source organism: Streptomyces sp. NPDC008092 (assembly GCF_042957285.1). Classification (NCBI taxonomy): domain Bacteria; kingdom Bacillati; phylum Actinomycetota; class Actinomycetes; order Kitasatosporales; family Streptomycetaceae; genus Streptomyces; species Streptomyces sp. NPDC008092. The sequence goes on from NZ_JBIBHY010000005.1 coordinate 84,209, forward strand.
GACCGGCTCGCCGGAGCCGACCTGGGGCAGCGGGGCGCACATGTGCTTCTCCAGCGGGTCCTCCAGGGAGGCACGCTTGCTGAACAGCGCGTCGAGCAGCTCCCGTTCGACGACCGAGCCGACGACCTCGGCGGCCATCACGTCCGGGTGGCCGGCGCCGGGCTTGACGACGGGCATCTGCGAGACGCCGTACTCGCGCAGCACCTCGATGGCCTGCCCGACCGTCTCGTCCGGGTGCATGTGGACGAGGGAGGGGATGGTCGCCCCGGCCTTGTCGCTGAGCACGTCGCCGACGCGGGCGCTGGGGCCCTCGTCCTCCAGGAAGCCGTAGTCGGCCATCCACTCGTCGTTGAAGATCTTGCTCAGGTAGCCGCGGCCGCTGTCCGGGAGCAGGACCACGACCACGTCGTCCGGGCCGAGCCGCTCGGCCACCCGCAGGGCGGCCACGACGGCCATGCCGCAGGAGCCGCCGACGAGCAGGCCCTCCTCCTTGGCGAGGCGCCGGGTCATCTGGAAGGAGTCCTTGTCGGACACGGCGACGATCTCGTCGGCGACGGTCCGGTCGTAGGCGGTGGGCCAGAAGTCCTCGCCCACACCCTCGACCAGGTACGGCCGCCCGGAACCGCCGGAGTACACGGACCCCTCCGGGTCGGCGCCGACGACCTGGACGCGGCCCTCACTGGCGTCCTTCAGGTAGCGCCCGGTACCCGAAATGGTGCCGCCGGTCCCGACCCCCGCCACGAAATGGGTGATCTTCCCCTCCGTCTGCTCCCACAGCTCGGGGCCGGTCGAGTGATAGTGGGAGAGGGGGTTGTTGGGGTTGGAGTACTGGTCCGGCTTCCACGCGCCGGGCGTCTCGCGGACCAGCCGGTCGGAGACGTTGTAGTACGAGTCCGGGTGCTCCGGGTCGACGGCGGTCGGGCAGACGACCACCTCGGCGCCGTACGCGCGCAGCACGTTGATCTTGTCGGTGCTCACCTTGTCGGGGCACACGAAGATGCACTTGTACCCCTTCTGCTGGGCCACGATCGCCAGCCCCACCCCGGTGTTCCCGCTGGTCGGCTCGACGATGGTGCCGCCGGGCTGCAGTTCCCCGCTCTTCTCCGCGGCCTCGATCATCCGCAGCGCGATGCGGTCCTTCACGGAACCGCCCGGGTTGAAGTACTCGACCTTGGCGAGCACGGTGGCCTGGATGCCCTGGGTGACGCTGTTGAGTCTCACCAGCGGGGTGTTGCCGACGAGACTGATCATCGAGTCGTGGAATCGCACCGTTGTCTCCGGTTGCTTGCAAAAGGTGTGGTCCTAGTGGTGTGGCCAGCCTAAGGCCCCGCTCCGGAGGTTCACTCCCTGTTGAGATTGACGCACGGGCTGTACGGGGCAAGGAGTGGATGAGCGGCAACGAGGAGGTGGCGGCGACGCATGACGAACATGTCCAGGGCGCGGGTGGCCCGGCGGATCGCGGCCGGGGCGGCGTACGGCGGCGGTGGGGTCGGGCTGGTCGGCGCGGCCGCGGTGGGCCTGGTGCTGGCCGAGGTACGGATGGCCAGGACGGCGGTGCACAACGGCAACAGCGGCGGCCGGGTGCCGACGGCGGACGGCCGCTACGGCGTGGGATACGACGCCTGCGGTGAGCCGCCCATCCGCCTGACCATGCTCGGCGACTCCACGGCCGCCGGGCAGGGCGTGCACCGCGCCGCCCAGACACCGGGCGCGCTGCTGGCGTCCGGGCTCGCCGCGGTCGCGGAACGCCCGGTGGAGCTCAGCAACGTGGCCCTTCCCGGTGCCCAGTCCGACGACCTGGACCGCCAGGTCGCCCTGGTGCTGGGCACGGCCTCGCCGGTCCCCGACGTCTGCGTGATCATGATCGGCGCCAACGACGTCACCCGCCGCATGCCGCCGACCCGCTCGGTCCGCCACCTCGCGGCGGCGGTCCGCCGCCTGCGTACGGCGGGGGCCGAGGTGGTGGTCGGCACCTGCCCCGACCTGGGCACCATCGAGCCGGTACGGCAGCCGCTGCGCTGGCTGGCCCGGCGGGCCTCCCGGCAGCTGGCGGCGGCCCAGACGATCGGCACGGTGGAGCAGGGCGGCCGCACGGTGTCGCTGGGCGACCTGCTCGGCCCCGAGTTCGCGGCCAACCCCCGCGAGCTGTTCGGCCCCGACAACTTCCACCCCTCGGCGGAGGGGTACGCCACGGCGGCGATGGCGGTGCTGCCGACGGTGTGCGCGGCGCTGGGCCTCTGGCCGGCAGAGGAGGAGCGCCCCGACGTCACCCGCCGCGAGGGTTTCCTGCCGGTCGCGCGGGCCGCGGCGGAGGCGGCGGCGGAGCCCGGTACGGAGGTCACGGCGGCGATGCCGACGGGGCCGCGTGGACCGTGGGCCCTGCTGAAACGCCGGCGGCGCCAGCACGTGGAACCGCCCGCCCTCCCACCCGACCCGGCTTCCGAGGAGACGAGGTCGAGGGCGGGTACGGCCGAGTAAGGGGGGACGGTGAGGCGCCCCGTAAGGGGCGCGGGGAACTGCGCGAGCAACCCCCACCGGCCCGCACCCGACGACGCGCCGCCGACACAACCCCGACATCACCCAAGCAAGCGCTTAGAAAGTGCGGCCAGTGTCACACCCCGACACCGGTGACCGATGACATACGTACAGGTAACTTCCGAAGCGGCCCTGCCAATCTTCGTACGCCAATGGAGCCGTGATGCCCGAAGCCGTCATCGTCTCGACCGCCCGTTCCCCGATCGGCCGCGCCGTCAAGGGCTCCCTGAAGGACCTGCGCCCCGACGACCTCACCGCGACGATCATCCAGGCCGCCCTCGCCAAGGTCCCCGAGCTGGACCCGCGGGACATCGACGACCTGATGCTCGGCTGCGGCCTCCCCGGCGGCGAGCAGGGCTACAACCTCGGCCGGATCGTCGCCGTGCAGATGGGCATGGACTACCTGCCCGGCACCACGATCACCCGTTACTGTTCCTCGTCGCTGCAGACCAGCCGCATGGCCCTGCACGCCATCAAGGCCGGCGAGGGCGACGTCTTCATCTCGGCCGGTGTCGAGATGGTCTCCCGCTACGCCAAGGGCAGCTCCGACGGCCTCCCGGGCACCACGAACCCGATCTTCGACGAGGCCCAGGCCCGTACCGCCGCCACCGCCGCGTCGACCGGCTCCGGCTGGCACGACCCGCGCGAGGACGGCCTGCTCCCCGACCCGTACATCGCGATGGGCCAGACCGCCGAGAACCTGGCCCGCATCAAGGGCGTCACCCGCCAGGACATGGACGAGTTCGGCGTCCGCTCCCAGAACCTCGCCGAGGAAGCCATCAAGAACGGCTTCTGGGAGCGCGAGATCACCCCGGTGACGCTGCCCGACGGCACGGTCGTCAGCAAGGACGACGGCCCGCGTGCCGGCGTCACCCTGGAGGGCGTCGCCGGCCTGAAGCCGGTCTTCCGCCCCGACGGCCTGGTCACCGCCGGCAACTGCTGCCCGCTGAACGACGGCGCCGCCGCGGTCGTCATCATGAGCGACACCAAGGCCCGCGAGCTGGGCCTGACCCCGCTCGCCCGGATCGTGTCCACCGGTGTCACCGGCCTCTCCCCCGAGATCATGGGCCTCGGCCCGGTGGAGGCGAGCAAGCAGGCCCTGAGCCGCGCCGGTCTCACCATCGACGACATCGACCTGGTCGAGATCAACGAGGCGTTCGCCGCCCAGGTGATCCCCTCCTACCGCGACCTGAACATCCCGCTGGAGAAGCTGAACGTGAACGGCGGCGCCATCGCCGTCGGCCACCCCTTCGGCATGACGGGCGCCCGCATCACCGGCACGCTCATCAACTCCCTCCAGTTCCACGACAAGCAGTTCGGTCTGGAGACCATGTGCGTCGGCGGCGGCCAGGGCATGGCGATGGTCATCGAGCGCCTCAGCTGAGCCTTCTGAGCCCCTGAGTGACCGTCACGGGACGCACCGTGACACCACGGCCCGGTGTTCGAGAAAACCCCGAACACCGGGCCGATTTGTGATCCAATCTCCCCCAGGATGTGACCTATCTCCCTCTGCGGAGATATCGCCGCAGGTCAGCGCCATTGTCCCGGTAAACCCCAGGGCCAAAGTCCTGTCCGTTTCGTGACGTTACGCACTGACAGCTTGATAGTCCACCCTTCAAGCTGATGTAGGAAGTCGGGGGTCGACTTTGAACCGGGAGTACGTCAGTGAGCGCCATGCCGATCGCCTTGCTGCTCACCACGGCCGCCACGGGCGCCGTGGGCGTCGCTGTCCTGCGCACCGTACTGAAGCTGCGCCGTCAGGTCGCCGAGCTGCACACCCAGCTCGCCCAGAACCAGGCCGCGACCTTGCGCGCCCTCATGCCGGCGGCTCGCAGCCATGCCGACGCCGAGGAGATACGCGCCGCGGTGGCGGAGGCGCTGGCCGAGGAGCGGGAGCGGGAGCTGGCCGAGGCGCGGGCCTTCTGGGCCGCGCAGGAGGCGCGTGACGCCTCCGACGCGCCGTCGCTGCTGGGTCTGGCGGACGGGGAGCCGTTCCTGCCCCGGCAGACGGACTTCGTGGGCCTGGAGCCGGTCGCCGAGCCGGCGGCGGAGCCGGACGAGTTCACCGGGGAGTCCCCGGAACTGGCGGCGGCCCGCCGCCGCCACCCGTCCCACCCGGACTTCGTACCGGTGCAGTCGCCGGTGGTGAACGACCACGAGCGGACGGTCGCGACGCTGGAGCAGCTGGCCGAGTCGCAGGTCGAGCTCTCCGACGTCCGCCCGGGTCCGCTGGGCACGCTGGACGTCTACGTCTTCGCCGACGGCACGACGCTGTGCATGACGCCGGGGCACCGGGAGACGGCGGAGCGGCTGGCTGCCGCCCTGGGCGCCGGTGAGACGCCGTACCTGCTGGGCGGCTCCGGGATCTCCGGCGCGTACACGCTGACGTTCGCGTGCGGCGAGGAGAACGTCTACATCCTGGCGGACCGGGTCATAGCGTCGCTCTGAGGTTCTGGGCGCGTTGTCGGGTGCGGGTGCGTGGGGGTTGTTCGCGCAGTTCCCCGCGCCCCCAAAGGGGCGCACTGCAGCGCCCCTTCTTTTGCTTTTAGGGGCGCGGGGAACTGCGCGAACGGCCACGACGGTGCCGCACCCGCCGACGCTCCTCAGACACCCGCCCTCTTCTGCGCCTCTTCCACCAAGCGCACCGCGTCCCCGACCTCGGCGTCGTTCTTCAGCACCACCGCCAGATCGTTCCCGGCCACCGTGATCTGGTCGGCCACCGCGAACATCCCGGCGTCCGGCATCTCGCGGCTCGCCGCCCCCGGCTCCTCCACCGCCTGCGACCACCGGGCCAACTCCCTGGCCAGTCCCAGCGCCTCCGCGGCGGCACCCCGCTGCAACCGGCTCTGCGGCGCCGCCCGCAACTTGTCGGCGAAGCGTTCCACGGCATGCGTCAGAGGCGTCGTATCAACCACGCCGTGAGCGTAACGCGTGCCACCGGCTGTCCTGTCACGACTGTTGCCAACACGCCAACACTCAGGCACGGTGACGTGAAGGACCGGCTACAACCCCCTTTGCGCACCGGAGGCGCCGATGTCCCAAGTCTTCTCCGAGGAGACCCATCGCAACATGCTCGCCCGTATCCCGCACTGCACCGGTCGTGAAGTGTCCGACTGGCTGCGTACCGTCGACGAAGGCCCGGCCCTCTTCCGCTTCGAGGAAAAGGTCAGCTGGCTCCGCCACGAGCACAACCTCGCGTACGGCCACGCGAAGGCGTTGATCCACGAGTACGACCTGAGGAGGGCCGCGCGCAAACTTCTCTAGGCGCGCACGCACACAGACGGCGAAGGGCCCCGGGGTGACGACCCCGGGGCCCTTCTTCAGCCTGTCTCGCGCGGCTAGTCGTTACTGCTGAAGATCGCCACCAGGCGCAGCATCTCGACGTAGATCCACACCAGCGTCATGGTGAGGCCGAACGCGGCCAGCCAGGCCTCGTTCTTCGGGGCGCCGTAGGCGATGCCGTCCTCGATCTGCTTGAAGTCGAGGGTCAGGAAGAACGCGCCGAGCAGGATCGCGATGATGCCGACGATCGCGCCGAGCGGGCCGAAGCTGCGCAGCCCGCCGTTCTCCGCGACGCCGAACGCGACCAGCAGCAGGTTGACCGCCATCACCAGCACGAAGGCGATGGCGATGGCCATGCCGATGCGGGCGTAGCGGGCGGTGACGCGGATCCAGCCGGCCTTGTAGACCAGCAGCGTCGCGGCCGAGACCGCCAGGGTGCCGAGCACCGCCTGGAACGGGGCGCCGCTCCACTGGCTGTTGTACATCTCGCTGATGACGCCGAGGAAGACGCCCTCGAAGGCGGCGTACCCGAGGATCAGCGCCGGCACCGGGGTGCGCTTGAAGCTCTGGATCATGGCCAGGACGAACGCGATGATCGCGGAGCCGACGGCCAGGCCGTAGCTGGTGGTCGAGATCGGCAGCAGCGCCCAGGCGAGGACCGCGCCGACGGCGACCGTGCCGAGCGTCATGCCCGAGCGCGTGACGACGTCGTCCATCGTCATCCGGCCGGTGGTGGCCGGGGCCTGCGGCGGGGCGCCCTGCTGGAGGTCCTGCTGGGCGTACGGGTTGTTCGCGTACGGGTTCTGCGCGTACGGGTTGCCCTGTGCGTACCCGGCCTGCGGCGCGGTGTTGAAGCCCGCGTAGCCGTTGTCGCGGCTGAACCCCCGTCGCGAGAAGACCGGGTTGCTGCTCCTCATTTCACTCCTCCATGGCCACCTCGCGCGGCCTTGGCATCAAGAGTAATGGATTGGCAAAAGATTGACCCTACTACCTGCGGAGGATCTTTCCCTCACCCTGCTGCGCAACACGCTACGCGGAGCCCTGATTCCCGGCCACGGAGGGCTTCATTCCATGACGAAGCCGGAACATGACCGGAACCGGCCGGAGATCCCTCAGGCGTCCCCCGGTACGTCCAGCGGGAAGCCGGTGTACGCCTCCGCCAGGTCGGTCTCGGCCGCCCGGGAGGAGGCGATCCGGCCGAGCCGGGCCAGCTGGAGCCGGGCGTCGAAGGGGGTGTCGGCGGGGCCGGGGTGGAGCATGCTCGTCATGTCGTACGAGAACCGCTCGGCCTGCCAGACGCGGCGCAGGCAGGTCGCCGAGTAGGCGTCGAGGAGTTCCGGGGAGCCCGTCTCCTTCTCGTGGACCAGGGCGCGGGCGAGGGTCACGACGTCGCCGACGGCCAGGTTCAGCCCCTTGGCACCGGTCGGCGGCACGATGTGGGCGGCGTCCCCGGCGAGGAAGAGCCGGCCGTGCCGCATGGGCTCGTGGACGTAGGACCGCATGGGCGTGACCGACTTCTGGGTGATCGGGCCGCGCTCCAGGCGCCAGTCGTCGTCGGTCTCGAAGCGCCGCTCCAGCTCGTCCCAGATCGCCTCGTCGGTCCACGCCTCGGCGTCCGTGTCCGCCGGCACCTGGAGGTAGAGGCGCGAGACGGCCGGGGAGCGCATGGAGAGCAGGGCGAAGCCGCGGTCGTGGCGGGCGTAGACCAGTTCGTCGTGGGAGGGGGCGACGTCGGCGAGGATGCCCAGCCAGGCATAGGGGTACGTCCGCTCGAAGACCCGGGAGAGGGACTCGGGGAACGCGGTGCGGGCGATGCCCCAGAAGCCGTCGCAGCCGACGGCGTAATCGCACTCCAGGACGTCCTCGCGGCCCTCGTGCCGGAACCGGATCCGCGGCCGCCCGCTCTCGGCGCCCTCCACGGCCAGCGCCTCCGCCTCGAAGAGCAGCGGGCCGCCCTCCTTGAGCTGGAGGGCGATGAGGTCCTTGCAGACCTCGGTCTGGGCGTAGACCGTCACGGACCTGCCGCCGGTGAGGCCGGGGAAGTCGACGCGGTGGCGCTGCTTCGCGAACCGCAGCTCGATGCCGTCGTGGCGCAGGCCCTCGCGGTCCATGCGCTCCCCGGCGCCGGCCGCGCGCAGCACGTCCACGGTGCCCTGTTCCAGGATCCCGGCGCGCTGGCGGTGCTCGACGTAGGAGCGGTCGCGGCTCTCCAGGACGACCGAGTCGATGCCCGCGTTGTGCAGCAGCCGCGCGAGGAGGAGCCCGGCGGGTCCGGCTCCGATGATGCCGACGGTGGTGCGCATCGGTCGTTCCCTTCCGTGGACGGGCGCCGTCGCCCGGGGTTCCGAGGGTAGATTGTTCGCCCGGAGACTGTTCGTCTGGTGAAATTTACTTCACTTGACTCCCCCGAGTCTCCGTCCGGTGGCATCCCCTGTCAATGGCGGCGGGTCATGGAACGCGGCCGGGGGGCGGGGGGCCGGGGGGGGGGGGGGGGGCCCCCCCCCGCCCGGGGGGGGGGGGGGGGGGGGGGCCGGCCCCCCCCCCCCCCCCCCCC
>NZ_JBIBHY010000005.1:92589-753620 GCF_042957285.1 Streptomyces sp. NPDC008092
ATCTTCCCGCCCGCTTGTCGCGGGGGGGGGTCCCCCCCTGTCAGGGGGGGGGGGTCTGGGCCCGCGGCCGGCCGCCGCGCCCGCGTCGGGCGCCCGCGCCCCCCGCGGCCGGTGTACGGGAGGCGGGACGGGTCAGCGGCCCGGCCAGCCGTCCAGGTGGCGGTGGAGGGTGACGTCCTTCTGCGGGTCGCCCTTCGGGGCGTTCGCGACGGCGTCGTGCAGGACGCCGGTGACCTCGGCGGCGAGCCCGTCGGCCTTCGAGCGCAGTTCGTCGGCGGGCAGGGTGGAGCGGGTCAGCGCGTCGAGCCGGCGGTGGATGTCGGCGAGCCGGTCCTGGGTGGCCTTGTCGAAGCGCAGCGCGGTCGGCGTGGAGACCACGAACTGGTAGGCCCCGGCGAGGGTCTGGCAGCCCGTGCACTCCTTGTTGGCGGCGTCGCTGAGGTTCACGGCGTTCAGGTGGGTGTGCTCCCCGGCGATCGTGACGATCTGGAAGGAGAGGGCCACCGAGCGGCAGTGGTCGTCCGCCGAGCAGCCGGCCGAGACCGCGTTGGCCTGGTTGCGCACGCCGGCGGCGTTCACCGTGCCGAACTGGCGGACCGTGAAGGAGTCCCTGGCCTGGGTGTGGTGCCCGCGGTCGGCGTGGCTGAAGACGTGGTCGGAGACGACCGCGGCGCGCGGCGCGGCGGTGGCCGCCTGTGCGGGTACGGCGGTGGCCGCCCCGGCGACCCCGGCGGCGAACAGGCCGATCCGGACGGCCCGTCGGGTGAGCGGACCTGGAGTGGTGCGTTGCTTTCGGTGACTGCTCATGGAGTGCTCCTGTGCTCCGGTGCTGCTGCGGTAAGTGGTTGGGTGCCGCCCGTCAGGACGTGGCCGGGGCCGGGCTCGGCGAGTCGCTGGCCGGCGGCGGGGACGGGCTGGGGGTCGGGGACACCGGGACGCTCTCCGACGGAGTGGGCGTCGGGGACGCCGGCACGCTCTCCGGCGGCGAGGACACCGGTTCGGTGACCGGTCCCCCGCTGGCCGGCGCCTGCGACTTGGTGGGACCGCCCGGCCCGGAGCCGCCCGGCACCGAGGCGGAGGGCGACGCCGAGGGGGACGCGCCGCGCGACGTCTGCCCGGCCGAGGGCCCGGCGCTCGCGCCGGCCGGGCCGGCCGGAGCGCCGGACACCGCGTCCGACGGGGGCCCGGAGTCCTCGGGCCGGTCCGGGGTCGAGGCCTGCCGGGCCGGCGGCGGTTCCGTGGTCGGCACCCCCGGCTGGAGGATCGGCGCGATCGGCGGCTGCTTGGGCAGCGGCTTCGGGGTCACCCCGGACATCCAGGCGTAGCTGAGTCCGGTGAGCCCGGCGAGGGCGAGGGCGCAGATCGCCAGCCGGAGCTTCGGCCGGCCCGCCGTGGAGCGCTGCGCGGCCCGGAAGATCCGGCCGCCGATCTTCACGGACAGGTAGACGACACCGGCCATCGGGCACAGCAGCATCACGCAGCCGATCGTCCCGACCAGCCCCTCGACCACCTGGCCGTGCACGAACGCGCCGCCGGTGCCGAGGAGTTGCTCGGTCAGCGAGCGGGTCATCGTGGTGAGGATGCGCGGCAGGTTCCACAGCGCGTACCCGAGTTCGCCGATGATCAGCGGGACCATCGTCAGCACCCAGGTGGCGACGATGGCCCGCGCCGACTTCTTCAGCCCGGCGACCTCCTGGCGGGCCCGGTCCCCCCTCGGCCCCGGCACCAGGCCCAGCAGGATCGGCTTGATCTTGCCGTACAGGTCCGGGACCCCGGCCAGGTCGCCGAGGATGTAGTAGCCGTCCAGCCGTACGGCCGGCATCAGCTGTTCCATGATCTCGAAGTGCCCGAGATACACCGTGGCCAGGAAGAACTGGGCCCCGGTGGCGAAGTAGGCGCCGGCCATGGCCAGCATGAAGACGACGTTGAAGTAGACGCCGCCCAGGTCGGTGCGGAGCCGTCCGGCCCGCCCGATCCGGTAGACGTCGGTGACGTCGGTGTACATCGAGGGCCAGATGAGGAAGAGCCCGCACCCGATGCAGCCGGGCCGGGCTCCTCCGTATCTGCACGCGGAGGCGTGTCCGAACTCGTGGAAGACGAGGGAGGCCACGGTGAGCACGAAGACGACGAGGATCAGGACCGGCTGGTCGAGCACCTCCAGGACGGGCTCGATCGCCCCGAAGAACCCGAACAGCCAGACGTCCATGGCGACGGCCGAGCCGAGCACCAGCGCGACCACGGCCGGCCGGTGCAGCCACGCCAGCGAACGCGCGATCTTCGCCGTCCGCTTCTCGTTGAAGATCACCCGGTGGCCCTTGAGGGCGAGCAGCAGGTCGGAGCGCGGGGCGTCGACCTCGTCGTCCTCCTGGCCCTCCGGGACCGTCACACCCAGCGGTTCCAGCTTCTTCTCGACGAGGTAGCGGATGTTCTCGCCGCTGACCTCGCGTCCGAAGCGGGCGCTGACCCGGTGGGCGATGGCCTCGGCATCGCGGACGCCGTCGACCGACGACGCCACCAGGTACAGCAGCCTGGACAGCTGCACGACCTGCCCGTCCCCCCGACGGGCGATGTACTTGGGCTCGGTGAATCCCGACCCCTGGTACTCACCGTGCAGCCGCAGCCCCGCGCTGAGCCTCGGCACCGGCGACGGCGGGTCGACCACCGGCAGGTTGCCCGTCGCCACCTGCTCGTAGGTCACCGGCCAGCCGCCGGGTCCGGGCACCGGGCCCGTGTCGTAGAGTGCGGCGGCTCCGTCCCCGAGCACCGTCATGTGTGGTCTCCCCCCGGATCCCCGTGGTGTTCCCCCCGAACTGCCGGGAGCGCCACCGCCGGGGCGACGGCGGTGGCGCTCCTGGGGACTACTGGGTGACGCTGATCGACTGAACGGCCTGCGACTCGGCGGACGACCACGCCGAGTGGTCGTTCAGCGCGGCGGACTGGTTGGACGCGTCGATGTTCGCGATGTGCTTGGTGACGTTGACCGTCTTGCCGAAGCTGAACTTCAGGCGGCCGAGGGCCTCACGGCCCGGCAGCAGCTCGGCGGACTCGTTCTCCAGCTCGTTCATGTCCATGCTCATGACGGATGTCCCTTCGTTTCGTGTGCGGTGAGGTCGAGGTCGGTCTCGGTGCCGGCGCCGTGCGCCAGGGCGGTGTTACTGGGTGACGCTGATGGTCTGACCGGCGCCGGAGTCGGCCACCGACCACGACGAGTGGTCGTTCAGCGCGGCGGACTCGTTGTGGGCGCTGATGTTCGCGACGTGCTTGGTGACGTTGACCGTCTTGCCGAAGCCGAACTTCAGCCGGCCCAGGGCCTCACGGCCCGGCAGCAGCTCCGCGGACTCGGCCTCAAGCTCATGGGCGTCCATCATGATCTTTTCCCCCTCAGGGATAGACATTTCCGATCGGATCGAGTCAGGTTCCCCCCGGACTCTGTCCAATCTGGTCGGACGTGCTGTCCAACGAGATTGGACACTACGGGCTCGGGAACCCACCGCGCAACCCCTTCGGGAAATCACCCTCTCGGCCGATCGCCTACCCGCCCGTAGAATCGGCCGCGACATGGCAGGACCCCGCAGGCGGCGAGCAGGAAGTGACGGTCAGTGGCCAACGCACTGCAGCAGTTGATCCGTGAGCACCTCGACCGCAAGGGCTGGTCCTACGGCGACGTGGCACGGCGCGGCGGCATCCCCCGCTCCACCGTGCACCACCTGGCCACCACCGACCGCGTGGTCCGCATGCCGCAGGCGAGCACCCTGGAGGGCCTGGCCAAGGGGCTGGAGCTCCCGCTGGAGGCGGTGCGCCGCGCCGCCGCCGAGGCCTGCGGGATCCACGTGTACGACACCTCGCCGGCCGCGGACCCGAGCGGCGCCGCCGGCCCCGCCGACCCCGAGGTCGCGCTGCTCATCGCCAGCGTCCAGAAACTGTCGGCCGACGACCGCCGGCACGTCACCGCGCTCGTCGAGTCGCTGCTGGACCGCGCCCCCCGGGAGAAGTGAGCGCCCCCCGACCGCCTTCCGACCGCCCCCGGACCGCCCCCGGGCGCACTTTCACCAAGTCGGAAAAAGAATCCAACTCCGCACGAAAGCGGCAAGATCCGCCGCTAGTCTCTGCCTCACTGCCCGGGAAACGCGAGAGCCGCACGACCACGGGCTCTCAGGGGGACATGTGTTGTTCGTGCACGGCGGACCGGCGACGGCCGTGGTCCGCAAACCCGACGGCGAGTCCGTCGTCCTGCTGTCCGGGGAACTGCCCGAGGTGCTGACCGACACCTCGGTCACCGAACTCCTGGACCTGGCCGCGGCCATCCTGGACCCGGGCGAACTCGCCCTCTTCGAGGAGTGCCTGCGCACCCTGCGCAGCAACGGCATGCGCGCGGGCCGCCGCATCGAGGTCGACGGCGCCGTCCTGACCGTCTACGAGGGGTGAACCGGCGCCGCGGGTGAACCGGCGCCGAGGGTGAGTTGACGCCACCCACGAGAGGTGCGGGAAGTGCCCGGAACCGGACTTGAACCGGTACGCCCGCGAGGGGCAGCGAGGTTTAAGCTCGCCGTGTCTGCATTCCACCATCCGGGCAGGCCATGGGCTCCGCTACGAGGCTCCGACCCTATCGGGAGGCGTCCCCCGAACAGCGGACGGGCGACCCGATGTTGTCTTATTTTATTGACGTCTGAGGGAGCATCAGCACCTGGAACGAGCCATCCGCACTTGCCAATAGCGTTACGCGCGGTGGGTGACCGCGTACGCGGAATGACGGAATTTCACCGTCCGAACAAGGGGGCTCCACCTGTTCTCGACGATCGGGAGTCTGTGATTCCGGATCGCCGGCCTCGGGGTCGGCCGTCATCCCCAGGTATGACTCGGCACCCCCGCGGTCCGACCCGAGTCGGCCCCCGGAACCGGAACTGCGGCTGACTACACGGGCCGGTTCGGCCGAGACGATGGTGCGGTCCCCATGAACGCCGTCGTCCCGACAGGAGCGCCCTTCCGTGTCCACCACACCCTCCCCCAGCCTTCGGCCGGGGGTGCCCCCAGCCGACCGGCGGACCACTTCCGTGGCCGCACGTGCCACGGACCTCTCGAAGATCTACGGCCAGGGCGAGACCCAGGTGGTCGCCCTGGACCGGGTCACCGTCGAGTTCCGGCAGGCCGAGTTCACCGCGATCATGGGGCCGTCCGGCTCCGGCAAGTCCACGCTGATGCACTGCGTGGCCGGCCTCGACACCTTCTCCTCCGGTTCCGTGCGGATCGGCGACACCGAGCTGGGCTCCCTGAAGGACAAGCAGCTCACCAAGTTGCGCCGGGACAAGATCGGGTTCATCTTCCAGGCGTTCAACCTGCTGCCGACGCTGACCGCGCTGGAGAACATCACCCTCCCGATGGACATCGCGGGTCGGAAACCGGACAAGCAGTGGCTGGACGACGTAATCCGGATGGTCGGTCTGCGGGACCGGCTCGGCCACCGCCCCTCGCAGCTCTCCGGCGGCCAGCAGCAGCGCGTCGCCGTGGCCCGCGCCCTCGCCTCCCGGCCGGAGATCATCTTCGGCGACGAGCCGACCGGGAACCTCGACTCCCGCTCCGGCGCCGAGGTGCTGGGCTTCCTGCGCAACTCGGTGCGGGAGCTGGGCCAGACCGTCGTCATGGTCACCCACGACCCGGTGGCGGCCTCGTACGCCGACCGCGTGGTCTTCCTCGCCGACGGCCGGATCGTCGACGAGATGTACCGGCCGACGGCCGAGGGCGTCCTCGACTTCATGAAGCAGTTCGACGCGAAGGGCCGTACCAGCTGATGTTCCGCACCGCGCTGCGCAACGTCCTCGCGCACAAGGCCCGGCTGCTGATGACCGTGCTCGCCGTCATGCTCGGCGTCGCGTTCGTCTCCGGCACCCTGGTCTTCACGAACACCATCTCGGACGCCTACCAGAACAGCTCCGCCAAGGGCTTCGAGGGCGTCGACGTGGCCGTCCAGGCCAGGCACCAGGACTCCGAGGGCGACAAGGTCGGGAAGACGCCCGACCTCACCCAGGCCCTGCTCGACAAGGCGGCGAAGGTCCCCGGGGCCGCCTCCGCCACCGGCGTCGTCTCCGGCTTCACCGCGATCGCCGACAAGGACGGCAAGCTGATCGGCGGCGGCTGGCAGTCCGAGGGCGGCAACTACTGGGGCACCAAGGACTCCCGTTACCCGCTGACCAGCGGTCACGCGCCGAGCGGCGCGAACGAGGTGCTGATCGACGCCAGGACCGCCGGACGGGCCGGCTACAAGGTCGGCGACACCGTGCGCATCTCGGTGAACGGCCCGGTCCTCACCCCCACCGTCGCCGGCATCTTCACCACCGACGACGGCAACGTCGCGGCCGGCGGCAGCCTCGCCCTGTTCGACACGGCGACCGCGCAGCAGCTGTTCGGCAAGAAGGGCGCGTACGACGAGATCGACGTGACCGCGAAGCCGGGCACCGGGCAGGCCGCCCTCAAGTCCCAGCTGGACCGGGCCCTGCCGAAGAAGCTCGTGGAGACCACCACCGGCCAGAAGCTCGCCGACGACCAGGCGAAGGCCATCTCCGCGAGCATGAGCGGCCTGCGCTCGGGCCTGCTGGTCTTCGCCGGCATCGCGCTGTTCGTCGGCACGTTCATCATCGCCAACACCTTCACCATGCTGGTCGCCCAGCGCACCAAGGAGCTGGCGCTGCTGCGCGCGGTGGGCGCCTCCCGCCGCCAGGTCACCCGCTCGGTGCTGATCGAGGCGTTCGTGGTCGGCGCGGTGGCCGGCGTGACCGGTCTGGTCGCCGGTATCGGCATCGGCGCCGGACTGCGCTCGCTGCTCGGCTCGTTCGGCGCGACCGTCCCGGACGGCCCGCTGGTCGTCACCCCGGGCACGGTGGCCGCCGCCCTCGCGGTCGGCGTCGTCATCACCATGCTGGCCGCCTGGCTGCCCGGCCGCCGCGCCGCGAAGATCCCGCCGGTGGCCGCGATGAGCGCCCTGCACGCCGCCCCGACCACCAAGTCGCTGGTGCTGCGCAACACGATCGGCGCGCTGTTCTCGGCGGCGGGCGTGGTGGTGATCCTGGCGGCGACCACGATGAGCGGCAGCGACGGCCAGGCCCCGATGGGCCTCGGCGCGGTCCTGCTCATCATCGGCGTCTTCGTCCTGACCCCGCTGCTGTCCCGTCCGCTGATCGCGGCCGCGGCCCCGCTGCTGCGCGGGTTCGGCGTCTCCGGCAAGCTCGCCCGCCAGAACTCGGTGCGCAACCCGCGCCGTACCGCCGCCACCGCCTCCGCGCTGATGATCGGCCTGACCCTGATCACCGGCATGACGGTGATGGCGGGCAGCCTGCAGAAGTCCATCGACAGGATGGCGAGCTCGGCGATCCGCGCGGACTACATCGTCTCGATGGCCAACGGCAACGCGCTCTCCCCCGACGTGGCGAAGAAGGTCGCGGCGACCGACGGTGTGACCGCCTCCAGCCCGCTCGGCAACTCGGTCTCCCGGATCGACGGCGAGACCGAGTTCCTGACCGGCGTCGACGGCTCGTCGATCGGGAAGCTCACCGACCTCACGGTGGACAGCGGCTCGTTCAAGGTCGGCGGCCCGGACGTCGCCGTGGACGACGACACCGCCAAGTCGCACGGCTGGAAGGCGGGTTCGAGCTTCACCGTGCACTACGAGGACGGGAAGGCGCAGCGGCTGACGGTCGCCGGGGTCTACCAGGGCAACGAGGTGATCCGCGGGATCATGCTCGACAGCGCCACCCTCACCCCGCACGTGACCGACCCCGCCGACATGCAGGTCATGGTCAAGACGGCGGACGGCGCGTCGAGCGCGACCAAGGACCGGCTGGAGAAGGCGCTCGGCTCCAACCCGGCGATCAAGGTCCAGGACAAGCAGGACCTGTCGAACTCCATCGCACAGGCGTTCACGCTGATCCTGAACATGGTCTACGGCCTGCTCGCGATGGCGGTGATCGTCGCGGTCCTCGGGGTCATCAACACCCTGGCCATGTCGGTGTTCGAACGCTCCCAGGAGATCGGCATGCTCCGCGCGATCGGCCTGGACCGCAAGGCGGTCAAGCGGATGGTCCGCCTGGAGTCCCTGGTCATCTCCCTGTTCGGCGGGGTGCTGGGCCTCGGCCTGGGCGTGTTCTTCGGCTGGGCGGCCGGTCAGCTGGTCGGCTCGCGGATGCCGACGTACGAACTGGTGCTGCCCTGGGCCAGGATGGCGGTCTTCCTGCTCCTGGCCGGCACGGTCGGCGTCCTGGCGGCCCTGTGGCCGGCCCGCCGCGCGGCGAAGCTGAACGTGCTGGCGGCGATCAAGGCCGAGTAGCGGGCAGCAGGGAGCAGGCGGCAGTGCCTGCGGCGAAGGGGCCCCGCGGCTGGCGTGGGGCCCCTTTCGGGTGCCGTCAGTTGTTCCAGGTACGG
Source organism: Streptomyces sp. NPDC008092 (assembly GCF_042957285.1). Lineage (NCBI taxonomy): Bacteria > Bacillati > Actinomycetota > Actinomycetes > Kitasatosporales > Streptomycetaceae > Streptomyces > Streptomyces sp. NPDC008092. The sequence goes on from NZ_JBIBHY010000005.1 coordinate 100,999, forward strand.
GTGCGCAGCGGCAGCCCGGAGGCGCCCGACTCCGGGGTCCGGACGGCCAGTACCTGGTTGACGCCGATGCGGTTGTGTTCGAAGGCGAGGGCGGAGGCGGCCATGTAGAGCCGCCAGACGCGGGCCCGGCCGGGGCTGGTCAGCCGCATGGCCCGCGGCCACTCGGCCTCCAGGTTGGCCACCCAGCGGCGCAGCGTGCGGGCGTAGTGCTCGCGGATCGACTCCACGTCCCGCACCTCGAACCCGGCCCGCTCCAGCTGGGTGACGGTGGTGCCGATCGGGGCCAGCTCGCCGTCCGGGAAGACGTAGGCGTCGATGAACTCGTCCACGTTGTACGTCGACTCGTCGCGCTGCGGCCGCCGCGCGATCTGGTGGTTGAGCAGCCGCCCGCCGGGCTTGAGGAGCCCGTGCAGTTCCTGCGCGTACTCCAGGTACCGTTCGGCCCCCACGTGCTCCGCCATCCCGATCGACGAGATCGCGTCGTACGGCCCGTCCCTGACGTCCCGGTAGTCCTGGACCCTGATCTCCACCCGGTCCGTCAGACCCTCGTCGGCGACCCGTTTACGGGCGAACGCGGCCTGCTCCTGGGAGAGGGTGACCCCGACGACGCCGACGCCGTGCTCGCGGGCCGCGTGGATCGCCATGGAGCCCCAGCCGCAGCCGACGTCGAGCAGCCGCTGACCGGGTCTCAGGCCGAGCTTGGCGCAGACGAGTTCGAGCTTGTCGCGCTGTGCGGTCTCCAGGGTGTCCGCATGGTCCGCGGCCCCCCAGTAGGCGCACGAGTACACCATCGACGGCCCGAGGACGATCCCGTAGAAGTCGTTCCCCACGTCGTAGTGGTGGCTGATGGCCTGCCTGTCGCTGCGGCGGGTGTGCAGGTGACCCCGTCTGCGCGCCTCCTCGCGGGGCGGGGCGGGCGGCAGCGGCGGCCCGGCGAGCCTCACCAGCTCCCGGACGGCGGCCCGCACGGCGGGGTCGCGCAGCGCCTGGGCGAGGGTACGGCCGTCCTCGCCGCGCTCCCAGATCAGCCCGGACATCACCGCGAGGGCGCCGTAGAGGTCGCCCTCGATGTCCAGGTCGCCGGCGACCCAGGCGCGGGCCAGGCCCAGTTCGCCCGGCTTGAACAGCATGCGGCGCAGGGCCCGGCGGTTGCGCACGACGAGCGTCGGCGCGCCCGGCGGCCCGGCCTCCGATCCGTCCCAGGCCCGCAGCCGTACCGGGAGCGGGGCTCCCAGCACCTGCTCGGCAACACTCCTCAGCCGCGACGCGGCGTCGGCCATGGCGCACACCTCCAAGACATCGATCCCGGATGCCGGTTACCACGTAAACACCGTGAGGGCAGCAGCGCAGTCCCGCAAAGGAGTTACGACTGGGCAAAACAGATGTAGCCGCCATGTAATCGCGCCGGCTCCCGGGAACGCCGAAGGGCCTCCCGCACCACGGATGGCGGGAGGCCCTTCGGATGGTTCAGCGACCGGTGACCGGGGTCAGGAGGCCTTGGCCTTCTCCTCGGCCTTCGGGGCGGCGACCGGAGCCGGCTTCGCGGCCTCGTAGAACTCCTCGCGGGGGTTCTCCATGGCACCCAGGGACACGACCTCGCGCTTGAGGAACATGCCGAGCGTCCAGTCGGCGAAGATGCGGATCTTGCGGTTCCAGGTCGGCATGGCCAGACCGTGGTAGCCGCGGTGCATGTACCAGGCCAGACGACCCTTGACCTTGATCTTCGTCTTGCCCAGGACGATCATCGCGACGCCCTTGTGCAGACCCAGACCGGCGACCGCACCCTTGTTGGCGTGGCTGTACTCCTTCTGCGGGAAGCCCCGCATGCCGGAGACCACGTTGTCGCCGAGGACCTTGGCCTGCCGCAGCGCGTGCTGCGCGTTCGGCGGGCACCAGGCGTTCTCGACACCGGCCTTGCGGGCGGCGACGTCCGGCACCTGGGCGTTGTCGCCCGCGGCCCAGATGTAGTCGGTGCCCTGCACCTGGAGGGTCGGCGCGGTGTCGACGTGACCGCGGGGACCGAGCGGCAGGCCGAAGCGGGACAGCGCCGGGTTCGGCTTGACGCCCGCCGTCCACACGATCGTGTTGGAGTCGACCTCGAGGCCGTTCTTCAGCACCACGTGACCGCCGACGCAGGAGTCCATCGAGGTGGAGAGGTAGATCTCCACACCGCGGCTCTCCAGGTGCTCCTTGCCGTACAGGCCGAGCTTCGGGCCGACCTCGGGAAGGATCTTGTCGGCGGCGTCGACGAGAACGAACCGCATGTCCTCACGGGACACGTTCTTGTAGTACTTGGCCGCGTCGCGGGCCATGTCCTCGACCTCGCCGATGGTCTCCGCGCCCGCGAAGCCACCGCCGATGAAGACGAAGGTGAGCGCCTTGCGGCGGATCTCCTCGTCGGTCGTGGAGTCGGCCTTGTCCAGCTGCTCGAGGACGTGGTTGCGCAGGCCGATGGACTCCTCGATGCCCTTCATGCCGATGCCCTGCTCGGCGAGGCCGGGGATCGGGAAGGTGCGGGAGACCGCGCCGAGCGCGATGACGAGGTAGTCGAAAGGCAGCTCGTACGCCTCGCCGACGAGCGGCGCGATCGTGGCGACCTTGCGGTCCTGGTCGATGGTGGTGACCCGGCCGGTGAGGACCTCCGCCTTCGGCAGCACGCGTCGCAGCGGGACGACGACGTGCCGAGGGGAGATGCTGCCGGCGGCGGCTTCGGGGAGGAAGGGCTGGTAGGTCATGTACGACCGGGGGTCGACGACCGTGACGGTCGCCTCGCCGTAGCGCATCTTCTTGAGGATGCGCCGAGCTGCGTACAGGCCTACGTACCCACCGCCTACTACGAGGATCCTGGGACGCTCCGTGGTGCTCATGGCATCGAGTATCCACCCGCCTCAGGGGGGCCGCTCGTGCGCCCCTTCACAAGCTTCCACAGGGGTCGTGCTACACTCCGCCGCCCACGTGACGCAGGTCATGGTCATCGGCGGGAACCCACTTCCGATACGACCCGTTGTCAATGCCGCGTGAGCTGCCCGTCCAGGCTTCCGGGGGCATCGTGAAGGCACCCGATGTCACCCTCACGAGCACCTCCCGGAACACCCTCTGACTGCTCTCCTGAGCATGCGCTCGGGCCCGTTGAGCCCCCGAACGGCCCAAGAGCCCCCACCGGACCCCTCACCTGCACCGAATTCCTTGTGAAGAACTTCACGAAGTTTTCCGACGGGGTGTCGTGGCACGGCGTGTCGTGAGCCGATCGGGGCGCTCAGCCGTCGATTCGCATGCTCATCCGAGGAACGATCACGCCGATCTGCGGGTCAGGCGACCGACCAGGCGATGCCGTCCAGAATGTCGTGCTCGCTCACCACGACCTCCTCGGCACCCACCCGTTCCATGATCGACTGGAGCACGAGGGCACCGGCCGCGATGACGTCGACCCGCCCGGGGTGCATGGAGGGGATCGCCGCCCGCTCGGCATGCGTCGACCGCAGCAGCCACCCGGTGATCTCCCGGACCCGGGCGTAGGGGATGCGGGAGTGGTGGATGGCGGCGGAGTCGTACTCCGGCAGGTCCTGGTGGATCGCGGAGAGGGTGGTGACCGAGCCGGCGAGACCGACCAGGGTGTGCGCCTCGCGCAGCGGCACGGTCTCCTCGGCGAGGTCGAGGGCGCGCTCGATGTCGGCGCGCATGGCGGCGGTCTCGGCCTCGGTGGGCGGGTCGCTGACGTGCCCCTCGTGCACGAGGTGCCGCTCGGTCATCCGCACGCACCCGACGTCCACGGACCGGGCCGCCCGCACGTGCTCGTCCCCGACGACGAACTCGGTCGAGCCGCCGCCGATGTCCACCACGAGGTACGGCCTGGCGAGGTCGTCGCGTCCCGTCAGCTCCTTCGTCGCCCCCGTGAAGGAGAACTCGGCCTCCTGGTCGCCGCTGATCACCTCCGGCTCGACGCCGAGGATGTCGAGCACACCGCGCACGAACTCGTCCCGGTTCTCGGCGTCGCGGGAGGCGGAGGTGGCCACGAACCGCAGCCGCTCGGCGCCGTACTCCTTGATGACCGCGGCGTACTCCCGGCAGGCCGCGAACGTCCGCGCCAGCGCCTCCGGCGCCAGCCGCCCGGTCCGGTCGACTCCCTGCCCCAGCCGCACGATCACCATCCGCCGGTCCAGATCGACGAGCTCCCCGGTCTCCGGGTCCGCGTCGGCGACGAGCAGCCGGATGGAGTTGGTTCCGCAATCGATGGCGGCGACGCGGGTCATGGCGGTGGGTTCCTTGTCTGTTGGTTACTTCTCGGCCGGGCGGGCCGGGGCGGCGACTGACCAAGCGGCCGAGTCAGGGCGGCATTCGTTCGAGCGACCGAGTCAGGGCGATGCCGGTTCGAGCGACCGAGCCGGGCGGTGCCGGTCGGAGCGACCGAGCCGGGCGGCGCCGGTCCGAGCGACCGAGTCAGGGCGGCATTCGTTCGAGCGACCGAGCCGGAGCGGTGCCGGTCGGAGCGACCGAGCCGGGCGGCGCCTCTTCAGGTGACCGAGTCGGGTGGTGGGTGGGCGGAGGTCCCGGGGGTCCAGGGGGCGGAGCCCCCTGGGACGGGCGTCACTCGCCGGTGACCACGCAGGCGCCCTTGGCCCACCACTCCGGCAGCATCGCGATCGCCTCGTCGCCGAGCGGGTTCACGCCGGGCCCGGCGGCCAGCGAGTGGGCCACCAGGACGTGCAGGCACTTCACCCGGTCCGGCATGCCCCCGGCGCTCGGGAAGCCCGTCAGCTCCTCGATCTCGTCCCGGCGCCGGATGTAGTCCTCGTGCGCCGCCCGGTACGCCGCCGCCAGCTCGGGATCGCTCTCCAGCCGCGCCGTCATCTCCTTCATCACGCCGTTGGCCTCAAGCGTGCCGATCGCGGACGCGGCCTTCGGGCACGTCAGGTAGTACAGCGTGGGGAAGGGGGTACCGTCCGGCAGCCTGGGCGCGGTCTCCACGACGTCCGGCTGCCCGCACGGGCACCGGTGCGCGATCGCCCGCAGCCCGCGCGGCGGCCGCCCGAGCTGCTGCTTGAAGGCCTCGACGTCCGCGTCGGTGGGCTCGGTACGCGGGGTGGAAGGAGGAGCCGTTTCCATGACTGTGTTCTGCGTGGCTTTCTGTCGGTTCACTGGTCGGACGCGTCGGACTTGTCGACGCCGTCCCAGACGTTCGCGTACCAGGGCCGGTCGGCCGCCCCGAGGTAGGCGTGCGCCTGCTTGGCGGCACCGGGGTCGATCACGACGAACCCGGTCTCCCCCGGCATCACGTAGTGCAGCCGCAGCCGGATCTGCTGCTCGGCGTACGCGTCGTCCTGCCACCGCGCCTTGAGGTCCCGCAGCTGCTCGACCCGCTGCCGGGCCTGTTCCTGCTGCCGTTCGAGGTCGGAGATCTCGGCGCGCTGGGAGACGTACTGCCGCATCGGATAGGCGAGCGCGACGACCATCGTGCACAGCACGATCACCAGCAGCGCCGCGCGGCCGGTGAGCCGGGAGCGGCGGGCCTGGCGCCTGGTCTGGGAACGGTAGACCCGGGCCGCCGTCTGCTCGCCGAGCAGCTTGAGCCTGGTCGCGGTGGAGAACCGGTCCCGGTCCTTCACGGCCATGTCCCCGCCTCCCTGGTCGCCCTGACACGTGCGTACGTCCCCGGACACGGTACGGGACCGGGTACGGGGACGTACGTACGACTGGCTGAGCCTTGACTCTGTGCGGCTCAGCCCTTGAAGCGCGGGAAGGCGCTGCGGCCCGCGTACACCGCCGCGTCGTCGAGGATCTCCTCGATGCGCAGCAGCTGGTTGTACTTGGCGACGCGCTCGGAGCGGGCCGGGGCGCCGGTCTTGATCTGGCCGCAGTTGGTGGCGACGGCGAGGTCGGCGATGGTGACGTCCTCGGTCTCGCCGGAGCGGTGCGACATCATGCACTTGAAGCCGTTGCGCTGGGCCAGCTCGACGGCGTCCAGCGTCTCGGTCAGCGAACCGATCTGGTTCACCTTCACCAGCAGGGCGTTGGCGGTGCCCTCCTCGATGCCGCGGGCCAGGCGCTCCGGGTTGGTGACGAACAGGTCGTCGCCGACGATCTGCACCTTGTCGCCGAGCTTGTCGGTGAGGACCTTCCAGCCCGCCCAGTCGTCCTCGAACAGCGGGTCCTCGATGGAGACCAGCGGGTAGGAGGCGACGAGCTCCTCGTAGTACTCGGTCATCTCGGCGGCCGAGCGGGACTTGCCCTCGAACTCGTACTTGCCGTCCTTGTAGAACTCGGACGCGGCGACGTCGAGCGCGAGCGCGATCTGCTCACCGGGGACGTACCCGGCCTGCTTGATCGCTTCGAGGATGAGGTCGAGCGCGGCGCGGTTGGACTCCAGGTTCGGGGCGAAGCCGCCCTCGTCGCCGAGGCCGGTGGCCAGGCCCTTCGACTTCAGGACCTTCTTGAGGGTGTGGTAGACCTCGGCACCCCAGCGCAGCGCCTCGGAGAAGGACTCCGCGCCGATCGGGGCGATCATGAACTCCTGGATGTCGACGTTGGAGTCCGCGTGCGAGCCGCCGTTGAGGATGTTCATCATCGGGACGGGCAGCAGGTGCGCGTTCGGGCCACCGAGGTAGCGGAACAGCGGCAGGTCGGACGCCTCGGAGGCGGCGTGGGCGACGGCCAGGGAGACGCCGAGGATGGCGTTGGCGCCGAGCGAGCCCTTGTTGTCGGTGGCGTCCAGGTCGAACATGGCCTGGTCGATCAGGCGCTGCTCGGTGGCGTCGTAGCCGACCAGCTCCGGGCCGATCTGCTCGATGACGGCGAGGACGGCCTTCTCGACACCCTTGCCCAGGTAGCGGTTGGGGTCGCCGTCACGGAGCTCGATGGCCTCGAAGGCACCGGTGGAGGCGCCGGACGGGACGGCGGCACGACCCGTGCTGCCGTCGTCGAGGCCGACCTCGACCTCGACCGTGGGGTTGCCTCGGGAGTCCAGGATTTCCCGGGCTACGACGACGTCGATGGACGGCACGAGCATCTCCTTCTTGGGATGTGACGCTGGTTGTGCGGGGCGCACGCGGGCCTTGGCGGCCCTTGCTCAGCCTTGCGACTAGAGCCTAACCGTCCCAGGGCCGTCGGCCGGCACGACCGACCGGCCCGTGGACACACAGACGGTACTCATTGTTCACGCGCGGAACAAAGGGGGTCCCGATGAAGAACGGAAGAAGAGCGGGCCAAGAAGGGGGCCGGACGCCGGACGGGGGGCCGGAGAGCAGGAGGGCGGCAAAGAGAAACCCCGCCCCGGTGCGTTCGGGGGAAAACGCACCGGAGCGGGGGTCCGTGGGGGACGGGGGTGACCCTCACGTGGTCTCCACTATGGGGACCACGGTTGTGCGGGAGCTGTGGTTCAGCTGGGCGCCGCTTAATACTTCCGGCCGGTACTTGCGGCCGATACCCGCGGCGGCCGCCCGTGCCGCGCTTCGCCCTACTTCAGGTGCAGCTGCTGGCCCGGGTAGATGAAGTCGGCATCGTCGACGATGTCCTTGTTCAGCTTGAACAGCGCCTGCCAGCCGCCCTTGACCTTGTGCTTCTCGGCGATCGAGCTGAGGGTGTCGCCCTTGACGACCTTGTACTCGCCGTCGCCCTTCTTGACCTTCTTGCCGGTCGGGGTGGTGACGGTCTTCTTGGCGGCCGGGCGCTCGGCGGAGCGGGAGGCGGCCTGGGTGTCGGTCGAGCGGGTGCTCGTGCCGGTGCTGCTGCTCGACGAGGAGCCGGCGGAGGAGCTGCCGGTGTAGGCGGCACCGGACAGGCCCGTGCCGCAGACCGGCCAGGCACCCTTGCCCTGCGCGGCGAGGACCTTCTCGGCGATCGTGATCTGCTGCGCCTTGGTGGCCTGGTTGGCCTGCGCGGCGTACTGCGTGCCGCCGTACGCGGCCCAGGTGGAGGCGGAGAACTGGAGACCGCCGTAGTAGCCGTTGCCGGTGTTGATGGCCCAGTTGCCGCCGGACTCGCACCGGGCGACCGCGTCCCACTCGGAGGCGGTGGCGGCGGAGGCGCTGCCGGCCGCCATCAGCGGGGCGGCGACGGCGACGCCGGTGACACCGGCGACAGCGATGGCGCGGACGGCCTTGGACGGACGACGGTGCTTGCCCTTGCCGGAGAACAGCATGGATCGATCCCCTCACCGACGCCTGCGAGGTGAGCTGTCGGGTTCGGGCCGGTTGAGTTGCCCGGCCGCACACCGTGTGTCGGTGCGCGGCTTCACCCCGAGCCGGATCGGCGGTCTCAACCACCGGCCCCGGCACTAACCTTGGGTCCCCCGCTCCTGCCTACGGCGCATGACGCGACGACTGTTCCCGGACGGCCGCTGGCAGGACTCGGCGTTGCGACGGCCGGGGCTCGTGGTGACGAGCGGCCTTGACCGTAAACAGGCGATCCGGTGAATTTCAAAGATGATCAGGGCTTCTGAGACTCATCCCACACTTTCACCAAAACGGACATTCGGCTCGAAGCGGGGCGCCAACTCCCGCCGCCTTTCGCCCTATTCGCTGCCGAGTTTCAGGGTCTGACCGGGAGCGATGGCGTTCGGGTCGGCACCGATGTCGGCCTTGTTCGCGTCGTAGAGCGCGCGCCATCCGCCGTCGAGGCCAAGGGAGTCGGCGATGGAGGCGAGAGTGTCGCCGTCGCGGACGGTGTAGGTGCCGCCGTCACGGGAGGCATGCCGGCCGGAGGAGGTGGCACTCTGACCTTTTGTCACGCTTTCGTCCGCCGAGCCGCCGCGGTGCTTGCCGCCGCTGCCGACGGCACCCGTGTCGACGAGACTCCAAGAGCCTCCGGTCTGCCACGAATTGTCCGAGTCGTCGGCTTCGGAAGCGGCCGAGCCCTCGCTCGCCTTCGAGGTGTCGGAGCCGGATGATTCCGACTTGTCCGTCTTGGTGGATTTGCCGGGGGCGTCCGACTTGGAGTCACTGTCGGCGCTCGCACTCGGCGAGGGGGTGGCGGACTCGCTCCCGGAGTCCGTGGCACCCGAAGAGGAGTCGGAACCGGAAGAAGAGGACGAGTCCGACAACCCGGAGGACGAGTCCGACGAGCCCGACGAATCCGAGGAACCGGATGAATCACCCGAGTTGTCGAGGCCCGTGTCGACGTTCACCGAGGCGTCGTCGGACGAGAGCCCGGCGATCAGGGCGCAGGTCCGCCAGGCCTTGGTGCCCTGGTCGGCGAGCATCTTCTCGGCGACCGCGATCTGCTGCGAACGGCTCGCCTGGTCGGGGGTGCCGGCGTACTCCAGGCCCCCGTACTCGCTCCAGTCGTCCAGCGAGATCTGGAGACCGCCGTAGTAGCCGGTGCCGTTGTCGGCGCTCCAGGAGCCGCCGCTCTCGCACTCGGCCACCTGGTCCCAGGTGGAGCCGTCGGCCGCACTGGCGTTCACCGCGCCGAGGAGCGGGAGGGCGATGGCGGAGCCGGTCACCCCGGCCGCGACGAGGAGTGCCGGAGCCTGGCGGGGGCGACGGTGACGACCGTTCCCGGAGAGCATGCGGAAACCTTTCGAGCGACAGCGGTGACCGGCGCGGCGGGTCCCGCAAGGGCGCCGCGCTGATGGGTGAACGTATCGGCAGACGATCACTTGTCACAAGTTAATGCCGCGTAGATCACGTGAAGATCACAGACTTGAACGCTGGTCACCTTTTGCCCGTACAGGTCGGCAGGGGCCCGCACGGGGCTTCAGCACAGGGCTTCAGCACAGGGCTTCAGCGACCGGTGGGCGTGAACTCCACCGGGAGCGTGCGCAGTCCCCGCATGATGAGCCCGCCGCGCCACCGCAACTCGCTCTCGTCCACCGCGAGTCGCAGGTCGGGAAGGCGGTTGAGGAGACCGGCGAGTGCGGTCTGCCCCTCCAGGCGGGCGAGCGGGGCGCCCAGGCAGTAGTGGATGCCGTGGCCGTAGCCGAGGTGCTGGTTGTCCCGCCGGGCGAGGTCGAGGGTGTCCGGCTCGGCGAACCGCTCCGGGTCCCGGTCCGCGGCGGCCAGGACGACCAGGACCGGGTCGCCGGGCTCGATGTGCTGCCCGCCGATCGCGACCGGCTCGGTGGCGAACCGCCAGGTGGCCAGTTCCACCGGCCCGTCGTAGCGGAGCAGTTCCTCGACGCCGGTCTCCAGCAGCCCGCGCTCGCCCGCGGCCAGGGACTCCAGCAGGCGTGCCCGCTGCCCGGGGTGGGTGAGCAGCGCGTACGTGCCGTTCCCGATCAGGTTGACGGTGGTCTCGAACCCCGCGAACAAGAGGATGAACGCCATGGCCGCGGCCTCGTTCTCGGTGAGGTGCTCGCCGTGGTCCGAGGCCCGGATGAGCCCGGAGATGAGGTCCTCGCCGGGACCGGCCTCGGCGGGCAGCGCCTCCCGCTTCCGGTGGATCAGCTCGGCCAGGTACCCGCGCATCTTCTTCACGGACCGCGCGACCCCGCCCCGCGGCCCTCCCCCGTGCCGGATCATCATCCCCGCCCAGTCCCGGAAGTCGTCCTGGTCCTCGGGCGGGACGCCGAGCAGGTCGCAGATGGCGTAGATGGGGAGCGGAAAGGCGAACTCGTGGATGAGGTCGGCCTCGCCCCGCTCCGCGAACCCGTCGATGAGCCGGTCGGTCAGCTCCCGCACCCGCGGCGCGAACTCGGCCACCCGGCGCGGGGTGAACGCCTTGCTCACCAGCCGCCGCAGCCGGGTGTGGTCGGGCGGGTCGATGTTCAGCAGGTGCGTCATCAGCTCGGCCTTGCGCTCCCCGGGGATGCCGGTCTTCCCCTTGGCGTGCGCGGGCTCGTCGTGATGCGCCGGGTTCTTGGAGAGCCTCGGGTCGGCCAGTGCCTGCTTGGCGTCCCCGTACCGGGTGACCAGCCAGGCCTCCACCCCGCTGGGCAGCCTGGTCCGCCGCACGGGCTCGTGCTCCCGCAGCCAGGCGTAGGCGGGGTAGGGGTCGGCGGCGAACTCCCAGGTGAAGAGGTCGGGGGCGGGGGCGGTCACTTCTCCACTCCCTCCGTCGCCCGCACCGCGTCCCGGTAGGCCCGGGCCGCCGCCCGCAGCGCCGCCTCCGGGTCGGTGCCCTCCGCCTCCGCGCGGGCCGCCAGCGCGAGCAGCTCGTAGCCGATGCCCGGTGCCTGCGGCAGCGGCACCTCAAGGCCCGCCGTGCGCACCCGGGAGGCCAGCTTGGCCGCCAGTGCGAGACCGGGCTGCGCGAGGGGTATCCCGTCCGTCACGGACGCGCGCCGCTTCTCCACCGCCTTCGTCCGCAGCCAGTGCTCCTTGACCTCCTCCGGCGTCGACGCGGTCTCGTCGCCGAAGACGTGCGGGTGGCGGTGGATGAGCTTGGCGACGATGCCCCCCGCCACGTCGTCGATCGAGAAGGGGGCGTCCGGGTCCTCCTCCGCGATCCGCGCGTGGAAGACGACCTGGAGGAGCACGTCGCCCAGTTCCTCGCGCAGCTCGTCGCGGTCGCCCTCCTCGATCGCCTCGACGAGTTCGTACGCCTCCTCGATGCCGTACTTCGCGAGGCCCTGGTGGGTCTGCCGGGACGACCAGGGGCACTCCGCGCGGATCCGGTCCATGACCTGGACGAGGTCGAGGAGGCGGGCGCCGGGCAGGTCGTAGGAGGCGGGGAGCAGCTCCAGCTCGGGCATCCGGACCCGGCCGGAGCCGGCCAGCCGGGCCAGGCCGTCCGTGAGGGCGGGCTCGCCGTCGCCCGTCGCCACGACCACCACGGTCCGGCCGCCGGCGCACGCGTCGACCAGCTCCTCGGCGGTGGGGGCGGCCTCGTCCACGGCCGTCCCGGCCTCCCGCAGATACGGCAGCTGCGGATGCGCGCCGTCCGCGCACAGCACGCGGTCCGCCGCGCGCAGCGCCTGCCAGGCGGGCCAGGACAGCAGGCCGGGGGCGACCCGGTGGCTGGTGGTGAGCAGGACGACCCGGCCGGCGTCGGACGCCGGGGAGGCCGGAGCGGGTTCCGGGGTGGCGGGTTCGGGGCTGGTGGTGTTCACGCTCCGAACGTAACGCACGACCGCCGACGGCCTCGCCGTTCGTCCACAGGCCGGGGATGATCAAGCGATCGTATGACCGCCCGCCCCGCCGCTCACGGGCTCTACGCCGACGCCTGCGTCCCCGCCGAGGTGACCTCGCGTACCCACGGCGTCCTGGCGTCCACCCGGCTGCTCTTCTGGACGTCCCAGGCGCCGTAGCGGGGGTTGAGGTCGACGTGGAGTTCCTTGGAGGCGTTGGCCAGGGCCTTCCAGAAGGCGGGCTGCGAGGTGTCGGTGCCGAGCACCTCGGCGAGCTTCTTGGCCTCGACCTGGAAGCGGAGGTTGTCGTCCAGCCGGCTGGGGGCGATGCCGTACTTCTGCAGCCAGGCCGTCTGCAGCGCCGCGGAGCCGCCGGCCTGCTGTTCGAGGCCGGAGCGCATCTGCTCGACCTCCGCGCGGGTGACGCTGACGCCCGCGGTCCGGGCGGCCCGGTGCAGTACCCGGTCGAGCACCATGTTGTACAGGGTGTCCCGGGTGAGGCTGCTCGTGGAGGCGAGGACCTGCTGGTACTGCGCCTCGTCCGGCACCGCGGCGCGCTGCGCCCGGCGCACCTCGTTCACGCGGTTCTCCAGCTGCGAGACGGTGATCCGCTGGCCGCCCACGACGGCCGCCGCGCCCGGGTGCGCGTCGCTTCCGCAGGCGGTCAGGAGAGGGGCCGCGGCGGCGATCGCGGCGGAGAGGACGAGCGCGGTGCGACGGCGGCGGTGCAAGGGTGCCTCCCGAGGAGATTGTGCGACGGTGCACAAAGTCTTGCGGTGATCGATGGTAGGCAGTGGGCAAGCTCTGGCCAACCCATTCGACCAACGATTCACACGCGTATCCGGCACCGCCGCACCACCCTCCGGAAGGGTTTGCGGTACTGATCCCGTGGGGATCCCGCTCAGCCCGTGATCGCCACCGGGGCGTCCCACGCGTCGCGGTCCACGGTGATCGTGTAACCGCCGCGCGTCTCCTTGCTGTTCACCATGTACTGGTGGGCCCGGCTGTGCCCGGTGTACTGGGTCGAGCCGAACGGCCAGTCCGCGGTGGTGGTGTTCTGCTTGTCCCACAGCGCGTACCAGAGGTTGCCCGGCAGGTCCGTCTTGTCCGTGACGTTCGCGATCGCCTTGGCGCTGGAGCTGGTGAAGCCGTAGTAGCCCGCGCGGTACGTCTTCGCGCGCAGCTCCTTGTCGAAGGCGCGCACATAGGTCAGCACGGCGTTGTTGCACGACGTGTTCGTCGTGTCGTACGCCTCCATGTCGAGGTAGATCGGGCTGCCGGCCTTCATGCCGAGCGCGGCGGCCTTGGCCACGGCGTCGTCCGCCTCGGACTTGCCGACGGAGGCGGCGGTGGAGGCGCTGATCTTCACCGAGCCGCCGGATCCGCAGGACGGCTGGGAGCCGACGTAGAGCGGGATGAGCTTCCAGCCGACCGCTGAGACGGACTTGACCCAGGAAGCGGTGAGGTTGGGCTGGGCGCAGCCGCGGTTCTTGCCGCCGATGTAGACGGCGGCGGCGCCGTAGAAGCCGGTGTTCCAGGCCTTCATCGCGGCGAGGGAGGGCGCGGCGCAGGTGTCGAACGCGCGGCCGGTGAACGTCTTCTGGGCGGGCCAGGTGGTCGCCGCCATGGAGGTCTGCGCGGCGATCCCGGCCCCGGCGACCACGGCGGCGCCCGCGACGCCCCAGGTGATGTATCTGCGCTTCCTCGACTGCCGATGGCTGGACATGCCGGAACCCCACCCCTGTGTCTCTGCTGTGCGGCAAGTTGTGCGAAAAGTAGGTGCAGTATGCACTGCGCGGGAACTAGCCGCGCATCTGCCCCAGCCAGTGCAGCGTCCGCCGCACCTCGCCCGCCATCGGGTGGCCGGGCCCGTGCAGCCGTTCCACGTCGAACAGCAGCCGGGTGAACGTGTCGTGGGCGGCCGCCCGGTCGCCGAGGGCGAGCAGCAGGTGCCCGATCCGGCGGCGCACGTCGTGCGCGAGCTGCGGATCGCCGGCCACGTACTGGTTCTCGTAGTACGGCAGCAGCGCCCGGTACTCCGCGAGCGCCGCCGCCGGTTCGCCGAGCTGTTCCAGGCACTGCGCGGTCTCGTAGCGGAAGCGCAGCACCTGCGGGTCGGCCTGGCCCGCCTCGGCGGCGCGTTCGTCGGCGAGCCGGCGCAGTTCGGGCAGCGCGCGCCGGTACTGCCCGTCGTCCATCAGCGTGGCCGCGTACTGCTTGCGCAGGGTGCGTACGACCGTGGAGCGCTCACCGTGCTGGTCGGCGGCTACGGGCAGGATCGCGCCCAGGATGTCCACGGCCTGGGTGATGCGCCCCTCCCCGAGCAGCCGCTTGACCTCGTCGACGGCGGCGGCCACATCCGGTCTGTCCGGTACCGCGGCCACGGGGGCGGCGGGCTGGGGCGCGGGCGTCCGGGCCCGGTCCGGCCAGGGGGCGTGCGGGCGCAGGAAGGGGCGGGTGGGGTCCAGGGGCGCCCCGGAGGGCGTCCCGCGCGCGGGCAGGAGCGACGCCAGGTTCTCGTAGACCTCCTGCGCGGACGCCGGGCGGTGCTGCGGGTCCTTGGCGAGCAGGCTCAGCACGAGGCTCTCCAGCGGCTCCGGGACCTCGGGGCGGATCCGGCGCACGGGCAGCGGCGGCTCGTACAGGTGCCGGTGCAGCACGCCGAGCGCCGTGGAACCCGCGAACGGGACCTCCCCGCTGAGCAGTTCGTGCAGCAGCACGCCGAGCGCGTACAGGTCGGTGTACGGGCCGACCGCGCCGCCCATCGCCTGCTCGGGCGCCATGTAGGCGGGCGAGCCGATCGGGGAGCCGGTGTGGGTGAGGCGGGTGGTGTCCGTGTCCATGACGGAGGCCACGCCCAGGTCGAGGACGGTGACCGTGCCGTCCTGCTTCACCATCACGTTGCGCGGCTTGAGGTCGCGGTGGACGATCGGCACGGCGTGCACGGCGCTCAGCACGGCGCACAGCTGCGCGGCCACCGCGACCGCCCACTGCCACGGGTAGGGGTCGTGCTCCGCCAGGTGGTCGGAGAGGTCGGCGCCGTCGACGTACTGCATGACGAGGAAGAGCTCCTCGCCCTCGCTGCCGGCGTCGTGCACGGTGACCAGGCCGGGGTGGTCGACCTGCGCGGTCACCCGGCACTCCCGCAGGAACCGGCGGCGCAGCTCCTCCGCCTCCGCACCCGCCACCTTGTCGGGGCGCAGCAGCTTCACCGCCACCCGCCGGTCGAGCCGCTGGTCGTACGCCGTCCAGACCTGGCCCATGCCGCCCTGTCCGATGAGCGTGGACAGCTCGTAGCGGCCGGCGACGACGCGTCCGGTCGCCACGGTCACCGTCCGCCCTCGTGGTCGCCCTCGCGGTGCCCGTCGTGCTTGCGCAGATAGTCACTGAGCTCGTCGAGTTCGGCACGCACCTGGTCGATCCGGACGGGTGCCGGGCGCTGCGGCGGCGCGGGTATCGGGGGCTGCGGCGGCCCGGGTGCCGGGGCCTGCGGGAGCGGCGGCCCGGACATCGGGGGGACGGAGTGCGGGGGCGGCGTGTGCGGGGGCTGCATGCCCAGGGGCGTGGTCCCCGTGGCGTACGGCGAGGCGGCGGGCGGGTAGCCGTACCCCTGCGCCGCGTACCCCTCGCGCTGCCGCTGGAAGTGGCGTACGTCGGCCACGAGGTAGTAGACGACACCGCCCAGGAGCGTGCCGAACAGCAGCGTGATCCCCACGTAGCCGCCGGCGGTGTGCACGTCGTCGCCGGGTTCGGTGCCCAGCAGCACGATGCTGAGGACGTCGGCCGCCGCCACCGCCACCAGCAGGCCGAAGTCCAGCGACCTGCGGGTCACGACGGCCAGCCGCAGCAGCATCGCCCACGTCAGGAAGCCGGCGCTGCACACCGCGACGGTCACGAACACCACACGCAGCAGGACCAGTACCGCGTCGTGCGGCGGCCGCTGCACCGGCTGCGCATGGCCCTGGCCTTGCATGATCGCTCCTGGGTGCCTGGTGCCTGAAAAGGGCGTACGTGCCCGTCCGGTGCCGTCCGCCCGCGGACCGCACCGGTCGTGCGATGGTCGGACCGAGCATATGGCCCGGCACGGACAACCGGTTCGGGTTGTACCGAACCGTTGTCGGACCGACTGCCCGCGCACACCGGCCGGGGATCGGCCGGGGATCCTTCAGGGATCGGCCGGGGATCCATCAGGGATCGACCAGGGATCAGCCGGGGGATCAGTCGGGCGCGACGGTCCCGTCGGTGAGGCCGTCGTACATCCCGCGCACGAGGTGCTCCCCGAGCCGGCTCGCGTGGCGCAGCGTCCGCTCGAACTCGTCGAGGGCGCGGAAGCGCGCGCCGTAGCGCCGCTGTTCCTCCAGCGGGAGCCGGGGCAGCTGCAGCCGGCGCACGTCGAGCCGGGTCGCGGTGGAGGCGTAGCTGCTGGCCTGCCGGTTGTTGGCGGTGCCGCGCAGGAAACCGGCGAGGAACCACGGGTCGAGGGCCGTGCGATCGGGGCGCAGCAGCACCAGGTTGCGCCCCAGGGCGGCGCCCGCCGTCGCGTCGTCGATCACGCGCGCCACCGAGCCCCCGCCGAGGACCGGTACGACCACGTCGCCCGGCTCGGTCAGCACGGCCTCCTCCTCGCTCTCGGGGAGCGAGCCCGAGGGCGCCGCCCCGGTGAGGACGTCGTGGTCGGTGAGGACGGGCACGCGCGCGTGGCCGCCGTTCCCGCCGGTGCGCAGCACCAGCGCGCTGCCGCGCGCGAGTTCGCCGACGGTGGTGAGCGGCCACCGCGCGGGCGGCGCCTGGTCGACCGGGGGCGGGGTGAGGTCGACGGTCAGGCGCAGGGTCGCGCCGAGCCGTTCGCGGACCGCCGTGAGCTCTTCCGCGCCGTCGGCCGCGGCGGCCGGGGGCAGATGGCGGGCGGGGGCGAGGTCCACGTCGTCGTCGAGGAGTTCGATGACCGGCACCGAACGGGCCAGCCCCGGCCGTTCCACCGGTCCCCCGGCGCGTCCGAAGGCACGCCAGGCGTCCAGGACGGCGTCGCGTACCGCCGTCCAGTCCGGACCGCCGCGCCCCTCCCCGGCGAACCTCCCGGTGTCCACGAGCAGCACCTCGGGCGTGGCCGGCGTCCGGTCGGGCCGGCGCAGCACCCACAGGTGCAGCGGGATGCTGTACGGCGGGGCCGCCCCGGCCGGCAGCGCGACCAGCGCCCGGAGCGCGCCGCGGCGCAGCAGGTCGGCCCGGATCCGGCGCCCGGAACGGCGGGACGCGACGGCCGGCGGCATCAGCAGGACCGCGGTGCCGCCGTCGGCGAGCCGGGCCAGGGCGTGCTGCACCCAGGCCAGTTCGGACTCGGTGCGCGCCGGGAAGCCGTACTCCCAGCGCGCGTCGTACGCGAGTTCGTCGTGGCCCCAGTTGCGCTCGTTGAACGGCGGGTGGCACAGCACCGCGTCGGCGCGCAGCTCCGGGTAGGCGTCGGCGCGCAGGGTGTCGCCGGCCGCGCCGTGCACCCCGGCCCGGGAGTGCAGCGCGAGCCGCAGTGCGGTGAGCGCGGCGAGATCGGGGGCGCTGTCCTGGGCGTACAGCTCCTGGCCGGGGCGGGCGTCGACGGCCCGCAGCAGGGCGCCGGTGCCGCAGGCCGGGTCCAGCACGGTGCGGGCGGGGCCGGCCAGGTCGGCCATGAGACCGGCGAGTTCGGACGGGGTGAGCGTGTACTGGCGGGGGTTGGCGTCCAGGTGCCGGCCCAGCAGGAACTCGAAGGCCTGCCGGGCCCCCACCTCGGCGGCCAGTTCGGCGGCGCCGCGCAGGAGCGGGACGGAGGGGAGGAGCTGGGGGCCCGTGGGGGTGCGGACGGCGGGGGGTGCGGGGGCGGGGGTGATGGAGGGTGCGGGGGTGGGGGTGCGGGGTGCGGGGGTGGGGGCGGCGGTCGCGGCGGGTGCCGTCGGCGGCTCGGTGTTCACAGGGCGGGTGGGCGGTGCGGTGTTCACACCCCCTGGGCTGCCCGGACTGTTCACAGCCTCGGCGGCGCTCGCGGGCCGGCCGCTGTGAACCGTGCGCTCCGGCGCCCCGCCGAGGCGCGCGGTCAGCACCTGCTCCAGCGCGGCCGGCAGCATCGCGGCCAGGCGCTCGTCCGAGCCGGCGCTCGCGTGCAGCCAGACGGTGGGGCGCTCGTGGATCAGCAGCAGCGCGCAGCCGGTCTGCACCAGTGCCGTCAGCGCGCCGTCGGGATGCCCGGCGAGCTGCTGCCAGACCCGTTCGCGCAGCGGGACCTCGGCGAGTTTGCCCTGCTTGCGCAGCCAGGACTCGACCTCGGCGAGCGCGAAGGACGGGCTGGTCTCGGTGCCGCCGACCGGCTTGGGGAAGTCGGCGTGCCGACGGCGCCAGTTGCTGACGGCGGCGCGGCCCACCCCGGCGAGCCGTGCGATGCCGGCCGCGGTCACCTCCGTGGCGTTGTCCTGCACGCGGCCTCGCTCCCCTCGTCCCATGTGTGCACCGAGCATACCGGCGTACACAAGATCTACCCCTTCACGAACGTGTACACCCGACACCACGTTAGTCATGTTGACTCGGTTCACAGCCTCTGCTGTTATTGACCCACCGGTTCACCGACTCCCGAAGGACTTCCGATGCGTCTCCCGACCCGCGCCGTGATGCTGATAGCCGCCGCGGCCCTCCCGCTGGCCCTGACCGCCTGCTCCACCGACTCCACCGGCTCCGGCTCCGACTCCGGTACCGGCACGAGCGCCGCGCCGGCCAAGGCGAAGGACCCCAACTCCGGCCTCGCCACGGGCACCCGGCTGAAGAAGGCACTGGCGCCCGCCTCGGCCTTCCCGTCCGGGCTCACCCTGGAGTCCGACGGCTCCGCGGACAGCGGCGACCAGTTCCTCTCCCCGGCCGGCCGGAAGGCGGGGAAGCCGGACTGCACCAGGCTGGAGACCACGTCCTGGATCCAGGTGTCCGGCTACAAGGGCGGGGTGTCGTTCGCGCAGAACGGCTACGCGAGCAAGACCGCCGAAGTGGACCAGGAGATCGACGCCTTCCAGGGCACCACGGCGGCCGCGGTGATGAAGGCCCTGCGGACCGTGGCCGCCGAGTGCGCCACGTACACGGACACCGACGCGCACGCCAAGGTGAAGCTCACCGGCAGCGCCACGGCCGGACTCGGCGACGAGGCCTACACGATGACGCTGACGAGCGGCTACTGGGAGAACGGCACCACGCTGATCGCGGCTCGCTCCGGCGGCTCCGTGGTCACCGTGCTGTCCACGGCGGGCAGCGACAACGGTGCCGCGTCCGCGCGGAAGGTGACGACGACGATCCTGTCGGCGCTGAAGAAGTAGCCGAAGAAGCAGCCGAACGCTCCGCCGCGCGGCCGCTTGCCGGAGCACCGGAGCACCGGAGCAGGGGAGCACCGGAGCAGGGGCGCACGCGGCGGGAACGGGCCGGTTCAGCGCGCCTTGAAGCGGGGCGGCGCCTTGGTCGGGTTTCCGCCCGCGGGGAGCTTCTGGCCCGGGCAGCCGGCCAGCACCTTCTTCATCGCGGCCTTCTCGGCGGCGGTGGTCCACAGGCCGTACTTCTTCTTCACGGCGACCTGCGCGGCGACGTAGGTGCAGCGGTAGGACTTGTCGGGCGGCAGCCAGGTGGCGGTGTCGCCGTCGCCCTTGCCGCGGTTGGCGCTCGCGTCGACGGCCAGCAGGTTCAGCGGGTCGTTGGCCAGGGCTATGCGCTTGCTGGCGTCCCAGTACTTGGCGCCCGTCTGCCAGGCGTCGGAGAGCGCGACGAGGTGGTCTATGTCGACCAGGCTGCGGCCGCGCCGGTAGGTGACCTCCTTGCCGGAGTAGGGATCCGGCTCCAGTACGCCGTAGGAGACCTTGCAGTCGCCGCCGGTGTACTTCACGTCCTTCAGGTCGCGCTTGAGTATGTCGTCGCGGGTGTCGCAGGAGTTGGAGTCGGTGTCCGCCCAGGCGGAGCCGAACTTCTCCCGGGAGTAACCGGTCTTCGGCGCCCGCCCCTTGACGGCCAGCGAGTCGGCGGCGGTCAGGGCCGCCCCGCCGCCTCCCGCGCCCTGCGCTCCCGAACTCCCCTTGTCCTGCAGATCCTTGCAGCCGGCCACGGCGAAGATCATGACGACAGCCATGACCGCCCCACCCCTCAGACGCGCCACGTGCGCCCCCTCTTCCTTACCCCGGTCCGCCTCCGCACGGGCGGATTTCCGCTGGTCCCACGGTAACTGCGACACGGTTCGCCCCAGACGGGGGCACAGAACGACACATACCCGCAACCCGCCTTCATCGGCGGCCGGTCGGCCCCCGGACGAAGCTCGGACCGTACGGCTTCGCGCCCGCTCACTCCCCGCCGCGAACGAATGCCCCCGATGACACACCTCACACCTTGCCGCGCACGCAGGCCTCGGGGGCTCTTCGGCGAGTCCGTTCAGCGGTTCCCTGCGGGAGCTCTGGGAGGACTTGACCCTGACGCCGGTGTCAGAGTCCGACGATCCCGGCATGAGCGAGGACTTCCGCCCCCAGGACCCCCGTACCGTCGTCGTCACCGGTACCGATGCCGGCGCCGTACTCGCGATAGCCGTCGGCGGAGCGCGCGGAGGTGATCAGGCCCGCCTGTTCGCAGTGGCGCGGGGCGCGCGGCGCGGTGCCGGTCGCTCGCACCGGCTCACCGATCCGCGCGCCCCGCGCCCCGCGCCCCCGCCCCGTCATCCGGTCACGACCCCAGGATCGAGGCGAGGAACTCCCCGACCCAGCTGAGCAGTTCCCGCCCGACGAGCGGCTTGCCGCCCACCTTCGCGGTCTTGGGGCGGGGCACCAGCAGCTGGTGGACGGCGGGCTTGATGACCGTCCCGGGGTACAGGCGCTTGACGCGCAGCTCCTGCGACTCGCGCAACTCGACCGGCGCGAAGCGGATGTTGGTGCCCTGGAGGACGATCTCGCCGACCCCGCACGCGCGGGCCAGCATCCGCAGCCCGGCGACGAGCAGCAGGTTCTCCACCGGCTCGGGCAACTTGCCGTAGCGGTCGGTGAGTTCCTCGCGGACGGCCCTGATGTCGTCCTCGGAGTTGGCGGAGGCGATGGAGCGGTACGCCTGCAGGCGCAGCCGCTCGCCGGGCGCGTAGTCGTGCGGGACGTGCGCGTCGACGGGCAGCTCGATCTTGACCTCCAGCGGCGGCTCCTCCTCGATCTCGCCGGTCTCCAGCTGCCGCCGGTAGTCCGCGACCGCCTCACCCACCATGCGGACGTACAGGTCGAAGCCGACGCCCGCGATGTGCCCGGACTGCTCGCCGCCGAGCAGGTTGCCCGCGCCGCGGATCTCCAGGTCCTTCATCGCCACGTACATGCCGGCGCCCATCTCGGTGTGCTGGGCGATGGTGGCGAGGCGCTCGTGGGCCGTCTCCGTCAGCGGCTTCTCCGGCGGGTAGAGGAAGTACGCGTACCCGCGCTCACGCCCACGGCCGACGCGGCCGCGCAGCTGGTGCAGCTGGGAGAGGCCGAAGGTGTCGCCGCGTTCGACGATGAGCGTGTTGGCGTTGGAGATGTCGATGCCGGACTCGACGATCGTGGTCGAGACGAGGACGTCGAACTTCTTCTCCCAGAAGTCGACGACGACCTGTTCGAGGGCCGACTCGGACATCTGGCCGTGGGCCGTCGCGATGCGCGCCTCGGGGACGATCTCGCGCAGCCTGGCCGCCGCGCGGTCGATCGACTCGACCCGGTTGTGGATGTAGAAGACCTGGCCCTCGCGCAGCAGTTCGCGGCGGATGGCGGCGCCGATCTGCTTCTCCTCGTAGGGGCCCACGAAGGTCAGCACCGGGTGGCGCTCCTCCGGCGGGGTGGTGATCGTGGACATCTCGCGGATGCCGGTGACCGCCATCTCCAGGGTGCGCGGGATCGGGGTGGCGGACATGGTGAGCACGTCGACGTTGGCGCGCAGCTTCTTCAGCTGCTCCTTGTGCTCGACGCCGAAGCGCTGCTCCTCGTCGACGATGACCAGTCCGAGGTCCTTGAACTTGGTCTCCGAGGAGAACAGGCGATGGGTGCCGATGACGACGTCGACCGCGCCCTCCCTGAGGCCCTCCAGGGTCGACTTCGCCTCGGTGTCGGTCTGGAACCGGGAGAGCGCCTTCACGCTCACCGGGAACTGCGAGTACCGCTCGGAGAACGTCCCGAAGTGCTGCTGCACCAGCAGGGTGGTGGGGACGAGGACGGCGACCTGCTTGCCGTCCTGGACGGCCTTGAAGGCGGCCCGGACCGCGATCTCGGTCTTGCCGTAGCCGACGTCGCCGCAGATCAGGCGGTCCATCGGGACCGACTTCTCCATGTCGTCCTTGACCTCGGCGATGGTGGTCAGCTGGTCGGGGGTCTCCGCGTACGGGAAGGCGTCCTCCAGCTCGCGCTGCCAGGGCGTGTCCCCGCCGAACGCGTGCCCGGGGGCGGCCATCCGCGCGCTGTACAGCTTGATCAGGTCGGCGGCGATCTCCTTGACTGCCTTCTTGGCGCGCGCCTTGGTCTTCGTCCAGTCCGCGCCGCCCAGGCGGTGCAGGGTGGGGGCCTCGCCGCCGACGTACTTGGTGATCTGCTCCAGCTGGTCGGTGGGGATGTACAGCCGGTCGCCGGGCTGGCCGCGCTTGGCGGGGGCGTACTCCACGACCAGGTACTCGCGGGTGGCGCCCTGCACGGTGCGCTGGACCATCTCGATGTAGCGGCCGACGCCGTGCTGCTCGTGAACGATGTAGTCGCCCGGCTCCAGGGTGAGCGGGTCGATGGTCTTGCGGCGGCGGGCCGGCATCCGGGCGCCGTCCTTGCCGGCCGCCTTCTGGCCGGACAGGTCGGTCTCGGTGAGGACGGCGAGCCGGAGCGCCGGGTCGACGAAGCCGTAGTCGATGGAGCCGCACGACACGTGCACGACCGAGGGGCTCAGCTCGCCCAGGTCGACGTCGAGGCGGGCCGCGATGCCCTCGCCGCCGAGCACCTCGACGGTGCGGGAGGCGGGGCCGTGGCCCTCGGTGACGTACACCGTGCGCCAGCCGTCGGCGAGCCAGCCCTTGGTGTCGGCGAGGGCCTTCGCGGTGTCGCCGCGGTAGGTCTCGGTGGCGTGCATGCCCAGCTTGAGGGTGTCGGCCGCCAGCTCTTCGTCGGCGGCGAACGGCGACACCGACCACCACATCATGTCCAGCTCACGCGCGTGGTCGCGGACGTCCGCGATCGACCACAGGGAGGCCGCGCCGACGTCGATGGGCGCCTCACCGCCGCCCGCGGTGGCCGCCCAGGAGGCCTGCAGGAACTCCTGGCTGGTCGCCACCAGGTCGGCGGCGCGCGTGCGCACCCGCTCCGGGTCGCAGACGACGGCCATCGCGCCCTTGGGCAGCACGTCGAGCAGCAGTTCCATGTCGTCGACCAGGACCGGGGCGAGGGACTCCATGCCCTCGACGGCGATCCCCTCGGCGATCTTGTCGAGCAGTTCGCCCAGCTCCGGGTGCTCCTCGGCGAGGGCACGCGCGCGTGCGCGGACGCCCTCGGTGAGCAGCAGCTCGCGGCAGGGCGGCGCCCACAGGCCGTGCTCGGCGACCTCCAGGGAGCGCTGGTCGGCGACCTTGAAGTAGCGGATCTCCTCGACGTCGTCGCCCCAGAACTCGACGCGCAGGGGGTGTTCCTCGGTGGGCGGGAAGACGTCCAGGATGCCGCCGCGGACGGCGAACTCGCCGCGCTTCTCGACGAGCTCCACGCGCGCGTAGGCGGCGGCCGCGAGGGCTTCCACCACCTCGTTCAGGTCGGCGCTCCGGCCGGTGCGCAGCGCCACCGGCTCCAGGTCGCCGAGGCCCTTGACCTGCGGCTGGAGCACGGAGCGTACGGGCGCGACGACGACGGAGACCGGGCCGGTCTCGGGGTCGTCGGAGCTGGGGTGGGCGAGGCGGCGCAGGACGGCGAGGCGGCGGCCGACGGTGTCGCTGCGGGGGCTGAGGCGCTCGTGCGGGAGCGTCTCCCAGGAGGGGTACTCCGCGACGCCCTCGGACGGCAGCAGGGTGCGCAGCGCCGACGCCAGGTCCTCGGCCTCGCGGCCGGTGGCGGTGACGGCGAGAACGGGCCGGCCGGTCTCGCGGGCCAGCGCGGCGACCGCGAGGGGACGGGCCGCGGGCGGGCCGACCAGGTCGACGTGCATGCGGTTGCCGTCCGCGGCCGCCTTGATCGCTTCCGCGAGGGCGGGGTCCTTGACGACGACGTCGAGCAGACCGTGCAGGCTCATGGAGGGCTTTCCGTCTGAGGGACCGGGTGTGGGTGTACCGGACCGCGGGTGGGCAACACGAACGGCCCGACTTGCGGTGCGAGCCGGGGGTGTCCAGCCTACGACGGTGCAGGCGTGAACGCTGAGGCTGTGGACAGTCCGCGACCACCGGATGCGACGACACCACGTGACCGTCCCGACACGGCCCATCGTGTGTGGCACGGCCTTTCTCGCGCAGTGCTGCCGCGCTTCCTCTGTCGTTGTCGGCCACAGGCCGGACGATGTCCCGGTTCGGTCGATAAGGTGCGTGGCACTGTCACACAGAATCCGAAGCGGGGGAAACGGTGCAGCGCACAGGAGAATCGCCGGCCGAGGAACCGATGCCGGACGGTCCCGCCGGGGTGTTCCGGCTCATGGAGTTCTCGTACACGTCCGGGAGCGATCCGCGCAGCATCCACGAAGGCTTCTCCGTCCTCGACTTCGAGCTGCGGTTCCTGGCGCTGCTGGCCGCCGCGACGGTACGGGCGGCCGGACAGACGGCCGCGCCTGTGGGCCGTTCCCCCGGGCTCGGCGAGTGGACCGGCTACCTGCGGCGCGCCCGTCAGCAACTGAGCCAGTGCACTACGGTGCCGGCCGGACACGTGGGCCAGGCCGTCGGCAAGGTTCTGGACCTCTACGACCAGGGCGTTCCGGGTGCTCCCAGGGAACTGCGCGACCTCAAGCGGCTGCGCGACCACATCAGCCACGGAGGACCGCTCCCGGCCGGGGAAAGCGAACTGGCCACGCTGGACGAGCTGGTCCACTCCATCGCCGACGCAGTCACGGAATCCCTCACCCCTGCCGAACTGGTGCTCCGCGACGGCGGCTCGGGGGAATTTCGGCCGTCGTTCGTCTGGGAGGGCGACGAGGTCTCGCTCTGGCCGTTCCTCCACATGAAGCCCAGAGGCGTCTGGCATCTCTTCTCCAAGTTCACCCGCGCGCACCCCGCCTTCCTCTGCTTCGGAGGCGGCTCGGTGAGCAGCTCTCCCTCCGACGAGGCGGTCCAAGCGGCGCTGCACCCCCTTCTCAAACCGAAGAAGGCGGACAACGGCACGCTGGAATACTTCGTCAAGGACGTCGAGCAGGATCTCAGCGGCTTCGCCGACGACGACTCCGAGCCCGTCTACGCCGATCATGACCAGGGTTTCGAGTTCTACTGGGACAAGGCGACCGGTGAGGGTACGGGAACCCAGCCCCGCCGGGACTACTTCCGGCTGGGCCCCAACAACATGCGTCAGTGGCGGGCGGAGTCGGACTGGGTCCCGTACACCGAATATCTGCGCTCACTGGCCAACTGGCCGGTGGTCGCGACGCGCCTGCGCCAGAAGCTGGAGCAGTTGGAGCGCCAGCTGGCCAAAGAGGAGGAGGACACCCTCGGCTGGGCCTCCCGGGAACGCGCCACCACCCGGATGGCCAAGGTCGTCGTCTCCGACATGGACGGCAGTCGTGAGGAGCCGCCCCAGACCTTCGCCGCGCTCATCGACGGTGTCGACCAGGACCTCCAGGCCAACCGGGGCCAGACGCAAGTGGTCTTCATCAACGGCGAAGCGGGGATCGGCAAGACGCGGGCGATGCTCGACGCGGCGAAGACCCGGACCCTGGAGGTCGAGCGGGCACTGCAGGCGGGCGAGTCCTCGGACCGGGCCCTGTTCCTGTACGTCCGTTCCACCGGCCAGGTGCTCGACAGCCTCCGCACCGTGGTGGACAGTGCCGTCGCGTCGACCCGGAACCTCACCGACAAGGGCGTCAAGGCGCTGTGCCGCAACGGGTTGATGACCCTGCTCATCGACGGATTCGACGAGTTGCTGGGCGGAGTGGGATACAGCGACGCGATCGGGTCGCTCCGGCCCTGGCTGGACGAACTCGGCGGCCGGGGAGTCGTCGTGGTGTCGGCCAGGTCCTCCTATTACATGGGCCAGTACCGCTCCAGTGTCGAGCGCGCCAACGAACAGGGAATGCCCTTCGTACGCCACCGTGTGGCAACGGTGCAACGCTGGTCACCCCAGGGCGTCATGTCGTTCCTGGACGAGTACGGAGTCCCGCGCGAGAGCCTCGACCGGCTGTCCGAACACGACCGGCAGCTGCTGGGACTGCCCTTCTTCGCACACGCCTTCGCGGAGATGACGCTCAACCCCGACGAGGGAGTGATAAAGAGCAACGCGCTCGCCGAGCGGCTGCTCGACAAGTACGTGGCGCGCGAGGAACGCAAGCTGACCACCGGTCAGGGGGATACCGCCCTCCTGACCAGCGCCGAACTACGGCGCATGTTCGAGTACGTCGCGGAGTTCATGGCGACCCATGAAGAACGCGAGGCGGACATCGGTGAGCTGCAGGAGGCGGCCCAGTTCGCGATCGAGGACGAACTGTCCTCCCGGCGTCACCTCAAGCAGCGACTGCCCGTCCTCTGCGGACTCACGGCGGCTTCGGACGACACGTCCGCCTCGCGTTTCCGCTTCCAGCACGAGCTGTTCTTCGACCAGTTCCTGGCGGGCGCCGCGAGCAGCTACCTCCTGGACGGGCACACCGCCGTGTTCCAGGGGATGCTGAAGCAGTCCCCCTGGCGGTCCGCCACCGTCACAGGGGTTGTCACCGCGGCCGGGCAGGAACGTGTCACTCGCGCCATCGCCGACTTCGCGCCCCGCATCCAGCGCACGGAACAGCAGATCGAGTCCACCGTTGCGGCCACCAACCTCGGCGCCCTGTGGAGAGCCGTGATCAAGGAGACGGGCCGCATGCCCAGCGCGGACATACACAACGCCGTGTTCGCGGACGAACTCGACCTGTCCGGGGTTCAGGACGTGGACACCCGGATCGTCGGCTGTGAGCTCGCCGGGCTGGTCCTGCCCGCGTCCGGCGGCTGGACCCTGCGCCTCGACAACACCAGCGTCAAGAAGATCAGGGTGAGCGGCTCACCGTCGGACCTCATCGGACTGCACGGAGTGCGCCACGCCGATCTGGTGGAACTGCTGCTTCCGAACAAGTTCCTGTACCGCAGGGAGCACATCCTTGAGTCCCTGCGACGCTACGGGGCAGAGGTCGTCGACACCGAGGACAGGGATGACGACCTTCCGGCCGTCGAGGTGCTGGCCGCCCGCCACTATCTGACGACGATGGTCCGGCGTGTGGAGAAGTCCGTCATTCTCCGCAGCGACTACCAGCCTGAGGACAGCCGGCTGAAGTGGACCCAGGAATACGGCCCGGACATCTGGAAGAGGTTCGTCAACGAGCTTCTGAACTCCAAGCTGGCCCACGACGACACCTTCTCAGCCAGCGGAGAGCGCAAGATCCGGCTCCGGCTGAAGTGCAGTGCGGCCGCGATCCTCGCCGACGACGGAACGCGCCCCGGCACGGAGGAGTTCTGGAGGCAGCTCCAAGGCAACTGACTTCCCGGGCAGACAAAGCGTCCGGCGCCGAGCAGCCCCCGTGGCTGCTCGGCGCCGGACGTCCCCCGCAACCCCCGTGTGCGGTGGTCTCCCGGGCGGGCGCGGTCAGTCCGTCGCGATCGCGTTCAGGACGTTCATGCGGCCCGCGCGGAACGCCGGGACCAGGGCGGCGAACAGGCCCACGAAGGCCGAGCCGACGAAGACACCGATGATCGTCGGCCAGGGGATCTCCAGGACCTTCAGGCCCTGCAGGGCGAGCAGCTTCTGGGCGGTGGCGCCCCAGCCCATGCCCAGGCCGAGGCCCAGCAGGGCACCGAAGAGGGCGATCACCACGGACTCCATGCGGATCATGCGGCGCAGCTGGCGGCGGGAGAGGCCGATGGCCCGCATGAGGCCGATCTCGCGGGTCCGCTCGACCACGGAGAGGGCGAGGGTGTTCACGACGCCGAGGACCGCAACGATGATCGCGAGGGCGAGCAGGCCGTAGATCAGGTTCAGCAGCTGGCCGATCTGGTCCTTGAGCGCCTTCTTGTAGTCGGTCTGGTCGCGCACGGTGTACTGCGGGTAGCCGTGCAGCGCGGACTTGAGCGCCTTGTACGCGGCGTCCTGGCGGCCGTCCTTGGCGGTGGCGAAGACCAGGTCGTCGAGGGGCATCTTGGCGGCCGGCACGTACTTGGCGAGGGTGGTGATGTTCGTGTACTTGGAGCCGGCGTCGATGAGGCCGTCGCTGCTGGTGATCGCGCGGACCGTCAGGTGGGCCGTGCGGCCGTCCTTGAAGCTGACGGCGATCTTCGAGCCGAGGTGGATGCCGTGCGCCTTGGCGAACTTGTCGTACACGGACATCGAGTCGGGCAGGTAGGCGTCCTTGAGGTCACCGGCGACGGTCTTGGTGCGCAGGTCGGTCGCGTAGGTGGGGTCGGCCGCCGTGATGTCGGTGTCCTTGAGGGTCTTGCCGTCGGGCGTGGTGTAGTCGGCGGTGGTGGTGCGGTACTCGGTGACGCGGGCCATGCCCGGTACGTCCTTGACGGCCTTGACCGCCTGCGGGGTGATCCGCTGGCCGCTGTCGGACTGGATGATGAAGTCCGTGCCGACGGTCTTGTCGAGCTGGTCGCTGGCGGAGGCGACCATGGAGGAGCCGACCACCGAGAGGCACGCGACCAGCGCCAGTCCGATCATCAGGGCGGCGCCGGTGGCACCGGTACGGCGCGGGTTGCGCAGCGCGTTGCGTTCGGCCATGCGTCCGACCGGGCCGAACATCCGGAGCAGGACGGCGCCCAGGACCCGTACGACACCCCCCGCGAGCAGCGGGCCGATGACGACGAACCCGATGAGGGAGAGGACGATGCCGAGGCCGAGCCAGGCCGAGCCCTGCTTGGCCTGGTCGGTGGCCGAGGCCAGGTAGAGGCTGTAGCCACCGGCGCCGGTCAGCACGAGGCCGACCAGGGCGCGTATCCGGCCCGCCCTGGCGTCGGCGGGGGCGCCCGCGTCGCGCAGCGCGGCCATCGGGGAGACCTTGCCGGCCCGGCGTGCGGGGAGGTAGGCGGCGAGGACGGTGACGACGACGCCGAGGATCAGGCCGAGCACCGGGGTGGTCCAGGCGACCGTCAGGTCACTGGTCGACAGGTGCATGCCCATCTGGCCCATCAGCTTCATCAGGCCGACCGCGATGCCGACGCCCGCGCCGACGCCGAGGACCGAGCCGACGAAGCCGAGCAGCAGGGCCTCGACGAGCACCGACCGGTTGACCTGGCCGCGGCTGGAGCCGACGGCCCGCATCAGGCCGATCTCGCGGGTGCGCTGGGCGACCAGCATCGAGAAGGTGTTGATGATCAGGAAGATGCCGACCAGGAAGGCGATCCCGGCGAAGCCGAGCATCGCGTACTTCATGACGTCCAGGAAGCCCTCGACGTCCTTCTGGTTGGCGTCGGCGGTCTCCTTGGCGGTCTGCACCTTGTAGGCGGCGCCGAGTTCGCCGACGACGTTCTTCTTCAGCTGCGCGTCCGTCACCCCCGGCGCGGCCGTCACGTTGATGTTCGTGAAGACGCCGGTCTGCCCGACGAGGGTGCGCTGGGCGGTCTTCGTGTCCAGGTAGAAGATCGCGGCACCGGGGTTGGTGACGGTGAAGTCGGCGATGCCGGAGATCCTCGCGGTGTGCGTGCCGACCGCGCTGATCACCCCGATCTCGTCGCCCAGCTTCAGGTGGTGCTTGTCGGCGGTGTCGGCGTCCACCATGACCTGGCCGGAGTTCTTCGGCGCCGCACCGGAGGTGATCTTCATGGTGCGGGCGTCGTTGCCGTTCCAGCTGCCGACGATGGTCGGGGCGCCGCTGGACGGCGACAGGCTGTCCTTGTCGGCGTCCACGACGGTCACGGACGTCGAGAAGACCGTGCCCTCCGCCGCCTTGACGCCGGCCGCGGCGCGCACCTTGCCGACCACCGCGGCCGGCATGACCGGCGGCCTGCCGTTGTCGGAGGTGGTCTGGCCGGTGTCGGAGGCGCCCTTGGCGCTGACCGTCACGTCGGACGAGGTCGCCGCGAACAGCTTGTCGAACGTCGTGTTCATGGTGTCGGTGAACACCAGCGTGCCGCACACGAACGCCACCGACAGCAGGACCGCGACCGCGGAGAGGGCCATGCGCCCCTTGTGCGCGAAGAAGTTGCGCATCGAGGTCTTCATGACGGTCATGACGTACGCCCCCGCGCGTCGAAGTCCTTCATGCGGTCCAGGACGGTCTCCGCGGTCGGCTTGAACATCTCGTCGACGATCCGGCCGTCGGCGAGGTAGAGCACGCGGTCCGCGTAGGAGGCGGCGACCGGGTCGTGCGTGACCATCACGATGGTCTGGCCCAGGTCGTCGACGGAGCTGCGCAGGAAGCCCAGGACTTCGGCGCCCGCGCGGGAGTCGAGGTTTCCGGTCGGCTCGTCACCGAAGATGATCTCGGGGCGGGCGGCGAGGGCGCGCGCCACGGCCACGCGCTGCTGCTGGCCTCCCGAGAGCTGGGTGGGGCGGTGCTTGAGCCGGTCCGCGAGCCCCACGGTGTCGACCACGCGCCGCAGCCACTCCTTGTCGGGCTTTCGCCCGGCGATGTCCATGGGGAGGGTGATGTTCTCCAGCGCGTTCAGCGTCGGCAGCAGGTTGAACGCCTGGAAGATGAAGCCGATCCGGTCCCGGCGCAGCTGGGTGAGCTTCTTGTCCTTCAGGCCGGTGATCTCGGTCTCGTCCAGGTAGATCTGACCGCTCGTCACGGTGTCGAGCCCGGCGAGGCAGTGCATCAGGGTGGACTTCCCGGACCCCGAGGGGCCCATGATCGCGGTGAACTGCCCCCGCTTGATGTCCACGTCGACGTGGTCCAGGGCGACGACCCGGGTCTCTCCGGCCCCGTACGCCTTGACGACCTGCCGCGCCCGCGCGGCAACGGCCGTACGCCCTCCAGTACCCCCGTGCCTGGGAATGGTCACAGCCGATGTCACGGTATGTCTCCTAAGTCGGTCAGCGAAGGCACAGCTCTGTGCTGTGCGTTGCTGCGCAGTGGTCGGTACGACGACGAGTCTCGCGGCCGGCGGGGTCGCTCCGCGCTGGTGCGAAGCCCCGTCTTGCCCGGGGGAAAACCCCACCCCCGCCGGTTCGGTCAACCGCCCCCCGGCGGCGTAAAGCCAGGTTAAGGACGGGCGGGGTGCCGTCTCGTCCTCCGGCGGTACGAACCCTCCCCGAGCCGTAGTACGGAGAACCCCCTAGGGGAAGTCCACCGCCGGGTGGAGTCCTTCTCGGGGTCGGCCTCCACCCGCCGCCCCAGGAAGCGTCCACCCTTCCGCCGCGTGAGGGTCAAGCGGCCTCGCACTCTCAGCAGGTGGACGCGGACTCCCGCGGTGCCGGGGCGGATGGGAAGCTGTCGTACGCGACATAGATACATGAGGAACACATGGGGAGGGGGCCCGGCGTGGCGAAGGAGAAGGCCGAGAAGGAGGCCGAGAAGGAGGCGGAGAAGAGGGGGAAGGAGAGGGGGACGGGGAAGGCTGGGCCGGAGAGCGCGGAACCCGCGATACGCGCGGCGGGGCGCGGGGCCGGGGCGAAGCGGCGGGGGGCCGTGGTGGCCGCCCTGATGCTCTCCATGGCGCTGGCGGCGCTCGACTCCACCGTCGTCTCCACCGCCGTGCCCCAGATCGTCGGGGACCTCGGCGGCTTCTCGGTCTTCTCCTGGCTCTTCTCCGGCTACCTGCTCGCCGTCACCGTGACGCTGCCGGTGTACGGCAAGCTCTCCGACACCTTCGGCCGCAAGCCGGTGCTGGTCGCGGGCGCCGCGCTGTTCCTGCTGGGGTCGCTGCTGTGCGCGGCCGCCTGGAACATGGCCGCGCTGATCGCGTTCCGGATCGTGCAGGGCCTCGGCGGCGGGGCGCTGCAGGGCACCGTGCAGACCCTCGCGGCCGACCTCTACCCGCTGGAGGAGCGCCCGAAGATCCAGTCGAAGCTGTCCACGGTGTGGGCGGTGTCGGCGGTCGCCGGGCCGGGGCTCGGCGGGGTGCTGGCCGCCTACGCGGACTGGCGGTGGATCTTCCTGATCAACCTGCCGATCGGCGCGGCGGCGCTCTGGCTGATAGTGCGTCACCTCCACGAGCCGGTGCGCGCGCCGCGCACGCCCCCGCGGGTGGACTGGGCGGGTGCGCTGGCGGTGTTCGCGTGCGGCGGCGTGCTGCTGACGGCGCTCGTGCAGGGCGGGGTGGCGTGGGCGTGGTGGTCCGCGCCGTCGTGCGCGCTGTTCGCGACCGGGCTCGCGCTGGTGGGACTGGTGGTGTGGATCGAGCGCCGGGCCGCGGAGCCGATCATCCCGGGGTGGGTGTGGCGGCGCCGTACGATCGCGGCCGTCAACCTCTCGCTCGGCGCGCTCGGCCTGCTGATGGTGGCGCCGACGGTGTTCCTGCCGACGTACGCGCAGTCGGTCCTCGGCCTCGCCCCGGTGGCCGCCGGGTTCGTGCTGTCGGTGTGGACGCTGAGCTGGCCGGTCTCCGCGGCCCTCAGCCAGCACGTGTACCGGCGGATCGGCTTCCGCGACACCGCGCTGCTCGGCATCGGCGCGGCCGCGCTGGTCCTGTTCGCGTTCCCCTTCCTGCCCTACCCGGGGTCGGCCTGGCAGCCGACGCTGCTGATGCTCCTGCTCGGCGCCGCGCTGGGCCTGTTCCAGCTGCCGCTGATCGTGGGCGTGCAGTCGACGGTGGGCTGGGCGGAGCGGGGCACGACGACCGCGTCGGTGCTGTTCTGCCGGCAGACCGGCCAGACGATCGGGGCGTCGGTGTTCGGCGCGGTCGCCAACGGGGTGCTGGCGGCGCGGCTGGGCGGCGCGGGCGACCTCGACTCCGTCACGCGCGCGCTGGACGACGGAACGGTGCCCGAGGCCACCCGGCACGCCATCGCGGACGCGGTCCACGCGGTGTACTTCGGGGCGGCGTGCGCGGCCGCGCTGGCGTTCGTGGTGCTCCTGGTGCTGGCGCCCCGGCGATTCCCGGTCCTGACGGAGCGGTGAGGGCGGCTCCTCGCCACGAGCGACCGCCGTCGCCCGAAGGCCCGTACCCGTACCCGTACCCGCACCCGCACCCGCACCCGCACCCGCACTATCGCCTGCGCGCGCGGCGGCGCGCCACCAGGACCGCGCCCCCGCCGAGGGCGGCTGCCGCCGCGGCGGCACCCACGAGCGGAAGGGCCGCACCGGCACCGGTGCCCGCGCTGCCCCCGCCGGACGACCCGTCAGCGCCGGACGACCCGTCAGCGCCGGTGACGTCGAGCCGGATGCCGGCCTTGTCGTTCCCCTCATCTGTGTCGAACGGCCGGGACGCGCCGACCAGTCCGACCGACCCCCGGGCCCCCGGCACCGCCTTGTCGATCTTCAGGCGGAAGGTGTAGCTCCGCTCGTAGCCTTCCGCGACCCAGGAGAAGTCGATGCCGCAGACGTACTCACCGGCCCCCGTCCTGCGGCAGTAGGGGTCGGCCCTGGACACCGTCGTACCGGCGGGCATCCTGACCACGATCCGGGCGGCGTCGGCCCGGTCGCGCCGCTGCACCCAGGCCGGTCCGGCGTCGGTGAAGCCCACGGTCAGGGGGACGGTGTCCCCGACGCCACCGCGCAACCGTGCCCCGGTGACCCCGAAGTCGGCCGTGTTCACGGCGGTCACCGGCACATCGGCCACGTCCCAGCGGCTGTTCTCCGCGCTGCCGGCGGGCGCGGGGGTGGCGTCGGAGCGCTCGACCAGCCCGACCGCGGGCGCGGTTCCGGGCACCTCCCGCGAGAAGTTGTCCCCCGGGTAGGGGTATCCGGCGATCTCGGCCTTCACCTCGATCACCTCGTACAACGCGCTGTCGCGCACGGGAAAGGTCAGCTGTCTCCCGGGCGTGTAGACGACACCGGGCCGCACCTTCTGGTCGAACTCGCAGATCACCTCGGTCCTGTCCGGCTCCCCGTCCACCGCGGAGACCGTCGAGTACGTGCAGTTGGCAGGGAGTCCGGTCCGTTCCACATGGGTCAGGCCATGGGTGAGCGTGTACGTCAGCCAGACCTTGCCGAGCGCCTTGGTGCCCGTGTTGGTGAAGCTGGTGGGCACCTGGACGGTGCCGCCCGGCTCGGCCCCGTCGATCGCGGCGATCCTGCCCAGGACCACCCCGGCCGACGGGTCGTCGGCCGCGGCGGGCGTGGCGGCCGTGGCGGGCACGGCCGGTGTGGCGCCCAGCGCGACCAGGGCGAGGGCACCGACCGTGCCGGCGGCCCGTCCGAGGACGCGGAGTCCGGAAGAGGTCTGGAACACGGGGCCCCCACATGAAGCGTCGGCGACGGACGGGCGAACGGCGGGTCAAGGCGTGCCGCGCTCGTCAGACTCCCGCCGCCGTCGAACAGTTGTAGCGGCCGGCGGCGGGCGCGAGGTCCCACCCGGGCCGCCGCGGATCGAGGCGCGGGAAAATCATGGTTAACGCGGGTAACACCCCTGGTCAGACACGTTCGGGTGCAGTAAGCGCGTACCGGCCCGCCAGTTGCGGAAAATGCCCGCACGCCCCGGATACCTGCGAGTAACGTGCGTCCCCCGCTCCCTCCTCTCCCTGCGGTCCGCCGCCACGGACCCGAGCCACGCAAGGAGCACCGGGATGTCCCACGACCTTTCCGACCCAGCCGACCCAGCCGACTCCGCGGCCCCTTCCGGCCTCTCCCCGCGCGATCCGTCGCACCTCACCTACCCCTGGCAGCCGCTGCCGCCCGAGCCGCCGAGACCCCGCCACGTGCCGCACCGGGAGCCGGTCGGCCACCACAGCGACCTGCGGCTGCTACGCGGCGCCTACCGCCTCCGGCGGCGCACCGCGGCCCTCACCGCGCTCGGCTACTTCACCCTGTTCCTGGTGCTGTCGGCGTTCGCCCCGGGCGTGATGACGAGCACGGTCGCCGACGGTGTACCCGCCGGACTGCTCCTCGCGCTCCTCCAGCTCCCCGTCACCTGGCTGGCGATCGGCCTCTACGAGCACACCACGCGCCGCCACGTGGACCCGCTCGCCGACCGCATCCGCCGGACCGCGGAACTGGACGCCAGGCGCGGGGCCGTACGGTGACCGGCTTCAGCGGCTCCGCCCAGTCCATGTCCCTGGTCGCCTTCACCGCCGTCGCCACGGTCACCCTCCTGCTCTGCGTGCTGACCGGACCGGACCGCGACGACCTCGACGAGTTCTACACCGGCTACGGCTCCCTCTCCCCGCTCCGCAACGGCCTCGCGATCGCCGGCGACTACATCTCCGGGGCCGGGACCCTGGCCGGCGCCGGGGTGATCGCCCTGTGCGGCTACGACGGCGTCGTCCTCGCCCTCAGTACGGCCCTGTCGCTGCTGCTGCTGATGTTCCTGCTGGCCGAACCGCTGCACAACGCGGGCCGGTTCACCATGGGCGACGCGCTGGCCCGCCGGATGCCCGGCCGGTCGGTACGGATCGCGGCCTGCGCGGTGACCATCGCCGCCCTGCTGCCGCTGATGCTGGTCCAGCTGGCCGGCGCCGGCCAGCTGATGGCCTTCGTCCTCGGCTTCTCCAACGAGACCGTGCAGACCGGCTGCGTCGTCGGACTCGGCGCCCTGATGATCAGCTACGCGGCCATCGGCGGCATGAAGGGCACCGCCCTCATCCAGATCCTGAAGATCGTGATGCTGCTCGGTTCCGGCACCGTGGTCGCCCTGCTGGTCCTGCACCGCTTCGACTGGGACCCGGGCGCCCTGCTCACCGCGGCGGCCCGGGGCAGCGGCGCCGGAGCCGCCTACCTGCACTCCGGCCTCCAGTTCACCGGCGGTCCCGCGCCCCGCCTGGACATGATCAGCTCGGAGCTGACCGTCGTCCTCGGCGGCGCCTGCCTGCCCCACATCACCATGCGCATGTACACCGCCGCCGGCGCCCGCCAGGTCCGCCGGTCGATGTCCTGGGCGGTGTCGTGCGTGGCCCTGTTCGTGCCGATCGTCAGCGTCGTCGGCTTCGGCGCCACCGCCCTGGTCGGCCGCGCCGCCGTCACCGCCGCCGACCCGCAGGGCAACACCGCCTACCTGCTGGGCTCCCGCGCGGCCTTCGGAGCCGACGTGCCGACGGCGGAGACCCTGCTCTTCACCACGGTCACCACGGCGATCTTCCTGACCCTGCTCGCCTCCGTCGCCGGCATGATCCTCGCCTGCGCCAACTCCCTCGCCCACGACGTCTTCGCGACCCGCGTCCAGGAGATGCCGGCCCGCCGCGAGATGACCCTGGCCCGCGTCTCCGCGCTCGCCATAGGAGTCCCCACGATCCTGCTGGCGACCCTGGTCCAGCACCACAGCCTGCAGCCCCTGATCACCCTCTCCTTCTGCCTCGGCGCCTCCGCCCTGGCCCCCGCCCTCGTCTACGGCCTCTTCTGGCGCCGCTACACCCGCACCGGCCTGCTCTGCACCCTGCTCGGCGGCACCCTCACCGTGCTGCTCCTGATGCCCGGCACCAACCTGGTCTCGGGCTCGCCGGGGGCCGCCTTCCCGCACGCCGACTTCAACTGGTTCCCCTTCACCACCACCGGCCTCGTCTCCATCCCGGCCGGCTTCTTCCTGGGCTGGCTGGGGACGGTGGCCTCCGGCCGGCACCGGGCCGCGGAGCAGCGCCGGCAGTACGAGGGGGTGGAGGGGCGGATCCTGGCGGGGGCGGTACGGAGGGGTAGCTAGGCGGTACACAGCGGGAGCCGGGAGGAGCCGAGCCCCGGGGGCAGCAGGAGCCCGAACCCCGGGCAGGAGGAAGCGCGGGGCGCTATTCCGCCGCCGCGCGCCCCGTCAGGGTCACCAGGCTGTCCCGCATGTGGTCCATGTGCGCCTGCACGTCGTCCCAGGTCTCGCCGTGCTCGCGCAGCACCTGCTCGGTCTCCCGCGCGATCTGCTCCTCACGGTCCTTGGCCTCCGCCAGGACCTCGCCGGCCCGCTCGTGCGCCTCCTCCTCGGAGCGGCTCGCCGACTCCCCGGCCTCCTCCAGGGCCCGCTCCGCCTCCGCCAGGGCGGCCTCGGCGCGCGCGATGCGCTCGGCGTTGTGCGCGTCGACCGCGGCGGCGCGCGCGGCCTCCTCGCGCTCCTCCTCGGCCCAGCGTTCGGCGTGCTCCTTGGCCTGGTCGGCGAGCATCCCGATGGTGCGCTGCCGCACCTCGCGCAGGGCCGAAAGGGCCTCGCCCCGCTGCTCCTTGACCTCCAGACGGGCGCCGATGCGGATGTCGTCCGCCTCGGCGCCCGCGGCGAGGAGCAACTGGCGGGCGCGTTCCTCGGTGTCCGTACGGAGCGCTTCGGCCTGCTCCCGCACCGCACCGCACTCGCTGTCGGCGCGCGCCGCGGCCTCCACGACGCCCTCGGTCAGCTCGCGCCGGGCGCCCTCGCGCAGGGTCTTCGCCTCCTCCGCCACGAGCCGGAAGATCCGGTGCGCGCGGTCCCCGAGCGCCTCGTACGTCTGCGCCGGAAGCTCCTCGACCACGGTGCGCATCCGCTCGGCCTCCGCCTCCATCTCCTTGGCGAGCACGGTGAGCCGCGCGGCACGCTCCCACGCCGCGTCCCGGTCCTCACCGAGCTCCACCAAGAACGTGTCGACCTCGTCGGGGCGGTAGCCACGCCCCCGGACGGTCACGAACTCGTACGGCGACATCGATGCGCTGCTCACCTGGAACCCCTCTCCGCCGGACCCGCACGAAATGATGATTTCGCGGATATCTTGATGGATCGGACGTAAGTGTTCATAACGCGACACTCCGCATGCCGCGCCGGAAACACCGCACACGTCACCAGGCGGAGGGAAGCGCATCGGGGGGCGTGAAAGTTCAGCCGCGCGCCCTTCGGTAGCGGGTCAGCACCGTCGCGCCCACGCGTTCCGCGGACAGGCACTCCAGTTCGGCGGGCGGTCCGCCGGCCGGGAACAGCGGCCGGCCGGCGCCGAGGACGGTGGGAAAGGTCAGCAGCCGGTACTCGTCGACCAGGTCCGCCTCCGCGAGGGCGTGGACGACCCCGATGCTGCCCATGACGACCACGTCCCGCCGCTCGGTCTTGACGGCGTCCAGCAGATCCCCGTCGAGGAGACGGGAGTTCGCCCACGCGGACACCTCGGACGCGTCGGACAGAGTGCGGGAGGCGACCAGCTTCGGTGCGGCGTTCAGGCGCGCGGAGAAGGGGTCGTCCCGGCCCGGCCACAGCCGGGAGAAGGCCTCCCAGGTGGCACGCCCGAGCAGCACGACCCCCTCGTCCAGCGTGCGGCCCAGACCGAACCTGTCCCCGGCGATCTCCTCCCGGCCGAACCGGAAGAGCCAGCCTCCGTACGGCGTGCCCTCGGAGCCGTCCGGGTCGGACACGATCCCGTCCAGGGTGGTGAACTGGATGACGACAACGCTCATGACGGTTGTCCCTTCACTCGATGGTCACCGGTACATACCGGCGGCACCGGGCGGGCTCATCGCCGTCCCCGAGATTTCTTTCCCGGCCCTCTCAGCCGGCGCGGGGCGCGGGCGGCTGCGCCGGTGCGAGCGCCGTCAGCACGCGCGGGTCGGTGAACACCACGTTGTGCGCGACCCGGCCGCCCCCGGTGACCGTGAGGACCTGCACGGAGTGCAGCCGGTGCCCGCCGCCGGGCTCCGGGGCGTACGCGACGAGCGCGGGCTGCCCGTTGGCCGTGCCCGAGCGCGTGCGCCAGCCGGTGCCGCGGAGCCGGAACACCCGCTCCATGAACAGGCCGTAGTCGCCGCGGCCCCGGTACCACAGCGGCAGCGGCGGCATCTCCAGCACCGCGTCGTCGGTGAGCAGCCGCACCAGCGCGGGTACGTCGGCCGCCTCGAACGCCTGTTGGTACCGCAGGACCGCCGCCCGCACCTCCGGATCGTCCGGCTCGCTCACCTCGTCCGCCCCGCCCGCCCCCGCGAGCGCGGCGCGCGCCCGCTGCAGGGCGCTGTTCACCGCCGCCACCGACGTCTCCAGCTGGTCGGCGACCTCCGCGGCACTGAACTCCAGCACCTCGCGCAGCACCAGCACCGCCCGCTGCCGCGCGGGCAGCACCTGCAGCGCCGCCACCAGCGCGAGCCGCAGATCCGCGCGCGCCTCCACATCGAAGCGCGCGTCCGGGAACGGCTCCAGCCACGGCACGTCGAGGGCCGACGTGAGCGGCGCCTCCGGATCGGCACCGGGCGCCCCGAGCCCGGACGGCAACGGCCGCCGCACCCGCCCCTGGAGCGCCGTCAGGCACACGTTCGTCGCGATCCGGTACAGCCAGGTCCGCACCGAGGCCCGCGCGGGGTCGTAGCGCTCACGCGCCTTCCAGGCCCGCAGCATGGTCTCCTGCACCAGGTCCTCGGCCTCGTGGAACGAGCCCAGCATCCGATAGCAGTACGCCACCAACTCGCCCCGGTACGGCTCGAAGTCCATCCGCCCATCATGCCCGCGGGGTACGACAACGGGGCACGCGCGCGTGGGGGCCGGCCCGGTCTCCCGACCGGACCGGCCCCCGTACGGCCGTCCTACAGACGGGCGGCCCGCGCCACAGCAGCCCGTCCCACACCTGCTACAGCAGCCCGTCCCACATCTGCTCCAGCAGCACCGACCACCAGCTCTCCGGCGAACCGAGCGCCGCCGGGTCCAGTGAGGCCAGCTGGGCCTGGAAGTCGACGGTCCAGCGGCCCGCCTGCTCCTGGTTCAGGCCGAACCTGAGCCGCCACATCCGGCCCAGCAGGGCCAGGCAACGGGCGAACTCCGGCAGCCCCGTGTTCACGAACTGCGGCGGCACGGACGCCCCGCCCGGCCCCGCCTCCACGGGCACGGCCACGATGTTCGCGGTGCCGTACTGCACACAGAGCGCCTTGCCGAAGTCGGTCCCCATCACGAGGTACGACGCCGCGTCCGGCGCCGGCTGCAACCCGCGCTCCTGCGCCAGCTCCGCCAGCGTCGGCACCGGCCGGCCCGGCTGCGCCTGCGCCCAGAAGAACGGCCCCATGTCCAGCGGCAGCCCCGCCGCCACCAGCGTGTGCGCCACGATCGGCGGCACGCCCTGGCGCGACACCGCCGCCTGCTCGAACCGGAACACGCCGGGACCGAACGCCGCCCCCAGCTCCTGTGCGATCGCCTCCGGCGGGACCGGCGGCGCCGCCTGCACCTGCGGCAACGGCGCCCGCACCGGCGCGGGCCGCGCGGGGCCGGCCGCCACCTGGTGCAACTCGCCCTGATGCGCCAGCAACTGCCGCATCCCCTGCTGCCGGCTCGCGTGATCCGTGCCGTACGGCGCGATGCTCGCCAGCCGTGCCTGCGGCCACTGCTCCCGGATCATCC
The DNA here is from genome assembly GCF_042957285.1 of Streptomyces sp. NPDC008092. NCBI lineage: Bacteria > Bacillati > Actinomycetota > Actinomycetes > Kitasatosporales > Streptomycetaceae > Streptomyces > Streptomyces sp. NPDC008092. The sequence goes on from NZ_JBIBHY010000005.1 coordinate 141,435, forward strand.
GCGCGCAGTAGGCGCCCGGCAGCTCGCAGGACTCCAGCTCCGTGTGCAGCTCCAGCACCTGGTCCGGCGGCACGTTCATCGCCCGCAGCTCGTGGAAGATCTGCCATTCGGGGTGCGGGGTGCCCGGCGCCGAACGCCGGATCAGCTGCTGCTCCGAGCCGTCCTGGGCCCGGTAGCGCAACACCGCCTGGTATCCCGGCCCGACCGTCGGCTGCCCCTGCTGCGGGTAGCCGTACGCCGGCGGCTGCTGCCCCGGCAGAGGCTGACCGGGAACGGGCTGACCAGGAACGGGCTGACCAGGAACGGGCTGACCGGGAACGGGCTGAGCAGGAGGCGGCGGCATCGCACCGGCCGGCCTCGGCGGCGGCATCTGCGGGGCGCCCGGCGGCATGCCGGGGGCGGGCGGGGCTCCCACCGGGGGCGCGGCCAGCACCGTCTCCGCGTGGTGGACCGCCGCCCCGCCCGCGCCACGGGCAGCGCCCTGCGCGGGAGGCGTGCCAGGGGCGCCAGGGGCACCCGGAGGCTGCACTGCGCCGGGGGCGAAAGGTGCACCCGGGGCGCCCGGAGGCTGCTGTGCGCCCCCGCCCATCCCGCTCGGGTCGGCCAGCATCGTGACCGCACGGTGAGCATCGCCCGGAGGCGGACCAGCCGGACCACCCGGCGCGGCGGGCGAGTTGGGGGCGCCCGGCGGATTCTGCGCGCCCGGCACCTGCGCCGGACCCTGGGGCCCCTTGGGCCCCTTGGGCCCCGGCGCCGACACCATCTGCGTCGGCGCATACCCGCCCGCGGGCGGCTGGGGCGCGCCCCCGGGCTGAGCGCCCGGCGCACCCGGAACTCCCGGCGCACCCGGCCCTGCTGGGACGCCCGGCGGCGGAGGCGGCGCACCGGCCCCGCCACGCGCCCTGCGCGGAGGAGGCGCGGCCCTGCTCGTCGCGGCGTCCGCTATGTCACTGGCGTTCGGTGCGAGGGGCCGCCCCGGAGCAGCCGGAGCGGCCGGACCCGTCGGGCCCGCCGGAGGCTGGGGAGCGCCCGGCGCACCGGCCGGGGCCTGCGGATAGCCGTAGCCCGGGGCAGCCGGCGCCTGCGGGTAGCCGTAAGAAGACGCGGGCGGCGGCGCGGACGCCTGCGGACGGCCCGGCGCACCCGGCGGGGGCGTGCCGGGAGCCACCGGTCCCTGCGGGTAGCCGTACGACGGGGCGTCCTGCGGAGACGGCGCAGGCGTGCTGCCCTGCGGCGCACCGCCCGGTCCGCCCGGTCCGCCCGGCACGCCCGGCACGCCCTGCGCGCTCGCCTCGTCGAGCGCCGGAGACACCGCCGTGCGCGGCAGCTGACTGCCCCCCGCCATCAGCGCCGTCTCGGCGTCTCCCAGGGCACCGTCGTCGGCATCGCTCAGCGGCGGCGCGAACACCGTCGCGGGCAACGGCACGGAACGGTCCTCACCGGCATCGGCGTTCGTGTCGGTACCGGCCCAAGGAGTCGCACCGGCAGGCACGTCGTACGCACCCGGCGCGCCAGGCGCACCCGCCCCGGCCGCCGGCCAGGAAGCACCACGGGCACCCGCCGGACCGGCCCCACCGGAAGCCGCCGGCACCCCGGCCTGCGTCTCGGCAAGCCCATCGGCGCCGGAGCCGGAAACGGAGCCAGAAGCGGAACCAGCACCCGCACCGGCACCGGCACCCGCCGGTACCCCGTCACCCCCCGACCGCCGATCCGGAATACCCAGCTTGTCCGCCGCCTCCTGGAGCCACTCCGGCGGACTCAACAGGAACGACGTCTGGTTCAGGTCCACCCGGGCCGCGGGCGCCGGCACCGCATCGGCGACCTCCGCCTCACGGCCGTACTCCTCCTCGTACCGGCGGATCACCTCGCCCACCGGCAGCGCCGGCCACAGCGTGGCCTCACCGCTGTCCCGGGCGATCACCAGCCGCTGCCCGCCCGCGTCCGACCGCGGACCCTCCGCACGGTCCTCGCCCCACACCACGAACCCGAGGCCGAACTCCCGCACCCGCACCTCACGATGCTGGTACGCCGGAACGTCACCGTTGATCCACTCTTCCGCGCGCTCCTGCGCCTGCGCGAACGTCACCATGCCGGACCTCACTCCCCCGAACCGGCCGAAGACACCGGCACGACCCGCGCGAAACCACCGTCGACCATCAGGTTCGCCACCGTCTCCAACTCCGGCGGGGACCCCGCCAGCCGCGACAGGAACACGTCGAAGTCCTCACCGCACGGCAGCAGCAGACGCTCCACCCGCTCCGCCGGCGGCCACCCCGGATCCACGTCGCGCGCGTCGTCGTACGCACAGAACCACACCGAACCCAACCGGTCGCCCTTGACCTTCACCGCCAGCAGACCGCCCTGCACGAAGCCGACGCCCAGGTAGTCCTTGGTCAGATGGTCGCGCAGGCACTTGTTCACGTACACGAGGTCGTTCACCGCCGCCTCGTCGCGGACCGTGAAGAACGGCTGGTCCACCAGCAGTCCGAGGCCGGCGTCCAGAGCCGTGCCCACCGGCGCACAGCCGCCCGCCGCCTTCAGGAACGAACGGTACGCACCCGGCAACCGGTAGCCGAGATCCTCCTCGACCCCCAGCACCTGCGACTCCGACACCGCCACACCCGACTTCGGCAGCCCGAAGTGCGCCGGACGCGTCTCCTGCAACGGCCGCGTCCCCCGCTTGTTGTGGTCCACCCGCGCCGTCGCCACCCCACCGTGATGCCGCAGCAACGCCTTCACCTCGACCGGGACCAGCTCCAGCCGCCGCGTCCCCGCCACGTGATGCCACGTCCAGCCGTGCGGCGTCGCCACCGCCGGCACCGTGTCCCACAGTTCATGGCCCGCGGCCGACTGCACCGCGTTCGCGGACACGAAGTCCGTCAGCCGCAACTCGTCGACACCGAACCCCTCCGGCGGATCGGCGATCTCCGCCGCCGCACGCGCGTAGGGCGAGAAGTCGGGGTAGCCGCGCTCGTCGATCCGTACCCCTCTCGGGTGACGTGCCGCCCGAACCGGATCCGGGAAATGCACGACCTGCCCGGCATAGGCCGCGTTCGGCGGCGCGGCCTGCTGCCCGAGCCGACCTGTCGTCATGACGGTTGCCCCCTGCGGCACTCTGTACGAACCGGCATCACGCCCCTGCGGCGCGCCACGGCCCGTATCCGGCTGTCTCTCCCACGTCCCAGACGCGTCGACCGCGCCCATCGCGGTTGCCGACAGCCTATGCGGTACACGAACGCCGGTCACCGGCCCTCCGGTTCCGTGACCAGCCGTCACCCCGCCGTGACAGCCTGCCCAAACCCGGGCGTGTCGCACCGCCCCAGCTACCGCACCCGCCACGGGATTTGGCAGTCTGTGACTTTCGGGGGGATGCCCGGGAGGGGAAGACGATCATGAACACCACACAGACGGGACCACACACCGCCATGTCCGGCGCCGCCCACGGCGCCACCAACGGCGACCCCCGCATCGGCTGGAGCAGCAGCGAAATACCTCCCGCACCCACCCTCCAGCACCGCCGCGACGGCATCCTGCCCACCGTCGCCGCCGCCCTCTCCGTCCGCGGCGCCACCCTCACCGGCACCGCCGCCCGCGTCGACCAGCCGCCCCCGCTGCACCCGCTGGTCCAGGAGTTCCTCGACACCCTCCCCAGCGGACAGCGTGACCGCTTCACCGGCCGCTGCGCCGAGGCCATCCTCATCTCCCGGCACATCAGCACCGCCGACAGCGCCCGCAGCAAACGCGCCGCCCGCAAACCCATGACCAACGGCGAAGCCCGCAGATCCCTCAAGCAGGCCAAACTCACCGCCCGCCGCATACGCGAGGACGGCGACCCCCTGCACGGCAGCTTCGCCGCTCCCTGCCGGGCCTGCGCCGCCCTCACCGCCCACTTCGGCGTCCGCGTCGTGGACCCCACCACCGACGCCTGACGCACCCGCCCCCGCACACCACACCCAGCACTCCACCGCACCCGCACCCGCACGCCAACCAGGACGATCGAAGGGCAGATGCACGCCGACCGCACCACCTCCACGCGCTTCTCCGTGCCCGTCGACGCAGCCCTGCGCGCCGCCGGCTGGCAACCCGGACGCTGGGACATAAAACAAGCCGAGATCTGGGCCGACACCCTGCGCGACCACACCTCACCCGCCGGGCACCGGCACGCCGTCTTCCCCGCCGCCGTGGAAGCCTGGGCCGAATTCGGCGGCCTGCACATCAACCCCACCGGCAGCGGCCGCCAGATCGCCCCCGCCACCCTCCACCTCGACCCCCTGCACGGCCTCCACCTCGCCCGCACCCTCGGCGACCTCGGCCGCGCCCTCGACACGGAGATCTGCCCCCTCGGCGCCGAGACCGACACCCACTCCCTCCTCGCCATCGACGCCGAGGGCCGCATCTACACCCTCGACCACACCGGCGACTGGTACGTCGGCCCCGACATCGACCGCGCCCTCACCACCCTCATCGCGGGCGTCGAACCCCGGCGCCTCACCACCCGGACCTGACGGTCAGGCCGCCGGAATCACCGCCGACACCCGAAAACCCCCGGCATCGGTCGGCCCCGACACGAACACCCCGCCCAGCCCCAGCACCCGCTCCCGCATCCCCACCAGACCGTTCCCACCCGACGGCAACCCCGCCGACGCCGCCGACGCCGGCTCCGGCGGCGGCTCGTTCTCCACCTGCATCGCGATCTCCGCCACCCGGTGCGCCAACCGCACATGCGTCTTCGCACCCGCCGCATGCTTGTGGACGTTCGTCAGCGCCTCCTGCACCACCCGGAACGCCGTCTGCTCCACCGCCGCCGCATACGACCGCACATCCCCCTCCACCGACAGGTCCACCACCATCCCCGCCGCCGCCGACTGCCCCACCAGCACCTCCAGCTCCGACAGCCACGGCCCCTCCTCCTCCGCCGCCACCCGCGAAGCCGCCGCAGCCGCCGCCACCCCCACCGCCGCCAACGGCACCGCAACCGACGCCGACGCAGCGGCCGAGGCCGTACGCCGCTGCACCGCCTCCCCCGAACGCAGCACCCCCAGCATCTCCCGCAACTCCGTCAACGCCTGACGCCCCATGTCCCCCACCAGCGCCGCGTTCCGCACCGCCTTCTCCGGATCCTTCCGCGCCACCGCCTGCAACGCCGCCGCGTGCACCACCATCAACGACACCCGGTGCGCCACCACGTCGTGCATCTCCCGCGCGATCCGCGTCCGCTCCTCACCCCGCGCCCACTCCGCACGCTCCTCCGCCCGCTCCGCGAGCAGCTGAAGCTCCCGCTCCAGACTGTCCGCCCGCTCCCGCAGGCTCTCCATCAACCGCCGTCGCGCACCCACGTACAGCCCCAGCAGCACCGGAGGAGCCGTCAGCCCCAGCGAGGTCGCCAGCGACGCGAACGGAACGAACCAGTCCCCCAGCGTCAGATCCCCCCGCGCCATGCTCTGCCGCACCCGCACGAACGTCACGATCAACGTCCCCAGGAACGTCATCCCCGCCAGCGCCACGATGATCCGGCGCGGCAGCTCCGCCGCGGCCAGCGTGTACAGGCCGACGATGCCCATCAGGAAGCCCATCTGGGCCGGCGTGATCGCGATCGCGACCAGCACCACGGCGATCGGCCACTTCCGGCGCAGCACCAGCACGGAACCGGCCAGCAAACCGAACACGATCCCCGCCGACACCGGGATCCCCGCGTCCCGCGCGAACGGAATCCCCTCCGCGGCGCACTCCAGCGCCGACACCAGCGCGAGCCCCACGTCCAGCACCGCACTACGCCACCGCGACCACCACCACGGCCCGCTCAAGGCCGTCGCGCGGTCTGCCCCCGTCGTGGTCATGCCTCCAGCCTACGGGCGCGGGGGTGGGCTTTTCCGGTGAGTTTCGTCTACTCGCCTACACCACACTCCGTAACCGAACAGCACCGAAACCCACGGGAATCCCTCGAACTACCGAACCACGCACGTTCGACCCCGGAACCAGCCATTCCGCCCGGACGGTTTGCCCATGGCACATCCACACAGCAAATACCGGGATTTCGAGGGCCTACGAGAACAGGCGGCCACCCTCCGACGAGCCGGACTCGGCCGCCGCCAGATCCGCGACCTCGTACACCGGCGCACCACCCCCTGGAGGACGAGCCACCTCCGGACCGGACGAAGCGCCCGAACGCGAAGGACGACCTGAGGGAGAGGGCACGGGAGGGCGCGAAGCCGAGGAGTTCCGGGCCGGTTCGGCGGGCGTCGAGCCGGAAGAACGCCTCGGAGACTTACCGCGGATGCCTGGTCGTCCACGTGCTCAAGAGCGCCGACTTGTACCGTCGCACGGAAGGCGCCTGGTACGGCATAGTAGGAGGCGCCACTCGACGACCTGACTAAATGTCCGGTTTCGTCGAGAATATTCCCCCGTGGTGTAATTGGCAGCACTGTGGCTTTTGGTGCCATCTGTCCGGGTTCGAGTCCTGGCGGGGGAGCGATGCTCGGTTCGGGCCCTGACAGCTCCGTCAGGGCCCGCTCCCATGTCCCCCACGAAACGCCCCGGTATCCTGCGGATGTCACCCCCACCATCCAAAAAGCCGAAGGGCAACCCCGTGAGCGCCATTCGCCCGGCAGCCGTCGTCGTTCTCGCAGCGGGTGAGGGCACCCGTATGAAGTCGGCCACACCCAAGGTCCTGCACGACATCTGCGGCCGTTCCCTGGTGGGTCATGTGCTCGCCGCCTCCCGCGAGTTGGACCCCGAGCACCTGGTCGTCGTCGTCGGGCACGCGCGTGAGCAGGTCGCCGCGCATCTCGGTGAGGTCGACGCCGGCGTCCGTACCGCCGTGCAGGAGCAGCAGAACGGCACCGGGCACGCCGTGCGGATGGCGCTGGAGGAGCTGGGCGGGGCGGTCGAGGGGACCGTGGTCGTGGTGTGCGGGGACACTCCGCTGCTGACCGGGGAGACGCTGCGGCGGCTCGCCGGGACGCATCACGGTGACGGCAACGCGGTGACCGTGCTGACGGCCGAGGTGCCGGACGCGACCGGTTACGGCCGTATCGTGCGCGACGCCGTCTCCGGGGCCGTGACGGCCATCGTGGAGCACAAGGACGCCTCGGAGGAGCAGCGGGCGATCCGGGAGATCAATTCCGGGGTGTTCGCGTTCGACGGCCGGTTGCTGGCGGACGCGCTGGGGAAGGTGCGGACGGACAACAGCCAGGGCGAGGAGTACCTGACGGACGTGCTCGGGATCCTGCGGGAGGCGGGGCACCGGGTGGGGGCGTCGGTGGCGGGGGATCACCGGGAGATCGCCGGGATCAACAACCGGGTGCAGCTGGCCGAGGCGCGGCGGATTCTGAACGACCGGCTGCTGGAGCGGGCGATGCTGGACGGCGTGACGGTCGTGGATCCGGCGACGACGTGGGTGGACGTGACGGTGACCTTCGAGCAGGACGCCGTGGTGCTGCCGGGCACGCAGCTGCTGGGTTCGACGCATCTGGCGGAGGGCGCGGAGGTCGGGCCGAACACCCGGCTGAAGGACACCCGGGTGGGTGCCGGGGCGCGGGTGAGCAACACGGTGTCCGATTCTGCTCATATCGGTGCGGACGCGAGCGTGGGACCGTATGCCTATCTGCGGCCGGGGACGCGGCTGGGGGCGAAGGGCAAGATCGGTACGTATGTGGAGACGAAGAACGCGTCGATCGGGGAGGGGACGAAGGTTCCGCATCTCTCGTATGTCGGCGATGCGACGATCGGCGAGTATTCGAACATCGGTGCGGCCAGTGTGTTCGTGAACTACGACGGTGAGAGCAAGCACCACACCACGGTCGGGTCGCACTGCAAGACGGGTTCGGACAACATGTTTGTGGCGCCTGTCACGATCGGGGACGGTGCGTACACCGCTGCCGGGTCCGTGATCACGAAGGATGTGCCGCCCGGTTCGCTGGCCGTGGCCCGCGGTCAGCAGCGGAATATCGAGGGTTGGGTGGCCCGGAAGCGTCCGGGGAGTTCGGCGGCGAAGGCTGCCGAGGCGGCTTCCCGGCGGGGCGCGAGCGAGGACTGACCGGAAACAGGTGCGCCGAAGACGTCGTACCGTGATAAGTGCACACCCGCACCTAACCAGCTGTTTCGGCCTCCCGCGCCCGGCACACAGGGCGCTGGAGATCCAGCTGTACGGCTGAGACACCTCTGAGGAGACAGTGCTGTGACCGGGTTCAAGACGACCGGCGAGAAGAAGATGATGTTCTTCTCCGGGCGCGCCCACCCCGAGCTTGCCGAGGAGGTCGCCCACCAGCTGGGTGTCGGGGTCGTCCCGACGAAGGCCTTCGACTTCGCGAACGGCGAGATCTACGTCCGCTACCAGGAGTCGGCACGCGGTGCCGACTGCTTTGTGATCCAGAGCCACACGGCTCCGATCAACCAGTGGATCATGGAGCAGTTGATCATGATCGACGCGCTGAAGCGTGCGTCGGCGCGGTCCATCACGGTGATTGTGCCGTTCTACGGTTACGCCCGTCAGGACAAGAAGCACCGGGGTCGTGAACCGATTTCGGCGCGGCTGATCGCCGATCTGATGAAGACGGCGGGTGCGGACCGGATCCTGACCGTGGATCTGCACACGGACCAGATCCAGGGGTTCTTCGACGGTCCGGTGGACCACCTGTTCGCGCTTCCGCTGCTCGCGGACTACGTGGGCGCGAAGGTGGACAAGAACAAGCTGACGATCGTGTCTCCGGACGCCGGCCGGGTGCGGGTGGCGGACCGGTGGTGCGACCGGCTCGGGGCGCCGCTCGCGATCGTGCACAAGCGGCGCGACAAGGACGTGGCGAACCAGGTGACCGTCCACGAGGTCGTGGGCGAGGTCAAGGGCCGGGTGTGCGTGCTGGTCGACGACATGATCGACACGGGTGGCACGATCTGTGCGGCGGCGGACGCGCTGTTCGCGCACGGTGCGGAGGACGTCATCGTGACGGCGACGCACGGTGTGCTGTCGGGTCCGGCGGCGGACCGGCTGAAGAACTCGCGGGTGAGCGAGTTCGTGCTGACGAACACGCTGCCGACGCCGGGTGAGCTGAGCCGGGACCTGGACAAGATCACGGTGCTGTCGATCGCGCCGACGATCGCGAGTGCGGTGCGTGAGGTGTTCGAGGACGGTTCGGTGACGAGCCTCTTCGACGAGCAGTGAGCTGTAAAAACGGTTCTGCATGATCGATTTTTCTGTGGCCTCTCACGCCGAGTAGACTTCTCCAGTTGCTCGGCGAGGGAGGCCACGCCTCCGTTATCGACGCGCTCTTCGTAGCAGGCCGTTCGTGGCCGGGTGACCACGTCCGTTTCTACCTCTACGAGGAGTGATCACCATGTCCGAGGTGAAGATCGCCGCCGAGACGCGCAGCGAGTTCGGCAAGGGTGCCGCGCGCCGTATCCGTCGTGACAGCAAGGTTCCCGGTGTCCTGTACGGCCACGGTTCGGACCCGATCCACCTGACCCTGCCGGGCCACGAGCTGCTGCTCGCGCTGCGTACGCCGAACGTCCTGATCTCCCTCGACATCGACGGCAAGTCGAACGAGCTGGCGATCCCGAAGTCCGTCGTGCGTGACCCGATCAAGGGCTTCCTGGAGCACGTCGACCTGCTGCTGGTCAAGCGTGGCGAGAAGGTCACGGTCGAGATCCCGGTGCACACCGAGGGCGAGCTGGCCGCGGGCGGCAACCTGCTGGAGCACGTCCTGAACGCGCTGCCGGTCGAGGCCGAGGCCACCCACATCCCCGAGGCCGTCACGGTCTCCGTCGAGGGCCTGGAGGCCGGCGCTTCCGTCCTCGCCAAGGACATCACCCTGCCGTCCGGCGTGACCCTGGCCGTCGAGGAGGACGCGGTCGTCCTCCAGGTCCTGGCCGCGCAGGCGGAGGAGACGGCCGAGGGCGAGGCCGGCGAGGAAGCGGCCGAGGCCTGAGCCGTCGGTTCAGGTGCCGTCTGCTGAACAGGCGCCGGTCGCCGTAAGCGGTCCGCGGAAGCGGCAAGCGGCAAGCAGTCGAACAACGGTCAGCCGCCGTTCCCCCGGGAGCGGCGGCTGGCGCGTATCAAGGAGACATGAACGTGACGACCCCCGCGGGCGCCCCCGCCAACGCCCCCTGGCTGATCGTCGGGCTCGGTAATCCCGGGCCCGAGTACGCGATGAACCGGCACAACGTCGGGTTCATGGTCGTGGACCTGCTCGCCGACCGGATCGGCGGGAAGTTCAAGCGGGCCGGGAAGGCCCAGGCGCAGGTCGTGGAGGGGCGGCTCGGGGCGCCGGGGCCGGGCAGCCGGCGGGTGATCCTGGCGAAGCCGATGTCGTTCATGAACCTCTCCGGCGGCCCGGTGAACGCGCTGCGCGACTTCTACAAGGTGCCGGTCGCGGGCATCGTCGCCATCCACGACGAGCTGGACATCGACTACGGCGTGCTCCGCCTCAAGCTGGGCGGTGGCGACAACGGGCACAACGGGCTGAAGTCGATGACGAAGGCGATGGGGCCGGACTATCACCGGGTGCGGTTCGGGATCGGGCGGCCTCCGGGCCGTATGCAGGTCGCGGACTTCGTGCTGAAGGACTTCGCCTCGGCCGAGCGCAAGGAGCTGGACTACTTCGTGGACCGGGCCGCGGACGCGGTGGAGGCGCTGGTCACCGAGGGGCTGGAGCGGGCGCAAAGCTCGTACAACTCCTGACTTGTCCCCCGCTTGTCGCCTGCTTGTCCCCTGCTTGTCCCTTACGGAAGTTGACCAGCCGTAGGGATATGGCCAATGATCCCGGCCATGCCTGCTGCCTCCGCCGCCTCCTCCCGCGCGGCCTCGGTCAACGCGTTGCGTGTCCTGTCGATGGGCGCGGTCGCCGTGCTGATCCTGGTGGCCGGGGTGTGGGGGTCGTGGGGCACCGCGCAGGACGTGATGCTGACGAAGGGCAAGGAGCGCGGCACGGTGACGGTGACGGCGTGCGGTGCCGACACCTGCACGGGGCCGTTCGCGCCTGTCTCGGCCGGTGCGGCGAAGCGCGCGAGTGTCGTCCTCGGCAAGTCGGTCGGGGTGCGCAAGGGGCAGACGTACGACGTGATCGTGAAGCCCGGTACCGGGGATGTGGTCCGGTCGGGGCCGGCGGGGGTGCTGTACGCGTGGGTGCCGCTGGGAGGTGCGTTGCTGCTGGCGTCGGTGGTGGTGGCCGGGGGGCTGCGGCTGCGGCGGGTGGCGTGGGTGCTGGGGGGGGCGGGGATCGCGCTGCTCACGGCGGCGTTCGCCGCGCTGCAGTGAGCTGTGCCAAGGACGACGGGTGCCCCCGGGGTGTACGACCCCGGGGGCACCGTCCTGTCCGGCCGACCGCTGTCAGCCGGTGTTGCGCAGGCCCGCTGCCACGCCGTTGACGGTGAGGAGCAGGGCGCGGGCGAGGAGCGGGTCGGCGGGCTCGCCGGCCGCCGCCGCGTCGCGCTGGCGCTTGAGGAGGGTGACCTGGAGGTAGGAGATCGGGTCCAGGTAGGCGTCGCGGATGGTGAAGGTCTGCTTGAGGACCGGGGTGGCGTCGAGGAGTTCGGCCTCACCGGTGATCTTCAGGACCTCGGCGACGGTCAGTGCGTGCTCTTCGCGGATGGTGTCGAAGACGTGCTTGAGCTCGTCGGGGACGAGGGTGTCGACGTAGTGCTGGGCGATCCGCAGGTCGGTCTTGGCGAGGGTCATCTCGACGTTGGAGATGAAGTTGCGGAAGAAGTGCCACTGCTCGTGCATCTCGTCGAGGACGCCCTCACCTCCCAATGTTGCGGTCAGGCCGGCCTCGCGCAGTGCCTTGAGGCCGGAGCCGACGCCGAACCAGCCGGGGACGATCTGCCGGGACTGGGTCCAGCCGAACACCCAGGGGATGGCGCGCAGGCCGTCGAGCGAGACGCCGGAGCCGGGGCGGCGGGAGGGCCGGGAGCCCAGGTGCAGGTCGGCGAGCTGGTCCACCGGTGTCGACGCGAGGAAGTACGTCGGCAGGTCGGGGTCCTCGACCAGGCGGCGGTAGGCCGAGTGGGCGGCGTCGGAGACGACGTCCATGGCGGCGTCCCAGCGGGCGAGGGCCTCCACGGACTGGCGGGGGGCGGTGTGCAGGGCGGAGGCCTGGAGGGTGGCGGCGACCGTGAGTTCCAGGTTCTCCCTGGCGAGGGAGGGGATGAGGTACTTGTCGGAGATGACCTCGCCCTGTTCGGTGACCTTGATCTCGCCCTCCAGGGTGCCCCAGGGCTGGGCGAGGATGGCGTCGTGGGAGGGGCCGCCGCCGCGGCCGACGGTGCCGCCGCGGCCGTGGAAGAGGCGCAGCCGGACGCCGTAGCGGTGGGCGACGTCGCGCAGTCGGCGCTGGGCGCGGTGGATCTCCCACTGGCTGGTGGTGATGCCGCCGAACTTGGAGGAGTCGGAGTAGCCGAGCATGACCTCCTGGACGTCTCCGCGCAGCGCGACCAGGCGCCGGTAGGAGGGGTCGGAGAGCATGTCCTCCAGGATGGTGTCGGCGGCCTTGAGCTCGTCGGTGGTCTCCAGGAGGGGCACGATGCCGACCTTGGCCCAGCCGGCGTGCAGGTCGACCAGTCCGGCCTCGCGGGCGAGGACGGCGGCGGCGAAGACGTCGTCGGCGCCCTGGCACATGGAGATGATGTAGGACTCGACGACCTCGGGGCCGAAGATCTCCAGGGCCTTCTTCACGGTCTCGAAGACGCCGAGGGTCTTGGCGCCGGCCGCGTCGACGGGTGCCGGGGTCGGGGCCAGCGGCCTGCGTGACCTCAGCTCCTTGGCGAGGAGCTTGGCGCGGTACTCGCGGGGCATGTCGGTGTAGCGCCAGGACTCCTCGCCGAGGCGGTCGAAGAGCTGGCCGAGGGCGTGGTGGTGGGCGTCGGCGTGTTCGCGGACGTCCATGGTGGCGAGCTGGAGGCCGAAGGCGGCGAGGGTGCGGATCGTCCGGGCCAGGCGGCCGTCGGCGAAGAGGCCGCCGCGGTGTTCGCGCAGAGAGGTCTGGATCAGGCGCAGGTCGCCGAGGAGTTCGGCGGTGCCGAGGTAGTCGCGGCCGGGTTCGTGCGGGGTGCCGGTGGCCAGGCGCTGCTTGGTGTTGCTGAGCTTCTGCCGGATGCAGGTGGCCTTGAGGCGGTAGGGCTCCTCGGCGTTCAGGCGCTTGTAGCGGGGGCTGATCTCGGGGAGGAGTTCCAGGTCGGTCCGGAGGGACTCCAGGAGTTCCTCGGTGGCACCGGTGTAGCGGATCGAGTTGGAGAGGAAGCCGCGGAGTTCGTCGATCATCTCCAGGGCGTCGTTGATGCCGTGCTCGTGCTGGAGGATCAGGACGTCCCAGGTGACCTGGGGGGTGACGTTGGGGTTGCCGTCGCGGTCGCCGCCGATCCAGGTGCCGAAGGTGAGGGGGCGGGTGTCGTCGGGGAGCTTGACGCCGACCCGTTCCAGTTCCGCCGTCAGGTCCTCCAGGACGTCGCCCACGGCGTCGGCGTGCAGTTCGTCCAGGTAGTAGATGGCGTTGCGGGCCTCGTCGGCGGGCTCCGGGCGGACCACGCGCAGCTCGTCGGTCTGCCACACCAGGTCGATGTTCTCGGCGAGGCGGATGTCGGTGCGGCGGCGGTCGGACTCGATGACCGGGGTGTCCAGGAGCGCGGCGATGCGCCGGAGCTTGTTGAGGACCGAACGGCGGGCGGCCTCGGTGGGGTGGGCCGTGAACACCGGGCGGACGTTGAGGTTCTGGACGGTCTGGCGCAGGTGGTCGGGGTCGGCGTCCTTGAGCCGGTCGGCGGTGCGGGCGAGGAGGCCGCCCTCGGCGGCGCGGCGGGCGCGCAGCTCGCGGCCGCGGTGCACCTGCTCGGTGACGTTGGCGAGGTGGAAGTAGGTGGAGAAGGCGCGGACGAGCTTGGCGGCGGTCTCCAGTTCGGTGCCGCGCAGCAGTTCGGCGGCGGCCTCGCCGTCCTCGCGGGTGAGGCGGCGGACCTTCTCGACGAGCTCCAGCAGCTCGGGGCCCTCCTGGCGGACGAGGGTCTCGCCGAGGAGGTCGCCCAGTCGGCGGATGTCGGCGCGCAGCTCACTGCCGGTCGTGGTGGTCTGGTCGTCGGCACTGCTCACAGGTGCGGCTCCTTGCAGTGTTGAAGCTCGTCTGGAGGGAACCCGTCGGTCGGCCGGGCGGCAGGCGGCGCCTGTCCGCATAGCGGCCGGACATCAGGGAAGGAAACAGAGCGGACCGCGCTGTCCGACCGACTCCAAGGATAGGTGTCCATGAGGACGCGCAGGTGCTGGGGCTCTTGCCGTGAGACGCCCCGCTGCCATACTTACGTCGCCGTAGGTTACGGAACCGTAGGGAAGCTCCTTTGTCGTCCCGTTCGGTCGCCGCGGATCGGCGCCTCTCTCAACCCTCGACCCCACAGGGGACGCGCATGACCTCGTCAAGTTCCGATGTGATCGAAGACCCCCGGAAGGCGGCAGGCAGCGCGCCCCCGTCCGCCACCCTGGGGGGTGAGCGGAAGGGTTCGCTGGAGCAGATCACCCTGCTGCTGTTCATCGTCGTGCCGTTCCTCGCGCTGCTGGCGGCGGTGCCGCTGGCGTGGGGGTGGGGCGTGAGCTGGCTCGACCTGGGCCTGATGGTGTTCTTCTACTACCTGGGCTGTCACGGTGTGACGATCGGCTACCACCGTTACTTCACCCACGGTTCCTTCAAGGCGAAGCAGCCGCTCAGGATCGCGCTGGCGATCGCCGGGTCGATGGCGGTGGAGGGGCCGCTGGTGCGCTGGGTGGCCGACCACCGCAAGCACCACAAGTTCTCCGACGCGGAGGGCGACCCGCATTCGCCGTGGCGGTACGGCGAGACCGTGCCGGCGCTGATGAAGGGCCTGTGGTGGGCGCATATCGCCTGGATGTTCGACGAGGAGCGGACCCCGCAGGACAAGTACGCGCCTGATCTGGTCAAGGACCCGGCGATCCGGACGATCTCCCGGCAGTTCATCTACTGGACCGCGCTCTCCCTGGCGCTGCCGCCGCTGATCGGCGGGCTGGTGACGATGTCCTGGTGGGGTGCGTTCACCGCCTTCTTCTGGGGTTCACTCGTCCGGGTGGCGCTGCTGCACCACGTGACGTGGTCGATCAACTCGATCTGTCACGCGGTGGGCAAGCGGCCGTTCAAGTCGCGGGACCGGTCGGGCAACGTGTGGTGGCTGGCGGTCCTGTCCTGCGGCGAGTCCTGGCACAACCTGCACCACGCCGACCCGACCTCCGCGCGGCACGGGGTGGAGCGCGGCCAGATCGACTCGTCGGCGCGGATCATCCGCTGGTGCGAGCAGCTGGGCTGGGCGTACGACGTGCGCTGGCCGTCACGCTCACGTATCGATTCGCGCCGTAACACCGGGGAAGGCGGCTCCCCGCAGGGGGCGGAGGCCGCGAAGGCGGCATGATTGACGGCGTGGCGACCGACTCCAGCACCCCCAGTACCGACAAGCAGCGGCGGGCGCGTCGTACCCGTATGACCGGTGCGGAGCGCCGCCAGCAGCTGTTGGAGATCGGTCGCACCCTCTTCGCGGCGAAGGGTTTCGAGGGCACGTCGGTGGAGGAGATCGCGGCGAAGGCCGGGGTCTCCAAGCCGGTGGTGTACGAGCACTTCGGCGGCAAGGAGGGGCTGTACGCGGTGGTGGTCGACCGGGAGATGCGGCGCCTGCTGGACATGGTGACCAGCTCCCTCACCGCCGGTCATCCGCGGGAGCTGCTGGAGCAGGCCGCGTTCGCCCTCCTCGACTACATCGAGGAGTACACGGACGGCTTCCGGATCCTGGTCCGGGACTCCCCCATCCCGCAGTCGACGGGTTCCTTCGCGTCCCTCATCTCGGACATCGCCACCCAGGTGGAGGACATCCTGGGGCGCGAGTTCAAGAGCCGCGGCTTCGACCCCAAGCTGGCCCCGCTGTACGCGCAGGCGCTGGTGGGCATGGTCGCGCTGACCGGCCAGTGGTGGCTGGACGTGCGCCGCCCGAAGAAGGCGGAGGTCGCCGCCCACCTGGTGAACCTGTCCTGGCACGGCCTGGACGGCCTGGAGCAGAAGCCGCGGCTGATAGGGCACCGCAAGGCCTAGGGCCGGCTCACGGCGCGCAGGGCTCCAGGAACTCCAGGCGGTTGCCGACGGGGTCCTGGGAGTAGAAGCGGCGGTGGCCGGGGAGGTCGTCGTCCCAGGTGACGGGTGCGCCGCCGGCTTCGAGCCGGTCGGCCCAGGCGTCGATGCCGGTGACCCGCAGTCCCGGGTGGGCCTGCAGGGCGGGGCGGAAGGCCGCCTCGACCCCGAGGTGCAGGTGCACGGTCCCGGCCCGGAACCAGCAGCCGCCGCGGGCCGCGAGCACGGGCGGCTTGGGGATCTCGGTCATGCCGAGGAGGTCCACGTAGTAGGCACGCAGCAGGTCCTCCGAGCCGGGCGGTACGGCGAGCTGGACGTGGTCGAGGGCGGTGAGCATCAGGCGTCCTCCCTGCGCGCCACGGCGAACAGGCGGCGGAAGGGCAGGACGGTGCCGTAGGGGGCGCTCGGGTAGGCCTCCCGCAGCAGGTCGCGGTACTCGGCGACGAAGGCGTCCCGGGCCTCGGGGTCGTCGCCGAGGGCGGTGAGGGCGGGGCGCAGCCCGGTGCCCTTGACCCAGTCCAGGACGGGGTCCTCGCCGGTCAGGACGTGCAGGTAGGTGGTCT
Organism: Streptomyces sp. NPDC008092; assembly: GCF_042957285.1. NCBI lineage: Bacteria > Bacillati > Actinomycetota > Actinomycetes > Kitasatosporales > Streptomycetaceae > Streptomyces > Streptomyces sp. NPDC008092. The sequence goes on from NZ_JBIBHY010000005.1 coordinate 158,095, forward strand.
CCCAGACGTCGGTGGCGCAGCCGAGGCGGGCGAGCCGGTCCAGGTAGGCGGCGGGCGGGTGGACGGAGTCCTCGTGGCGCAGCACGTCGGCGAGCCGGGCCTTCCAGCGGGGCGTGGCGGCGAGTTCGCGCATCAGGGCGTGCAGGGGTGCGTCGATGTTGTTCGGAACCTGGAAGGCGAAGGTGCCGCCGGGAGCGAGCGCGTCGAGCCAGCCGGCGAAGCGGTCGAGGTGGCCGGGGACCCACTGGAGCGCCGCGTTGGACACGATCAGGTCGTACGGCCGTTCGGGTACCCAGGTGCGCAGGTCGGCGTGGGCGAAGTCGAGGCGGCCGCCGCCGGGGGTGGGTCCCGCGTGGTCGGCATCGGCCTTGTCGAGCATCGCGGCGGAGTTGTCGTAGCCGGTGATGTGCGCGGCGGGCCAGCGGTCGGCGAGGACGGCGGTGACGTTGCCGGGGCCGCAGCCGAGGTCGGCGACGGCCGGGGGGTCGCCGGGGAGGGCGGGCACGTGGGCGAGGAGGTCGGTGAAGGCGCGGGCGCGGTGGCCGGAGTGACGGAGGTACTGGGCGGGGTCCCAGGCAGGAGTGGTCATGTCCTCCACCTTCCCCGCCGAGATATCTTGATGTCAAGAGACTCGACATCAAGAGACTTCATGTCGACACAACCACTACACTGATCGCCATGGAGGACGAGGTCGATCGGCTGGTCGCTGCGTGGCGCCGGGAGCGCCCGGACCTCGACGTGGAACCGCTTGAGGTACTCAGCCGGGTGAGCCGCCTGGCACGGCACCTGGACCGGGCACGTCGGCTGGCCTTCGCCGAGCACAGCCTGGAACCCTGGGAGTTCGACGTGCTGACCGCGCTCAGGCGCGCCGGCACGCCCTACCAGCTCTCTCCCGGGCAGCTGCTGACCCAGACCCTGGTCACCTCGGGGACGATGACCAACCGCATCGACCGGCTGGCCAAGAAGGGCCTGGTGGAGCGGCTGCCGGACCCGAGCGACCGGCGGGGCGTGCTGGTCCGGCTGACCACCGAGGGCCAGGACCGCGCGGACCAGGCCCTGGCGGGCCTCCTCGACCAGGAGCGCGCCATTCTCGGCGAGCTCTCCCACGCCCAGCGAACCGAACTCGCGGGGCTGCTACGGCAGTTGACGGCGCCGTTCGACAACATCCCCGGCTAGGCGCTCCGCTGGAAGAGCCGCGCTTCGTTGTCTGTCGGGTGCGGCGCCGTTGTGGCTGGTCGCGCAGTTCCCCGCGCCCCTTACGGGGCGCTCCTCGACAGGCACTTGTCAGGCGCTGCTGCTTTCCTCCGGCATGATCCGCCCGCTGGGCCCCAGGTCCACCGGCCCCACCCCGGCCCGGCGCGCGAGCGCGACCGCGGCGAGGGTGGAGTGGACGCCCAGTTTGCCGAGGACGTTCTGCATGTGGGTGCGGACGGTGTGCGGGGACAGGAAGAGGCGCTCGGCGACCGCCTTGCGCCCCAGGCCCGCCACCATGCACCGGAGCACTTCCCGCTCCCTCGGCGTGAGGGACTCCACGAGCCGTTCGCTCTCGGTGCGGTGCTTGCGGGCCGCGGTCAGCTCCCGCAGCACGCCCGTGAGCAGGGCGGGCGGCAGATGCGTCTCGTCGCGCAGCACGCCCCGGATGACGTTGAGCAGCCGGGAGAGCGAGCAGTCCTTGGCGACCCAGCCGCAGGCGCCGGCCTGCAGGGCGAGGGCAGCGCGCCGCGGGTCGTCCTTCTCGGCGAGGACGACGACCCGGACGGCCGGATGGGCCGAGCGGACGCCGGCGACCAGCGATATGCCGTCGACCAGCCCCTCCGCGTTGGCCTCCTGCACCGGCACGGCCGCCCGGCCGCCCGGCAGTTGACCGCCCAGGTCGGCGTCGACGAGCAGCACGTCGTAGCGGCGGCCCTCGGCGACCGCGCGCTCCAGGCAGCGCAGTGCGGCCGGACCGCTGCCGGCCGCGGACACGTCGACGTCGGGCTCGGCGGCCAGTGCGGCGGCCAGCGACTCGGCGAAGATGCGGTGGTCGTCGACGACCAGAACTCGGATGCGAACCACGAAACCCCCTTCCCCAGTAGCTCTTCACGAGCCGGGGATACCCCAAGGTCCGGAGAACGACGACCCATGCGGACACGACACCCGCGGGAGGACGGAACCGCACGGCCGCCGCCGTGCCTGAACTGCTACCCCCACCACGGGCGTCGTATCCGGCTTGTCTCGCCCCCTGATCAGTACCGGCCCCCACCGGCACTGCTCATCAGAGTACGACCGGTCGCCGTGAGCGGAAGGCAATTTGCAGAACTGCCCGGCCGACGCGTTTATGGTGTGCCGCATGTTTCGTATCGAGGCGGAAGTCGACAAGGAACGACGCGATCTGCTCCGCGCCCGGCTGCTGGCCACCAACACGGCGGCCTCCCCCGTCCTGGCGGCCCTGCGCGGCACCCCGGCCGAACGCGAAGTGCCGCTGCACCTCTGGGCGATGGACGAGCGTTCGGGCGACCTGGCCGGCGGTCTGGTCGGGCACAGCTGGGCGTCCTGGCTGCACGTCACCTACCTCTGGGTGGACGCCCGCCACCGCGGCACCGGCCTCGGCGGCAGCCTGCTCGCGGAGGCCGAGCGCATCGCCCGCACCGACCGCGGCTGCACCGCCGCCCGACTGGAGACCTGGGACTTCCAGGCCCCGGAGTTCTACAGGAAGCAGGGGTACGACGTGGTGTGCGTGATCCCCGACTACCCGCCGGGGATCACGGAGTACACGCTGACGAAGCGGCTGGGCTGAGCCTCAGCTCTCCCGGCGGGCACCCGCCGACGGAACCGCCTCGAACACCCGCGGGGCCGTGAAACCGGCCGCCGCGAAGGCCTCCTCGACCGCCTTGGCGATCGTGTCCACGTCGGCCGCCTCCGCGAGGACGATCGCCGAGCCGCCGAAGCCGCCGCCGGTCATCCGGGCGCCCAGGGCGCCGGCCGAGTTCGCCGCCTCCACGACCAGGTCCAGCTCGGGGCAGGAGACCTGGAAGTCGTCACGGAGGGAGGCATGCCCCTCGGTGAGGACCGGGCCGATGGCGCGGGTGTCGCCCGCCTCCAGGAGGGCCACGACGCGCTCGACGCGGTGGTCCTCGGTGACGACGTGCCGGACCAGGCGCCGTACCTCCTCCTCGTCGCCGAGTCGTTCGAGCGACGCGTCGAGGTCGGCGTAGGGGATGTCCCGCAGCGCGTCCACGCCCAGCAGGGCCGCGCCCTTCTCGCAGCCCGCGCGGCGCTTGCCGTACTCGCCGCCGCTGTGGGCGTGCTTGACCTGGGTGTCGACGACCAGCAGCCGCATGCCCTCGGCCGCGAGGTCGAAGGGGATCTGCTTCTGCGAGAGGTCGCGGGTGTCCAGGAACAGGGCGTGGCCGGCCTCGCAGCAGGCGGACGCCGTCTGGTCCATGATGCCGGTCGGCGCCCCGACGTAGACGTTCTCCGCGCGCTGGCACAGGCGGGCCAGCTGCCAGCGCTGCAGGCCCAGTTCGTAGAGGTCGTTGAGCGCGAGGGCGATCACCACCTCCAGGGCCGCGGAGGAGGACAGGCCGGCGCCGGTCGGCACGGTCGAGGCGAGGTGGACGTCGGCGCCGGTGACCGGGTGACCGGCCTCGCGCAGCGCCCAGACCACGCCCGCCGGGTACGCCGTCCACTCCCGGTCGGTGCCGGGCTCCAGGGCGTCCAGGGAGAGCTCGACGACCCCGCCCTCGACGTCCGAGGAGTGCAGCCGCAGCACGCCGTCGGTACGGCGGGCGACGGCGGCCGTCGCCACGTGCGGGAGCGCGAACGGCATCACGAAGCCGTCGTTGTAGTCGGTGTGCTCACCGATCAGGTTGACCCGGCCCGGCGCCGCCCAGACGCCGTCGGGAGCCGTCCCGTACAGCTCCTCGAAGGCGCCTCTCACCTGTGCTGCTGCCCCCACTACTGCTCCCTCGAGATGTGCTGGGCGAACTCCCAGGCGTCCGCGACGATCCCCGCGAGGTCCGCGCGGGTCGGGTTCCAGCCCAGCTTCTCGCGGGCGGTGGCCGCCGAGGCGACCAGGACCGCCGGGTCGCCGCCCCGGCGGGGGGCCACGACCTCGGGGATCGGGTGGCCGGTGACCTGCCGGACCGTCTCGATGACCTCGCGGACCGAGAAGCCCTCGCCGTTGCCGAGGTTGCAGATCAGGTGCTCGCCGGGCTGGGCGGCCGTGAGGGCCAGCAGGTGGGCGTCGGCGAGGTCGGCGACGTGGATGTAGTCGCGGATGCAGGTGCCGTCCGGCGTCGGGTAGTCGTCGCCGAAGACGGAGATCGCGTCCCGCCTGCCCTGGGCGACCTGGAGGACCAGGGGGATCAGGTGCGACTCGGGGTCGTGGCGCTCGCCCTGCGCGCCGTACGCGCCCGCCACGTTGAAGTAGCGCAGGGAGACCGCGCCCAGGCCGTGCGCGGCGGCCTCGCCGGTGATCATGTGGTCGACGGCGAGCTTGGTGGCGCCGTACGGGTTGGTCGGCTGCGTCGGGGCGGTCTCGACGATCGGGACCTGCTCCGGCTCGCCGTAGGTGGCCGCCGTGGAGGAGAAGACCAGCTTGCGGACGCCGGCCTCGCGCATCGCGGCGAGCAGCGCCATGGTGCCGCCGACGTTGTTGTCCCAGTACTTCTCGGGCTTCACGACCGACTCGCCGACCTGGGAGAACGCGGCGAAGTGCAGCACCGCCTCGTAGGAGGAGTCCAGCCACTTGGCGGCGTCGCGGATGTCGCCCTCGACGAAGGCGGCGCCCGCGGGGACGCCCTCGCGGAAGCCCGTGGAGAGGTTGTCGAGGACGGTGACCTCGTGGCCCGCCTCCAGCAGGTGCTGGGCGACCACGCTGCCGACGTAACCCGCCCCGCCCGTCACCAGGTACTTCATCAACTCGCTACCTCTCGCAGTCGCTCGGCCGCGCGCTCCGGCGGCACGTCGTTGATGAACACGCTCATGCCTGACTCGGAACCCGCGAGAAACTTCAGCTTGCCGGACGTTCGGCGGATGGTGAAAAGCTCCAGGTGCAGCGCGAAGTCGTCGCGCGTGACACCGTCGAACTCCTCCAGCGTCCCGAACGGCGCCTGATGCCAGGCGGCGATGTAGGGCGTGGGAGGCTCACCCTCACCGAAGATACGGTCGAAGCGCCTCAAGAGTTCCAGATAAACCTGGGGGAACTCTGAGCGTGCCGCCTCGTCGAGCCCGAGCAGGTCGGGGACGCGGTGCTTCGGGTACAGGTGGACCTCGTAGGGCCAGTGTGCCGCGTACGGCACGAAGGCGACCCAGTGTTCACTCTCAAGGACGACCCGCTCGTCGGCGAGTTCACGGGCCAGCACGGCGTCGAAGAGGTTCTCTCCGCCGGTGGCCTCCTTGTGGGCGGCGAGGGAGCGCAGCATCAGGGCGGTGCGCGGGGTGGTGAAGGGGTAGGCGTAGATCTGGCCGTGCGGGTGACCGAGCGTCACGCCGATCTCCTCGCCGCGGTTCTCGAAGCAGAACACCTGCTCGACGGCGGGGAGATGGGACAGCTCCGAGGTCCGGTCGGTCCACGCGTCCAGCACCAGGCCCGCCTGCTCCTCGGTGAGGCTCGCGAAGGACGCGTCGTGGTCCGAGGTGAAGCAGACCACCTCGCAGCGCCCGGAGTCGCCGGCCAGCGAGGGGAAGCGGTTCTCGAAGACCACGACGTCGTACGAGGAGTCCGGGATCTCGCTCAGCCGGTCGCCCTTGGTCGGGCACAGCGGGCACTGGTCGGCCGGCGGGTGGTAGGTGCGGCCCTGCCGGTGCGAGGCGATCGCGACCTGGTCGCCGAGGAGCGGATCCCGCCGGATCTCGGAGGTGGTGTGCGTCCGCTCCAGCGGGCGGCGGTCCACCGCGTCCCGCACGGTGTCGTCGCGCAGGTCGTAGTAGATGAGTTCGCGACCGTCGGCCAGCCGGGTCGAGGTCTTCTTCACTGCGGACTCCCATTGATCGAGCCAGCCAACCATCAAACAGAACCGAACACACCAAAACACAACTCACCACCCCAGTCAACATCGCAATCAATCAAGGTGAGACAACGAAAGTGTTGAATTACCGGGTGCAGAACCCCACAGATGCGCCCGTATCCCCCACATCGGCAGTGCGGCTGGCGGCCGGGCTGCGGTTGCCGACCAACGGCCTCGACTACACGATCCTGGCGATCTACTTCGTCGTCGTCCTGGGCATCGGCTTCGCGGCCCGCCGCTCGGTGAGGACCAGCCTCGACTTCTTCCTCTCCGGGCGGTCACTGCCCGCCTGGATCACCGGTCTCGCGTTCATCTCGGCGAACCTGGCCGCCACCGAGATCCTCGGCATGGCCGCCAACAGCGCGCAGTACGGCGCGTACACCGTGCACTGGTACTGGATCGGCGCCATTCCGGCCATGGTCTTCCTGGGCCTGGTGATGATGCCCTTCTACTACGGCAGCAAGGTCCGCTCGGTCCCCGAGATGCTGCTGCTCCGCTTCGACAGAGCCGCACACCTGCTCAGTTCGATCCTGTTCGCCTTCGCGGCCATCCTGATCGCCGGTGTGAACCTGTACGCCCTGGCGATCGTCGTGGAGGCGCTGCTCGGCTGGCCGCAGTGGGTGGCGATCGTGGTCGCCGGCGCGTTCGTGCTGGCGTACATCACCCTCGGCGGTCTCTCCTCGGCCATCTACAACGAGGTGCTGCAGTTCTTCGTGATCCTGGCCGCCCTCATCCCGCTGTCCGTGCTCGGCCTGAAGAAGGCGGGCGGCTGGGGCGGCCTGGTCGACAAGCTCACCGCCACCCACGGCCACAACTTCACGACGGCCTGGGGCGGCACCGGCATCGGCTCCGTCAACCCGCTCGGCGCGAACTGGCTGACCATCGTCGTCGGCCTCGGCTTCGTGCTCTCCTTCGGCTACTGGACGACGAACTTCGCCGAGGTGCAGCGCGCCCTGTCGGCGAAGAACCTCTCCGCCGCCCAGCGCACCCCGCTGATCGCCGCCTACCCGAAGATCTTCATCGTCTTCCTGGTGATGATCCCGGGCCTGGTCGCCGCCGCGCTGGTGCCGGACATCGGGACCGCCAAATCCGGCCTGCAGTACAACGACGCGATCCCCTACCTGATGTCGCAGCTGCTGCCCAACGGCGTGCTCGGCATCGCGGTCACCGGTCTGCTGGCCGCCTTCATGGCCGGCATGGCGGCCAACGTGTCCTCCTTCAACACCGTGTTCACGACGGACATCTGGGCGAAGTACGTGGTGCGAGGCCGGGAGGACGGCTACTACGTGCGCTTCGGACGGCTCATCACGGCGATCGGCGTGTGCGCGTCGATCGGTACGGCGTTCCTGGCGTCGTCGTTCTCGAACATCATGAGCTACCTCCAGACGCTGTTCTCCTTCTTCAACGTGCCGATGTTCGTCGTCTTCGTCGTCGGCATGTTCTGGAAGCGGGCCTCGGCGAAGTCCGGCTTCTGGGGGCTGCTCGCGGGCACCGTGACCGCGATGGTCAACTACTTCGTCCTCTACAAGAGGGGGATCATCGGCATCCCCTCCGACCAGGGCGCCAACTTCGTCTCCGCGATCGCCGGGTTCGTCGCCGGCGCGGTCGTGATGGTGATCGTGTCCCTGTTCACCGCGCCGAAGCCGGAGGCGGAGCTCGCGGGCCTCGTCTACGGCACCCGCTCCCCCGGCATGGCGGAGGCGCCCGCACCCGGCGACGAGGCCTGGTACCGGCGGCCGGCGCTGCTGGGCTGGGGCGCGGTGATCCTGGCCGCCGCCTGCTACATCCCGTTCTCGTTCTAGTCCCGGTCGCGGGAGGATGGAGAGACCATGTCCGACGACTCCGGGCAGTCCGGATTCCACTACTCCGAGCAGGACGTCCAGCGGGAGGTCACCGAGCTGGAGGGCCGGTCCGCGACCGCCGCGCGGATCTTCGATCTGCGGCGGATCATCGGGGGGCTGTTCGTGCTGTACGGGATCATCGTCACGATCACCGGGATCACGGACTCGCAGGCCGAGATCGACAAGGCGCAGGGGATCAACATCAACCTGTGGACCGGGATCGGGATGCTGTTGCTGGGGGTGTTCTTTCTGGTGTGGCTGTGGCTGCGGCCGGTGCCTCCGGCGGAAGAGGCCGACGACTGATTCGGTTGTGTTCTGGCCGCGGGTGCGTGGGGGCTGGTCGCGCAGTTCCTCCCACCCCTAAAGGGGCGCTTCCGTGCCGCCGTTGAGTGGGCCCGCCCTGTCCAGGAGCCCTGTCCGGGCCGCCAGCGCCGCCGCCTCCAGGCGCGACCCCACGCCCAGCTTCATCAGCACCCTCTGCACATGGGTGCGGGCCGTGCTCGGGGCGATGCCCATGCCGGCGGCGATGAGGCGGGTGTCCTCGCCGTCGGCGACGCGGACCAGGACCTCCACCTCCCTCGGGGTGAGCATCTGGAGGAGGCGCTGGCCCTCGTCGTCGGGCTGGGCGGCCGGGTTGAGGAGTTCACCGAAGGCGCCCTGGAGCAGAGCGGGTGCCACGGCGGCCTCCCCGGCCCGCGCCTTCATGATCGCCCGCTCGACGCCCTCTATCCGCTCGTCGTGCCGTACGTACCCGGAGGCGCCCGCCGCGAAGGCCGCCGCGATGCCCCGCGGGGAGGGCACCGGGCCCAGGACCAGGACGGCGACCTGCGGACGCTCCCGCTTGATCTTCACCACCGGGTCGAAGATCCCCGGCTCGGCCGGTGTCGCCGTACCGAGCAGGCACACCTCGGGTGCCCGTGTGATCACCAGCTCGGCCGCGCCCGCCGCCGGTGCCGCCGCGGCGAGCACCCGGTGGCCGCGCAGTTTCAGCGCCGAGGCCAGCGCCTCCGCGAGCAACCGGTGGTCGTCGACCACCATGAGCCGCACTCCCATAGAGCAACCCCCCAGTCCCCCCAATGGATGCCCCACTATGGATGCCCACTGGTCCGCATGGACAGAGGGCCCCCCGGCACCTCGTCCTTCATGCCCCCGGAAGCTACACGCTTGTTCGACGTTGCGCTGCCCCTACTGATGAGAAGTGCCCCGGATCGGAGGAATCTCTGGGTTTTCTCGTATTCGAGGGTGAAGAGCGCGTATCAGCCACCCGTACCGAAGGCGGTGACCAGGTACTCCTTGGCCGACGACGAGGACGTGCGGGCGTGGGCGTAGGCGGCGGACAGGTAGAGGTGCCCCTGGGAGTAGCGGACCTCGGCGTAGTCGGGCGACATGGCGGTCTCCACGGCCTTGACCGCCGTGGTCGCCGGGTTCTCCAGCAGCTTGGTCTCCTTGAACGAACCGCCGTCGATGCTGACGACCTGGGCACCCTTGTCGTACGGCGCGTTCTTGTACGCGATCACGTCGGGGCCGTCCATGCGCAGCGGCGTGATCGTGTAGCCGTCCCCGGCGTCGGCGCGCTGTCCGGTCTGCTTGCCGGTGCCCAGGTCGAAGGCGACGATCTCGTTGGTCTTCGTGTACTCCGCGTCGCCGTCGTGCTGTTCGGTCGCCAGGTACAGCCTGTCGTTGCCGACCAGCACGCCCGTGCACTTCTCCAGCTCGTAGATGCCGTCGCAGCGGGCCGCGTAGGAGCTGCCCGGCGTGGAGATACGGGTGCGCAGGGCGCCGGTCCTGTTGTCGATGGAGAAGACGTCCGAGAAGCCGCTGCCGTCGCCCGCGCTGTCGTTGACGTCGGCGGCGACCACCAGCGGGTCGGTCGACACGACGCTCGCGTAGTCGATGCCGGAGGTCATCCTGTACTCCGAGAGCACCTTGCCGGTGACCGGGTCGAGGGTCTGGATGTGCAGCTGGCCGGCGTCGCCGCTGCCGCACCTGCGGACCGCGACCAGCTTGGCGCCGCCGCCGTAGCCGGCGTCGTAGCAGCTGTCGCCCGCCTTCGGCTGCCAGCGGACCTTGCCGGAGGCGAGGTCGAAGGCGGCGCCGCCGCTGGAGCCGCCGACCGCGACCGTCTGCTGAGCGACCGTCACGTTGTCGAAGTTGACCGGGACGTCACCGGACTTGACCGTCTTGGTCCACAGCTTTCTGCCGGCGTTCAGGTCGATCGCGGCGACCTGGGTGCAGCCGGCCGTGGAGCCCTTCGCGGGCATCTTCGGCTGGAAGACGACCGCGGTCCGGCCGTCGGCGCTGACGTGCCCGGTGGCGCGGCAGACTGGGCCGGACAGCGGCACCGTCCACAGCTTGGCGCCCGAGTCGGGGTCGTAGCCGGTGATCCCGGCGATGCCGCTCTTCGCGTACACCTTGTCGGTGAGCCAGGAACCGGCGGTGACGGTGGTGTCCTTCGCCGTGGGCAGCGGGACCTGGAAGAGGACCTTGGAGGTGGTGTCCGCGGGCACCTTCTCGGTCCCCTTGCCTTCCTTGCCGCCGTTCGCGTCCTGGCCGCCGGTGCCGCCGCCGCTGGAGTTCGCGGTGTCGTCCTTCTTGCCGTCGCCGCCGGAGGACTTGGCGTACCAGATGCCGCCGCCGACGATCAGCGCGATGGCGACGACCGCGGCGACGACGATGAGCAGGGCGGCGTTGTTGCGGCCGGGACCGGGAGCGGGGCCGCCCGGCCGGCCGCCGGGGTGGCCGTGGCCGGGCTGGGGCGGCTGGTTCGGGTAGCCGTAGCCGTAACCGGGCTGCTGGGCATACGGGTTCGGGGCCGCGGGCTGCTGCGGGTAGCCGTAGCCGGGCTGTGGAGGCTGGGGCTGCTGGGGGTAGCCGTAACCGGGTTGCGGGGGCTGGGGCTGCTGCGGGTAGCCGTGGCCGGGCTGCTGGGTGTACGGGTTCGGAGGCTGGTTGGGTGGCGGCGGGGGCGGCTGGGTCATGGCGGAGATACCTCGGGGGACGGCGGGTGCGACGGCTGGGGACGGCGTTGGCTGCGGGACGGCTCGGGGCGGGCTCCGCTCAGTTGCCGAAGGCCATAATCAGCTTCTCCTTCGCGTCGTCGCTGCCGGTCAGCCGCGTGGAGGAGAGGTAGAAGCGCCCGTCGGCCCAGTCGACCGCACCGTCGTAGAAGCCGCCCTCGATGTCGGCGGTGTGCTGCGGGTTCTGCAGCAGCCTGGTGGTGCGGTGGGCGGAGCCGGTGGTCGGGATCGAGACGACCTGGCCGCCCGCGTCGTACGACGGCCGTACGTAGGCGACGAGTCTGCCGCCCTCGACCTCGACCGGGTACATGGACTCGTCCGTCGGGGACTTCGTGCGCCACTTCGCCGTGCCGTCGGTGAGGCTGATCGCGACGATCTCGTTGCCCCCGCCGCTCACGTCCGTCGGCAGGTAGAGGGTGTCGGCGTCGACGGCCACGCCCTGGCAGCCCTGCAGGTCACGGGCGAGGAGCGCCCAGCCGCACTGGGGCGCGAACTTCTCGTCCACCTTCACCTCGGAACGGAACGCGCCCTTGTCGTCCAGGACCGAGATGTTCCAGGCCTTCTTCTCCTCGTTGGTCATGTAGACCACGAGCGGGTCGACGGAGTAGGTCCGCTCGACCGACCAGCCCTTCTTCACCGGCTGCGTCCACCGGACCCTGCCGGTGGCCGGGTCGAGCCGCGAGATCTCGTCGTGCTCGGCGCTGCCGCCGGCGCCGCAGGACGCCACCTCGACCAGCCGGTCCGTGCCGCCCGCGAACGCCGTCGGGAAGCAGGACGCGCCGTACTCCTTCTTGTCGTACAACTTGGCGCCGCTGCCGAGGTCGTAGGCCGTGCCGGACTGGGAACGGCCCACCATCAGCGTCTTTCCGCTGATGGTCAGCTCGATGCTGAGCGCGCTGTCGAACAGCCCGCCGTCGGCGACGGTCGCGGTCCAGCCCTTCCGGCCCGTGTCGAGGTCGATCTCCTGCAGCTGGTTGCACTTGGCGCGGTCGCTGGTGCCGTTCATGTAGGCCACGACGACCTTGTCGTCCGCCGACTTCCGCGAGGTGACCGCGCAGATCTTCTGCGGGAACGTGATCGGGGCCCACGCCGGGTCGCCGTTGCCCACCTTGTAGGCGAAGACCTGCTTGTACGCCGCCTTCACCGCCGTCTTCCCGGTGATCCACATGCCGGGCGCGTCGGCACCGGATGCGGGCGCGTCGGGCGCGGACTTGTACCAGAGCACCTTGGCCTCGCCGGACCTGCGGCCCGCGTTGAGGTTCTCCGGGTCCGCGCCGCCGTCGCCGCTGCCGTCACCGGGGTCGACCGGGGTATCGGAGGCCTTGGGGTCGTCGGACTGCTGGGCGACCGGCTTCCTGCCGTCCCCGCTGCCGGTCAGGGCGTACACCGTGCCGCCCACGACCAGCAGCGCCGCCACCGCGGCCGCGACGACCAGCGCGGGCCTGCCCCTGAACGGGCCGCCGCCCGAGCCGCCGGGAGGCGGGGGCAGCCCCGGCCCGCCGGGGTACTGCGGCTGCTGCTGGGGGTAGCCGTACCCGGGCTGCGGCCCGTACGGACCCGGCACCTGCCCCGGTACGCCGTAGGGGCCGGCCGGCTGGGCGTAGGGGCCGGGGGCGGCCGCCGGCGGCTGCGGGTAGCCGTAGCCCGGCTGTGGCGGAGGTGCGCCGAAGCCGCCCTGTGCGGGCGGCTGTTGCGGGGCGCCGAATCCGCCGCCCGGCGGCTGGTCCTGCGGCGCTCCGAAAGCGCCCTGCGGCGGCTGGCCGGGCGGCTGTGTCATCAGCGTTCTTCCCCCTCGTTCACTGATTCCGAGCCACTGCCCGAGGCCGGTGACAGGCCCTCTCGCGCACTCAGGCAGTTCTCAGACTGACCTTTCTACCACCCGGCACCGACAGCCCACGGGCACCCATCTGCCGCTGTTCCCAAGGGAGAACCGCCCCGTGATGCCACCGTTACGCGCCTTCACGCCCCCTTCACCGGGCCCGCGCAAGGGGGTTGCGCGCGGGCCCGCAGCGGGCTGATTCACGCCGGTCGGTGCGCCGCCCGTCACGCGTCCTCGGCCAACTCCAGCCAGCGCATCTCCAGTTCCTCGCGCTCCGTGGCCAGGTCGCGCAACTGGGCGTCGAGTTCGGCGACCTTCGCGAAGTCCGTGGCGTTGGCGGCGATCTGGTCGTGCAGCTTGGCCTCCTTCTCGGAGACGCGGTCCAACTGGCGCTCGATCCGCTGGAGTTCCTTCTTGGCGGCACGCTGGTCGGCGGCGCTGCGCTCGGCCGTGGCCGCCTTCGGGGCCGCGGCCGCCGCGGTGGCGGCGACCGTCTCCTCCATGCGCTGCCTGCGCTCCAGGTACTCGTCGATACCGCGCGGCAGCATCCGCAGCGTGGCGTCGCCGAGGAGGGCGAAGACCCGGTCGGTGGTGCGCTCGACGAAGAACCGGTCGTGGGAGATCACGATCATCGAGCCGGGCCAGCCGTCGAGGACGTCCTCCAGCTGGGTGAGGGTCTCGATGTCGAGGTCGTTGGTGGGCTCGTCGAGGAAGAGGACGTTCGGCTCGTCCATGAGCAGGCGCAGCAGCTGCAGGCGGCGGCGCTCACCACCGGACAGGTCGCCGACCGGCGTCCACTGCTTCTCCTTGCTGAAGCCGAACGTCTCGCACAGCTGCCCGGCGGTCATCTCGCGCCCCTTGCCCAGGTCGACGCGCTCGCGCACCTGCTGGACCGCCTCCAGGACCCGCGTGTTCGGGTTCAGCTCGGCGACCTCCTGGGAGAGGTAGGCGAGCTTCACAGTCTTGCCGACGACGACCCGCCCGGCCGCCGGCTGCGCCTCGCCCTCGGTCCGGGCGGCCTCGGCCATGGCGCGCAGCAGCGAGGTCTTGCCGGCGCCGTTGACGCCGACCAGGCCGATGCGGTCGCCGGGACCGAGCTGCCAGGTGACGTGCTTGAGCAGCACCTTCGGCCCGGCCTGGACGGTCACGTCCTCCAGGTCGAACACGGTCCTGCCGAGCCGGGTGGAGGCGAACTTCATCAGCTCGGAGCTGTCCCGCGGCGGCGGCACGTCGGCGATCAGCTCGTTCGCCGCCTCGACCCGGAAGCGCGGCTTGGAGGTACGGGCGGGAGCGCCGCGGCGCAGCCAGGCCAGCTCCTTGCGGACCAGGTTCTGCCGCTTGGTCTCCTCGGTGGCCGCGATCCGCTCGCGCTCCGCGCGGGCGAAGACGTAGTCGGAGTAGCCGCCCTCGTACTCGTAGACGGCGCCGCGCTGCACGTCCCACATGCGGGTGCAGACCTGGTCGAGGAACCACCGGTCGTGGGTGACGCAGACCAGCGCCGAGCGACGCTCGCTCAGGTGCCGGGCGAGCCAGGAGATGCCCTCGACGTCGAGGTGGTTGGTGGGCTCGTCGAGGACGAGCAGGTCCTGCTCCTCGATGAGCAGCTTGGCGAGCGCGATACGGCGCCGCTCGCCACCCGACAGCGGCCCGATGACGGTGTCGAGCCCCTTGGGGAAGCCCGGCAGGTCAAGTCCGCCGAAGAGGCCGGTGAGGACGTCCCGGACCTTGGCGTTGCCGGCCCACTCGTGGTCGGCCATGTCGCCGATGACCTCGTGCCGGACGGTGGCGGCCGGGTCGAGGGAGTCGTGCTGGGTGAGGACGCCGGCGCGCAGTCCGCCGGAGTGGGTGACCCGGCCGGTGTCGGCCTCCTCCAGCTTGGCGAGCATCCGGATGAGAGTGGTCTTGCCGTCGCCGTTGCGGCCCACCACGCCGATGCGGTCGCCCTCCGACACGCCGAGCGAGACGCCGTCCAGCAGGGCACGGGTGCCGTAGACCTTGCTGACGTTCTCGACATTGACCAGGTTGACGGCCATTTCACTCCTGCGCACGGGGACGGTCAGCCTCCCAGCGTAATGCGCCCCGGGAGGCCGTCCGGCCGGGAGCCGCTTTCCGCCCGCCCGCCCGCGTACCTCGCCGAGGAGGTTCTCCCGGGAGGCGGGCACGGCGGCGGTCCGGCGTCCAGCTCACGGCGGCCGGTTCCGCGTCACCCGGAACCGGCCGCCCGCCGCGCCACGCGCTCCTGGTACCGCCCCACCGCGCGGAGCATCCAGGTGTCCGGCCACTGCTCCCGGTCCACCGGACCGATGTGCCCTTCGGCCTCCACGCAGCGCGGGTCGTCCTGGTGGGCGAGTCCGTACACGGCATGGATCCGGGTCAGCTGGTCCTCCTCGTCCACCAGCCCGGCCAGCGCGTCCGCGATGCCGGGGTCGTGTCCCGGATACTCCGCCAGCCAGATGCACGCCGCCGACCGCACGCGGGGCTCAGGATCCCGCGCCAGCGCGAACACCGTCCTCAGGCTCTCGGGCCGCACCACCAGCCGGTTCTCCCCCCGCTCCAGCGTGTGCGGCAGCATGCAACGCACCCCGCCATCGGGATGCGTCAGATACGACCGCCCCAGCTCCTCGATCTCCGGGCTCCAGTCCTCGGTCAGCGCGTTGAGGACGGCGCGCAGCACCTCCGGGTCCCGCTCCTGGCGCGCCCAGGGCAGCAGGACCTCCGTGCCGCGCCCCTCGAAAGGCTCGGAGCCCGGCGGCCAGGCGGGGCCCAGCCCGAGGAACAACAGCAGCTCCGCCGCGAACAGCCGCCGGAGCCGGTCCGTACTGCGGCTGAGTGCCACGGCGGCGGCCCAGGTGTCCTCGTCCATGCGTCGGCTGAGGATGTTGGCCGCCTGGAACCACACGGCATGGTCCGGGTTCCGGCGCACCAGCGCCCGCGCGAGCACCTCCTCGAACGGCGCACGCACCCCGAAACGCGCCTCCAGCTCCGTGAGGATTCCGTCATGCCCGTCCCGCGCGGTCAGTCCACCCACGCTGAACTGCTCGTACACCTCGTCCCCCGAGCGGTCCCGGACCGGTTCCCGGGTCGCCGGCCCGGAGGCACCGCTCCGGCGCCGGAGCTCCGCCTCCACGCCCGCGTCGGCCCACCGCCCAGCCCGGACCAGCAGTTCGCGCCGCGTGTCCTGCGGGAACCGCACCGGGTCCCGCAGGAGCGCCGACACCATCTCGATCGACCCGCCGTCCACCGCGCGCCGTACCGGCGTGCTCCCGTCGGACAGCACCGCCAGCGAGTCGGCCCCCGCGTCGATCAGCGCGTCGACGACATCCTCGTCGTACGCCGCCACGGCAACGCAGAGCAGCGGCACCCCGGCGTCCGGGTCGAGCATGTCCGCGTCGACGTCGTCGTCCAGCAATCGCCGGACACCGTCCGCGTCCCCGTTCCGTACGGCGGTGACGAGCTCGTGGATGGTCATGCGTGGGCGCCCCCCGTTTCCGCGCCGCCAGCCCTGGTCCGGGGGCGACCGGGGGAGCCTAGTGGGGGTGAGGGGCGCGAGGCAGCTGATTTGCGCGGGGCGTGCGGCCGGTCGCGCACGCCGGGGCGTGGGTGATGGTCCCGCCCGCCGGCACCGGCGCCGGTCTCACTCGCCGGCTCGGGCGCCGGTGCCGGATGCCTGGTCGAGGACCCGGGCGCCCGGCGCGGGTGACGTCGCCGTGCGCACCGTACGGCAGGTGCCGGAGGAGCGCAGGGCGTCGGCGATCTTCGTGGCCGCCTCCGGATCGCGCGCGAGGAAGGCCGTCGTGGGCCCCGAGCCGGAGACGAGCGCGGCGAGCGCTCCGGCCCCGCGGCCCGCGTCCAGGGTGTCGGCGAGCTCCGGGAAGAGGGACAGGGCCGCGGGCTGGAGGTCGTTGGAGACGGCGGCGGCCAGCGCGTCCGGGTCCCCCTTCGCCAGCGCCTGGAGCAGCTCCGCCGAAGCCACCGGCTCCGGGATGTCCCGCCCCTGCGCGAGCCGGTCGAACTCGCGGAAGACCGCCGGCGTCGACAGCCCCCGCCCGGCCATCGCGAACACCCAGTGGAAGGTGCCGCCGGTCTCCAGCACGGTCAGCTGCTCGCCCCGCCCGATGCCGAGAGCCGCCCCGCCGACCAGGCTGAAGGGCACGTCACTGCCCAGGTCGGCGCAGATGGCGAGGAGTTCGGCGCGGGAGGCGCCCGCGCGCCACAGCTCGTTGCAGGCGAGCAGCGCGCCCGCCCCGTCCGCGCTCCCCCCGGCCATGCCGCCGGCGACCGGGATGTCCTTGGCGATGTGGATGTGCACGGCGGGTTCGATGCCCCGGCGCTCGGCGAGCGCGACTGCGGCGCGCGCCGCGAGGTTCGTGCGGTCCAGGGGGACCTCGGCGGCGTCCGGGCCCTCGCAGGTGACCGTCAGCTCGTCGGCGGGCGTGACCGTGACCTCGTCGTAGAGGCCGACGGCGAGGAAGACGTTGGCCAGGCCGTGGAAGCCGTCGGGGCGCGCCGCGCCCACCGCGAGCTGGACGTTGACCTTGGCGGGGACGCGTACCGTGACGCTCACTTACCGGACTCCTCGTGCTCGGCGTGCTCGGCGTGCTCGGCGTGCTCGGCGATCCTCGCGAACTCCTCGACGGTCAGCGCCTCGCCGCGGGCCTGCGGCGAGACCCCGGCCGCGACCAGCGCCGCCTCGGCGGCCGCCGCGGACCCGGCCCAGCCGGCGAGCGCCGCCCGGAGGGTCTTGCGGCGCTGCGCGAACGCCGCGTCGACGACCGCGAAGACCTCGCGCCTGGAGGCCGTCGTCTTCAGCGGCTCCGCGCGCCTGACCAGGGAGACCAGCCCGCTGTCGACGTTCGGGGCGGGCCAGAAGACGTTGCGCCCGATGGCACCGGCGCGCTTGACCTCGGCGTACCAGTTGGCCTTGACGGACGGCACGCCGTACACCTTGTTGCCGGGTCCGGCGGCGAGCCGGTCGGCGACCTCGGACTGCACCATCACCAGCGTCCGCTCGATGCTCGGGAAGGTTTCGAGCATGTGGAGGAGGACGGGCACGGCGACGTTGTAGGGGAGGTTCGCGACGAGCGCGGTCGGCGGCGGTCCCGGCAGCTCGGTGACGTGCATGGCGTCGGAGTGGACCAGCGCGAACCGGTCCGCGCGCGCCGGCATGCGCGCCGCGATCGTCGCGGGCAGTGCGCCGGCCAGGACGTCGTCGATCTCGACCGCGGTGACCCGGTCGGCGGCCTCCAGGAGCGCGAGCGTGAGGGACCCGAGCCCCGGGCCGACCTCCACGACGACGTCGTCCGGGCGGACCTCGGCGGTGCGGACGATACGGCGGACCGTGTTGGCGTCGATCACGAAGTTCTGGCCGCGCTGCTTGGTGGGGCGTACACCGAGCGCTGCCGCCAGCTCACGGATGTCGGCGGGGCCGAGGAGGGCGTCGGGGGTGGGGCTGCTCACGGGACAAGGGTACGGGCCGCCGGGAACGCCTCCGGCCGGTCACCCGTACGGCCGCTCCCCCGGGTCACTTGTGCAGCCGCGCCCCGCAGTGCGGCCAGGGCGTGGAACCGCGGCTCACGTAGAGCTTCTTCGCGCGGAACGTCTGTTCCTCGGACGAGGCGTCCTGCGGGCGCCCGCTGCCGCCGAGGCTGTGCCAGGTGTGGGTGTCGAACTGGTACAGCCCGCCGTACGTCCCGGAGGCGTCCACCGCGTGCGGGCGGCCGCCGGACTCGCAGGCGGCGAGACCGTGCCAGTTCAGGCCGTCGGCGCCGGTCACGGAGTCGGGGTGCGGCTTGGTCCCCACCTTGACCAGCTGGGTGCGCGCCTCCCGGACCACCTCGGCCGTCTCGCGGTGCGGCTTCTGCCGGACTCCGTTGACGGAGCGCAAGTAATATGTCACACGGCGCAGCCCCGGCCGCCCGGCCCGCTCCACCACCTCGGTGCCCTTGAACAGCGTCGGGTCCGCCGTCCGCCGCACCTGGAACGGGATGGCCTCCTCGCGGATCTCCTTGCTGCCCGTGACGCGCAGCACGGTCACCGTCTGCCCGTCGCGCGGGAAGCCGGCCTGGGACACCGAGGTGGTGTCCTGGCCGTGCAGGGTGATCCCGGCCTCCTCGACGGCCTCGCCGACGGTCGCGGCGTTGGTGCGGATGGTCCGGGTCCGGCCGTCCGCCAGGATCGTGACCGTGCGCTCGGTGCGTACGTCGAGCGCGAGCCCGGCGCGTCCGATGTTCTGGGAGCGCGAGGCCGAAAGGTACGCGCCCTCGGCACGCACCCCGAGCTGTCTGAGCGCTCCGTCCACCGTGCGCGCCGTCGTCCACACCTCGCGCGGCTCGCCGTCCAGCGTGAGCCGTACCGGGCGGCCGTAGCGCACCGCGACCTCGTCGCCGCTGGCCAGGGCCGTACCGGGGGCGGGCGCGACCACGTCGTGCGCCCCGACCGGCACGCCCTCCTCGGCCAGCAGGCCGGTCACGTCGTCCGCGAACGTGTGCAGGGTGCGCGGCCTGCCGTCCACGGTCAGCTCGATCGCCTTGTCCTTGGCGAGGAACGCGGTGGTGCCGCCCGCGAGGAACGCGACGACGAGCGCCTGCGGCAGCAGACGGCGCACGGCGGACTCGGGGCGCCGGGTGTACCGAGCCTTGCGCCGGCGCGCGGCACGCCGTCCCGCGACGGCGCGCACACCCTCCTCACGCACCTCCTCGCGCGCCTCCTCCCACGCCTCCTCCGCCCCGGCCTCGCCCTGCCGCGGCAACTCCGGCTCCGGCTCCGCGACATGCGACTGCGCGGCCTGGGCAGGCTGGACGGCCTGGGCAGCCTGGGCGGCCTGCGCCGAGATCTCGTACGCCGGCTGGTACGTGTCACCCCCGTACGCCGTGCCGTATCCCAGCGTCTCGGCGTCGTGCGCGCCGTACATCTCCTGCGCGCCGTGCACTCCGGGCGCGCCGTAGGGGTCGTACGCCCCAGACGTCTCGTACTGCGATGTGCTCACGCCGACACGCTCCAGAGGGCCAGAGGGGTCCGGATCGGGCCCCCAGAACCTAGCGGAGCGGTCGTCACTCTCCAAAGCGGCACGACTACGCACGGTCGCGAGCAGACCAAAGGCGCAGGCTCGCGAACGTTATGCGTCAGTTATGATCGCTACACCCTCAGTAGTCGAAGGCACGGGCCGTGTTCGCGCCCAGCGCCGTCGCCAGCGCGTCCTCGTCGATGCCGCGCACGGCGGCCAGCGCGCGCACCGTGACCGGAATGAGATACGGGGCGTTGGGCCGTCCGCGGTACGGCGCCGGGGTCAGGAAGGGCGCGTCGGTCTCCACGAGGAGCAGTTCCAGGGGCGCCACCGCCACCGCGTCCCTCAGGTTCTGGGCGTTCTTGAAGGTGACGTTGCCGGCGAAGGACATGAAGTAGCCCTCGCGGGCGCACTCCTCGGCCATCGCGGCGTCCCCGGAGTAGCAGTGGAACACGGTCCGCTCGGGGGCGCCCTCCTCCTTGAGGACGCGCAGGACGTCGGCGTGGGCGTCGCGGTCGTGGATGACAAGGGCCTTGCCGTGCCGCTTGGCGATCTCGATGTGGGCGCGGAAGGAGCGCTCCTGGGCGGCCTTGCCCTCGGGTCCGGTCCGGAAGTAGTCGAGGCCGGTCTCGCCGACGCCCTTCACCTGGGGCAGCCCGGCCAGCCGGTCGATCTCCGCAAGCGCCTCGTCGAGCGCGGCGTCCCCGCCCCCGGCCCGGGTCCCCTGCCGGGACCAGCCGTCGGGGTCGCCGTGCACGATGCGCGGCGCCTCGTTGGGGTGCAGGGCGACGGTCGCGTGGACGTTCGCGTGCGCGGCGGCGGTGTCGGCCGCCCACCGCGAGCCCTTGAGGTCGCAGCCGACCTGGACGACGGTCGTCACGCCCACCGACGCGGCCTTCGCGAGGCCCTCCTCGACCGTGCCGGACTGCATGTCGAGATGGGTGTGGGAGTCGGCGACGGGCACCCGGAGGGGTTCCGGGAGCGGCGGCGCCGCGTTCTTGTCGGCCGTGCGGGAGGCCGTACCGGGGGCGTTCGAAGGCATGCCCCGATCCTACGAAAGGGGCATGCCCGCCGGGCCCACGCCCAGGGCCCGTATCAGCTCGCCCTGCGCTGGAAGGGGTGCAGGAGGTCCGACAGGTGCCAGTGGTGCACCGCCTTGACCTCCGCGGAGGCCTCCGTCGCCACCGCGGCCGGCCCGGTCTCCGTACCGTCCTGACCGGCGGAGCGGTTCTGTGCCGACGGCTGATGCGATCGCTGCGCGGCGTCGCGCACCGACGAGACCTGCCCCGCGCGCATGATCCGCAGCACCTGTCCGTCGCAGTTCTGGCACGCGGGCCGGCTCAGCGGTGACGGGACGACCCGGCCGTTCGCGACGTACTTGACGAACTCGTGGTTGTCGGCGTCGGTGTGGTGCTCTATCTCGTACGACTGCTCCCAGCCGTGCCCGCATCGCATGCAGGCGAAGGAATACGACTCGTGGACGACGGCTGTGGCCGCACCGCGGAGGCCGGTCTGCCCTGCGATCTCACTCATGCCAGCTCCTCTTGTCCGCTTGGACAAGCACGCACCCCCGGCGCGGGGATTCCCCCCGGAATCCCATGGGGGTGAGGGACGGGTGCGTCCCTGCTGACCAGTGGACGCCTTCACCGACGCGAATGCGACAGGCCTGCCGAGTGTTGGAGGCGATTTGGATTCGGCTTGCCAAATCGGCCTCGCCGCATAGGGCTGAGCTTTGCGTTTCCCGCCCCTGCTTTACCGTCCCGTGGGGCGCGCGCTCAGAGGAGAGGCGCCCCGCTCAGAGGACACATCACCGCAGGTCAGGGGCGCACGCTCAAGGGAGAAGCGGCTCGCTCAGAGATCAAGGAGCGCCCCCTTGCAGACGCCGTGCACGAGGGTGCCCCGGAAGGGGTGCGGGGAACTGCGCGACCAGCCCCCGCCACCCCGCACACGACTACACAGGAGCAACCACCACGGCGCTCCGAAAACCGACCTCACCCATCAACACGCTTCGCGGCGACCACGGCGTCGAACACCACCCGCTTCGGAATCCCCGCCGCCACCGCCACCGCCGCGATCGCCTCCTTGCGGCGCTCGCCGGCCTCCTCCCGCACCCGCACCCGCCGCACCAGCTCCTCCGCGTCGAGCTCCTCCGGCCCGCGCTCCGGCGCGCCCTCGACGACGACGGTGATCTCGCCGCGCACCCCGTCGGCGGCCCACACCGCCAGCTCGGCGAGCGGACCGCGCCGCACCTCCTCGTACGTCTTGGTCAGCTCGCGGCAGACGGCGGCCCGCCGCTCGGCGCCGAAGACCTCGGCCATGGCGGCGAGGGTGTCGTCGAGGCGGTGCGGGGCCTCGAAGTAGACGAGGGTGCGGCGCTCCTCGGCGACCTCCTGGAGGCGGGAGCGGCGCTCGCCCGCCTTGCGCGGCAGGAACCCCTCGAAGCAGAACCGGTCGACGGGCAGCCCGGACAGTGCGAGCGCGGTGAGCACGGCGGACGGTCCCGGTACGGCCGTGACCCGGATGTCCTTCTCCACGGCGGCCGCGACCAGCCGGTAGCCGGGGTCGGAGACGGACGGCATCCCGGCGTCGGTCACGAGCAGCACGCGCGCGCCGCCGACGAGTTCCTCGACCAGCTCCGGTGTGCGGGCGGCCTCGTTGCCCTCGAAGTACGACACGACGCGTCCCTTGGGCGTCACCCCCAGCGCCTGGGTGAGCCAGCGCAGCCGCCGCGTGTCCTCGGCCGCGATCACGTCGGCGCCGGTCAGCTCCGCGGCGAGCCGGGGCGGCGCGTCCGCGACGTCGCCGATGGGGGTGCCTGCGAGGACAAGGGTTCCAGTCACTCCTCCATCCTCGCAGCCGCCACCGACAGCGCCGTCCCCGGCGGACCTCCGGGGCGGTGAACGCAAAGGAACCCACCGCGAAGCCCCATTGCACGGGACTCACACAGAACGGTTCCCTACGATGGCGCGGTGACCAGTACCGCGTCCTCCACGGACACCCGGCAGGGCCAGGCAGCGCTCGACGAGCGGCCGACGTGGCAGCAGCGGCTGCGCCGGTTCGGCTACACGGCGAGCCCGGCACACACGGCGCACGCCCCCGGTGACCGGGGCGCCGCCGGCTCCGGCGCGCACGCCGACGTCGTCGAACGCCTGGTGCCGCCGTACGTGGAGCCCAGCCCCCGGCTGTGGTTCGCCCTGGGGGTGCCCCCGGTGCTCGCGGAGCGGATCACGCGCTGGTCGGGCTGGGTCGGTCCGCTGCTGGTGACGCTGATGGCGGGCCTGCTCCGGTTCTGGAACCTGGGCAGCCCCAAGGCGGTGATATTCGACGAGACGTACTACGCGAAGGACGCGTGGGCGCTCGTCCACCGCGGTTTCGAGGTCAACTGGGACAAGAACGCCAACGACCTGATCCTGCAGAAGGCCGGCCATGTCGGCATCCCGGTGGACGCGGCGTACGTCGTGCACCCGCCGGTCGGCAAGTACGTCATCGGGCTCGGGGAGCTGGTCTTCGGCTTCAACCCGTTCGGCTGGCGGTTCATGACGGCGCTGCTCGGCACGCTGAGCGTGCTGCTGCTGTGCCGGATCGGGCGCCGGATGTTCCGGTCCACCTTCCTGGGCTGCCTGGCGGGCGCGCTGATGGCGGTGGACGGCCTGCACTTCGTGATGAGCCGCACCTCGCTGCTCGACGGGGTGCTGATGTTCTTCGTGCTGGCGGCGTTCGGCTGCCTGGTCATCGACCGGGACAGGTCGCGGGCGAAGCTGGCGGCCGCGCTGCCGCCGGACGCTGACGGCCGGGTCCGCCCGGACGCGCGCGTGGCCGACGGCTTCCGCTTCGGGTGGCGCCCCTGGCGCTGGGCGGCGGGCCTCATGCTGGGCCTCGCGCTCGGCACCAAGTGGAACGCCCTCTACATCCTGGCCGCGTTCTGCGTGATGGCGGTCCTGTGGGACGTGGGTGCCCGCAAGGTGGCCGGCGCCCGGCACCCGTACAAGGCGGCCCTGGCGCACGACACGGGGATCACCTTCCTGGCGACGGTCCCGGTGGCGATCGCCGTCTACCTGACGTCCTGGATCGGCTGGATCCTGTCCCCCACCGACGGCACTGGCGGCTACTTCCGCAACTGGGCGGCCACCGACGGCAAGGGCGGCAGCTGGACGTTCCTTCCCGACTGGCTGCGCAGCCTGTGGCACTACGAGCACGAGGTGTACCTGTTCCACGTCGGCCTGTCGTCGCCGCACACGTACATGTCGAACCCGTGGTCCTGGCTGGTGCTGGGCCGCCCGGTGTCGTACTACTACGAGTCGCCGTCGCCGGGTGTGGACGGCTGCCCGTCGGACGCCGGCGAGAAGTGCGCCCGCGAGGTGCTCGCGATCGGCACCCCGCTGCTGTGGTGGGCGGCCTGCTTCGCGATCGCCTACGTCCTGTGGCGGTGGGCGTTCCGCCGCGACTGGCGGGCCGGGGCCGTCGCCTGCGGCATCGCGGCCGGTTACCTGCCCTGGTTCATGTACCAGGAGCGCACGATCTTCCTCTTCTACGCCGTCGTCTTCGTGCCGTTCCTCTGTCTCGCGGTGGCGATGATGATCGGCGCGATCATCGGCCCGCCGGGCTCCAGCGACACCCGCCGGCTGGTCGGCGCGTCCAGTGCGGGCGTCCTGGTGCTGCTGATCGTCTGGAACTTCATCTACTTCTGGCCGCTGTACACGGGCACGGCGATTCCCCTCGACTCCTGGCGTTCACGGATGTGGCTCGATACGTGGGTTTAGCGGCATCTCGGCGAACCCGCTGTCGATCGCTTCGAGTCCGTACCGCGCGAGAAGGGTGCCCATGTCCTGCGCACTCGGCCTGACGTTCTCCCCTCCTTCCGAAGAGGAGACGGTCACCGCGATGCTCGGATACTGGAGCACCCACCACGTGGTGAGGTGTTTCTGCCTTCTTGTCGCCGCGGTCAGATAACTCCCCTCGCGCAGCGGGAAGGTCCACTTCAGGAAATCGACGCTACGCGGTACGCCACCCCTCACCCATTCAGGAGCATCACTGATGTGCTTGAATGATGATTCATCCCAGGACTTCTGCACGTCGGGCGTGTCGAGAGAGACTCGATCCTTTCGGACCAGAATGGCTTCGGAATACGCGATGAGGGTCTGGTATTTGATGTCCTTCGGCAGCTGGATGACGCGATCCACTGTCCGGGTTTCTCCGGGGTCCAACCATGGGTCCGTGCCGGGATAGAGGATCATGCCGTTCTCGATCACGGTCGATTCCTTGATCCGGAAGTCCTCCCGGAGGACACCGTTCGATGCGCCGTACAGCCAGCTCTCACGGGATTTCGCCGCCTGACTCGTGTCCTCGTACTGCCCCTGGACCACGTAGATACTCTGGGGAATGTACGCGGAGACCTTCCCGCCGTTCTTCAACGTCAGACGCAGCGGCACAGTGGTGCCACCGGTGGCATGGTTCGCCACGGGCTTTTCAAAATCCACGGTGACCGAGACGAGCATGGGCATGGAATAGGGCAGGTAGATCTGCGAGTACGCAAAGTTGCCGAACGCCAGAAACGTCGTCGCCAGGGCCCCGACCGCGAACGCGCGGGGCGCCGGAATGTCTTTCCAGACCTTTTCGCGCCGCAGGAGCTTCCACAGTGCCCAGCCCGACCAGACGATAAGAGCAACCCACGCGATCAGCCAGTTCGTGAGTTCGCGCCCCTCTATTTGCATCGCCAGGAGTCCGGCGTTGACGATCAGAACAAGCAGGACGGCAGCCAGGACAAAAATTCCTGACGCCCTGAAACTCCGCTTGCCGAAGTAGTCACAAGCGGCGGCCACGGCAACGAACATCACCAGTGCGGCGACCGACGCGGAGAATCCGGTTATCCGTCCCGCAAACGACAGTGCTTCGCCGACGTCATTCACCCCGAACCAGGCGAGTATGCCGCCGGCGGCCACCAGACCCGCAGCCATCAGGATCGCTGCGTAAAGGTCTCGGAGCCTTCCGCTTCTGTCTTCGCGCGGCCGAACAACATTCGGTTCGTCCATAAATCCAGCATGAGCGCAACCGCTGGGCGGAGCCCGCCGCATTACGCCATCCGTGACTCGGCCCATCACGGAACGTCACCCCAGGATGTGGTGCCTGTTCGTGTTGGGAATGCCGGCTCCCCCGCGCGCGCCCGGGCTGTCCGTCGTAGTCGTAGTCGTAGTCGGCGTCGGCGTCCTGGGCGCGTTGGGAATGTGCCCGCCGCCGCTCCCCGCACTCGGCGCAATGGGCGCATGAGGCGTACTGGACGGTCGCGGCTGGACGGTCGAAGACACCACTGCGCCGTTCCGGGCTGCGGTCACAGCCGCTGCGCCGACCGAACCGGTCGTTGCGGCGAGCAGCGCGGCAGCGCAGAAAACCCCTGCCATGTGCGCGATTCCATTTCGAGAGACAAACACGAGAGCCTCGCTCTCTGCCGTATCGCATCGCTCAGGTTGTCGGCTTTTGCCACAGATGGCATAATTCGGCTCCTATAGACTCCTATAGGCTCGCCTCCTGGCGTAAAATCGGCGTTCCGCGGTTTCTTCCAGCTTATTCCCAAGCAATCAGGGTTCAAGTTTTGCGGCAGCCGCACACGGACACGGCGGCCGCCCTCGACTCCTGGCGTTCACGCATGCGGTCCGGCACCCGGCCCGAGCCACATCCCTGACCTCCGTTCGGCCAACAGTTCGGCCAACAATCGGTCAACGCCTGTCACAGGAGCCCCACAACGACCTACAGTGCGACCCACAACCAGCTTTTGAACGCGTTCACAAAATGCGGCAAAAGCTCACGGGAGGGATTTTCGCACCATGCGCAAGGGGGTCAAGGGCGCCCTGATCGGCAGCGTCTGCGCGGCCGTGCTGGGCGGGGGCGGGTACGGCGCCTACAACGTTCTGTCGACGCTCCACGGCGACAGCACACCGGCGGTGCGGACCGGGCCGCCGACAAAGGACGAGATCAGGGACACCACGCAGAAGTTCTTCGCTGCCTGGGAGAAGGGCCAGTCGGCGACCGCGGCGTCGTACACGAACGACTCCGCGGACGCCGAACCCGTGCTCACGTCCTTCAGCGACGTGGCGCACATCAAGGACGTGCACATCACGCCCGGCAAGGTGACCGGCGCCACCGTGCCGTACAGCGTGAAGGCGACCGTGTCCTACGGCGGGAAGTCGAAACCGCTCGCCTACAGGAGCCGCCTGACCGTCGTGCGCGGCGAGACCACGCACCGCGCGCTCGTCGACTGGGACCCGACCGTCGTCCACCCGCAGCTCCGGCGCGGCGACACCCTGTCCACCGGCGAGGCCGCGAGCCCGCCGATCGAGGCCGTGGACCGCAACGGCAAGGTCCTCACCAAGGACAAGTACCCGTCCCTGGGCCCGATCCTGGACGAACTGCGCAGCCGCTACGGCGACAAGGCCGGCGGCACCCCCGGCGTGGAGCTGGTCATCCAGCACGCGTCCGCGGAGTCCGCCGACACCACGCTGCTGACCCTCGCGGAGGGGAAGGCGGGCAAGCTGCAGACGACGCTCGACGCGCGCGTGCAGGCCGCCGCCGAGACCGCGGTCACGAAGTACGCCGAGTCCTCGGTGGTCGCCGTCAAGCCCAGCACCGGCGAGGTGCTGGCGGTCGCCAACCACCGCGAGGACGGCTTCAACGCGGCCTTCCTCGGCGAGCTGGCGCCCGGCTCCACCATGAAGATCATCAGCGCGGCCACCCTCATCGACACCGGGCTGACGACGGCGAACGGCCCGGCGCCCTGCCCGCCGACCGCGACCTGGCAGAGCCAGACCTTCAGCAACCTCAAGGGACTCCAGCCGGACGAGCAGGCCACCCTCTCGGACAGCTTCGCGCGCTCCTGCAACACGGCGTTCGTGAAGTACGCGGACTCGGTCCAGGTCGACTCGCTCACCAAGGAGGCCGAGGACCGGTTCGGGCTCGGCAACAACAACTGGAAGGTGGGCATCCCGAGCTTCGACGGCCGGGTCCCCGCCTCCGGCGGCCCGGACACCGCGGCCAACCTGATCGGCCAGGGCCAGGTGCAGATGTCCCCGCTGAACATGGCGTCGGTCGCGGCGACCGCGGCGACGGGGGCCTTCCACCAGCCGGTACTCGTCCCGCAGAAGCTGGACGGCCGTGAACTGGCCACCGCGAAGGGCCTGTCGCCCGGCACGAGCGGCCAGCTGCGCGCCATGATGAACCGCACCGCGACCAGCGGCACCGCGGCCGGGGTCATGCGCGGGCTGAGCGGCAGCATCGGCGCCAAGACGGGGTCGGCGGAGGTCGACGGGCAGTCCAAGTCGAACAGCTGGTTCGCCGGCTACCGCAACGACGTCGCGGCCGCGGCGATGACCCAGGACGGCGGCCACGGCATCGACGCGGCCGGTCCGATTGTCGCGAGTGTGCTACGGATCGGTGGCTGACGTCACTCCCACAGGCCGGGACTCTAGGCTTGGTGTCGTCGTTGGGGAGCGTGAGGGCTACGGGGCGACGGGGACCCCGGGGGAAGTGCGCGGAGGAACTGAGCTGTGGGCAAGAGAAGGCGCGTCGTCGAACGACGGAAGCACAGACCCGCCGTCATCGGCGGAGTGATCGCCGCTGTCGGCGTCGGCGCGGGCCTCGGCCTCTACGCGCTGTACGGCGGCGGGGCCGCCGACGCGGCGTCGTCCGCGAAGACGGCCGACCACAAGCCCGTCAAGACCGGCCCGCTGTCCGCCACCGAGGTGCAGACGACGGCGCGCACCTTCCTCTCGTCCTGGCAGCAGGGCAAGGTCACCCAGGCCGCCGCCGTCACCGACGACAGCAAGGCCTGCATCAAGCTCCTCACCGGCTACAGCAAGGACGCCCACGTCACGGGTGTCACCCTCACCGAGGGCACCCGCACCGGCGGCAAGGTCCCGTTCTCGGTGAAGGCGACGGTGTCGTACAAGGGCGTCAGCAAGCCGCTGTCGTACAGCTCCGCGTTCACCGTGATCCGCCGGACCAGCGACGGCAAGCCGGTGGTGAACTGGCACGCCGCGGTCGTTCACCCGGACCTCGCGGACGGCGACACCCTGGTCACCGGCGAGTCCGGCACCCCGCCGATCAAGGCCCTGGACCGGGACGGCGGGGAGATCACCACCGCCAAGTACCCGTCGCTGGGCTCGGTCCTCGACGGGCTGCGGGAGAAGTTCGGCAAGAAGGCCGGCGGCAAGGCGGGCGTCGAGCTGCGCGTGGTGCGCGGCACGGCGTCCGAGAAGGCGAAGCTCTCCGACAAGACGCTGCTCGAACTCAGCAAGGGCACGCCGGGCACCGTGAAGACGACGCTCAGCCCGACCCTCCAGGCGGCCGCCGAGAAGCAGGTCACCACGCAGAAGAACGCCTCGGTCGTGATGATGCGCCCGTCGACCGGCGAGGTTCTCGCCGTCGCCAACTCCAGCCACGGCTTCAACGTGGCCTTCCAGGGCTCCCTGGCGCCCGGCTCCACGATGAAGATCGTCACGTCGACGATGCTGTTCGAGAAGGGGCTGATCACCCCGGACGCGTCGCACCCCTGCCCGAAGACGTACAAGCTCGCCGGGTGGACGTTCCACAACGACGACGACTCGGAGATCAAGCAGGGCACGTTCAAGCTGAGCTTCGG
Organism: Streptomyces sp. NPDC008092; assembly: GCF_042957285.1. Taxonomy (NCBI): domain Bacteria; kingdom Bacillati; phylum Actinomycetota; class Actinomycetes; order Kitasatosporales; family Streptomycetaceae; genus Streptomyces; species Streptomyces sp. NPDC008092. The sequence goes on from NZ_JBIBHY010000005.1 coordinate 187,396, forward strand.
CGCCTCCTGCAACAACGCCTTCATCGACTTCGCGCCCAAGCTGTCCAACAGCGACCTGACGACGGAGGCCCAGCAGGTCTACGGCCTCGGGATGAACAACTGGGCCATCGGCGTCCCGACCTTCGACGGCTCCGTCCCGGTGCAGAGCGGCGCGCAGATGGGCGCCTCGCTGATCGGGCAGGGCGGGGTGCGCATGAACCCGCTGAACATGGCGTCGGTGTCGGCCACGGTGGACACCGGCTCCTTCCACCAGCCGTACCTGGTCGCCCCGAGCGTCGACAACCGGACGATCGCGAAGGCCTCGCGCACGATGTCGTCGAAGACGCAGTCGGAGCTGAAGGAGGTCATGCAGTACACGGCGGCGTACGGCACGGCGGCCAAGGCGATGTCGGGTCTGAGCTCCAGCTGCGGCGCCAAGACGGGCTCCGCCGAGGTCGACGGCCAGAAGAAGCCGAACGGCTGGTTCACCGCGTACTGCGGGGACTTCGCCGCGGCGGGCGTGGTCCAGGCGGGCGGCCACGGCGGCGACACCGCCGGACCGATCGTGGCGGCGCTGCTGAAGCTGGGCTCCTCGCTGTAGCGGAGGGCGTCAGCCGGCCACGGGGGTGGCCATGTAGGTGCGCCTGAGGAAGCGCAGCAGCGCCTTCGACTCGAACTGCACCACCGACGTGCCGTGGTCGGAGTGGAACTCCACCACGGCCTGGACCCGGCCCAGCGGCCAGACCCGTACGTCACCGCTCTCCGCGGGCGACCGGAGACCCTGTTCCAGCAGCGAGCGCGAGAACGTCCACTCGTCCGTGCCGGGCAGGCCGACGTGTACCGTCCTCGGATCGGCGTCGGGGTCGTAGCGCAGGACGACGGGGACCGCGCCCGGATCGTCTCGCGCGTCCTCGTCCGTGACGATGTGGGCTCGCGCATACTGCTCGACTACAGACATCGGACTGCCCTTTACGCTCCGTGATCTGTGTGAAAGCTGTTGCATCCGCTTTCTTATCCAATGTCGCACATTTTCCCTGAAGTGCTTGCGGAGACCGCCCTGCCGCCACCGGCGGATCCCGATATGACGAGCTTCTCTCTCTTGCAAAAGCTTTGCAATAGAACCCTAAAATCGAACCGTGCATGTACCTGACGGATTCATCGACGCCCCCACCTCCGCGGTCACCGCCGTGGCGGCGGCCGGCGCCCTCGCGATCAGCCTGCGCGGCGCCCGCCGTGAACTCGACGACCGCACCGCGCCGCTGGCCGGCCTGGTGGCGGCGTTCATCTTCGCCGTACAGATGCTCAACTTCCCCGTCGCGGCCGGAACAAGCGGCCATCTGCTGGGAGGGGCGCTCGCCGCGATACTCGTCGGCCCCTACACGGGCGTCCTGTGCGTGTCCGTGGTCCTCCTCATGCAGGGCATCCTGTTCGCGGACGGCGGGCTGACCGCGCTCGGCGTCAACATCACCGACATGGCGATCGTGACCACCGTGGTGGCGTACGCCGTCTTCCGCGGCCTGCTGAAGGTCCTGCCCGGCGGCCGGCGGTCGGTGACCGGCGCCGCCTTCGTCGCCGCCCTGCTCTCCGTGCCCGCCGCCGCCGTCGCCTTCACCCTGCTCTACGCGGTCGGCGGCACCACCGACGTCGCCATCGGCAAGGTGGCCGGCGCGATGGTCGGCGTGCACGTCCTCATCGGCGTCGGCGAGGCCGCGATCACCGCGCTCACGGTCGGCGCGGTCGTCGCCGTACGCCCCGACCTGGTGTACGGGGCGCGCGGCGGGCGGCAGGGACTGAAGCTGCGCGTGAACGGCGTCCTGGTGGACGCGCCGGAGCCGACCGCGCCCGTGGCCGCGCGCACCTCCCGCCGCGCGCTGTGGATCAGCGGCCTGGCGGCCTCTCTGCTGCTCGCCGGATTCGTCAGCTACTACGCCTCCGCCAGCCCCGACGGCCTGGAGAAGGTCGCCCACGACCACGGCATCGACACCAGGACGAAGGAGCATGCCGCGGCCGGCTCCCCGCTCGCCGACTACGGCGTCGAGGACGTCTCCGACGCCCGGCTCTCCGGGGGCCTCGCGGGCGTCATCGGGGTCGGCACCACCGTGGTCGCGGGCAGCGCGGTGTTCTGGGCGGTGCGCAGGCGCCGCGCCGACGCCCTTTCCGAGGTGCGCTGACGTGGGTGCCGGGCACGCGCACCGGCTCTACCGGGACGCGCACTCGCGCGTGCACGCCCTCCCGCCGCACACCAAGCTCGCCGCCGCCTTCGCCTTCGTGCTCGTCGTGGTCTCGACCCCGCGCACGGCGATGTGGGCGTTCGCGCTGTACGCCGTGCTGCTCGCGGTCGTCGCGCACCACGCGCGCGTGCCCGCCGGCTTCCTCCTGAAGCGGCTCCTGATCGAGGTGCCGTTCGTCGCCTTCGCGCTACTGATGCCGTTCGTCGCGGAGGGCGAGCGGACCGAGGTGCTGGGCCTCTCGCTCAGCGTGAACGGCCTCTGGGGCGCCTGGAACGTTCTGGCCAAGGGCACCCTTGGCGTCGCCGCCTCCGTCCTCCTGGCGGCCACCACGGAGCTGCGCGAGCTGCTCCTCGGCCTGGAGCGGCTGAAGCTGCCGCCGCTGCTCGTCCAGATCGCCTCCTTCATGATCCGCTACGGCGACGTCGTCACCGACGAGATGCGCCGGATGCGGATCGCCCGCCTGTCGCGCGGCTTCGAGGCGCGGGGCGTGCGCCACTGGGGTGTGCTCGCCAAGTCCGCGGGCGCCCTGTTCATCCGCTCCTACGAACGCGGCGAGCGCGTCCACCTGGCCATGGTGAGCCGCGGCTACTCCGGTTCGATGCCGGTCATCGACGAGGTGACCGCGTCCCGGGCCGAGTGGTCGTACGCCCTCGCGCTGCCGCTGTCCGCCTCTGTCGTCTGCCTGTTGGGATGGGCCCTGTGACCACTGCTCCCGCCTCGCTGGAGGTCTCCGGCCTCGCGTTCGCCTATCCCGACGGGCACCAGGCCCTGTTCGGCGTGGACTTCCGCGTCGCGCGCGGCGAACGGGTCGCGCTGCTCGGGCCGAACGGCGCCGGGAAGACCACCCTCGTGCTGCACCTCAACGGCATCCTGGGCGGCGGCACGGGCACGGTGACGGTGGCCGGACTGCCCGTCGGCGAGCGGCACATGGCCGAGATCAGGCGCCGGGTCGGCATCGTCTTCCAGGACCCGGACGACCAGTTGTTCATGCCGACGGTCCGCGAGGACGTGGCGTTCGGACCGGCGGCGGCCGGCCTGAGGGGAGCGGAGCTGGAGGCACGCGTGCGTGCCGCCCTCGACCGGGTCGGCATGGGCGACTTCGCCGGGCGCCCGCCGCACCACCTGTCCTTCGGACAGCGCCGCCGGGTGGCGGTGGCGACCGTCCTCGCCATGGAGCCGGAGATCCTCGTCCTGGACGAACCCTCCTCCAACCTGGACCCGGCCTCCCGGCGCGAACTCGCCGACATCCTGCGCTCCCTGGACGTGACGGTCCTGATGGTCACCCACGACCTGCCGTACGCCCTGGAGCTGTGCCCGCGCTCCCTGGTGCTCAGCGACGGCACGATCGCCGCCGACGGGCCCACCGTCGAACTCCTCTGCGACGACGCCCTGATGCGGGCCCACCGGCTGGAACTGCCCTTCGGATTCGACCCGCGTCCGTGAGAATGGGCGCGTGACGCATCAAGAGGACGCCTGCCCGGTCGCAGGGCCGGTCGCCGGGCCGGTCGCCGGGCCGGTCGCAGGGCCGCCGCGGCTGGACGACCAGCTGTGCTTCGCGCTGTACGCGGCGCAGCGCGCCGTGACCGCCGCCTACCGCCCGCTCCTCGACGAACTCGGGCTCACCTACCCGCAGTACCTCGTGCTGCTCGTCCTGTGGGAGCGGGGCGAGACCACGGTGAAGGAACTGGCGGAGGCGCTCCGGCTCGACTACGGCACGGTGTCGCCGCTGCTGAAGCGGCTGGAGGGGGCGGGGCTGGTGCGCAGGGAGCGCTCGGAGCGCGACGAGCGCTCGGTGCTCGTCGCGTGCACCGGGCGGGCGGAGGAACTGCGGGAGCGCGCGGCGCGCGTCCCCGGCGCCCTGCTCACGACGACGGGGCTCGACGGGGCCGACGTGGCACGGCTGCGCGAGGAGTTGCGGGAGCTCGCGGAGCGGGCGGGCAGGGCGGCTTCCCGGCCGGCGTAACCGGCCGCTGTTACCCGCGGTTTCCACCCCCCTCCCCCTCCCAGGGCTTCCTACCGGTCGGTACCTTGTGCACGATGTGCTTGCACACTTCTGTGTTGCCCACCACTGTTTCCGCCCTGGGGGAGGTCCCGCCGTGATCGAAGGCGCCACCGTCGACTCTCGTCCGACGAAGATCATGTACGTCGCCGAGGCGACCGCGCACGGCGGCCGGACCGGATATGTCAGCAGCCAGGACGGCCAGATCGAACTCAAGGTCGCGATGCCCCCGGCGCTGGGCGGCGACGGCAACGGCACCAACCCGGAGCAGCTGTTCGCGGCGGGCTACAGCGCCTGCTTCCACAACGCGCTGATCCTCGTCGGCAACCGCGCCGGGTACGACCTGACCGGCTCCACGGTCGCCGCGAAGGTCGGCATCGGCCCCAACAAGCAGCGCGGCTACGGCCTCGCGGTCGCCCTCAGCGTCTCGCTGCCGGTCCTGGACGGGGACATCGCGGCCAAGCTGGTGGACGCCGCCCACGAGGTGTGCCCGTACTCGAACGCCACGCGCGGGAACATCGAGGTGACCATCGTGCTCGGCTGACCCCGGGCACGTGCCGCAGACCACGTCGTACCGAGGAATCCGGGGCCCGGCGGCCATGTTCCACTCATTGTCACCAGCGAGTGGGTGGAGGGATCCGGGCGTGGACGTGCACGGCACTGTGGCGGCGGGCTTCGAGCCGGTCAGGGACGCGTTCGCGAGCAACTTCGAGCTGCTCGGGGACCGGGGCGCGGCGGTGGCCGTGTACCGGGACGGGCACCGGGTCGTCGACCTGTGGGGCGGCGCCCGGGACTTCGACGGGGACGCCGGCGGCACACCGTGGGAGCACGGCACCGCCCAGATCGTGCGCTCGGCGACCAAGGGCGTCGCCGCGGCCGCCCTGCTGCTCCTGCACCAGCGCGGCGAGCTGGACCTGGACGCGCCGGTGGGCGACCTGTGGCCGGAGTACAAGGCGGCCGGCAAGGAGCGGACGCTGGTACGGCAGCTGCTCGCGCACCGCGCGGGCGTGCCGGTGCTGGACCGGCCGCTCACGCCCGCGGAGGCGGCCGACCCCGGACTCGGCGCGGCCGCCGTGGCGGCGCAGGCGCCGGTGTGGGAGCCGGGCACCGACCACGGCTACCACGCGCAGACCTACAGCTGGCTGACCGGTGAGCTGGTGGGGCGGGTGACCGGGCGGAGCATCGGCGAGTGGATCGCGGACGAGATCGCCGGGCCGGCCGGGGCCGAGCTGTGGCTCGGGCTGCCGGAGGCGGAGCAGGCGCGCGTGGGGCGCGTCGGGCCCGTGACGGCACCGGAGAGCGCGGGCGCGCTGCGGACCCGGCCCAAGCGGGCCGTCTCCGAGGCGTACGCCGACCCGGGCTCGCTGACCCGCCGGGCGTTCGGCGCGATCAGCCCGCTCCCGGACGAGAACGACCCCGCGTACCGCGCGGCCGCCCTCCCCGCCTCCAACGGCATCGCCACCGCCGACGGCCTGGCCCGCTTCTACGCCGCCCTGATCGGCGGGGTCGACGGCGGACGGCGGCTGTTCACGCCGGAGAGCGTCGAGCTGGCCCGCGGCGAGCAGTCGGCCGGTCCTGACCGGGTGCTGGTCGTCTCCACCCGCTTCGGGCTCGGCTACATGCTGCACGGCAGCGCCTCCCCGCTGCTCTCCCCCGCCTCCTTCGGCCACCCGGGCCGCGGCGGCTCGCTCGCCTTCGCGGACCCCGGGTCCGGCATCGCCTTCGGCTATGTCACCAACGGCTTCCGCAAGAGCGTGACGGCGGACCCGCGGGCGCAGGCGCTGGTGCGCGCGGTGCGCACGGCGCTGTCGTAACCACCGCGCGCGCCTGCGCCCGCACCCCCGTACCCCTCAGGCGTTGCCTCTCAGGCGTTGCCTCCCGCCCGTAGCCCCTCACACGTTGATCGGGTGCGAGTGCCGTCCCGACAGCGCGTCGATCTCGCCGTGCGCCTTGGACAGCAGTTGCATGGCCAGTTCGTTCAGGGCGCGGGCGCCGGCGATCTCCTCGCCGACTCTCGGCTGGTTGCTGTCGGACTCGTGCCGGCTCGCGTGGCCGTGCGCCCGTACCTCGGTGCCGTCGGGCAGGCGTACCAGGGCCACCGCGCGCGTGTGCGTGTCGTCCTCCAGGAACTCCATCTCGACATGCCATCCCACAGCGGTTCTCATCATGTCCATCATGGGGTCCACCTCCGGAATCACTGCTTCCAGGGTGCTCCTCGGGGCCCCCGCCGTCACGTCGGCAAGAGCCCCCGGCCCGCTGCCGCCGCCCCGCTACTTGTCCTCGAAGCTGGCGAAGTACGCGGCGGCCATGTCCTCGTCGGCGTGCCCCTGCGCGGCGGCGCGGGCGAAGCGTTCGGCGGCCGCCTGGGCGACGTCCAGGCGCACGCCGTTGCTCGCGCCGGCCGCGACGATCAGCCGGGCGTCCTTCCCCGCGGTGTCCACCGCGAACGACGGCGGGGTCAGCACGCCGCCGAGGATCAGCCCGGCCTTGGCCCGCAGGTAGCCCATGTCGAGGGGGCCGCCCTCGATCAGGTCGAAGAAGCGCTGCGGGTCCACGCCGAGGCCCTGCGCCAGCGCGACCACCTCGCCGGTCGCCGCGGTGGCCGCGAGGACCCAGCTGTTGGCCACCAGCTTGAGCCGGGTCGCGGTGGCCGTGGACCCGTCGTCGCCGGTCCACACCGTACGGGCGCCGATCGCCTCGAAGACGGGCGTGACCGTCTCCCGGCCCTGCTCGGGCCCCGCGGCCAGCACGGTGAGCTGTCCGGCCTCGGCGGGCTGGCGGGTGCCGAGGACCGGGGCGTCGTAGAAGACCAGGCCGTGCTCGTCGGCGAACGCGGCCAGTGCGGGGATCTGGTCGAGGCCCGCCGTGGTCGACTGGACCCAGACGGCCCCGGGGCGCAGCGATCCGGCCGCCTCGCGCAGGGCCTCCAGGGCGGTGGCACCGTCGTACAGCATGGTCAGGACGACGTCGGCGCCCGCCACGGCCTCGGCCGGGGTGTCGGTGACCTGGGCGCCGTCGGCCGCGAGGGGCTCGGCCTTGGCGCGGGTGCGGTTCCACGCGCGGACCGTGTGCCCGGCCTTCAGGAGGTTGCGGGCCATCGCGGCGCCCATGATGCCGGTGCCCAGCATGCCCACGGTCGGCTTGTCGGTCATGACGTCTCCCTGTCCTCGTACGTTCCGCAGCCAGCTTGACGCACCGCGGACCGCAGGGGACCCCGGCCGCGCGGGCCGGGGTCCCCTGACGTGAACGGGCCGGCTCAGCCGTCGTTCTCCGCGGACGGGAGGTAGGCGCCCGGTACGTCGTTCGGCGAGTAGATCTTCTTGTCGCCGGGGTAGGGCTTGGTCCAGTTGTGGGTCTGGTACCAGGTGTAACGGTTCATCTGGGTGGGGTTGGCGTAGTCCGGCACGGCGTTCTTGCCGGTCAGCCGCTGGTGCTTGGCCCACGTCTGCCACTGCGCCGCGACCGTCTTCTCGGCCGCCGGGACGGAGACCGACGTCGGCGCGGCCGCCGCCTGGGCGTCCTGGGCCGCCGGGGTGTCCGAGCCGCAGGACGGCTGCGGGTTCACGCCGAGGGTCAGCGAGGTCCGGTTCGGGACCGCCGTGAACGGGGTGTCGTCCGCCTTGCCCGTGAACGCCCCGTACATCGGGGTGGCCGCGCTGTCGAGCTGGTTCATCGGGTGCACCCCGAGGATCTGCTCGATGGTGCGGACCATGGTGATCTGCGAGTAGTAGTGGTCGTCGACCTTGCCGTGCTGGGCGTACGGGCTGATGACCTGGACCGGGGCCCGGTGTCCGTCGACGTGGTCGAGACCGGCCTGGGAGTCGTCCTCGACGACGAAGATCGCCGAGTCCTTCCAGTACTTGCTGTGCGTGATCTCGTCGACCATGCGGCCGACCGCCAGGTCGTTGTCGGCGACCTCGGCGGCCGCGTTCGCGGGGCCGCCGGTGTGGTCGTTGGAGAACCAGAACATGTTCAGGTTCGCCGGGCCGTTCTTCTCGAAGTCCTGCTTCCAGATCTGCTCTTTGTAGATGTCCGGAACGTCGAGGTCGAACAGCGGGAAGCCCTGCACCGACACGTCGTTGAGCGAGGGGATCGCCGAGCCCGTCTTGATCGGGTAGGCGGTCTGCGCCCCGGTGGCGGCCATGTTCTTGCTGTCGCAGTACAGGTTCTGCCAGGTCGCGCCGGCCGGCTTGCTCTCGTACGACTGGAACTCGCCGAAGTCCTTGACGGTCTGGCCGGCCGCCTGCGCGCCGGTCCACAGGAAACCGGTCTTCTGGTGGCCGAGGACGTCGTTCTCGGTGTCGTAGCTGCGCGTGTACTCGCCGGCCGACGACTCGGTGTACTCCGGGTTGTCGGACTGCATCAGCCAGTTGTGGCCCTCGGCGGAGTTGGTGCCGATGTCGTAGAAGTTGTCGTACAGGCCGAACTGCTGGGCCAGCGCGTGCTGGTTCGGCGTGACGTTCGCGCCGAACTGGGTGAGCGCGGAGTTCCCGTTGCCCTGCGGCAGGTCGCCGAAGACCTGGTCGTAGGTGCGGTTCTCCTTGACGAGCAGGAAGACGTGCTTGATCGTCGACGGGTCGCCGATCCGCTTCGGGACCGGGACGGCCTTCTTGTGGCTGTTGTTCTTGGCCGTCCTGACCGAGTTGGACGTCCAGCCGTTCTGCTTGAACACCTTGTTCGTCTCGGACCTGACGACCTGGTCGCTCGGCATCGTGAACTGGGTGATGCTCGACGTGGTGTCGTGCGTGTTGTGGCCGGCGGCGTCGGGGCGCAGCGCGTCGACGCCACGGGTGTTGGCGACGACGATCTTCCTGCCGAGGGCGGTGATCCCCGACGGGAAGTAGTCGGTGGGGACCAGGCCGACGTAGCGGGCCGGCTGCTGCGCGGAGGTGTAGCGGTAGACGGCGACGGCGTTGGCGCGGCCGAGGGTCACCAGGAGGCGGCCGTCGTCGGTGAGGGTGACCGCGTTCGGCTCGTAGCCGACGGACGCCTCGGGCCACGGCTGGGTGGCGATGGTCTGGACGACCTTGTCCTTGCGGCTGTCGATGACCGAGACGCTGTTGTCGGCGGTGTTGGTGACGAACACCGCGCCCTTGCTCGCGTAGACGGCGGTCGGGTGCAGGCCGACGTCGACGGTGCCGACGGCGGCGGACGGGTCCGTGGTGTCGATGACGCTGACCGTGCCGGTGGTGCTGGCGCCGGTCTTCGGGTTCGCGACCACGTCGGTGCCGTAGGAGTTGATGGTGGTGTCGCCGGCCTTGGCCGGGCGCCCGCCCTCGTTGCTGACGTAGAGCTTGCCGCCCACCAGGGCGAGGCCGCGCGGGGCGTTGCCGACCGCCCAGGTCTGCTTGATCGTTCCAGTCGCCGCGTCGATGGCGACGACCTTGTTCTCGCCGTTGACCGCGGAGTACACGGTGGCACCGTCGGCCGCGAACACGGCCGCGCCCACCAGCGCCTGCTTGGAGCCGTCGGCCGCGATCGGTACGGCCGTGGGGCTCGCGAGGGTGCCGTCCGCGTTGACGGTGAACTTCGTGTAGCCGTTCGCCTGACCGAGCCACAGCTGCTTGCCGTCGGGCGAGTAGGTGGGGCCTTCCTGGCCGACCGCGCCGCTGCTGATGCGCAGGTTGTCGGCCGCGTTGGTGCCGATCTTCTGCGTGACCTGACCGGTCGCCAGGTCCACGATGACGAGCGACGCGTCGCCGTCGGCGATCGAGGCGGCGAGGTGGGTGCCGTCCGGGCTGACCACCGACGACATGATCTTGCCGTCGTTGATGACGCTGCGGGTGCCGTACGGGTTGATGTACTGGTCGGCGGAGACCACCTGGCCGTTGGCGGTGGTCTGGCCGACCTGCTGGGTGCCGAACTGGTACGTCGAGGCGACCGCGGTGCCGGTGATGCCGAGAGCGACCGCGATACCCGTCGTCACCAGGAGGGCCCGGCGGCCGACGTGTCTGCCGAAGACGTTGAACTGCTTCTTCTCGCTGATCCGACGCTGGCGGGTTACCTGCACGGAACTGTTCCCTTCACTGGGTGTCGAGCAGATCGACGTTGCCGTCGAACTGCCACAGCGGATTCGGGGCGTCGCCGGTCGGGGTCCGCACCAGGAAGTAGCCGTTGACTTCCTTGGGACCGTCGCCGTCGGCCACGAACCGCCCGTCCGAGGTGATGTCGAGCTGGTAGATCGCCGTCCCCGTGACCGCCGTCACGCCGGGGAGGTGCCAGCTCACGACGCAACGCCAGTCGTTGCCCGCGCCCTCCTGCGCGGCCTGGCCGTCGCTCTTGGTGCATGCCGCCGTGGCCTTCAGCTGCGCCTCGGTGACGGCAGGCCGGTGCAGTTGCCCGGTCTGCAGCCGGTAGAGGTGGCCGAAGACCGTGGCGAGGGACTTCTGCACCTTGTCCTGCTCGATCCCGGAGCCCGTCGACGGGGTGGCCACGGTGACCGCGCCGACGGTGACGGCGGTCAGCGCGGCCAGCGGCAGCACGCCGAGGGTGAGCGCGCGGCGCCCGGAGCCGTCGTAGGCCGGGTTGGTGAAGTCCCGTCGTACGAACAGCAGATAGGCCAGTGCGGTGGCGAGGACCGCCCACGCGAGGCTCACCGCGACGGCGACGAGGAGCGGGGCGAGCTGGGCGGGGCTGGTGAACAGGCCGTTCCAGGAGACGAAGGCGTAGCCGGGCAGGGCGAGGCGGACGGCGACGGGCAGCGGCAGCATCTGGGCGACCGACATCGCGAGCGCGACGATCGGGGGCAGCAGCAGGCCCATCGGGGAGCGGCCGAGGGCGACCGAGCCGAGCAGTCCGATCGCGGCCAGGGAGAGGGTCGGGGCGAGGGCCGCGAGCCAGGCGAGCAGGACGCGTCCTGCCGCGTCCCCGGGGGACAGCAGATGCCCGTCCAGGCCGACCAGCGGCTGGTTGCCGACCGACGCCAGCCCGCCGAGCGTGCTGGAGGCGGCCAGTCCGGCCACCAGCAGCAGGATCACGGTGAGGCTGGCCAGCGACTTCGCCACGAAGATGCGCGCGGGCGAGCGGACCGCCACCAGCAGGTGGCGCCAGGTGCCGAGCCGGTCCTCGGCGGCGAACACGTCACCGGCGACCACCGAGGTCAGCAGCGGCAGCGCCCAGGTGCCCGCGAAACCCAGCATCACCAGCGGCCCGGCCCAGCCGGTCGCGTGCATCCAGCGCCCGAAGAGCGTGTCGGCGGGCAGCGTGCTCTGCTGGCTGACCCCGGCGACGAACAGGCCCGGCGCGATCCAACAGGCGAGCACCAGCAGCCGGATCCGCCACTGCGAGACCAGCTTCACCAGCTCGAAGCGGTAGCCGCGCGAGACCGGGACGCGGCGGGCGGCGGCGGGTGCGGTGGCGGCGGCGGTGGTCGCGGTCATCGTCCGGCCTCCTGGTGCTCGGTGAGGGCGAGGAACGCGGCTTCGAGGGGGGAGACGACGGGGGCGAGTTCGCGCACCGCGACGCCCGACCGCACCACCTCCGCGACGAGTTCGTCGAGGGCGGGCACCAGACCGCGTACGACGAGCACGTCGGGGTCCTTCCGCAGGCCGAGGCCGGTGTCGTCGACGATCCGGATGCCGGCCGCGGCGGCGCCGAGCCGGCGCGCGGTCTCGGGGTCGGAGGTGCGCAGCCGGTAGTCGAGTTCGCGGTTCTCGGCGGCCAGCTTGGTCAGCGGGCCGGAGAAGACGACGCGTCCGGTGGCGAGGATGGTGACCTCGGAGCAGAGCGCCTCCAGGTCGTCCATCCGGTGGCTGGAGAGCACCACGGCGGTGCCGTCGGCGGCGAGCCGGGTGAGGACGCCGTGCACATGTCTCTTGCCGGCCGGGTCGAGGCCGTTGGAGGGCTCGTCGAGGACGAGCAGCCGGGGCCGGGTGAGCAGGGCGGCGGCGAGCCCGAGGCGCTGGCGCATGCCGAGGGAGAAGCCGCGGGTCCTGTCGTCGGCGACGTCGGTGAGCCCGACCTCGGCGAGTACGTCGTCGACGCCTGCGCTCGCCGCGGTCCCGGTGCCGAGACCGCGCAGTGTGGCCAGTGCGGCGAGGTTCTGCCGGGCGGTGAGCGAGGGGTAGAGGCCGGGCGCGTCCACGAAACCGGCCACGCCGTCGGGTGCGGCGAGCGCCCGCTCGACCGGGGTACCCAGGATCTCCATCCGGCCGCCGTCGGCGACGGCCAGCCCGAGCAGCAGGCCGAGCAGCGTCGTCTTGCCGGCTCCGTTCGGCCCGACCAGTCCGTGGATCTGACCTTGCGTCACGTCCAGGTCCACCGCGTCCAGCGCCACGACGTCACCGAAGCACTTGGTGATCCCACGGGCCCGGACCGCGTGAGGTGTGTCCATGAGTCCCCTGCGTCCCTTCTTCCGCAATCCGCAGGGACTTTATGGAGAACACACAACCCGGGCACAGGTGGTCGGCTGAACGTTCGAGGAACGGTTCGTCAAGGCAACGGCAAGTCCGGTGCGCCGAGGGCCTATCCGGCGTGCAGCATCAGCCCGATCCCGACCACGAGCAGGCCGGCCGCCGCGATCCTGGGCGCTCCGAAGCGCTCCTTGAAGAAGACCGCTCCGATGGCCGCGCCGACGATGATCGACGACTCGCGCAGGGCGGCCACCGGCGCGAGTTCGGCGCGGGTCTGCGCCCACAGGACCAGTCCGTAGGCGAAGACGGACAGCAGGGCGCCGAAGAGCCCCAGGGCCGCGAACGGGCGGGCCGCGGTCAGCAGTTCGCCGCGTCTGCGGCACAGGGCGTACGCCGGGATGGCGAGCCCCTGCAGGGCCATCAGCCAGGCGATGTAGCCCACGGAGGATCCCGAGGCCCGTACCCCGAGGCCGTCCAGGACGGTGTACGCGGCGATCGTCAGGCCGGTGGCGAGGGCGGCCCCGATCGCCGTCCAGTCGGGGCGGCGGCCGCGCAGCCCCCACAGGGCGACCCCGGTGAGCCCGGCGCAGGACACGGCGATGCCCGCGGCCGCCGGGGCGTCCGGCACCTCGTGCGCGAACACGGCGGCGAACAGCGTGACGAGGAGCGGCGCGGTGCCGCGCGCGATCGGGTACGCCTGCCCGAAGTCGCCGAGCCGGAAGGAGAGCATCAGCAGCGCGAAGTAGGCGACATGGACGGCCGCGGACGCGATCAGGTACGGCCATGCGCCGGCCGCCGGTGCGGCGGAGAACGGCATCAGCAGCAGCCCGATCAGCACGCCTCCGCCGGCGATCAGCGAGGAGCCGACGAGTTTGTCGGTGATCCGGTGGGCGATCGCGTTCCAACTGGCGTGCGTGACCGCGGCGAACAGGACGGCCGCGGTGACCAGTGGGGTCACGCGGTGGGCTCGCGCACGTCCACGACGGTGGCGCCGGCGTGTTCGACCAGGGCGGCGGGCGCGATCGGGAAGACGGCGTGGGGGTCGCCGGCCGCGGCCCACACCACGTCGTGCCGCAGCAGCGCCCGGTCGGCCAGCACGCGCGTGCGTGTCCGGTGCCCGAAGGGCGGCACGCCGCCGATGGCGTACCCGGTCGTCTCGCGTACGACGTCCGCCTTGGCCCGGGTCACCTTCCCGGCGCCGAGTTCCCTGCGGACGAGTTCCACGTCGACCCGGGAGGCGCCGTCCATCAGCACCAGCACCGGCACCCCGTCGGCCGCGAAGACCAGCGACTTGCAGATCTCGCTGAGCCCGCACCCGACCGCGGCGGCGGCCTCGGCCGCGGTACGGGTCGCGTCCGGGAACCGGCGGACCCGCGAGGTCAGTTCCGCGAGGCCCAGCTCCTCCAGGGCGGCGGCGAAACGAGGATGGGCACCGGATTCCCCGGCGTCGGCGTCAGTGGCGGCTGTCGTCGTCATGGGGGCACGCTAGCCAAGCGGGGGAAGCGACGGCGACTGGTTAAGGGCGGTCGGGGCCCCGGGCACGAGGAAGCCGGTGAGGGCGCCCCGTCCCCACGGACCCTCACCGGCGGTCTGTCACGAGCCGTACGTCAGACGCGTACGAGCTCCCGGTCCTCGTCGTCCTTGCCGGACCCGGTGTCCGTGCCGGACAGGGCACGCAGGCCCTCGCCCTCGACGTCGACGTTGGGCAGTGCCCGGTCCAGCCACTTCGGCAGCCACCAGGCGCGCTTGCCGAGCAGCGCGAGCACCGCCGGGACGATCGCCATGCGGACGACGAACGCGTCGAAGAAGACAGCGATGGCGAGACCGAAGCCGATCATCTTGATCATCGACTCGCTGGACGTGATGAAGCCGCTGAAGACGGAGATCATGATGATCGCGGCGGCGGCCACGACCCGCGCGCTGTGCCGGAAGCCGGTCACCACGGCCTGGCCCGGCGTCTCGCCGTGGACGTACGCCTCCCGCATCCGGGTAACGAGGAACACCTCGTAGTCCATGGCGAGGCCGAAGACCACGCCCACCATGAAGATCGGCATCATCGACATGATCGGGCCGGTCTGCTCGACGCCGAGCAGGCCGCCGAGCCAGCCCCACTGGAAGACCGCGACGACGGCGCCGAGCGCGGCGAGCACGCTGAGCAGGAAGCCGAGGGCCGCCTTCAGCGGGACCAGGATCGAACGGAAGACCGCGATCAGGAGGAGGAAGGCGAGGCCGACCACCAGCGCCAGGTACGGGACCAGCGCGTCGTTGAGCTTCTGCGAGAAGTCGATGTTCATCGCGGTGGTGCCGGTGACCAGGACCCGCGCGCCGGTGTCGGCCTTGACGTCGGCACCCTGGTCGCGGATGGCGTGCACCAGGTCCTCGGTCTGCACCGAGGACGGCTTGGAGTCCGGGATCACCGTGATCGTCGCGGTGTCGCCGGCCTTGTTGAACGCCGCCGGGGTCACCGTCACGACGTCCTTGAGGCCCTTGATGTCGTCGGCCACCCTGGTGGCCGCGGCCTTGGGGGTGTCGCTGTCCTTGGCGTCGACCACGATCATCAGGGGCCCGTTGAAGCCGGGGCCGAAGCCCTCCGACAGCAGGTCGTACGCCCGGCGCTGGGTCGTGGACGTG
Source organism: Streptomyces sp. NPDC008092 (assembly GCF_042957285.1). Lineage (NCBI taxonomy): Bacteria > Bacillati > Actinomycetota > Actinomycetes > Kitasatosporales > Streptomycetaceae > Streptomyces > Streptomyces sp. NPDC008092. The sequence continues at coordinate 202,587 of NZ_JBIBHY010000005.1, forward strand.
GGCTGCGAGCCGTCGTCGGGCAGGCCCAGTTCGAGCTGGGTGGCCGGGAGGGCGATCGCGCCCAGTCCGACCACGCCGAGCAGCAGCACGACCGCCGGGCGGCGGACCACGAAGCTCGCCCAGCGGGCGCCCAGGCCGGGCTTCTCCTTCGGGGTGGCATGGGCGTGCGTCCGGCGCTTCTCGCCCGCGGCCCTGACCTTCCGGCCCGCGTAGCCGAGCATCGCCGGGATCATGGTCAGCGCGATGAGGACGGAGACCACGACCGTGCCCGCCGCCGCGAGGCCCATCTTCGTCAGCATCGGCACGCCGACGACCGAGAGACCCGCGAGCGCGATCACGACCGTGAGGCCCGCGAAGACCACCGCCGAGCCCGCCGTACCGGCCGCGCGGCCGACCGCCTCCTCGCGGTCGCGGCCCTCGGCCAGTTCGCTGCGGTAGCGGGAGACGATGAACAGCGCGTAGTCGATGCCGACCGCGAGACCGATCATCAGCGCCAGGGTGGACGTGGTGTCGCCGAGGTCGAGCGCCTTGGCGAGGGCGGTGATGGTGGAGACGCCGATGCCGACGCCGATGATCGCCGTGAGCAGCGGCAGTCCGGCCGCGACCAGTGAGCCGAGGGTGATGACGAGGACGACGGCGGCGATGGCGAGACCGATGACCTCGCCGGCGCCTCCCGCATCGGCCCCGGACTGGAGCGCGTCACCGCCGACCTCCACGGTCAGCCCGGCCTTCTGGGCGTCGTGCGCGGCCGTCTCCAGCGCGTCGCGGGAGGAGTCCTTGAGCTCCGTGCCGGAGACGTCGTAGCGCACCGAGGCGTAGGCGACCGTGCCGTCCTTGCTGACGGCGTGCTGCTTGTAGGGGTCGCTGACGGAGGTGACCTCGGAGCCGTCGGCCAGTTCCTTCACGGTCTTCTTGACGGTCGCCTTGTTGAGCTTGTCCGTCATCTTCTCGCCGGCCGGCGCCTTGAAGACCACACGCGCGGTGGCGCCGTCGGAGCTGGAGCCGGGGAAGCGCTGGTCCAGCAGGTCGAAGGCCTTCTGGGCCTCGGTTCCGGGGATGGAGAAGGAGGTGCTGCCGGCGGCGGGGGCGCTGGCCGCGCCGACACCCGCCAGCGTCAGCAGCGCCACCCATATGAGGGCGACGAAGTGCCGTCGCCGAAAGGCGAACCGGCCCAGCTTGTAGAGAAACGTGGCCACGGGGGCGTACTCCCGGTCAGGTCGTGGGGTTTTCAGGGCAGGGGTGATCAGCCCGGTGGGGGCAGGGATGATCGGCCCGACGACGTGAGCGGTGGCGTCAGATGGGCTGGCTGTGGGGAGTCGTCAGCAGGTGACGGGTGCGCCGAGGGCGGGGAGCACCACGGCGTCGATGTACGACAGCAGGAAGGTCTGGGTGGGCGGCTGCTCGTCGATCAGCGAGCGGGCGGCGAATCCACCGATCATCATGTGCATCACGAAGTTGATCGCCGGGTTGTCGGCACGGACCTCGCCCCGGTCGATCGCGCGCTGCAGCACCTCGCGGAACTGGGCCATCTCGGGTTCGATGAGATGTTCCTTGAACGCCTGCAGGAGGTCCGGGTTGCCGTGGATCGCCATGGCGAGCCCCCGCATCAACGCCGAGTTCTGCTCCATCTCGCAGTCGTCCGACCGCAGCGTGAGGGCGTGCAGGTCGCCGCGGAGCGACCCGGTGTCGATCTCGCTGAGTGCGCCGCCCGGCTTCTGGTACCGCACCGCTCTGGCCACCAGCTCGGCCTTGCCGCCCCACTGGCGGTAGAGGGTCGCCTTGCTGGACTTGGTGCGGGCGGCGACGGCGTCCATGGTGAGGGCGTCGTAGCCGACCTCGCGGAGCAGGTCGAGCACGGCCTCGTACAACTCGGCCTCACGCTCGGGCGTGATGCGACTGCGACGCGCCGTTGCGACCTCAGTCATGCCACTCACCCTTCACCGCTCCATCGGTACCTTCGTGTGTACGTCTCGAAGATACCCCGGGATCTACAGAAACGAAACCGTTTCGTACGTGTGCTGTCTCACGTGCGTGAGAAATCCGTGAGTTCCCACGAGTTGCTGGCCCTCCGCCCCCGGAAAAGCATGGGGAGGTGAGCTATCTGCGCCTGCCGCATCTCAGCGGCGACCTGTTGTGCTTCGTGGCCGAGGACGACCTCTGGCTGACCTCGCTCGACGCCCCGGGCCGCGCCTGGCGGCTCACCGTCGACCGCACCAAGATCGGCCACCCGCGGTTCTCCCCCGACGGCCGCCGCATCGCGTACACGAGCTGGCGGAGCCTGGTACCCGAGATCCACCTGGTCGACGTCGACGGCGGCCCCGGCCGGCAGCTGACGTACTGGGGCAGCGCCGACACCCAGGTGTGCGGCTGGACGCCCCCCGACCGGGAGGGCGCGGCGGACATCCTGGCGGTGGCCTCGCACGGCCAGCCCTTCTCCTACTTCACCTGGGCCTACAAGGTCTCCCCCGACGGCGACCCGGGCCGCAAGCTGCCCTGGGGGCCGGTCGCCGACATCCAGGTCGCCGACATCGCCGACGAACGCAGGACCCTCCTGCTCACCGGCACCCCGCCGCACGAACCGGCCGGCTGGAAGCGGTACCGGGGCGGCGCCATGGGCCGGCTGTGGCTGCACGGGCAGCGGCTGCTGGCCGGCATCGGCGGCCATCTGGACTCCCCGATGTTCGTCGGCGGCCGGATCGCCTTCCTCTCCGACCACGAGGGCGTCGGCAACCTCTACTCCTGCGCCCACGACGGCTCCGACCTGCGCCGGCACACCGACCACGACGCCTTCTACGCCCGGCACGCCGCCAGCGACGGAACCCGGATCGTGTACCAGTGCGCGGGCGACCTCTGGCTCGTCGACGACCTGAGCCCGGACGCGGCACCGCGCCGGCTCGACGTGCGCCTCTCCGGGCCCCGCGCGGGGCGCCGCCCGTACCAGGTACCGGCCGCCCAGCACGTCGACGGCGTCTCGGTCGACGAGACGGGACGGGCCAGCGCGATCGTCGTACGCGGCAGCCTGTACTGGCTCACCCACCGCGACGGACCGGCCCGCACCATCGCCGACACCCCGGGGGTACGGGTACGGCTCCCGGAGATGCTCGGCTCGACCGGGCAGATCGCCTACGTCACGGACGCCGGCGGCGAGGACGCCGTCGAGATCGCCCACCTGCCCCGGGCGACCGGCGCCCGCCCACCGCGCCGACTGGCCTGCGGGAAGCTGGGCCGGGTGCTCGAACTGGTCTCGGACCCGCTCGGCGAACGGCTGGCGGTGGCGGCACACGACGGCCGGCTGCTGCTGATCGACGTGGCCGAGGAGGTCGAGGTCGTGGAGGCCGTCGACGTCGTCGAGAGCTCTGTTGATTCTGTTGATTCTGTTGATCCTGTTGACAGCATTGACCAAGTTGATGCCGCCGAGCCTGCCGGCATTGACTCCGTTGACGGTGCGGACTCCGGCGACGTGGTCACCGAACTGATCCAGTCGGTCAATGGACCGGTCCGTGATCTGGCGTTCTCGCCGGACGGGTCATGGTTGACCTGGTCGCATCCGGGCATCGGCCGGTCGCTGCGGCAGATCAAGATGGCCCGCATCAGCGACCGGCTCGTCATCGACGTCACCAACGGCCGCTTCGAGGACGAGAACCCGGTCTTCACCCGCGACGGCCGCTACCTCGCCTTCCTCTCCTGGCGCGGCTTCGACCCGGTGTACGACGTCCACACCGGCGACCTGTCGTTCCCGCTCGGCTGCCGTCCCTACCTGGTCCCGCTCTCCTCGGCGACCCCCTCGCCGTTCGCCCTCAACCCGGACGGGCGCCCGGCCGCGGGAGGCCTGGACCCCGTCGAGGACGAGGAGGAGCCCGGCGACGGCAGCGCGGTGACGGTCGAGGTGGAGGGCCTGGAGAGCCGGGTGACCCCGTTCCCGGTCACCGCCTCCAAGTACTCGGCGCTGTACCCGGTCGCGGGCGGGGGCCTGGTCTGGCTGCGCTGGCCGATCTCGGGCGCGCTGGGCGAGACCTTCGTCAACCCGGCCGACACCAGCGGCCGGCCGACCCTTGAGTACTTCAACATCAGCAAGGCGAAAAAGTCCGAACTCGTGGACCATCTCGACTGGTTCACGGTCAGCGGCGACGGCAGCCGGCTGGTCGTGGTCGACGAGGGCGAGCTGCGGGCCGTTCCGTCGACCGAGTCCGGCGACGGCGACAGCACCGTCTGGATCGACCTGCGCCGCATCCTGCACGAGGTCGACCCGCCCGCCGAGTGGCGGCAGTCGTACGCCGAGGCCGGCCGCCTCATCCGGGACTACTTCTGGGACCCCGGGATGTGCGGCATCGACTGGGACGGGGTGCTCGACCAGTACCGCCCGCTGGTCGAACGGGTCGCCTCCCCCGACGACTTCGCCGACCTCCTCCGCGAGGTCCTCGGCGAACTCGGCACCTCGCACGCCTACGTCACCCCGGCCCGCCGCAACGAGGGCCCGCCGCACTACCAGCGCCTCCAGGGTCTGCTCGGCGCCAACTTCGTGCACCGGGACGGCGGCTGGACGGTCAAGCGGATCCTGCCCGGCGACTCCTCCGACTCCAAGGCGCGTTCGCCGCTCGCCGGCACCGGCATCCGGGAGGGCGCGGTCCTCACCCACGTCGACGGCAGACCGGTGGACCCGGTGACCGGGCCGTTCCCGCTGCTCGCGGGGGCGGGGGCGACGACGGTGGAGCTGACGTTCACCCCGGGCGAGGGCGAGTCGGGGCCGCCGCGCCGGGTCGCCGTCCTCCCGCTGATCGACGAACGGCCGCTGCGCTACCAGGACTGGGTGGCCAAACGCCGTGAGGTGGTACGGGAGATGAGCGGCGGCAAGTGCGGCTACCTGCACATCCCGGACATGGGCGGCTCGGGCTGGGCCCAGTTCAACCGGGACCTGCGGATGGAGGTCTCCCGGCCGGCGCTCATCGTCGACGTGCGCGGCAACGCGGGCGGCCACATCAGCGAACTCGTCGTGGAGAAGCTCACCCGGACCATCCTCGGCTGGGACCTGACGAGGAACGCCCAGCCGGTGTCGTACGCCTCCAACGCGCCGCGCGGCCCGATCGTCGCGCTCACCGACGAGGCCACCTCGTCGGACGGCGACATGATCACGGCCGCGATCAAGCTGCTGAAGCTCGGCCCGGTCGTCGGGCAGCGCACCTGGGGCGGAGTGGTCGGCATGACCGGCCGCCACCGCCTGGGCGACGGCACGGTGATCACGGTGCCGATGAACGCGGCCTGGTTCGAGGACTACGGCTGGTCCGTGGAGAACCACGGCGTGGCCCCCGACGTGGAGATCCTGCGCACCCCGATGGACTGGGCGGAGGGCCGCCACGTCGAGATGGACGACGCCATCCAACTCGCCCTGGACCTCCTGACCGACCACCCGGCAGCGATCCCCCCGGACTACACCGAGGCCCCGAACAGATCCCGCCCGAAGCTCCCCCCAAGGCCGACGAGCACCCTGTAAGAACGCCCCGCAGAAGCGCCCCGTAAGGGGCGCGGGGAACTGCGCGAGCAACCACGACGGCGCCGCACCCGCCCCCCCACCGCCACCACCCCAAAACAAAACGCAGGGCACCCTCCAAGAAGAAGGGCGCCCCACGCCAGTCGGCCAAGCCAAGTGCAACGACTAGGCGTCGTAGTCCTGGTCGAACCGGTCCTGCATCTCCTGCTCGGTGTCGTCCATGTTCTGACGACCCCGCTCAGACGTCTGCCGGCCGCGCTCCTGCGCCTGCTGGCCACGCTCCTGCGCCTGCTGGCCACGCTGCTGCGCCTGCTGCTGGCCTTCGTGGATCTTCTGCTTGGCCTGTCCCTGCATCTTGCCGGCCTTGTCCTTCATACCCATGTGGGTTCACTCCTGTGGAGGGTGAGGGGATCGGCCCTCAGTGGGGCCTCGACCAGACTCACACGGGCCGACTACGCTCGCATTTCGATCACTCACGGTGCGTAGCACGCGCCTCCTCGTCGGCCGCCCCACCTGCACCGACGAGCCCCGTGCGGATGCCCTGCAACCGGGGCGCGAACCGCTTCATCTCCCGCTGCCCGACCGTGCCGATCAGCGCCGGCAGGTACCCGCGCACGCCCTGCATCCCCCGCAGCCACCGCTGCCCGTACACGTGCGGCGCGCGCCGCTCGATGCCGGCCACGATCCGGTCCACGGCCGGCCCCAGCGGATACGTCTTGTTCGCCGGCCACGGCAGCCGCTGCCGCAACTCCCGCATCACCTCGTCCTGGTCGGCGCCGCGCACCATGTCGGTGTCCGTCCAGGACAGGTACCCGACCCCGACCCGCACGCCCTGGTGGCCGACCTCGGCGCGCAGGCTGTGCGCGTACGCCTCCACGCCCGCCTTGGACGCGCAGTACGCCGTCATCATCGGCGCCGGCGTGATCGCGGCGAGCGAGGCGATCTGCAGCAGGTAGCCGCGGCTCTCCGTGAGGACGGGCAGGAACGCCCGCCCCGTCACCGCCGAGCCGATCAGGTTGACCTCGATCACCCGCCGCCAGGCCTCGGGGTCGGAGCCGGCGAACGGACCGCCGTTCGCCACCCCGGCGTTGGCCACCACGATGTCGACCTTCCCGAACCGCTCCTTGACCTCCCGGGCGACCCGGGTCATCGCCTCGTGGTCGGTGACGTCGGCGTACCAGTACGCGCTGTCGCTGTGCAGCCTGCCGGAGACCTCCTTGAGCGCCTCCTCCTCCAGCCCGACCAGGGCGACCTTCACCCCGCGCGCGGAGAGCTTGCGGGCGAGCAACTCGCCGACACCGCGCGCCGCTCCGGTGACGACGGCGACCTGTCCTTCGAGACCGACCCTGCTCATGAGCCCTCCTTGATCCGCTCGGGCCCGTCGGCGCCGGCTGCTTCAGGGGCGCCGGTCACGTACTCGGTGACCAGTTCCCGGATCTTTCCGTTGACCAGCTCCGGTGCCTCGACCGGCGTCATGTGGCCCATGCCCGGCAGTTCGGTGAGGCCGACGGGGTGCGGCAGCGCGGCGACCAGCGCGCGGGCGTGCACCGGGGGCGTGAGCCGGTCGGCCGTGCCGGTGACGATCGCGGTGGGGGCGCTCAACTCCCGTACGCCGTGGTCGAGGTCGAGCTGCCCGAGGACGAGCGCCCAGGCATGGCGCACGGCGCGCGGGCAGGCGTGCACGATCCGTGCGCACGCCTCCACCATGTGCGGGGCGGAACCCGGGCCCATGGTCGCGTACTTGAGGATGCGCCGGGCGACGGGCGTGACCGGCCCGAGCGGGGCGCGCGTGGCAAGAACCCGCGCCGTCAGCCAGGTACGCAGAGCGCCGGCGCGCAACGGCAGCACACGCGACTCCTCGACCAGCCGCGAACTGCCGGTGCTGCACAGCAGGACGGCCGCGGCGTGCTCGCGGAAACGGGGACGCGCGGCGGCCGCCATGACGGTCATACCGCCCATGGAGTGGCCGACGATCACGGCACGCTCCCCGCGTTCGAGGGTCTGCGCGAGCACCGCTTCGAGGTCGTCCGCCAGCGCCCGGGTGCTGCACGCGGGGCTCGCGGGACTGCGCCCGTGCCCCCGCTGGTCGTACGCGACGACCCGGTGGTCCACGGCCAGCTCCCGGATCTGCGCGGCCCAGAAGGCGGTCGAGCAGGTCCAGCCGTGGGCGAGGACGACGGGGGGCGCGTCCTCGGGGCCGTGCACCTCGACGTGCAGGCGGGCGCCGTCGGCGGAGACGACGGTGAGTTCGCGGACGGGCGCGGGCGGGGCGTACGGCCCGGAGGTCACGTGGGTGAGCCGGCTCATGCGCCCACCTCCGCGTCCGCGGCCTTCTCGCCGCCGGTGCCGCTCGGCAGGGGGCGCGGATCACGTCGTACTCCGCGAGGTCCACCCGCTGGGTCGCCCGCCGGAACTCCGTGGTCGTACCGGGCCAGATGGTGGTGTTGCGGCCGTTCGCGTCCAGGTACCAGCTGGTGCAGCCGCCGGTGTTCCAGACGGTGCGCTTCATGCGCTCCTGGACCTTGTGGTTCCAGGCGGCCACGGCGCCGGGGCGCGCGTCCAGGGCCGCCCGTCCCCCGAGGACGCGGAGCTGGCGCAGGTAGTCGGCCATGTAGTTCAGCTGGGACTCGATCATGAGGATCATGGAGGAGTTCCCGAGGCCGGTGTTGGGCCCGATGATCGTCATCCAGTTGGGGAATCCGGCGGCCGAGGCGCCGCGCAGCGCCTCCATGCCGCCCTTCCAGGCCTCCGCGAGGGTCCGTCCGTCGGCGCCGACGACCCGCTCCGCGATGGGCATGTCGGTGACATGGAAGCCGGTGCCGAAGATGATCGCGTCGACCTCGGCGCTGCTGCCGTCGGCGGCGACCACCGTCGACCCGCGCACCTCGCTGAGCCCGCTCGCCACCACGTCCACGTTGGGCTGCACGATCGCCGGGTAGTAGGCGCTGGAGAGCAGGATCCGCTTGCAGCCGATGCGGTAGTCCGGGGTGAGCTTGGCGCGCAGTGCCGGGTCCTTGACGGCACGGGCCATGTTGCGCTTCGCGAGGCTCTCGACCAGGCCGAGTTCGTCGGGCCGCTTGGTGAACGCCTGGACCTGGAGCTCCCGGATGCCCCACAGCAGTCCGCGCCGGGCCTGGGTGGTGAAGGGCAGCGCCCGGTGCAGCCGGCGCTCGGCGGCGCTGATGGCCCGGTCGACGCGGGGCATCACCCACGGCGGGGTGCGCTGGAAGAGGGTGAGGCGGTCGACCTCGGGCTGGACGGCGGGCACGATCTGGATCGCGGAGGCACCCGTGCCGACCATGGCGACCCGCTTGCCGCGCAGGTCGTAGTCGTGGTCCCAGCGGGCCGAGTGGAAGACCTTGCCGGGGAACGAGTCCAGCCCCGGGATCTCCGGGATCTTCGGGTCGGACAGCGGCCCGGTGGCGGAGACGACGACGTCGGCGGAGAAGGCGCCGGCGGCGGTCTCGATGTCCCAGCGCAGCGCCTCCACGTCCCAGGTCATCCGCTGCACCTCGGCGTCGAAGCGGAGGTGCGGCCGGAGCCCGAACACGTCGGCGACGTGCTCCAGATAGGCGCGGATGTGCTCCTGCCCGGAGAAGGTGCGCGGCCAGTCGGGGTTGGGCGCGAAGGAGAAGGAGTACAGGTGGGAGGGCACGTCGCAGGCGCACCCCGGATAGCTGTTGTCCCGCCAGGTACCGCCGACGCTGCCGGCCCGTTCCAGGACGACGAAGTCGGTGATCCCCTCCCTGCGCAACCGCACGGCCGCGCCCAGCCCGCCGAACCCGGACCCGATCACCGCCACCCGTACATGCTCGTGCTGGGCCATCCCGGAGCCTCCACACCTCGCCCGTGATTACGCCAGTGAACACTGGCACGGTTGGACTGTAGAGCAGCTCCGTACCGATGGGTAGGGTCCGGACGGAGGAAAGTTACCGGCGGTACAACATAGGCTGCGCACGTGGCAGACCACGGCGCGCGAAAGACCTCCACGGCCCCCGACCAGCGGCCCGACCTGGGCGGCGGGCGCGAGTACCGCATGGAGGAACTGGCCGGACTGGCCGGCATCACCGTGCGCACCCTGCGCTTCTACCGCGAACGCAGGCTGATCCCGCCGCCCCGCCGCGAGGGCCGCATCGCGTGGTACGACGACCACCACCTGGCCCGGCTGCGCACGATCTCGGCGCTCCTGGAGCGCGGCCACACCCTGAACGGCATCGCCGAGCTGGCGGAGGCCCTCGACCAGGGCCGCAACGTCGCCGACCTGATCGGCGTCGACACCCCCACCGAGGAGGAGCCGGTCCGCCTCACCCCCGAGGAACTCGCCGCCCGCTTCGAGGGCGAGGTCACCCCGGAGAACCTCGCCGCCGCCATGGACCTCGGCTACCTCGGCACCGACGGCGACGACATCGTCCACATCAGCCGCCGCCTGCTGGACGCCTCCGAGGCCCTGGTCCGCGAGGGCTTCCCGCTCGCCGAGGTCCTCGCCGCCGGCCGCAGCGTCCGCGAACACGCGGACGCCCTCGCCGAACTCTTCGCCGACCTCGTCCTGCGCCACGGCCCCGAGGAGGACATGGAACGCCTGCGGCCGCTGGCCCGGAGCGTGGTGGAGGCGGAGGTGTCCCTGGCCCTGGACCGGCGGCTGCGCAAGCGGCCGTGACGATCGGAGGACGACCAGAGGCCGCGGATCAGACGTCGCGGATCAGAGGTCGTACACGACGGTGACCGGCGCATGGTCGGACCACCGCTCGGCATGCGTGGCCGCCCGCTCCACGAACCCCTTGACCGCCTTGGCCGCGAGCCCGCGCGTGGCCATCTGGTAGTCGATGCGCCACCCCGAATCGTTGTCGAAGGCCCGCCCCCGGTACGACCACCAGGAGTACGGCCCCTCGGCGTCCGGGTGCAGGGCGCGCACCACGTCCACGTACCCGCCGTCGGCCGGGTCCAGGACGCCGCCGAGCCACTCCCGCTCCTCCGGGAGGAAGCCGGAGTTCTTGGCGTTGCCGCGCCAGTTCTTCAGGTCGGCCTGCTGGTGGGCGATGTTCCAGTCGCCGCAGACGACGACCTCGCGCCCGTCGGCGGCGGCCCGCTCGCGCAGCTCCTTCAGGTGGGCGAGGAACTCGGTCATGAACCGGTACTTCTCGTCCTGCCGCTCGGTGCCCACCTCGCCGGAGGGGAGATAGAGGGAGGCGACGGTCACACCGGGCAGGTCGGCCTCGACATAGCGCCCGCTCGCGTCGAACTCGTCCGACCCGAAGCCGATGCGCACCCGGTCCGGCTCACGCCGGGTGTACAGGGAGACGCCCGCGCGCCCCTTGGCGGCCGCCGGGGCGTGTACGACGTGCCAGCCGCCGGGCGCTCGCACCTCCTCCGGGAGCTGCTGCGGCTCCGCGCGCACCTCCTGGAGGCAGAGCACGTCCGCGGAGGTCTCCGCGAGCCACTCCACGAAGCCCTTCTTCGCGGCGGCCCGCAGCCCGTTCACATTCACCGAGGTCACAGTCAGCACCAGGGCACGATACCGGCACACTGGACGGAGTCCCGATGTCCACCGCGTTCGCCGCCTGCACGAATATACGATGCCTCACATGAATATACGTCCGGTTGCCTTCGACCACCCCGACGCCGTCAAGCTGAACGACGAGGTCCAGGCCGAGTACCAGCTGCGCTACGGCGACGGCGGCGACGCCACCGCCCTCGACACGGCCGACTTCGAGCCGCCGAACGGCGTCTACCTGATCGCGTACGACGAGTCCGACCGCCCCGTGGCCACCGGCGGCTGGCGCAGCCAGGACGCCAACGGCGAGGGCAACGAGGACGGCGACGCCGAGCTCAAGCGCATGTTCGTCATCGAGGCGATGCGCGGCCGGGGCCTGGCCCGCCGCATGCTCACGGCCCTGGAGGACGACGCCCGCGCGGCCGGCCGCCTCCGCATGGTCCTGGAGACCGGCACCAAGCAGCCGGAGGCCATCGCCCTGTACACCTCCAGCGGCTATGCGCCGTGCACCAAGTTCGGCTACTACCGGCACTACGAGTCCAGCCGCTGCTTCGCGAAGGACCTGCAGGCGGATCCGCCGGCCGGCCTGTAGGCCGCGTCGCCCCCTCAACGGTGCCGGTGGTAGGCCTTGTTGGCGATGCGCCAGCCGTCGTCGCCGCGGACCAGCAGGAAGACGTCGGTGAAGGTGTCCGCGCCGTGGACGAGCGTCATGGTCGCGGTGGCGACGGTGCCGTGGACGTCGACGGCGTCGACGCGGCGGGAGCGCGTCGGTTCGTCCGGGGCGGGCCGGCCCGGGAAGAGCGCACAGTACTGGTCCACGGACCACGAGACGAAGGCGCCGTCCCGGATCCCTTCGATGTGGGCGGTGGCCAGGAACGCGTCGCGGAAGTGGGTGGGGTCGCCGGTGGCGTGTCCGCGGACGTAGGCGCGCAGCGGTTCGAGCACGGCACCGTCCGGGGCGGGGGCCGTGGCGGCTGCGGCTGTGCCGGCATTCGTGTGCGGTGCGGTCATACGGGCCAGGGTGGCGCGCCGCCACATCTGCGACAAGCGCATATCCCGCAGGGCTCCTGTGCGAGGACCGCATACCGGCTGGATACTGGGTGCCATGGAGCTGACGGTGTGGCGGACCTTCGTGACCGTGTGCCGGCTCGGGTCGCTGTCGGCGGCGGCCGCCGAGCTCCATCACACGCAGTCGGCCGTCTCCCGGCAGATCGCCGGACTGGAGCGGCAGCTCGGCGTGCCGCTGATGGAGCGCCATGCGCGCGGCGTGCGCCCGACACCGGCCGGCGAGGTGTTCCGGCGCCATGCCCAGGCCACGCTCAACGAGGCCGACCGCGCGGTTCGCGCCGTACGGGATGTCCGTGACGGGGTGTCCGATCGGCCTCTGGCGGTCGGTGCGACGCCGTCCCTGGCCGCGGGGATGGTGCCCGAGGCCGTCCGGGCCCTGCTGCAGCAGTCCGGGTCCATCCGCTGGAGCCTGCTCCCGGGGCTCAGCGCCCAGCTGCACAGCCGCGTGGTCGCCGGCGATCTGGACATCGCCGTCGTCACCGACGCACCGCCCGGGCTGCCCCACGACGAGCGGGTCGAACACCGGTTCCTGGGGCTGGACGACATGGTCGTCGTACTGCCCGTCGGTCATCCGCAGGCCGGGCGTGGCCCCGTGCACCTGCGGACGCTGGCCGACCAGATCTGGGTCGAGGACAACGACGGCTCGGCGGCGCTCCTGCGCCGGCACGCCGCCCGTGCCGGGGCCGTCGCCCGCATCGACCTCACGGCGGCCGATCTGCCCGGCAAGCTGGCCCTGGTCGCAACCGGTCACGCCATCGCGCTGATACCAGGGGTGCTCAGGTCCGCGCTGCGGACCGACGTCACCACCGTGCCCCTCGTAGATCCCCCGACCCGCGGGATCTACGCGATCACCCCGCACCGCGACCCGCACCCCTCGGCGGCGCCCCTGCTGGACCATCTCGCCGCAGCCTTCGCGGCGGCAGCAAGTGAGCCTTCGTGACGGGCCGGCCGACGCCGCCGGGGCGAGAAGGCCGGACAGCTGACCGCAGTTGGTCCCGGCACCGCGGGCCCGCCGTGACGCGTGCGCCGTGGAAACGTGCGACAGCCCCCGGAAACGACGAAGACCCCGCACGATCTCGACGATCGTGCGGGGTCTCACCGTGCAGTGGACCTGAGGGGATTTGAACCCCTGGCCCCCTCGATGCGAACGAGGTGCGCTACCGGACTGCGCCACAGGCCCTTGCAACGAGTGAAACTCTAGCATCCCGTTCGGGGTGCTTGGAAATCCGTTCCCTGACTGGTCAGGAGCGGGGTGCCGAGGCGCCCCGCGCCCTCCGTCTCAGGTCATTCGTTGGCCGCGCGGGGGCGGTCGCCGTCCTCGTACTGGTCGAAGAGGGGGGTGCGGCCGCGTTCGCGTGCGCGGCGGGCGGAGGCCGCCCGGCGGGCGTCGGTCCGGCCGTCCGCCGGTGCCGTCCTGTCGTCGTCGGCGGGCTCCGCCTCCTCCGCCTCGGCCTGGGGCGCCGCCGGCCTGCTCTCCTGCTCCGGCGCGACGGCACTGGACCGCGCCGAGCTCCACGCGTCCGGCGCCCCCAGGTCCACGTCGGAGGTGGCACGCGGCGCGACCGGCGCGGTCACGTACGTCGGCAGGGGCACCGGCACCGGGTCCCAGCTGTCCCCGTGCCCGGGCCGCCGCTGCCGCTCGCGCTGCTGGTCGACCCACTCGGCGTGGTCGGTCTGCTCGACGAGGGCGCGCCGGTCGGCGGCGAGCGCGGACAGGCCGGGATCGGTCCCGGTCTCTGGTCCCTCCTCCGGTTCGTCCGCGCCGGCGTCCGCCGGGTCGAGGGGCGCGCGCCGGCGCGGCTGGCGCTCCCGCAACCGCTGTGCGGCGGCCTCGGCCTGACGCCGGTCCATCTGGTAGGCGAAGCGCCGGCGCTCCTGTGCGCGCAGGTAGGCGATGTAGGCGCTGAGCATGACGGCGGGCACGCCCGGCGCCCACAGGAAGGCGAGCCCCCCGACGGCGGCGACGATCGCGCCCAGCGTGAAGGCGACGAAGAGCATGACGGTGGTGCGCCGACGGCGGGCGAGCGCCTTCGAGCGCCGGGCACGTTCCGCGGCCGCCTGCGCGGAGGGTGCGCGCCGGGGGGTCGGAACCTGCTTGCGGGCGGGCGTGGCACCCGACTTGGGCGCGGGTGCGGTGCCTGCCTGGCGGGGCGCCGTGGACGGGGACTTGGCCGCCGGGGCGGCCGCCTGGTCGCGCGCCGGTTCCTGGCGTCCGGGCGCCTCCGGCTCCACCTCCGCCCGGACCTGACGGCGGGTCGGAGGCATGGCGAAGGCCCGGACGTCCACCGAGTCGGTGGCGGCGTCCGGTTGGCCGGCGTCCTGCTCCCCCTCCGAGGCGGAGCGCGCCCGCAGGTCCCTGGCGTACCGACGCTCCATCCCCGCCCGTCCGGACAGGAGCCGGATGGCGGTGCTGAAGCGTTCCGTCGGACGGGCCTCGTTCAGCTCGTCCTGCCTACGGAGCCACATCGGCACCAAGTAGGCGGCCCAGGCCCCGACAATGACTGCGTAGATGAGGCCGCTGCTGCTCACGCCTCACACGGTAGAGGGGTTTGCGTGGGGCCATCTGCCAATTGCGTCGGTGTGTCGCACGATCCGGCTGATATTTCGAGCTTTTTTTGTGACCGATGCGATCAGTAGGCCGTCGGAGCCGCGAATTCAACGTCCCTAGACGGTCAAGAACCGATCAATTTCGAACATGCATTCAATTTGTTCGGCTAGCCGGGATTCCCTGGGGTGTTCTGCGGATTGCGGGGCCCGTGCGGGGTGCCGGTCGGGCCCGGCGCCTTCGCGGACGCGCTCTGCGAGCGGGCCCGCTGCCAGCGGCCGAGCAGCCCCTCGGGCACCTCTTCCGCGGTGAGGGCGAAGACGAGGTGGTCGCGCCAGGCGCCGTCGATGTGGAGATAACGCGGCCGCAGCCCCTCCTCACGGAATCCGAGTTTCTCCACGACCCGGCGGCTGGGCCGGTTCTCCGGGCGAATGCAGACCTCGATGCGGTGCAGACCAACGGAGCGGAAACAGTGGTCCACCACGAGCGCGACGGCCGTCGGCATCACCCCGCGGCCGGCCACCGACTGGTCCACCCAGTAGCCGACGTGCCCCGAGCACATCGACCCCCAGGTGATTCCGGCGACGGTCAACTGCCCGACCAGGCGCCCCTGGTACTCGATGACGAACGGCAGCATGCGGCCGGCGTTCGCCTCGGACCGCAGGTGCCGGACCATCTGCCGGTAGGTCGGCCGGTGCGCGATCGGCCCGCTGGGCGTGGGCGGCGGGATGGTGGCCTCCCAGGGGCGCAGCCAGTCCCGGTTGCGCCGGTTGACCTCGCGCCAGGCCCGCTGGTCACGCACCCTTATGGGCCGGAGGACGACGTCGCCGTCCACCAGCACGACGGGCCAGGACAGGCTGTTCAGCTCGCACCCCCACTGCTCGGCCCGGGGTGGTCGCCGCCGCGGATCTGGTCGACGGCGTGCGCCAGCAGCGGCTCCAGGACGGCGAGGCCGTCCCGTACCCCGCCGGTGGACCCCGGAAGGTTGACGATCAGTGTCCGGCCCGCCACTCCGGCCAGACCCCGGGAGAGCGCGGCGGTGGGCACCTTGTCCCGTCCGAACGCCCGGACGGCCTCGGCGATGCCCGGCACCTCGTAGTCGAGCACCGCGCGGGTCGCCTCGGGTGTGCGGTCGGTCGGCGAGATACCGGTGCCCCCGGTGGTCACGACGACGTCGTAGCCGGCCTCGACCCCCGCGCGCAGCGCCGCCGCCACGGGTTCCCCGTCGGGCACGACCCGCGGCCCGTCCACGCCGAACCCGAGGCCGGTCAGGCCCGCCACGAGCAGCGGTCCGCCCCGGTCCTCGTAGACACCGGCGGCGGCCCGGTTGGAGGCGGTCACGACCAGCGCGCGATACGGCGCGCGCGGCGCACCCTCGGCGGACGCCCCGGCGTTCACGCCCGGCTCCAGTCGCCCGACTTCCCGCCCGTCTTCTCCTCCACGCGTACGTCCGTGATGACCGCTCCCTTGTCGACCGCCTTGACCATGTCGATCACGGTGAGCGCCGCGACGGAGACCGCCGTGAGCGCCTCCATCTCGACACCCGTGCGGTCCGTCGTCCGCACCGTGGCCAGGATCTCCACCGCGTCGTCCGCGACCGCCAGATCCAGTTTCACACCGGAGAGGGCCAAGGGGTGACACAGCGGGATCAGGTCCGGGGTGCGTTTGGCCCCCATGATCCCGGCGATGCGCGCGGTGGCGAGGGCGTCGCCCTTCGGAACGCCGCCGCCGCGCAGCAGCTCGACCACGCGGGGCGAGACGAGGACGCGTCCGCTGGCGCGGGCGGTGCGTGCGGTCACGTCCTTGCCGGACACGTCGACCATGCGGGCGGCGCCCGTGTCGTCGAGGTGCGTCAGTCGGTCTGGCGCGGAGGGTCCGGGGGTGTCCCCCCGGAAGGGCTCAGTCATGCTGTGTGGCGCTCCCGGTCCTGGCCCGTCGCGGTGCGGCGCTCGGGCCTGCTGTGCGCGACACGGTACCGCCAAGACGGCACGCACCAGCGGGCAGGACCGCCCGGCGGACGGGTACGCGTGCGTGGCGGGACACCGGCCGGCCGAACAGGACGCCCGTCAGCCGAGCAGGACGACCTCGACGTCGGTGCCGGGCTCGACGGACTCCACGTCCTCGGGTACGACGATCAGCGCGTCGGCGTGGGCCAGGGCCGCGACCAGGTGCGAACCGGCGCCGCCCACGGCGGCCACCTCGCCGTCGGCGTACGCCCCGCGCAGGAACTGCCGGCGCCCCTTGGGCGAGCCGAGCGCCTTGTCCGCCCGGAGGGTCGCCGTGGTCCGGGGCCGGTGGACGTCGTCGAGGCCCATCAGGGTGCGGATGGCGGGGCGGACGAACAGTTCGAAGGAGACGTACGACGACACGGGGTTGCCCGGCAGCGCCAGCAGGGGCGTGTGGTCGGGGCCGATGGAGCCGAAGCCCTGGGGCTTGCCGGGCTGCATGGCGAGCGTGCGGAAGTCGATGCCGCTGCCCGGCTCGTCCTCGTCGCCGACGTGCGCCAGCGCCTCCTTGACGACGTCGTAGGCCCCCACGCTGACACCGCCGGTGGTGACCAGCAGGTCGGCGCGGACCAGCTGGTCCTCGATGGTGGCGCGCAGGGTCTCGGCGTCGTCGACGACGGCGCCCACCCGGTAGGCGATGGCACCCGCGTCCCGGGCGGCGGCGGTGAGGGCGAAGCTGTTCGAGTCGTAGATCTGGCCGCTGCCGAGCGCCTCGTCGGGCTGCACGAGTTCGCTGCCGGTGGAGACGACGACCACGCGCGGGCGCGGGCGCACACGTGCCGTGCCGCGGCCGATCGCGGCGAGCAGCGCGATCTGCGGCGGGCCGAGGACCGTGCCGGCCGCCAGGGCGAGGTCGCCGGCCTTCACGTCGCTGCCCCGCGCGCGTACGTGCGCGCGTGCCTCGGCCGGCCGGTGCACGCGCACGTGCCCCTCGGCGCCCTCGGGCGCGAGGCTGCGCGCCCGCATCCCGGCGACCGGTCCCTCGCCGAGTCCGCCGTCGGTCCACTCCACGGGGACGACGGCCTCGGCGCCGGGCGGCAGCGGGGCGCCGGTCATGATGCGGACCGCCTGGCCGGGGCCCACCGGGGTCAGCTCGGCCGCGCCCGCCGCGACGTCCCCGACGACCTCCAGGACGGCGGGGAACTCCTCGCTCGCGCCCGCCACGTCCGCGACCCGCACCGCGTACCCGTCCATGGAGCTGTTGTCGAACGGCGGCAGCGAGAGCGGCACCGTGACGTCGTCGACCAGGACGCAGCCCTGCGCGTCGAGGAGTTGCAGCTCGATGGGTTCCAGGGGACGGACGGTGGTGAGGATGTCCTCCAGGTGCTCGTCCACCGACCACAGGTGGTCCGGGCCGGCGGGGCGGGTCGCGGTGCTGCTCAACTCTGCTGCATCTCCTCGGCTACGTAACTGCGAAGCCAGGTCCGGAAGTCCGGGCCCAGGTCTTCACGTTCGCACGCGAGCCGGACAATGGCACGCAGGTAGTCGCCGCGGTCGCCGGTGTCATAGCGGCGCCCCTTGAAGACGACGCCGTGCACGGGGCCGCCGACCTTCTCGTCCTGCGCGAGCTGCTGGAGGGCGTCGGTCAGCTGGATCTCGCCGCCCCGGCCCGGCTCGGTGCGCCGCAGTATGTCGAAGACGTGCGGGTCGAGGACGTAGCGGCCGATCACCGCGTAGCTGGACGGGGCGTCCGCCGGGTCCGGCTTCTCGACCAGTCCGGTCACCTTGACGACGTCGCTGTCGGCGGTGGTCTCCACGGCCGCGGAGCCGTAGAGGTGGATCTGCTCGGGGTCGACCTCCATGAGCGCGATCACGCTGCCGCCGTGCTGCTCCTGGACCTCGATCATGCGCCGCAGCAGGGGGTCGCGGGGGTCGATCAGGTCGTCGCCGAGGAGGACGGCGAAGGGCTCGTGGCCCACGTGCGGGGCGGCGCAGAGCACGGCGTGACCGAGGCCCCTGGGGTCGCCCTGGCGGACGTAGTGCATGGTGGCCAGGTCGCTGGACTCCTGCACCTTGGCGAGCCGGCCGGCGTCGCCCTTCTTCTGGAGCGCCGACTCCAGCTCGTAGTTGCGGTCGAAGTGGTCTTCCAGAGGGCGCTTGTTGCGTCCGGTGATCATGAGGACGTCGTCGAGCCCCGCCGACACGGCCTCCTCGACCACGTACTGGATCGCCGGCTTGTCGACGACCGGCAGCATCTCCTTGGGAGTGGCCTTGGTGGCCGGCAGGAACCGGGTGCCGAGGCCTGCTGCGGGAATGACAGCCTTGCTGATCCTGGGGTGCGACTGAGTCATGTCCGCAACCTTATCCGGTGCCTTTGTGGAGAATCTGAGACTCCGGGCAATTGGCACCATATGAGCGGATTAAGGAAGGGCGCGGGAACGACCTGTGGAGCACGGTGGACCTGAGGCCGAGACTGACAAGCGAATGTTGCGCCGAGAATTCCTCGGGGTGAGGAACAGGTTGACGACGGATGTCGTCAGGGAGGCGGCCGACGCGCTGGCCGGGCACGCGCTGGAACTGCCCGAGTTGGCGCGTGCGCGCACGGTGGCGGCGTACGTCTCGGTCGAGAACGAGCCCGGCACGCTCACGCTGCTGGACGCGCTGGTCACGCGGGGGGTGCGCGTCCTGCTCCCCGCGCTGCTGCCGGACCACGACCTGGACTGGGGCGCGTACACCGGGGAGGGCTCCCTCGCCCGCGTCCAACACGGCGGGAAGATGGCGCTGTTCGAACCCTCCGGTGAACGCCTGGGGCCGGACGCCGTGCTGGACGCGGACGCCGTGCTGCTGCCGGGGCTCGCGGTGGACGCGCGCGGGATGCGCCTGGGGCGCGGCGGCGGCTCGTACGACCGGGTGCTGGCGCGGCTGGAGCGCGCGGGCGCGCGCCCGGCGCTCGTGGTGCTGCTGTACGACACGGAGGTCGTCGAGCGGGTGCCCGCGCAGGCGCACGACCGGCCGGTGCAGGCGGTGGTGACGCCGTCGGGGGTGCGCCGGTTCGCGACCCCCTGAGCCGCTCCCGGCCGCTCCCGGCCGTCTTCTCCTGCCCTCGCGCATGTGAAACGGCCCTCCACGCACGCGTGGAGGGCCGTTTCAGCGGCGACCGGCCGTCGGGCTCAGGGTTTGAGGACGAGGGTGTCGCTGGTGCTCTTGTCGACCGCCTTGTCCGAGAACGACCACGGGAGCAGTTCGCCGTCGGCCCACTTGCTCGTCTGGTCGGTGTAGTGGGCGCTGAAGGCGTGGCCGGAGGCTCCGGTGAGGTTGATCCACTTGGATTTGTCGAGGTCGTCGAGGTTGACGACCATCCGCATGGACGGCACCCAGACGACGCCGTAGCCGCCGGCGGCGTTCCAGCCGGTCGCGTCGACCGTGGCCTCGCCGCCGCTGAGCTTCCAGGGGCCGCGGTTGAGGATGTACTGGACGATGGCCGGGCCGTCGGTGCCCAGAGTCTGGTTCTTCAGGAACAGGCGGTGCAGCCGGCCCCAGCTCCAGGTGTCGATGTCCTTGCCGAGCTTGGCGGTCAGCTCCCAGCGGGCGTCGATCATGGCGCGCTTGAACAGCTCGTCCATGTTGTCGGCCTTGGGGCGGTCACCGGCGCCGGCCGGCGTCTTCCACCAGTCGCTGTCCGGCTTGTCCATGAGGTTGCGGACCACCTCGAACCAGCGGTCGCCGCCGTCCGGCTGGGCCTGGTCGGCGTCGCGCTCGCCGCACTCGCGCACCTTGGTGTCGTCGTCCACCGGACCGGTGCTGTCGACCTTGTCGACCCACAGGCACTGCCCCTCGACCCGCAGCTCCTTGGGCAGCTTGTTGCCGAAGGCGAGCTTGAGGATGTTGCGCCAGACCGCGTTGAAGTAGGCGGCGGCCGCGGAGTCGGCGTCCTGGGTGTAGTCCCAGCCCTCCAGGAGCTTCTGCGCCTCCCGGACGTCCTTGTCGTCCAGGTTGATCTTCAGCAGCTTGGGCACCAGCAGCTTGGCGATCTCGCTGCTGTTGTCCGTCTGCATCTGGCGCATGTCGTCCGTGGAGATCTTGCCGCCGTCCTTGATCTTCGACTCGATCAGGTCGGTGATGCGCTGGCTGCGGGTGCCGTAGCCCCAGTCGGTGGTGAGCGTGTAGGGGTACTTGTCCTGGTCGATCACGGCCTGGTTGGCGGTGACGATGTAGCCGCGCTTCGGGTCGTACTCGTAGGGCAGCTCGTCCTGCTTGATGAAGCCGGTCCACTTGTACTTGGGGTCCCAGCCCGGCGCCGGGATGGAGCCGTCGTCCGCCGACGAGCGCGTGGGGATCCTGCCGGGCAGCGTGTAGCCGATGTTGTTCTTGGTGTCGGCGTAGATCAGGTTCTGCGAGGGCACGTCGAACTGGGCGGCCGCCTGGCGGAAGGAGTCCCAGTCGGACGCCTTGTCGAGGGCGAAGACGGCGTCCATGGTGGTGCCCGGGTCCAGGGCGGTCCATCTCAGGGCGATGCCGTAGCCGTCGCCGCGGTCGGGTGCGGCGGTGTCGACACTGGCCTTCTTGCCGACCTCGACGAGTTCGTCGTCACGGTCGGACAGCAGCGGCATGCCGTCGGCGGTCTGGCGCACGACGATCTTCTTGGACGCGCCGCCGGCGACCTTGATGGTCTCGGTCCGGGTCGTGAAGGGCCTGGTCTTGCCGTCGTACAGGTAGCCGTCGCCGGAGAGCTTCTCCAGGTAGAGGTCGGTGACGTCGACCCCGGAGTTGGTCATGCCCCAGGCGATGTCCGCGTTGTGGCCGATGACCACGCCGGGCATGCCGGCGAAGGTGTAGCCGGTGACGTCGTACTGGCACTTGCTGGAGACCGTGGTGCAGTGCAGGCCCATCTGGTACCAGACGGACGGCAGTGACGCCGACAGGTGCGGGTCGTTGGCGAGCAGCGGCTTGCCGGTGATGGTGTGCTCGCCGCCGACGACCCAGGAGTTGGAGCCGATGCCCTGGCCGTTCACGCCGACGGCCGTGGGGACGTCGTCCAGGACGTTGTAGAGGCTCTCCAGCTGGCTCGTGAGCGCCGAACCGGTGGAGGACGAGGTCGAGGTGCCGCTCGTGTCCGTCGAGGTCCCGGAACCGCTCGTGGAGCCGCTCTGCTCGAACGTCTTGGTGACCGCGTCGTACTGCCCCTGCTGGACGATCGGCTTGTTCCGGCTGTACGGGTAGTCCGGGTACAGGTCCTTGATCTGCTGCGGGCCGAGGCGGCTGGTCATCAGGGCCCGGTCGATCTCGTCGTCCATGTTGCCGCGCAGGTCCCAGGCCATCGCCTTCAGCCAGGAGACCGAGTCGACGGGGGTCCACTGCTCGGGCTTGTAGTCGTTGACGAACCCGAGGGCCGCGTACTCCAGGGAGATGTCCTTGCCGTCCTTGCCCTGGAGGTAGGCGTTGACTCCCTTGGAGTAGGCCTGGAGGTACTTCTTCGTGGAGTCCGACAGCTTGGTGTCGTACTCCTCCTTCGCGACCCGGTCCCAGCCCATGGTGCGCAGGAACTCGTCGTTCTTCACCTGGCCCTTGCCGAACATCTCCGACAGGCGCCCGGAGGTCATGTGCCGGCGCACGTCCATCTCGTAGAACCGGTCCTGCGCCTGGACGTAGCCCTGCGCCATGAACAGGTCCTCGTCGGTGGAGGCGTAGATCTGCGGGATCCCGTAGCTGTCGCGCTTCACGGTCACGGGCCCGGAGAGGCCTTCGAGCGTGATCGAACCCTTGGTCTGCGGGAAGGACGCGCGGACCGTGCTGACCGACCAGTACGCCCCGTAGAAGACGCCACCGACGACTGCCAGGACGAGCACGAGCACGACAAGTCGTGCTCTGCGCCCCTTCTTCCTGCCGGACTTGCCAGGCTTGTCACCCGATGTGGCGGTGGTGTTGGGGGGCATCGCTGTCCTTGCTGTCCTAACGCGAGCGGCAGACGGGCATGTGCATTTGACTGAGCGCTGGAGCAACCATAGGCGCAGGGCCTGACGCCACTTGACCCGGAGTGGGGAACCGGCGGGCACGGGCGTTCGATCTTGCCGCGGGAAGCGTCAAGAAAGCGTCAAGAGTTAGGTAAGGTAACGAAGTACTTGGGTGCGCAGTGCCGCACTCTCGGTCCTGTGTACGTGAGCTTCCGCGTCGCCCGCGCGCGAGCCAAGGAAGGGAACCGCCGCTGACCGTCCACCACCTCAACCAGCTCCTGCTCGTCTGCTCCGTGGTCCTGCTGGTCGCCGTCGCGGCCGTCCGGATCTCCTCGCGCAGCGGGCTCCCCAGCCTGCTCGTGTACCTGGGGATCGGCGTCCTCATGGGCCAGGACGGCATCGGCGACATCCACTTCGACAACGCCGAACTGACCCAGGTCATCGGATACGCGGCCCTGGTCGTGATCCTGGCCGAGGGCGGTCTCGGCACGAAGTGGAAGGAGGTCGAACCGGTCCTGGCGTCCGCCTCCATGCTGGCCCTCGTCGGGGTCGGGGTGAGCGTCGGCGTCACCGCCGCGGGCGCGCACTACCTGGTCGGACTGGAGTGGCGGCAGGCGCTCATCATCGGCGCGGTGGTGTCCTCGACGGACGCGGCGGCGGTGTTCTCCGTGCTCCGGCGCATTCCGCTGCCCGCGCGCGTGACGGGCACCCTGGAGGCGGAGTCCGGCTTCAACGACGCCCCGGTGGTCATCCTGGTCGTCGCCCTGTCCACCGCGGGACCGGTCGAGCACTGGTACGTCCTGGTGGGCGAGATAGCGATGGAGCTGGCCATCGGCGCGGGCATAGGCCTCGCGGTCGGCTGGCTCGGCTCCTGGGGCCTTCGGCACGTCGCGCTGCCCGCCTCCGGCCTCTACCCGATCGCGGTGATGGCCATCGCGGTCACGGCGTACGCGGCCGGCGCGCTGGCGCACGGCAGCGGCTTCCTCGCGGTCTACCTGGCCTCCATGGTGCTCGGCAACGCCAAGCTGCCGCACTGGCCGGCCACCCGCGGGTTCGCCGAGGGGCTCGGCTGGATCGCCCAGATCGGCATGTTCGTCCTGCTCGGCCTGCTGGTCACCCCGCACGAGCTCGGCGACGACATCGTGCCCGCCCTCGTCATCGGGCTGGTGCTCACCATGGTGGCGCGGCCGGTGAGCGTGATCCTCAGCCTCGCGCCGTTCCGGGTGCCCTGGGCGGAGCAGACCCTGATGTCCTGGGCCGGGCTGCGCGGCGCCGTGCCCATCATCCTGGCGACGATCCCCATGGTGAACGGCGTCGACGCCAGCCACCGGATCTTCAACATCGTCTTCGTCCTGGTCGTCGTCTACACCCTCGTCCAGGGTCCGACGCTGCCCTGGCTGGCCCGCAAGCTGCGGCTCGGCGAGGGCCCGGAGGCCGCCGACCTCGGCATCGAGTCCGCGCCCCTGGAGCGGCTGCGCGGGCACCTGCTGTCCGTGTCGATCCCCGAGGGCTCCCTGATGCACGGCGTGGAGATCAACGAGCTGCGGCTGCCCGCCGGGGCCGCCGTCACCCTCGTCGTCCGCGAAGGAAAATCGTTTGTTCCGCTGCCCGCGACGGTGCTGCGGCGCGGGGACGAACTCCTCGTGGTCGCCACCGACCCGGTGCGGGACGCCGCGGAACGGCGACTGCGCGCGGTCGGCCACGGGGGCAAGCTGGCGGGCTGGCTGGGCACGAACGGGACGGCGGGCGCGGGGTCGAGCGGTGCGCCGGGCGGGCGTTAACGGGTGCGCCGGGCGTGCGTTGGCGGTGCGCCGGGCGTGCGTTAAGGGCGTGTTTCGGATAGTTCACACCCCAGCCAATCCCAGGTGAACGGGCCTGACGGTGCTGGTTTTCACAGGCGTACCGGGCTTTCACCCCTGTACGATGAAAGCACCTGATCGAACCAACTCTGCCTGACGCAGAGCTGGCGCGACCGTATGGCGGCCGGGACGCTCTTCGCAGTGGATGCCGGTATCTACCGCAGTTCCGCGCAAGAGGACAGCTCTCGGCGCCCCCCGCACGGGCGCGCTACCAGGCGGCAGAAAGGCACGGGCCGTGGCATCCACGGTCACCACCGAACCGTCGGAGAACCCGGCGGCGCCGCCCCGCCCGGGATACGGACAGCTGCTGCGCACCCGCGGCGCCTGGACGTTCCTGCTCCCCGGCTTCGCGGCGCGCCAGCCGTTCGCGATGCTCACCATCTCCATCGTGCTGCTCGTGCAGCACACCACCGGCTCGTACGGCGCCGCGGGCGCCGCGGCGGCCGTCACCGGCGTCTCCATGGCCCTGTTCGCCCCCTACAGCGGCCGTCTGGCCGACCGCTACGGGCAGCGGGCGGTGCTGGTCCCCGGCGTCCTCGTGCACACCCTGTCCGGCCTCGCCCTCACGGCGCTCGCGCTGGCGCACGCGCCCCTGTGGGCGCTCTTCGCGGCGGCCGTGCCGACCGGCGCCTCGGTGCCGCAGATCGGCCCCATGGTGCGTGCCCGCTGGGGCGTGCAGCTCCAGGACACCCCTCTGATGTCCACCGCGGCCGCCTTCGAGTCCGTCACCGACGAGCTCACCTTCGTCTTCGGCCCGCTGCTCGCGACCGCCCTGTGCACCACCGTGGCCCCGGCCGCCGGCCTGGTCACGGAAGCCGCGCTGACCCTGGCCGGCGGCCTGCTGTTCGCCGCGCGGAAGAGCACCCAGCCGCAGGTGACCGGCGCCGGCCACGCGCGCGTGCGGCACGCCTCCGCACTCCGCGTCCCGGGCGTACGCGTCCTGGTCGTATCCTTCCTGGGCATCGGCTCCGTCTTCGGCGGCATGCAGGTCTCCCTCGCGGCCTTCACCGAGTCGATCGGCGAGCCCGGCCTGAACGGCGTCCTGTACGGCACCTTCGCCGCGGGGAACATGCTCTCCGGCATCGTCTGCGGCGCGCTCGCCTGGAAGGCCGCCCCGCACCGGCGCCTGGTCGTCGGCTACGCGGCGCTCGCGCTGACCGCGTCGGCGCTGTGGACGTCCCACTCGGTGCTCGTCCTGGCCGGCCTCGGCCTGCTGGTCGGCATGTGCATCGCGCCCGCCCTGATCACCGGCTACACGCTGGTCGAGGACCTGGTCCCGGCCGGCGCCCGCACGGAGGCCTTCACCTGGCTGACCGGCGCGGTGGCGCTCGGCCAGGCGGCCGCCGTCACGGTCGCCGGACAGCTGGAGGACCGCCTGTGGGGCGGCGCCGGGTTCCTGGTGCCGATGGCGGGCACCCTGCTCGCCCTGGTGACCCTCCTGGCGCTGCGTTCGCGGCTCGTCACCCGGCCCCGGAACCGCACGGTCGCACGTGGCGTCGGTCACCGCGTACCGCTGACGGTGGACTGATCCTCAGGAATACGTCAGTATGGACCGTCGTTAGCACTCACTGAGTGAGAGTGCCAGGAGGAAGACAGTGCCGACCTACCAGTACCAGTGCACCGAGTGCGGCGAGGGCCTTGAGGCGGTGCAGAAGTTCACCGACGACGCCCTGACCGAGTGCCCCAACTGCGGTGGCCGCCTGAAGAAGGTGTTCTCCGCGGTCGGCATTGTCTTCAAGGGCTCGGGCTTCTACCGCAACGACAGCCGGGGCTCCTCGTCGAGCAGCAGCCCCGCGTCGAAGCCGTCCGGCTCCACCTCGTCGGGCACGTCGTCCGACTCGAAGACGTCCGACTCGAAGTCGTCGTCCTCGTCCTCGACGACGTCGTCCTCGTCGTCATCGTCCGGCTCGGCCAGCAGCTCCGCCGCCTGAGACCGCACCCCTCGGACCCCGCCGTCGCGCGACAGCGGGGTCTGCGGCGTTCCCGGACCCCGGCACCTGCCCCGGCGGCCGGTGCGGGCGGCCAGCTAGTGTGCTGCGCATGGTGAACGCAGAGATCGGCGTAATCGGCGGTTCCGGCTTCTACTCGTTCCTCGACGACGTGACCGAGATCCAGGTCGACACGCCCTACGGGCCGCCCAGCGACTCCCTCTTCCTCGGCGAGATCGCCGGCCGCCGGGTCGCCTTCCTGCCCCGCCACGGCCGCGGCCACCATCTGCCGCCGCACCGCATCAACTACCGCGCCAACCTCTGGGCGCTGCGCTCCGTCGGCGTGCGCCAGGTGCTCGGCCCGTGCGCGGTGGGCGGTCTGCGCCCCGAGTACGGCCCGGGCACGCTGCTCGTACCGGACCAGCTGGTGGACCGTACGAAGTCCCGGGCGCAGTCGTACTTCGACGGGCTGCCGCTGCCCGACGGCACCGTCCCGAACGTGGTGCACGTCTCGCTGGCCGACCCCTACTGCCCCACCGGACGGGCGGCGGCGCTGAAGGCGGCGCGCGGCCGGGACTGGGAGCCGGTGGACGGGGGCACGCTGGTGGTGGTCGAGGGGCCGCGCTTCTCGACCCGCGCCGAGTCGCTGTGGCACCAGGCGCAGGGCTGGTCGGTGGTGGGCATGACCGGCCACCCCGAGGCCGCGCTCGCCCGTGAACTGGAGCTCTGCTACGCCTCGTTGACGCTGGTCACGGACCTGGACGCGGGCGCCGAGACCGGCGAGGGCGTCTCGCACGACGAGGTGCTGCAGGTGTTCGCGGCCAACGTGGACCGGCTCCGGGGCGTCCTGTTCGACGCCGTCGCGGCCCTGCCCGAGAACACGGCCCGGGACTGCCTGTGCACGAACGCGCTCGGCGGCATGGACCCGGGGTTCGAGCTGCCGTAACGCAGAAACGGCTTCCAGGAGCGGGCACGGACTGGCACAGACGGGCACTGACGGACGGGGTCGGGCAGGGGCGGCGGAACTCCTCGTTCGGGTGGCCGAGTTGTCCACAACCGGCCGGTGGCCCACCGGCTCCGGCGGGTTCCGGCGCGAGACCGCATCGTGGTCTCGCAAGCCGATTCCTCGTCGCAGGTGGTGATCCCCGTGCCCGTTCCCCCCTCCCTGTCCCCCGCCTTCCCCCCTCCCCTCCGCGTCCCGCGCCCGCTGGGCACGGACGCCCCCGCCACCTGCGAGGTCCCGCACTTCGAACCGGTGCGGGTACGCGGCGGGCGGTACCGGCTGCACCGGCTGCTGCACCACCGCAGGCGGGCCCTGGCGGCCGGCCTCGCGGTCACGGCGGCGGCGCTCGTCGCGGCGGGACCGCGTACCGCACTCGCCCCCGAGCGGGCCGAGCCGCCCCGCGACCGCCCGGCCGTCTCCCAGCCGGTACGACGGCACGCCCCGCCCGTGGAACTGGTGACGGCGCCGGTGCGGATCGCCGACGCGGCCACCGTCCGGCTGCTGCGCCCCGGCGACCGGGTGGACGTCATCGCCGCCGGGGATCCGGCGGCCGGCGGCGAGGCCCGGGTGATCGCGCGCGGGGTGCGCGTGACGAGGCTGCCGGAGCCGGCCGACGCGGCCGCGGAGAGCGGGGCGCTGATCGTGCTCGCGGTGCCGCGCGACACCGCGGCCCGGCTGGTCGGCGCGAGCACCACGGCACGGCTGGCGGTGACCCTGTGCTGAACAACTTGGGGCGATTTACAGGACGCTTTGTGTCAAGTCGCCCTTTCGAGCTACCTGATTGGGCGCGATGGCCGCACGGTGACGTAGGTTGCGGATCACTTTGTTCCACACCCTGTGCATGTGAGGAGAGTCCCCGAGGTGAGCGCGAAGAAGGAACCGGGCATCTGGCAGGGCTTCAAGGCCTTCCTGATGCGCGGAAACGTCGTCGATCTGGCAGTCGCGGTGGTCATCGGCGCCGCCTTCACGAACATCGTCAACTCGGTGGTGAAGGGGCTCATCAACCCGCTGGTCGGCGCGATCGGCACGCAGAACCTCGACAGCTACAGCACGTGTCTGAAGGAACCCTGCAAGGT
The DNA here is from genome assembly GCF_042957285.1 of Streptomyces sp. NPDC008092. Classification (NCBI taxonomy): domain Bacteria; kingdom Bacillati; phylum Actinomycetota; class Actinomycetes; order Kitasatosporales; family Streptomycetaceae; genus Streptomyces; species Streptomyces sp. NPDC008092. The sequence continues at coordinate 230,939 of NZ_JBIBHY010000005.1, forward strand.
GGCCGCGGACGGCACGGTCACGAGCGGCGTTCAGATCATGTGGGGTTCGGTCCTGGGCGCCACGCTCTCCTTCGTGATCACCGCGGCGGTCGTGTACTTCCTGATGGTGCTGCCGATGGCGAAGTACCTGTCCCGCGTCGAGGCCCGCCGGAAGGCGAAGGAGGGCACGCACGAGGTCATCGAGGTGACCGAGCTGGAGGTGCTCAAGGAGATCCGCGACGCCCTGGTCGCACAGCGCGGAAACGGCCACAACCAGCGTTAGCGGCGCTCCGGGCGGTCGCGCGGGCGGCTCAGAGGTGGTGGGGCGGCTTCTCGTCGAGGAAACGCCTGAGGTCGGCCGCGGAGTCGCCGTCCGGGCGGTCGCCCCAGCCGCGGTCCGTGTCGTCCGCCGACTGCCGGTCCAGCGGGTCGTCGAAGATCAGCGCGGGCTTCGGGTCGCGCGGCGCGGGCTCGGGGGCGGTGGTCATGCCTCAAGCCTACGGCGCCCGCGGCTCGGGTCCGCCCGGGCCGCCCGGCGGCGGCCCGGGCCCCGCCGCCCCTCGTACCGCCCGCCGTGCCGCCCGCCGTCCTGGGGCTCCGTTCGCAAGCCGGTGCCCTTATCTGCTGTGCTGGACACATGACGTCGAGTTCTCCTCCGGCTCCCGCCCCCCAGCACACACCCGGGCCCCTGCGGCCACTGCGCAGGCTGACCGCGCGCGGTCGCGACGAGGGCCACCGGGTGGCCTCCCCGCTCGAACTCTTCTTCGACCTGTGCTTCGTGGTGGCCATCGCACAGGCGGGCGCGGAGCTGGTGCACGCCGTCGCCGCGGGGCACGCGGGCGAGGGCGTCCTGAACTACGCGATGCTGTTCTTCGCCATCTGGTGGGCGTGGATGAACTTCACCTGGTTCTCCTCCGCGTACGACAACGACGACGTGCTCTACCGGGTCGTCACGCTGGTCCAGATCGCCGGCGTCCTGGTGCTGGCGGCCGGTGTCTCGCGGGCCTTCTCGGACCACGACTACGTGGCGGTCCTGCTGGGCTACGTGATCATGCGGCTGGCGATGGTCGCACAGTGGCTGAGAGCCGCCCGGGGAGCCCGGGGCGCGGAGCGGACCATGGCGCTCCGGTACGCCGGCGGGGTGCTGCTGTGCCAGGTCGGCTGGGCGGGCCTGGTGGTGCTTCCGGTGCACGCGCGCCCCTGGGTGTTCCTGGTGATGGCGATCGCCGAGATGTGCGTGCCGCTGTACGCGGAGAAGGACTACACGACCTCCTGGCACCCGCACCACATCGCCGAACGCTTCGGGCTGTTCACGATCATCGTGCTCGGCGAGACGATCGCGGCGGCGACGGCCGCCGTGAAGTCGGCCGTCGCCGAGCACGACGCGCTGACCGAGCTGCTGCCGATCGCGGCGGGCGGCCTGCTGATCGTCTTCTCGGCGTGGTGGATCTACTTCGTGGTGCCGATCCACGGCCATCTGCGCTCCAACAAGGAGTCCTTCCTGTGGGGTTACGGCCACTACCTGATCTTCGCGTCGGCGGCCTCGATCGGCGCGGGCATCGAGGTCGCCGTCGAGGAGGCGGTCGGCAAGGCGCACGTCTCCACGACGGCCGCGTCGGCGGCGGTGACCGTGCCGACCGCGCTGTACCTGCTGACCGTGTGGGCGCTGCACTCGCGGTACTTCAAGGTGGGTCTCATCCAGCAGCTGGTGCTGCCGGTGACGGCGCTGCTGGTGGTGGGCTGCACGTTCCTGGGCGGCTGGGCGGTGCCGGCGGCGGGCGTCGTGTCGGCGCTGGCGGTGGCGGCGGGGACGACGCTGACGGCGCGTGCGGCACACCGCGAGCGCCCCGCGGAAGCCGCCGCGGCCGCTTCCTGACGGGTCGGGAGCCGCGCCGGGCTGGGCCAGACTGGCCGTCATGACGACAGTTGACGCATTGACGGACGTGGCCGGGCTGCGGGTGGGGCACGCCACCCGCACCGGCGGGGGCTGGCTCACCGGTACCACGGTCGTCCTCGCCCCCGAGGGCGGCGCGGTGGCCGCGGTGGACGTGCGGGGCGGGGGCCCGGGCACCAAGGAGACGGACGCGCTCGACCCGCGCAACCTGGTGCAGCGGGTGGAGGCGATCGTGCTCACGGGCGGCAGTGCGTACGGGCTCGACGCGGCGTCCGGGGTGATGGCCTGGCTGGAGGAGCGGGGGCGCGGGGTGCGGGTGGGGCCGGACCCGGCGCATGTCGTGCCGGTGGTGCCCGCCGCCTGTGTCTTCGATCTGGGGCGGGGCGGTGACTTCCGGGCCCGGCCGGACGCGGCGACCGGGCGGGCCGCGGTGGAGGCGGCCGCGGCGAGCGGGCCGGGCGCCCGGGTGCCGCAGGGGTGCGTGGGCGCCGGTACGGGCGCCGTGGCCGGGGCGGTGAAGGGCGGGGTGGGCAGCGCGAGCACCGTGCTGGACTCGGGGATCACGGTGGCCGCGCTGGTGGTGGCCAACGCGGCCGGGGCGGTGCTGGATCCCGGAACGGGGGTGTTGTACGGGGAGTTGTTCCAGGGGCGCGTGGCGTATCCCGAGGAGCGGGTGCACGAGGCCGCGCGCCGACGGCTTTCCGAGACCGCCGCCCGGAACGGGCTGCCGCCGCTCAACACCACGCTCGCGGTGGTCGCGACCGATGCGGAACTGTCCAAGGCGCAGGCGCAGAAGCTCGCCGGGACGGCGCACGACGGGATCGCGCGCGCGGTGCGGCCGGTGCACCTGCTGCACGACGGGGACACGGTGTTCGCGCTGGCGACGGGCGCCCGCCCGCTCGACGCGAGCCCACTCGCGCTCAACGAGATCCTCGCGGCCGGGGCGGATCTGGTGACCCGCGCGATCGTGCGGGCCGTACGGGCCGCCGAGCCGGTCGAAGGACCCGGCGGGGTGTGGCCGTCGTACGAGGAGCTGTACGGGGCGCGCTGACGGCGGTGGGGGCCGTGCGGGGGTGGGGGGCGTGTTCTTCGCGGCCGGCCGGAACCTTGCGCGTTGCTGTCGATTGTCCTGGTTCTGTCACGTGATGGCGTTCGCGGGCGCCGGAGGGAACCCCGAGGGGGGCCTCCGGCCTCTTCCTCCACGCACTGGAGCGGATCACGCACATCACAAGAACTCACACGAACCTGGAGCAGCCCGTGACATCGCCGGACATTGCAGCGCGGCGCGCACTGGGGGCCTGTGCCGCCCTGATGGTCGGCGCCCTCACCCTCACCGCCTGCGGCGGCAACGCCAACGCCGACGCCAAGACCGACGGCAGCAAGGGCGGGCAGCAGGACAGCGCCGCCAGGACGTCGGCCGCGAAGATCGTGATCTCGGCGAAGGACGGTTCGACCGGCGCGTCCATCAACACGACCGGCGTGCAGGTCAGCGGCGGGAAGCTGACCGACGTCAAGATGACCGTGGCGGGGTCGGGACAGGCCGTGGACGGCACCCTCTCGGCGGACGGCAGCGTCTGGAAGCCGAAGGAGCAGCTGGAGCGGGGCACGAAGTACGAGATATCGGTGACCGCGAAGGACCCGAAGGGGCTCACGGCGGCAGCCAACTCCATCTTCACCACCGTCAACTCGGCCAACAGCTACATCGGCACGTACACGCCGGACAACGGGACGACGGTCGGTGTGGGGATGCCGGTGTCGTTCAACTTCGACAAGGTCATCACCGACAAGAAGGCCGTGCAGTCGCACATCACGGTCACCTCCAGCAGCGGCCAGCAGGTGGTGGGGCACTGGTTCGGGGCGCAGCGGCTGGACTTCCGGCCGCAGGACTACTGGAAGGCCGGCTCCGAGGTCACGATGAAGATCGACCTGGACGGGGTCGAGGGCGCGAACGGCGTCTACGGGGTGCAGAAGAAGACGGTGACGTTCACCGTCGGACGTTCGCAGGTCTCCACGGTGGACGCGAACACGCAGACCATGACCGTGATGCGGGACGGCAAGCTGCTCAAGTCGGTGCCGGTGTCGACGGGCAGCCCCGAGCACACGACGTACAACGGCCAGATGGTGATCTCCGAGAAGTTCACCCAGACCCGGATGAACAGCCAGACGGTGGGCCTCGGCGGGGAGTACGACATCCCGGACGTGCCGCACGCGATGCGGCTGACGACGTCGGGGACGTTCATCCACGGCAACTACTGGTACAACAGGTCCAACCCGCCCTTCGGGCAGCAGGGCACCAGCCACGGCTGCGTGGGCATGGCGGACGTGCAGGGCGCGCAGGGTGACACGACGGCCAAGTGGTTCTACGACAACTCGCTGATCGGGGACGTCGTGATCGTGAAGAACTCCCCCGACAAGACCGTGCAGCCGGACAACGGGCTCAACGGGTGGAACCTGTCGTGGAGCGAGTGGACCGCCGGAAGTGCCGTCTGACCGGCACCTTTTGACTGATCGTCGGGCCGTGCGGGAACTTTTCGCGCGGCCCGCGCGTTTTCCCGGCGTACGTTTTCTCGGTTCCCGGACATGATGTCCGACCGAGGGGCTACGGTATGCACCCACAAGGTGACATGCAGCAACGCCGGGAGAAACCTTGAGCGTTCCGTACGAGACGGCAGCGTACGAACCAGCCGAGTCGCCCGAGTCTCCGGAGGAGCACCTCGCGCGGCTCCTCGGCCGTGCCCTGAACTCCTTCGAGCTGCCCGACGAGGCCATAAGGCAGCTGGACTGCGCGCTGGCGCACGACAGTTCGCTGCACTCCGCGCACCACAGCGCGGGGCTGCACCGGGAGACGTACCGGCACACCTGGCTGCTGGCCGACGGCTCCGCGGTCACGCTGTGGGAGCTGGTGCACAACACCGTGCCGGGCAGCGACCCGCAGCACGAGGTGTACGTCGACGAGGAGGAGCTGCGGGCCGCGACCGCGCGGCTGCCGTTACCACCGGACGCCCCGGACTTCGAGCTGCCGGTGCTGGTGACGCTGGCGCCGGTCCCGGAGCCGCGGCACGTGTACGTGCCGGACGACTCGGCGGACCACGCGCGCCGGCTGCTGCGCCGTGCGGAGAACCCGGACCGGCCGGACGCGGAGACGGCCGAGGCGCTGTCGACGGCGTTCGCCCACCAGATCACCCAGGCGTTCGGGCGGCCGGCGCGGACGGGCAGGCCGGGTCTGACCTTCTCGCTCTACGAGCACGCGTTCCTGCTGCGGGACGGCCAGGAGCTGTCCCTGTGGGAGGTCGAGCACACGGCGACGCCGGACGGCCGGCACATGTGCGAGGTGTACCCGTCGGAGGACGCGGCCAGGGACGCGATGGAGCGGCGGGCGGCGCGGCCGCGGTAGTGGTAGCCCACCCGCCTCTGCCCCGCCTCTGCGGGCTTCCCTGCCGGACGGCTCAGCGGCCGCCGAGTCTGCGGACCAGGCCGGCGAAGGCGTCCTGCTCGGCGGGGGTCAGTTCGACGGCCTCCCGGGGCGGAGCGGCCTCGTACTGGTGCGGGAAGGCGGGAAGGGCGCGCGCGGCGTGCCAGGCGAGGGCCTCGCGGCGGTTGCGGCGCAGCAGGCGCGTCACGACGGCCGCCCAGGCGACGGTCGCCAGGGTGAGCGCGGTCATGCCGATCAGCTGGAGGGTCGAGGCGTGCGCGGGCATACGCCCCAGTACACACCACGGTCCGGGACTTTGGTCCCGGACCGTGACGTATCTCGCAGGTGCCGTGAACAACTCACAGCGAATCAAAGGGACAAGACGGCAGGGCGGTGCGGGGATCAGGCCGCGACCGGCTGCTTGGCCTCCTTCGCGGTGGCGGCCCGGCCGGCGGCGGAGCCGTCCGCCGGGGTCTGCCGGGCGGGCTTGCGCAGGCCCTTCAGGAGGACGACCAGGGCCGTGGTGACACAGACACCGGCGGCGATGGCGATCAGGTAGAGGAACGGGTTGCCGATCAGCGGGACCACGAAGATGCCGCCGTGCGGGGCGCGCAGGGTGGCGCCGAAGATCATCGACAGGGCGCCGGTGACGGCGCCGCCCACCATCGAGGAGGGGATGACGCGCAGCGGGTCGGCGGCCGCGAACGGGATGGCGCCCTCGGAGATGAAGGAGGCGCCGAGCACCCAGGCGGCCTTGCCGTTCTCGCGCTCGGTCTCGGTGAAGAGCTTGCCGCGCACGGTCGTCGCCAGGGCCATCGCCAGCGGCGGGACCATGCCGGCCGCCATGACCGCCGCCATGATCTTCATCGCGGAGTCACTGGGGTTGGAGACCGCGATACCGGCGGTGGCGAAGGTGTACGCGACCTTGTTGACGGGGCCGCCGAGGTCGAAGCACATCATCAGGCCGAGCAGGGCGCCGAGCAGGACGGCGTTGGAGCCGGAGAGGCCGTTCAGCCAGTCGGTCATGCCCTTCTGGGCGGAGGCGATGGGCTTGCCGATCACGACGAACATCAGGAAACCGACGATCGCCGAGGAGATCAGCGGGATCACCACGACCGGCATGATGCCGCGCACCGCCGCGGGGATCTTGACCTTCTGGATCGCCATCACCACGCCACCGGCGATCAGACCGGCGGCCAGGCCGCCGAGGAAGCCGGCGTTGATGGTGGAGGCGATCATGCCGCCGACGAAACCGGGGACCAGGCCCGGCCGGTCGGCCATGCCGTAGGCGATGTAGCCGGCCAGGACGGGGACGAGGAAGCCGAAGGAGACGACACCGATCTGGAAGAGCAGCGCGGCCCAGCTGTCGCCCTGGGTCCACACGAAGTGGTCCATGACCGACGGCGCCTTGTTGATCGTGTAGCCGCCGATCGCGAAGCCGAGGGCGATCAGCAGACCGCCGGCCGCGACGAACGGCACCATGTAGCTCACGCCGGACATCAGCCACTTGCGCAGCTTGGTGCCGTAGCCCTCGCCGGCCTCCCCGGCGCGTTCGACCGGTGTGGAGGGCGCGGAGCCGGAGGTGACCTCGCCGCGGGCCGCCTTGGCGCGGACCTCGCCGATCAGGTCGGCGGGGCGGTTGATGCCCGCCTTCACGCCGACGTCGACGGTGGGCTTGCCGGCGAAGCGGTCCTTGTCGCGCACGGGCACGTCGTGGGCGAAGATCACGCCGTCCGCCGCCGCGATGACGTCGGGGTCGAGCCGGGTGAAGCCGGCCGAGCCCTGCGTCTCGACGACGAGCTCGACGCCCGCCTCGCGGCCCGCGTTCTCCAGCGACTCGGCCGCCATGTAGGTGTGGGCGATGCCGGTGGGGCAGGAGGTGACGGCGACGATACGGAAGGGACGCTCGCCCGCGTCCGACGCCGTGCCCGTGCCCGTGTTCGTGCTGACCGCTGCGGTGCCGGCGGAGGCCGCCGCCGGCGCCGCAGCGGTGTTCTGGGAGGCGCTCGCGGCAGCTTCCGCGCCCTGCGCGGGCGCGGCCTTCTCGTCGCCGCGGATCAGCGCCGCCGCCGTCTCCGCGTCGCCGGCCGCCCGCAGCGCGTCCGTGAACTCGCTGTTCATCAGCTGGCGGGCCAGCGCGGAGAGGATCGTGAGGTGGGCGTCGTCGGCGCCGGCGGGGGCCGCGATCAGGAAGATCAGGTCGGCCGGGCCGTCGGGGGCGCCGAAGTCGATGCCGGCGGCGCTGCGCCCGAAGGCGAGCGTCGGCTCGGTGACGTGGGCGCTGCGGCAGTGCGGGATGCCGATGCCGCCGTCGAGGCCGGTGGGCATCTGGGCCTCGCGGGCGGCCACGTCGGCGAGGAAGCCCTCCAGGTCGGTCACCCGGCCCAGGGTCACCATGCGCTCGGCGAGGGCGCGCGCCGCCGCTTCCTTCGTATCGGCGGACAGGTCGAGATCGACCAGGTCCGCGGTGATCATGTCGCTCATCGCGGGCTCCTATGCACGCGTATCGCCCGGGGTGTGGGGTGGGCGGGTTCTTCGGGGACGGGGGTGCCGTGGGGGGCGGGGTGGGAGGCGGGGCCGGGGAAGCCCCGCCTCCCGGGCACGGCGGGGCGGCTCAGGGTGCCCCGACGGCCCGTCGAAGCGGCGAGTAACGAGACGCCTCGCCGCTCCTGGGCCGGTTGTCGGCGGGCCGCGCCGGGGAGGAGCGCGGCCGCACGGGTCGTCGTGTCCGCAGTGCGGGCGTTCATGACACCGGCTCCGTCAGTTCGCGGTCGACGGGGACGCGGTCGGTCACGGTGACCGCCGACGGGTCCAGGTCGGCCGGGGTGGGCATCACGCTGCCGGGCAGCTGCACGGCGGCGGCGCCGTGGGCGACGGCGGAGGCGAGGGCCTTCGGGCCGCTGCCGCCGGCGATGAGGAAACCGGCGAGGGAGGAGTCGCCGGCGCCGACGTTGCTGCGGACGGTGTCCACGCGGGCGCTCGCGAACCAGGCGCCCGAGTCGTCCACGAGCAGCTGGCCGTCGGCGCCCAGGCTGGCGAGGACGGCGCGGGCGCCCATCCCGCGCAGTTCCTCGGCCGCCTTCAGCGCGTCACCGACCGTGGCCAGGGGGCGCCCGACGGCCTCCGCGAGCTCCTCGGCGTTCGGCTTCACCACGTCGGGCTGCGCGCGCAGCGCTTCGAGCAGCGCGCGCCCCGAGGTGTCCAGCGCGATGCGCGCGCCCCCGGCGTGCGCCCGGGCGACGACATCGGCGTACCAGGAGGGCGCGAGCCCGCGCGGCAGGCTGCCGCAGCAGGCGATCCAGTCGGCGTCGCGGGACTGCTCGCGCACGGTCTCCAGGAGAAGCTCCTGCTCCTCCGCCGAGAGTTCCGGGCCGGGCGCGTTGATCTTGGTGAGCACCCCGTCGGACTCGGCGAGCGCGATGTTGGAGCGGGTGGCTCCGGCGACCGGCACCGGCGCGACCTCGATGCCCTGCGCGTCGAGCAGGTCGGCGACGAGCGCGCCCGGCGCTCCGCCCAGGGGCAGCACGGCGACCGTGCGCCGGCCGGCGGCCGCCACGGCACGCGAGACGTTGACGCCCTTGCCGCCGGGGTCCATGCGCTCGCCGGAGGCGCGGATGACCTCGCCGCGCTCCAGGGCGGGGACCTCGTAGGTGCGGTCGAGGGAGGGGTTCGGGGTGACGGTGAGGATCACGCCGGTACCGGACGTGGCGCTCGTGGTGCTCGTGGCGTTTGCGGTGCTTGCGGTGCTCGTGTTGCTCATGCTCGTACTACTTCCGTGCCGCCGCGCTCGATGGCGGCGGCGTCCTCGGGGCTCAGCCCGCTGTCGGTGATCAGCAGGTCCACGTCGCCCATGTCGCCGAAGCGGGCGAAGTGCTCCTGGCCGTGCTTGGCGGAGTCGGCGAGCAGGACCACCCGGCGGGCCGCGGCGACGGCCGCCCGCTTGACCGCGGCCTCGGCGAGGTCGGGGGTGGTCAGGCCCTGGTCGGCGGAGAAGCCGTTGGCGGCCACGAAGAGGACGTCGGCCCGGATCTCGCTGTACGCGCGCAGCGCCCAGGCGTCCACGGCGGCGCGGGTACGGTGCCGTACGCGCCCTCCGACGAGGTGGAGCTGGATGCCCGGGTGGTCGGCGAGGCGGGCCGCGATGGGCAGGCTGTGGGTGACGACGGTGAGGGACGCCTCCAGCGGGATGGCCGCGGCGAGGCGGGCGACCGTCGAACCGGCGTCGAGGATCAGGGTGCCCTCGGTCGGCAGCTCCGGCACGGCGGCCTTGGCGATGCGGTCCTTCTCGTCGGCCGAAGTGGACTCGCGTTCGGCGAGGTCCGGCTCGAAGTCGAGGCGCCCGGCCGGGATGGCACCGCCGTGCACCCGGCGGACGAGGCCGGCGCGGTCGAGGGCCTTCAGGTCGCGGCGGATCGTCTCCTGCGTGACCTGGAACTCCTCGGCGAGCGACACGACGTCCACCCGGCCGCCGTCACGGGCGAGCCGGAGGATCTCCTGCTGCCGCTCCGGTGCGTACATGCCCCTGTGCCTCCGCTCCAAGATACGTCCGGCTGATACGTCCGGCTGATACGCCTGACTGATGTCCGGTTCCTGTCCGAACTCATTCCTGACTCACGCCTGACTCATGTCCGACCGCGTCCGACTGATGCCCGAACTTGTGGTTTCGCGAGGAGGCTACGCCGGGATTTCCGGAAAGTAAACAGGTTCGGGCGGCAAACGGACACGATCGGGCTTTCGGTCTGTTCAGGGCACCTCCGCGGTGCCCATGCGGAAGGGCCCGGCGCCTTCCGGTGCCGGGCCCTTCCGCATGGCTGTGGTCAGTGGACGAGTTCGGGCTCGTCCTCCGGCGCGGTCAGCGGTGCCTCCGCGTCGCCCGCCTCCAGGTGCTGCGCCGGGCGCTTCGGCAGGGCGGACATCAGGAGGAAGATCACGGCCATCACCGCGGCCACCCAGAGCAGGGCGTGCTGGAAGCCGTCCACGAAGGCCGGGCCGATCCGGGACGCGGCCGTCCGGTCGTCGACGACGCCGTAGAAGACCACCGAGACCAGGCCGAGGCCGAGCGCGTTGCCCATCTGCTGCACGGTGTTGATCAGGCCGGAGGCGGAACCGGCGTGCTCGCGCGGCACCTCCGAGAGCACCGCGTCCGTCAGCGGGGCGACGATCAGGCCCATGCCCGCGCCCATCACGACCAGCGGCAGGGCCATCTGCCAGGAGGCGATGGCGAGGCCGTAGCGGTCCGACTCCCAGATGTAGATCAGGACACCGAGACCCATCAGCAGGGCGCCGGCCTGGAGCACCTTGCGGCCGAAGCGTGGGACCAGTTTCTGCACGGACATGCCGGCCGCGACCGAGACGGAGATCGAGAACGGCACCCCGGTCAGGCCGGCGTGCAGCGGGGTCCAGCCGAGGCCGACCTGCATGTACAGCGTCCAGACCAGGAAGAAGATGCCGAGCGCGACCCCGAAGACGGTCTGCACGGCGATACCGGCGGCGAAGCTCTTCACCGTGAACAGGGAGGGTTCGATGAGGGGGGAGCCGTCGCGGGCGGCCTTGCGGCGTTCGTACGCGACGAGTACGGCGAGGACGGCGAGCGAACCCGCCATCGACGCGTACCCCCACAGCGGCCAGCCCAGCTCGCAGCCGCGGGTCAGCGGGTAGAGCAGCATCAGCAGGCCGAGGGTGACCAGGGCGACGCCGACGAGGTCCAGCCGCAGCGCGCGCGGGGCCCTGGACTCGCTGATGTAGCGGCGGCCGAGGAGGAGGGCGGCGATGCCGACCGGGAGGTTGATCAGGAAGATCGGGCGCCATTCGAGGCCGAAGAGGTTCCACTCGGTGAGGAGCGCGCCGAGCAGCGGGCCGGAGACCGCGCCCAGGCCGACGATCGCGCCGAACAGGCCGAAGACCTTGCCGCGTTCGTGGGCCGGGAAGGTGGCGTGCACGATCGACAGGACCTGCGGGACCATCATCGCGGCCATGCCGCCCTGCAGGATGCGGGAGGCGACCAGCATCTCCGGGTTGGCGGCGAAGCCGCACAGGGCCGAGGCGAGGGTGAAGCCCGCGACGCCGATCAGGAACAGCCGTTTGCGGCCGTGGATGTCGCCGAGGCGGCCGCCGGTGATCAGGCCGGCGGCGAAGGCGAGCGCGTAGCCGGCGGTTATCCACTGGATCTGGCTGAACGAGGCGCCGGCGTCCCGCTGGATGGAGGGGATGGCGATGTTGACGATCGTGACGTCGACCAGGTCCATGAAGGCGGCGGTCATGACGATGGCCAGGGCCAGCCAGCGGGTACGGTCCGGCGGCGGCTCGGGGAGCGCGGTGGGGGTGGGGGTGGAGGTGGGTGTCGTGTGCCGGGTCGCGGTCGTCCGTGGCTGGTCGCGCAGTTCCCCGCGCCCCTTCAGGGCGCCTGTGTCCGTGGAAGTCATATCGGCACCGTAGGCTCGCATTAGGCCAGATCCTGTCCTACTGGTGCGGCATGCTCGGGTGCATGACGACAGACACCCCGGCTCGGCTGCTGCAGCTCCTGTCTCTTCTCCAGACGCCCCGTGAGTGGCCCGGCGGTGAACTCGCCGACCGGCTCGGGGTGTCGCGGCGTACGGTGCGGCGGGACATCGACCGGCTGCGGGAACTGGGTTATCCCGTGGAGGCCAGCAAAGGGGCCGACGGGGGGTACCGGCTGGTCGCGGGGAAGGCGATGCCGCCGCTGCTGCTCGACGACGAGGAGGCCGTCGCCATCGCCGTCGGACTGCGGGCCGGGGCGGGCCATGCCGTGGCGGGCGTCGACGAGGCGTCGGTACGGGCGCTGGCGAAGCTGGAACAGGTGCTGCCGGCCCGGCTGCGGCACCGGGTGAGCACGCTCCAGGCCGCGACCACACCGCTGACCAGCGGGGACGGGGCGATCATCGCGCCCGAGACGCTGACCGTGCTGGCGTCGGCGGTCGCCGGGCGGGAGCGGTTGCGGTTCGCGTACCGGGCGGCGGACGGGAGCGGGACGCGGCGGCAGGCGGAGCCGTACCGGCTGGTGTCGACGGGGCGGCGGTGGTACCTGGTGGCGTACGACCTCGATCGCGACGACTGGCGGACGTTCCGGGTCGACCGGGTGAGCGAGCCGTTCGCCACCGGGGCGCGGTTCGCTCCGCGGGAGATGCCGACGGGGAGCGCGGCGGAATACCTGCGGCGGTCCATCCAGCGGCAGCGGGAGACGTACGGGTTCGCTGTCGCGTTCGCCGGGTCGGTGGCGGAGGTGGGGGCGCGGCTGCCGGGGTGGCTGGGGACGCCGGTGGAAGAGGAGGGGGGCGGCGGCTGGTGTGTGGTGCGGGGGGACAGCGGGGATCCGGTGGAGTGGCTGGCGGTGCGGTTGGCGATGGTGGGGTGCGAGTTCGTGGTCCGGGAGCCTGCGGAACTGGTGGCGTGCGTGCGGGAGTTGGGGGGCCGGCTGAGTCGGGCTGGGGGTGGGTGAGGGGTGCGGGTGGGGGCGGCGGGGGGGGGACGCTTACCGGCGCTGGCACGGTGCCTCCCCCAGCCTTCGGCCGGGGGGACCCCAGCGCCCACCCGTGCCGCCCTGCGGCACGATTGCCCGCAGCTAAGTGAAAGACGGTTGGGCAGCGCCCCGTTAGGGGCGCGGGGAACTGCGCGAGCAACCCCCACCCACCCGCAGCCGACGACCGGCCGCGATTACGCGCTCAGGCGCCCAGGCGTTCCCACGCGAACCCCCGTAGCGCCGCCAGGTTCTGCAGGGCCAGGGCCGCCGGACCCTCCGGCCCCGTGGGGGCGGCTGTGCCCGCTGCCCAGGATTCGACCGCCACTCTCACCGCCGCGCCGGCCACCGCCGCGGCGAAGCGGAGGTGGGCCGGCGGGGCAACGTTGTCGACGGGAGCCGACGTCCGTTCCGCGAGGATCGACATCAGGAGCCGGTCCGAGGACTGGCACACCTCCGCCCACACCTTGCGCAGGGCCGGGCTGGTGTCGGCCAGGTGGATCAGGGTGCGGACCCATTCCCAGGAGGCCGTGGACACCCCTTCTCCGGGGGTCAGGGTGTGGCGGACGGCGTGTTCGAGCGCCTCGGGGACGGAGAGGGACGCGGGGGCGGACCGTACCGCCTCCGCCCAGCGGCGGGCGCCCGCCGCGTAGAGCGGGGCGACCGCCTCCTCCTTCGTCGCGAAGTAGCGGTAGAACGTGCGGGGCGCGATGCCCGCGGCGTGTGCGATGTCCTCGGCGCGGGTGGCCCGCAGCCCCCGCCGTACGAAGAGGCCCGCGGCCGCCCGGGCGATCTCCATGCGGGTCTCCGCCTTGCGCCGTTCCGTGAGGGAGAGGTGGGCGGGATCCTGCGTGGGGGTGTTGCCGACGGTGCTGGGGGTGCTCACCTCGGCAGGCTATGCCCATGTGGCAGAATCTGCCATCCGGTGGTTCACCCCGTGGTTCAGGTACGGGGTGAACCACCGTTTCAGCATGCCGGGGAGCATCGGGTCCGGGCAAACGCGGACCGCCGCCCTGGCGGACCGCCGCCCTGGCGGACCGCCCCCGCGCAGAGGTGGAGCCGGGCTCCGGCACCCGGGGGGGATGGGCGCCGAAGCCCGGCTCTGGGAGAGTCCCGGCGCCGGGGGGATGGTGCGTCGGGACGTGGCTTGTCGTCAGGGCGTGGCGGTGTCGGGGGCGTCATGCACTTCGCGGCTCGGCTCCTCGGCGGCCGAAGCCCCGTCAGGAGCGGTCGGCCCCGCGGGGAGTGGTCCGCCCTGGACCCCGACTCCCCGGCCCTGGATGGTTGTTCCCTACACGCGGAGCCCCGAAGCGGCGGTACCGCGCCATGTTTGCGCCGTCTTTCGCCACCCGGCGCACGCGCCCGGCGTGAGTGGAGTCTCGCGCGCACCGGTCACGCGAGCCCCACTCGGGCGAACCCCCTGTCCCCTCACAACCCCTTACGCCGCCGGCTCGAACCCGGTGGAGCGGGCCAGCTTCTTCAGCTCCAGCAGCGCGTGCTTCTCGATCTGGCGGATGCGCTCACGGGTCAGGCCGTGCTCCTTGCCGACCTCGGTCAGCGTGCGCTCGCGCCCGTCCTCGATGCCGTACCGCATCTTGATGATCGAGGCCGTGCGCTGGTCCAGACGGCCGATCAGGTCGTCCAGTTCCTCGCTGCGCAGGAGGGTCAGGACGGACTGCTCGGGGCTGACCGCCGACGTGTCCTCCAGGAGGTCGCCGAACTGGGTGTCGCCGTCGTCGTCCACCGCCATGTTCAGCGAGACCGGGTCACGGGCCCAGTCCAGCACGTCGACCACGCGCTCCGGGGTGGAGCCGAGTTCGGCGGCGATCTCGGCGGGCTCCGGTTCGCGGCCGTTCTCCCGGTTGAACTCGCGCTGGACGCGGCGGATCCGGCCGAGCTCCTCCACCAGGTGGACGGGGAGCCGGATGGTCCGGGACTGGTCGGCGATGGAGCGGGTGATCGCCTGGCGGATCCACCAGGTGGCGTACGTCGAGAACTTGAAGCCCTTGCGGTAGTCGAACTTCTCGACGGCGCGCACCAGACCGGCGTTGCCCTCCTGGATCAGGTCGAGGAGGGGCAGGCCGCTGCGCGGGTAGCGACGGGCGACGGCCACGACCAGGCGGAGGTTGGAGCGGATGAAGACGTCCTTCGCCCGCTCGCCGGCGGCGACGAGCGCCTCCAGTTCCTCGCGGGTGGCGTCGGACGCGGACTCCTCCTCGCCGTCGAGGACCTGTTGCGCGAACACACCCGCCTCTATGGTCTGGGACAGCTCGACTTCCTTGGCGGCGTCGAGGAGCGGCGTGCGCGCGATCTCGTCGAGGTACATGCCGACCAGATCGCGGTCGGCGATCTCGCCGCCATGGCCGCGAACGCCATGGGCGCGAACACTGCTTGCCGAGTCGGCCGTCTCGCCGGTGGCGGCGGACTGACGACGGGCGACGGCACGGGTTGCCATGCGTGCTCCCTTGCGATGGTGGGCGGGCGGGGTGGTCCTGTCGGTTCTTCTCGGTCCTTCAGCGGATGCTCGGCGCCCGGACTCCAGTGCCCCGGAACCCCACTTCTGGAACTCCTCGGACTGTCGTCGAGTGCCCGGCATCTGATGGAAACAACGACTGGAATCCGGACAGAATTCCCATGCCTCCCCCCGAATTTTCTGATCATGCAGTACCCTGTGCGACCACGTGAGGAGGCGAGGTGCCGTCGGAACGTACAGAGGTGCAGGTCAGACCGGGAGCCGAGGGGGACCTCGAAGCCCTCACGGAGATCTACAATCACTACGTTCGTGAGACGTCCATCACATTCGACACGGTGGTCTTCACGCCGGAAGAGCGTCGTCCGTGGCTGCTCTCCCACCCGGAAGACGGCCCGTACCGCCTGATGGTTGCCACGTCAGCGGACTCACAGGAGATTCTCGGGTACGCCACATCGAGCCCCTACCGAGGGAAACCGGCCTACGCGACCTCCGTGGAGACCACCGTGTACGTCGCCCCGGCCGCCGGACGGCGCGGTGTCGGCACGCTTCTCTACAAGGCTCTCTTCGAGGCACTCGCGGGCGAGGACCTGCACCGCGCCTACGCGGGCATCGCGCAGCCGAACGAGGCGTCCACCCGGCTGCACGAGCGCTTCGGTTTCCGGTACGTCGGCACGTACCGGGAGGTGGGCCGCAAGTTCGGCCGCTACTGGGACGTGGCCTGGTACGAGAAGCCCCTGTAGGCCACCGCCGGGGCTGTTCAGCCGAACTGCACCGACCGCTTCGCCATTCCCATCCAGAACCCGTCGATCACCGACTGCTGCGCGTCCAGCTCGCCGCCCGCCTCCGCCGCGCCCATGGTGACGAAGAGCGGGGCGAAGTGCTCGGTGCGCGGGTGGGCGTAGCGGCCGGCCGGGGCCTTGTCGAGGAAGTCGAGCAGGGCGTCCCAGTCGCGGTTCTCCAGCGCCCGGTGCCCCCAGTCGTCGAACTCGGAGGACCAGGTCGGCACGCCGCTGCCGAGGTGGCGCAGCGCGGCCAGGTTGTGGGTGAAGAAGCCGGAGCCGACGATCAGCACGCCCTCGTCGCGCAGCGGGGCGAGCCGGCGGCCGATCTCCATCAGGCGGACCGGGTCGAGGGTGGGCATGGAGATCTGCAGCACGGGGATGTCCGCGGCCGGGAACATCTCCACCAGGGGCACGTAGGCGCCGTGGTCGAGACCGCGCTCCGGGATGTCCTGGACGGGGGTGCCGGGGGCGCGCAGCAGCTTGCGCACGGACTCGGCCAGCTCGGGCGCGCCGGGGGCCGCGTACCGCACCTGGTAGTAGTGCTCGGGGAAGCCCCAGAAGTCGTAGACGAGGGGGACGGTCCGCACGGCGCCGAGCGCGAGGGGGGCCTCCTCCCAGTGGGCGGAGACCATCAGGATCGCCTTGGGACGGGGCAGGCCGGCGCTCCAGGCGGCGAGTTCGCCGGGCCAGACGGGGTCGTCGGCGAGCGGCGGCGCGCCGTGGCTCAGGTAGAGGGCGGGCATGCGCTCCGGTGCGGCGGCGGACATGGCGGCGGCTCCCTCCGGGCGCCGGGCTGCCTTCCCGGCCCCCATTACTGTGCGGCTTGCTGTTTTAACTCTCAAGCTTTCTGCGCACCACCTTACGCGCCACTTGTTTAAGTTTCAAGGAGAGGGCTCGTACAGTGGGACCCATGACTACGGCATCCGGATCCGCCACCACGCAGAGCCGCTGGCTCACCGACCACGAACAGCGCGTCTGGCGCTCGTACCTGCACGCCACGACCCTGCTGGAGGACCATCTGGACCGTCAGCTGCAGCGTGACGCGGGGATGCCGCACATCTACTACGGCCTGCTCGTCGGGCTCGCCGAAGCCCCCGGGCGGCGGCTGCGGATGACCGAGCTGGCGATGAAGGCCAAGATCACCCGGTCCCGGCTCTCGCACGCCGTCGCCCGTCTGGAGAAGAACGGCTGGGTACGGCGGGAGGACTGCCCCTCGGACAAGCGGGGCCAGTTCGCCGTCCTGACCGACGAGGGCACCGAGGTGCTGCGGCGCACCGCGCCGGGCCACGTGACCGCCGTACGGCAGGCACTGTTCGAGCGGCTGACGCCGGAACAGCAGCAGGCCCTCGGCGAGATCATGCAGATCGTCGCCGAGGGCCTGCAGCCCAACGAAGCGGGCGCGGACCTGCCCTGGCTCCGCTGAGGAGCTCAGGGACAGGTCCGCGTGCGGGTACCCCTAGGTCGGTCCTGCGGCCGGTCGCCCGTCTCCGGTCACCGGTCGCGCTCAGAGGCTCAGTGGGCGACCACCGGGACCGCCACCTCGTCCTCGGCGCCCTCGCCGGAGGCCACCGTGGTGGTGTCCGGCTTGCCGGCGTTGACCAGGGTCACCACGATCACCGCGGCCAGCACCAGCATGCCGACGGCGACCCAGATCGCGTTGGCGTAGCCGTGCACCGCGCCCTCCATCTGGACCAGCTGCTGCTGCGACTTGGAGGTCGCGGTCGCGATGTGATCCTTGATGTACGCCGTCGTCGCGGAGGCGGCGATCGTGTTCAGCAGGGCGGTGCCGATCGCGCCGCCCACCTGCTGCGAGGTGTTGACCATCGCGGAGGCGACACCGGCGTCCCGGGGCTCGACGCCGAGCGTGGCCAGGGACATGGCCGGCATGAACGCCGTACCCATGCCGAGACCGAGCAGCAGCATCGCCGGCAGGATCGTCGAGGCGTACGACGAGCCGATCTCCATCTGGGTCATGACCAGCATGCCGCCCGCGGCGACCAGGAAGCCGGGGCCCATCAGGGTCCGGGCCGGGACCCGGGTCATCAGCCGGGCACCGATCTGGGTGGAGCCGACCATCATGCCCGCGATCATCGGCAGGAAGGCGAAGCCGGTCTTGATCGGCGAGAAGCCCTTGATGACCTGGAGGTAGTAGGTCAGGAAGAGGAAGGTGCCGAACATCGCGATGACCGCGATGCCGAGGGAGAGGTAGATACCACCGCGGTTGCGGTCCAGGACCACGCGCAGCGGCAGCAGCGGGCTCTTGATCCGCATCTCGGTGACGACGAACGCGATCAGCAGCACCGCGGAGGCGACGAACAGGCCGATGGTGGTGGCGTCGCTCCAGCCGTCGGTCTCGGCGCGGGTGAAGCCGTACACCAGCGAGACCAGGCCGAGGGTGGACAGGAGCACGCCGGGGATGTCGAGCGGGTTGCGGTTGCGGCCGCCCTCCGGCTCCCGGATGACGAAGTACGCGCCGAGCGCGGCGACGACGGCGAACGGGATGTTCACGAAGAACGTCCAGCGCCAGTCCAGGTACTCGGTGAGCACGCCGCCGAGGATGAAGCCGACGGCGCCGCCGCCACCGGCGATCGCGCCGTAGATGCCGAAGGCCTTGGCGCGCTCCTTGGCGTCCGTGAACATCACGGCGAGCAGGGAGAGCGCGGCCGGGGCGAGCATGGCACCGAAGACGCCCTGGAGGGCACGGGCGCCGAACATCATCGCGCCGCTGGTCGCGGCGCCGCCGAGCGCGGAGGCGGCGGCGAAGCCGGTCAGGCCTATGACGAAGGCCCGCTTGCGGCCCCACAGGTCGGCGATCCGGCCGCCGAAGAGGAGGAGACCGCCGAAGGCGAGGGCGTAGGCCGTGACGACCCACTGCCGGTTGCCGTCGGAGATGCCCAGGTCGGTCTGGGCGGAGGGCAGCGCGATGTTCACGATGGTGGCGTCGAGGACGACCATCAGCTGGGCGAGCGCGATGAAGACGAGCGCTTTCCAGCGGTTGGCATCACCGGACGGTGCCGGTGTGCCGGGAGCCTTGGCGGCTGTTTCAGACATGGGGGTACCCACTTCGTGACTTCGTGACGGAAAGTCGATGGTTCGTGACGGAAAAACGGATCTTGGTGACGGAAGGACGAATCGGTGAAGGGCCGCATGAGGTGAGACCGCTGCTCGGTCGGTAACTGATCGGCCCCTAAGGGACTGTGCTGTCGCTCTCGGTCGTTCAGGCCTGGCGCAGGTCCTCCATGGTCACCGCCGTGCCCGGCAGGGCGGAGCGGGCCGGGGCCCGCAGCCCGTCCAGGAACAGCTGCAGATGACGGTGGACGAAGCGGTCGCCGACCAGGCAGTCGGTGCCGAACGGGGGCCTGCTGAGCTGGGCCACGGCGATCATCACGTCGCCGACTCCCACGTCCGGACGGAGCTGCCCGGCCGCCTTGGCGCGGTCCATGAGCTGCTCGATGAGCTGCTCGCACCGCTGACGCGCCGCTTCCAGGTCGGGGTGGTTCTGGTCGAAGGTGCTGGAGACCATCGGGCACAGCGCGCTGACCCGCTCGTCGGCGGAGATGTGCACGAAGCGCTCCAGCGCCCCGAAGGCGTCCCCGGTCTCCGCGAGCGCCAGCTCGGCCGCCTCCGACGTCCGGTCCATCACGGAGCAGACGACCTCGCGGACGAGCGCGTCGCGGTCGGGGAAGTTGCGGTACACCGTCGCGTTGCCGACGCCGGCCCGGCGGGCGATGTCGTCGAGCGGCACGTCGGGGCCGTACTCGGTGAACATCTCGCGGGCGGCGGCGACGATCCGCTCCCGGTTGCGCAGGGCGTCGGCGCGGGGCCGGGGTGCCTTGCGCACGGCGGGGACAGCGGTCGCGGTCTGCACGGCGTACTCCTGGTCTGTCGGTTTCCGCGATCCGGGGAGGCGTTCCCCGTTTCGCGCGGACACAGGTCTAAACGGGGAGACGGTCCCCGGTTATTTCCACGTCTTCTCCGAATTTCACGTGACCTGAGTCACACCGTCGGGTCGCGCCGTCCCGCGCCGGTGAATCCCACGATCGGCCCCTCCAGCGCGCGCCCGCCGCCCCGCCGACACAGGGTGATCCAGAGGGTGCAGCCGGAGACCGGCGGCTGCCGTGGCGCGAAAGGTCCGTGCATGCAGCCGCAGCCCAGCCGCCGTATATCCGCCCGCCTGCGGATGCCCGCCCGCCTGCGCAAACCCACGAGCCTGACGGACCCTACGAGCCTCACGGACCCTACGAGCCTCACAGACCCTACGAGCCTGACGGAGCTCACGGACTCTTCGGACCTCACGGATCTTACTGACCGCACGGATCTCACTGACCGCGCTGACCGCACTGGCCTCGCTGGCCTCGCTGACCGCGCTGACCGCGCTGACCGCGCTGACCGCGCTGACCGCACGAGCCGATCTGCCCCGCCGCGCCGCCGTACGCCGTCGTTCCGTCGCTCGGCGCCGGGCCCTGGCCGCGATCGCGGGCGCGGCCGGGGCAGGGATCGGGGTCGCGCGATACGGCCGGGCCGCCGCATACGCCCCCGCCGTGCGGTCTGCCTCGCCGCCGTGGCCGCGCTGATCCTCGCGGTCGGCACCTCGGCGGGCACCGGGCGCTTCACGGCGGCCCCCACGCCGGCCGGCGCCGGCCCGATCGCGCTGGCCCGCTCCTCCGTCTACGGCCCCTGCATGATCAGCGGCGGCCACGAGATCCAGATGACCGAGGGCATCCCCACCCCCGCCGGCTACTCCCGCTCCACCGGCACCGTGCACGCCCTCACCCTGATGGTCGACTTCCCCGACGCGCCCGGCCAGGGCAGCGCGCTCGACCGCTACCACGAGTTCTTCCCGCAGACCCAGGACTGGTTCCGCACCGCCTCCTACGGCAAGCTCGACTACCAGCCCGCCGCGCCGATCGACCACTGGCTGCGGATGCCGAAGCCGTTCAGCGCCTACGGCATAGAGCGCGGCGCGCCCTTCGACCCCGGCTACCGGCAGCTGGTCCAGGACATCGTGGCCGCCGCCGACCCGGACGTGGACTTCCGGTCGTACGACCTCCTGAACATCCTGGTCACCCCGAACGCCGGCCCCTCCGCCCTGGACACCGTGCTGTCGGTGACGTTCGCGGGCAACGGCGACGCCCCGGTCGCCGACGGCACGCCGGTCGCCAACGCCTCCTTCGTCTACTCCCGCCAGGACGACGGCTCCGGCTCCTACGCCCGCACCGGCTACCGGGTCCTCCCCCACGAGAACGGCCACGTCTTCGGCCTGCCCGACCTCTACACCCAGGAGGGCGGGGGCGCGGTCGGGCACTGGGACATCATGAGCGAGGACTGGGGCGCCGACAACGACCTCCTCGCCTGGCACAAGTGGAAGCTGGGCTGGCTCGACCCCGACCAGGTCAGCTGCGCGTCGGCCCGCGGCGGCACCGAGTACACGCTGACTCCGCTCTCCCGCCCCGGCGGCCGGAAACTGGTCTTCGTCCCCGTGGACGCCCGCACCGGCTACGCCCTGGAGGTCCGCACCACGGGCGGCAACGACGAGGAGGTCTGCCGCCCGGGCGTCCTCATCTACAAGGTCGACGCGAACGTCGACACCGGCCGCGGACCGATCAAGGTGTACGACGCCCACCGCGACAGCGGCGGCTGCACCCGCAGCCCCAACGTCCAGGCGGAACTCTCCGACGCCCCGTTCGGGGCGGGCGAGAGCTTCAAGGACCCGGCGCACGGGATCGAGGTGCTGGTGACGGGGGTGGACGGGGACGGGAACTACCGGGTGCGGGTGACGCGGAGGTAAGCGACGCGGAGGCAAGCGGCTCCGGGCGGGCTGCCGGACCCGGCACCGGGCAGGTGGGGCACGGTTTACGGTAGGCGTGCGCTGCTGGGATCACGGAGATCGCGGAGATCGCGGGAGTCACGGGACTACCGGAATCACGGGATCGCCGGGATCACGGGGATCACCGGAATCGCTGGGATCACCGGAATCGCGCAAACCGTCGTATCGGAGCCGGAGAGTAGATGACCGCCCCTTTGTCCTCCTCCCCCGTGACGCACGAGCCGCCCGCCGAGGCGGTGACGCCGTTGATCCGGGGCGTGGCGGTGCTGGAGGCGCTGACCGAGGCGGGCGGGACGCTGAGCGCGAGCGCGCTGGAACGGCGCACCGGCCTCGCCCGCTCCACGGTGGACCGCATCACCGCGACCCTCGCCCGCATGGGACACCTCCGCCAGGACGGCCGGGACGCGGTGCTCACCCCCCGGGTGATGGAGCTGGGCAACGCCTACCTGGCCGCCCTGCGCCTGCCCGTGCTGCTGGACGGGCACGCCGACGCGCTCGCCGACGAACTCGACGAGTCCGTCTCCCTCGCGGTCGCCGACCGGGACGGCATCCGGTTCATCCACCAGGCGACCCGGCGCCGCGCGATGTCCGTCAGCTTCCGCATCGGAGACCTGCTGCCGGCCGAACGCACCGCCCCCGGCCCGTTGTTCGCGGCCGGGTGGACGGAGCGGGAGTGGGCGGACTGGCGGGCACGGCGCGCCGCGGACCCGACGGACGCGGGCTTCCCCGCCGTACCGCCCCGGAACCCGGCCGCCGCCGACGACTTCGAGGCGCGGACCGCGGAGGCCCGGCGCGGCGGCTGGGCCCTGGACGACCAGCTGGTCGAACCGGGCCTGGTCGCGGTGTCCGTCCCGGTGCGCGACCCGGGGACCGGACGGGTCGCGTGCGTGGCGAGCGTCGTCAGCCACACCAGCCGCCACACGGCGGCCGACCTGCGCGAGACCCTGCTCCCCCGGCTGCGTACGGCGGTGACGGCGATGGAGGCGGAGCTGCGCGAGGACGGGGCCCGGCCCGCGGAACCGGGCCCGCCGCCCTCCGGCCTCGCCGTCTGGACCACCGCCTCGAAGCACGAACTCGGCCGCGACTTCGTGGAATCGCTGGCCCGGGGTCTGACGGTCCTCACCGCCTTCGGCGAGGGCCGCTCGGCGCTGACCCTGACCGACGTGGCGAAGGCGACGGGACTGGCCCGGGCGACGGCCCGGCGGGCCCTGATCACGTACGAGCACCTGGGCCTGGTGACCGCGGAGGGCCGCGAGTTCACCCTCACTCCCCGGGTGCTGTCCCTGGGCTACCCGCCGCTGTCCCGCACCACCCTCTCCCGCCTGGCGGCCCCCCGGCTGCGCGCCCTCGCGGACCGCCTCGACGAGCCGACGGCACTGGCGGTTCTGGTCCCGAGCGTCCCGGGGACCGGTCCGGCGGAGATCCAGTACGTCGCGGTGGCGGCCGCGAGCCGCGTCCTGACCGTGGACATCACCGTGGGCACCCGCCTGCCGGCGAGCCCCACGGCGCTCGGCCGGGCCCTGCTGGGCCTCGCCGAGCCGGGCGGGTACGCCCTGGCGGACGAGGAGCTGGAGTCGGGCCTGCGCTCGATCGCGGTACCGGTACGGGACCGGGCGGGCCGCCCGGTAGCCGCCCTGAACGTGGCCACCCACGCGGCCCGCCGCACCCTGGCGGAGTGCGTGAGCGACGTACTGCCCGCCCTGCACGCCACGGCGGCCCAGGTCCAGGACGACCTCCACATCGCGTCCCGCTTCACGCACGTTCCGCTGTCCTGAGACTCCGGGGGCAGCGGGGCACCGGGGGTATTGGGGGTATTGGGGGTATTGGGGGTATTGGGGACTCCCGAGACGCCCGGGACTCCGGAGCAGGGGCGGACGGTGCCGGGCGTCCCTCCCGGCACCGTCCGGGACCGTGCGCCGCTCAGGCACGGTCCGTCCGGGGTTGTGCGCCGCTCGGGCACGGTCCGTCCGGGGTTGTGCGCCGCTCGGGCACGGTCCGTCCGGGGATGCCCGCCCGGCTCACCTCAGGCGACGCCCGCCTGCTCCTTCTGCCGGTCTTCGGTCTCCTCCGCCTGCTCGGTCTCGCCGCGGCGGCCGGGAAGTACGGCGAGCACGATCATCGTCCCGGCGGCCATGATGATCCCGCCGATCAGGCTGGTCCGCGCGACACCGTGGGCGAACGCCTCGTGGACGGCGTCCAGCAGCGCCTGGGCCTGCGCCTGGGCCTGTTGCGGCCCCCCGGCGGTCGGGGTCTTCGCGACCTGTTCGGCCACCGCGATCCCGCCGCCGACCGAGTCCTTGGCGGTGTCCAGCGCGGCGGCCGGGAGGTGGCCGCCGGCCAGGCCGGTCAGCTTGTCGCGGTAGGCGGTGCCGAGCAGCGAGCCGAGGATCGCGATGCCGAGCGAGCCGCCGAGTTCGAGGGCGGTGTCGTTGGCGCCGCCGCCCACCCCCAGCTCCGACTCGGGGAAGGAGCCCATGATGGTGTCGGTCGCCGGAGAGACGCTGAGGCCGATCGCGAAGCCGAGCATCGTCATCGTCGGCAGGAAGTCGGTGTAGACGGAGCCCTTGTCGATCCGCGTGAGCAGGAAGACGGCGACGGTGCCGATCGCCATGCCGGCCACCACCATCGGCTTCACGCCCAGCTTCGGCGTCAGCCGCCCGGTGATCGCGGCGCCGACAAAGACGGCCCCGGCCAGCGGCAGCAGTCGTACGCCGGTCTCCAGCGCGCTGTAGCCGAGGACGAACTGCAGGAACTGGGTGGCGTAGTAGATCGCGCCGAACGTGCCGAAGAAGAAGAACAGCACCGCGAGCATCGACCCGGAGAACGGGCGCAGGCCGAACTTCCGCACGTCCAGCATCGGGTGCGGATGCCGCAGCTCCCAGCCCACGAACGCCACCAGGCCGACGCCCGCCACGACGGCCGCGGTGACCGGGCCCCTGCCCCAGCCGAAGTGCGGGCCCTCGATGGTCGCGTAGACCAGGCTGCCCACCGACACGATCGACAGCAGCCCGCCGACGTAGTCGATCCGGCCCGGCTTCTCCGCCCTGGACGGCGGCACCAGCGCCAGCGCGCCGAAGACGGCCACGACGGCGATCGGGACGTTGATGAGGAACGTCGACCCCCAGGCGTGGTCCTCCAGCAGCCAGCCGGCGACCAGGGGCCCGACCGCGATGGCCAGTCCCGACGTGGCGGTCCACGCGGTGATGGCCCGGGCCCGCTCATGCCTCGGGAAGACCGCCACGAGCAGCGACAACGTGGCCGGCATGACGACGGCGGCCCCGACGCCCATGATCGCCCGGGCGGTGATGACCAGGTCGGTGTGGTGGACCTGGCTGCCCATGACCGAGCCGCCGGCGAAGACCAGCAGGCCGAGGACGAGCGCGCCGCGCCGGCTGTACTTGTCGCCGATCGAGCCGAGCACCAGCATCAGCGCGGCGTAGGGGACGGTGTACCCGTCGATCACCCACTGCAGATCGCTGCTGCTCAGCCCCAGGTCCGTGGTCATGTCCGGCGCCGCCACGATCAGCGACGTGTTCGCCATGACGACGATCAGCAGGCTCAGGCACAGCACGGCCAGGGCCCACCAGCGCCGTGGATACGGCTCGCGCATCTTCTCGACGGGGGTGTTGGCAAGAAACGGCACGGGGGTCTCCCAGGGGACGCGGGGGGGTTGGGTGGCGGGCACAGGACCCACTTAATTGCCCATTGATGTGCACGCTAGTTTATTACCCGTCCGTGTGCAACTATCGACCGAGCCTCAGCCCGCCCCCCTCTCCCCGGCTCGGAGGTGTCACCGTGACCACCCGCACACACATCCGCACACACACCGAGGCCCACACCCCGACCCACCCCCCGGCCCACACCCCGGCCCACACCTCGACTCGCGCCCCGGCACACACCCGCGCCCGCATCCTGGAAGCGGCCCGCCGCGAACTCGGCCGCGATCCCGACTGCACCCTCGCTGACATCGCGAAGGCCGCCGGGGTGGCCCGACGGACCGTCTACGTCCACTTCACGGGCCGGGCCGCACTCGTCGAGGGGCTCGCCGCGGACGCCGCCGAGGCGGTCCGGCTCGCGAGCGAGGCCACCCGCACCCCGTCCCCCGACGCGGCGACCGCCCTGGCCCGCTTCGTCCTCACGCTGTGGCCGGCGGCCGACCGTTACCGCGTGCTCGTGAACCTGGCCCGCCAGGACCTGGGCGCCCACCGCGTCGACGAGGTCCTCGCCCCGGCTCGCACCGCGGTCGCCGGGATCCTCGCGGAGGGCCAGCGGCAGGGCGTCTTCCAGACCACCGTCCCGCCCGCCCCGCTCAGCCGGGCCCTGGAGGCCTACCTGCTGTCCCTCCTGGAGACCGCCAACGCGCACGCCTGGACCGACGACGGCCCCACCGCCGCCACCACCGCCCTGATCGCCGCCGGCGTCGACAACGACCTGGCCACCACCACGGTCCACCGCCTCCACCACACCCTCGCCCCGACCCGCTCCCCCCGCTGACCCCACCGAAGGACCCCCATGCACCAGCCCCACCCGTACGAGCCCTACGAGCCCTACGAGCCCTACGAGCCGTATGAGCCCTACGAGCCGCACTCCCCCCACCACACCGCACACGGACTGCCCGTCGCCCGCAAGAACCGACGCCCGGCCGTCATCGCCGTCGCCCTCCTGCTCCTCCTCGTCCTGGTACCCGTCGCCGTCGACCGCTTCATGGCCGTGCAGGTGGAGTCACGCGCGGCGAAGGCGTTCCAGCAGGGCATGCGCACCCCCCTGCCGCCCGAGGTCCATGTGCACGGCTTCCCGGTCCTGACCCAGATCGCCGCCGGCCGGCTGCGGGACGTGGACATCACCGCCCACGACATCCCCGCCGACGACACGACGGGCGCCCTGCCCGTGAGCGAACTCTCCCTGCACCTCACGGGATTGACGAAGTCCGACGACGCCCAACAGGCCCAGGCCCGCTCGGCCCGGGCGACCGCCCTCCTCACCTACGCGGACGTCTCCGACACCCTCGGCCTGTCGGTCTCCCGGGGCAGCCGCCCCGACCGGCTCAAGGCGACCGTCCCCCTCCCCTTCGGCACCAGCGTGACCACGACGGCCACCCTCTCCGCAGCGTCCGGCAACCGCATCGCCTTCAAGAACTTCGAGGTCACGGGCGGCCCGCTGTCCACAGCAGCGGAAACAGCCCTGGACAAGGCCTTCGCGCAACCCGTCCAGCTCCGGAACATCCCCACCGGCCTGCACCTGCGGTCGATCACCACCACGGAGACCGGCCTCACCGCCCGCTTCTCGGGCACATCGGTCACCTTCCACCCCACCGGCACCACACAGAGCTCGACAACGGAGGACGACTCATCACGCCTGACCACCTGACCCGAGCACCCCGCCTCACCCCACCGCCGCGCGCTGATCCGCTAGGCTGTCGGAGACCGCCCTCGACGGTGGTCACACCCCGCCTTCGTAGCTCAGGGGATAGAGCACCGCTCTCCTAAAGCGGGTGTCGCAGGTTCGAATCCTGCCGGGGGCACAGGCAGAAGGGTCGGTTCAGGGGAGGTTTTTCCTCCCTGGTCGGCCCTTCGTCGTGTTCGGGGGCGTGCCACTAGTGCCATGCGGATGTCACATCTCGTAGCTGGAGGCTCCTCGCTCACGGTCGCGGATCATGATCCCGAGCTGATCGGCGGGCCCATGCGGGGCATCAGCTTGCGCGTGCTTGCCCCGGCCGCTGGGGTGAGCGTATTGCCCGTGGGCCGTAGATCGTGGAAGTGCGGCTCAGTCGTGACGCCTGAGGTCTTCCTGGCCTTGACCCGGTCGTCGCAGAAGTTGCTCCGGCGAAGCTGCCCGCCCTGTGGCCCGACGAAGACGTGACCATCGCGGCCAGAAGCGGCGAACTACTCCAGACGGCGGGTGATCTCGTCGAGTCAGGACGTGCGAGATCGGAAGAACGCCGCACGGACTACACGGGACAGCCACGGAGGCTTCCTGGGAACCACCGCTGTCAGACCCTTCCGCCATGCTCCGTCCATGCTGATTGCGACGAACGTTCGTGGGCACGCGGTGAAGCGCCCCTCCAAGCCGACGATGGGCACGATGCTCGCGAACCTGGGACAGGGCGACCACCTGATCCTGGAACGACGGGACGAGGACCGCGAGGGCGACTGGTACATCCAGGTGCTGTTCCGCGACAACAACACCTACCAACTGGAGTACCGGGACGGTGTCCCCGCAGAGCACTACCAGACCCTGACCGCTTCCCAGGAGAAGGCCCGTCAGGCCCTCCTCGGCTGGGCGGACGACAAGCCGAACTGGCAGGACGGCTTCATGTGGAACAACATCGGCGCCATGTTCGGCGCCCCGGTAGTTGAAGCCACGGATCAGCCCAACGCCTAGCACCACACGCCCGCCCATCCGGGAGCTGGTACGACAGCACGTAGGCGTCCGGCCCCATGACCGTGCCGCGGACCTCGACTGCCCGCCCGTCGGTGTCGAAGGCGGTCCGGATCCGGGGCTGCTTCCGGTTCTCCGGTGGCGGCCGGGTTCTCTCCTCGTACCGGCGGCCGAGTCGCGGCTGTGTGTCCGGCCGGGCCGGCCCCCATGGGTGATCCGGGCCGCCCCCTGCCGTCGACCGGCGTATGGAGGAGGGCGGGGCGGGACTCTGCGTGGTCGCTAGCGGGCGTGCCACTCCCTGGCGCTGGCCGCGTAGACCGTGCGGCGGGCGCGGTTGAGGTTGCCGAGGGGGCGGAACTCCGCCGGGGCGTGCCAGGGGTTGAAGGCGAGGGTGTCGACCTGGTCGCGGGTGGCCCGGCCCTTCGCGTCGAGGGTGTTCTGGGCGGGGATCGTCAGGGTGGCGACGTCGAGCCAGGGCGAGTCGGTTTCCTTCCACTCGACCGCCCCGTCCTCGATCGGTGTCAGCCTCTCGCTGACGTACTTCTGGATGTGCAAAGCGAACCGGACCGACGAATCGGTCAGCCGGGCGGCGAAGTCGGTCTGGAGACCGTCGGCCGAGGCCGGCGGCGGGGTCGACGCCGGGACAGGACCGTCGAGTGGACTGAGTGGGCCGAGTGGGCTGAGGCGGAACCTGACGGGTCCGGTGGCGCCCCACAGGACGGCGCCGCGGCTCCAGTAGGACTCCAGGGCCAGGCCGGGCGAGGGACGGTTGGCCTGCCTGAGATTGCGGAGAACGCGGGCGGTCTCCGAAGGGCCCAGTTTGGCCAACATCCGCGGCAGGACCAGGGGTTTGGGACCGGCGCCGATCCTGGCGATCTCCACGAACTGGGTGGCGTCGCGGGCGTGGGAGACCGGGTAGCTGGTCATGAGGAGGTCGTGTTCGCCGCCGCCGGGGAGGGTCAGCTTCAGTGCCGCGCCGCGGAGGTCGGGGCTGGCGTCGGGCCGGACGGTGCCGCTGGCGTTGGACAGCCGGACGACGGCCGGCAGCCGGGCTCCGGCGGTGAGTCTCCGGCCCACAGGTCGGCGGGCAGATCGGTCCGGAAGGCGAGTTCGGCGTTGTCCACGCCGACGACGATCTTGGCGTGGAACGTGCGGCGGGAGACCTGCGAGCCGGATTTTCGTTTGTTCGTCCGCTGGACGGCGACGACGACGTCCGCCAGGTCACGGAAGTGGGCCTCTTCGGTCTCCGGGGAGCCGCCGTGGTAGATCTCGCGCCAGCCGCCGGGCGTCGCGTCCTGTGCGTCCGGTGCGTCCGGTGCGTCCGGTGCGTGCGGTGCGTCCGGTGCGTGCGGTGCGTCCGGTGGGGAGTCGTGGGTGTCTGTCATGGTGCGTCTTCCTCCGTCGGCTGGGCGGTCGTTCAGACGGTCCGGGCGTTGTGCGTGGCGGTGTCGATGACGTCGTCGAGGCGGCCGGCGAGGATCTGCCGTGCCGCGCTGAGTGTGAAGCCCGCGGCTGTGCCGGCCGGGACGTGGGCTGGGACGGCGAGGGCGTAGGGGTCGACGAGGACGTCGACGACGACCGGGCCGCCGGTGTGGGCCAGCGCGGCCGCGAGGCCGTCCGCGACGTCACCGGGGTCTTCGATGCGGATGCCCTTGGCACCCATGGCCTCGGCGACGGCGGCGAAGTCCGGGTTGGCGAAGTCGGTCCCGAACGGGACGAAGCCGGCCTCCTGTTGCTCGATCTTGACGAAGTCCAGGCCGCTGTTGTTCAGCACGATGTGGACGACGGGCAGTCGGCGCTGTACCTCCGTGAGCAGGTCGCCGAGTGCGAGCATGGTGAATCCGCCGTCGCCGCACAGGGCGATCGTCTGCCGTCCGGGGAAGGCGAGTTGGGCCCCGAACGCGCCGGGCGAGGCGGTGGCCATCGACGCCCAGGAGAAGGATCCGAACAGCCGCCGCTTCGGCCCGTACCTGATGTGCCGGGCCGCCCAGATGACAGGGGTGCCGGTGTCGGCGAAGAACAGCGCGTCGTCGGCGGCGAGGTCGCTGAGGACCGTGGCGAGGTACTCCGGCCTGATGGGTTTGATGCGCGGGCCTTTGTCCGTGTAGTGGCGCATCCTGCGGTGGAACCGTTCGGTCTCCTCCACGCAGTGGGCGAGGAACCTGCTGTCGGGTTTCGGCTCGACCAGTGGCAGGAGTCCGGCCACGGTGGCCCGTACGTCGCCCGTGACGGCCAGGTCCACCGGTACGCGCCGGCCGAGCCGTTCCGGGTCGTGGTCCACCTGGATGATCCTGGTCCCGCCGTGCGGCAGGAAACTGCTGAACGGGAAGTCGGTGCCGAGCATCAGCAGCACGTCCGCGTGCTGGAGCGCGTGATGGCAGCCGCCGTAGCCGAGGAGACCGGTCATCCCGACCGCGTTCGCGTTGTCGTGTTCGAGGAACTGCTTGCCCTTGAGGGAGTAGCCGACTGGTGCGCCCAGTTTTCCGGCCAGCGCCGTCACCTCCGCGTGCGCCCCGGCGCAGCCCTGGCCGCCGAAGACCGCCACCGTGGCCGATTCATTGATCAGCTCGGCCATGGCGGTGAGGTCCTCCGCTCCGGCCGGTGCGTCGAGCGGGCGGGGCAGTCTGATCTCGTAGCGGTCCTTCGGCGCGTGCGCCGCCGCGATGTCACCGGGCAGTGCGACGACCGCGGGGCCGCCCCGGGTCACCGCGGCCGTCACCGCGGAGGTGACGACGGTGCGCAGCTGGCCGGGATTGACCAGCCGGCCCACGTAGACCGCCGCGGACGCGAAGAACCGGTACGGGTTCAGCTCCTCGACGGTCTCGCTGTCCATCAGGCCGGTCTCGGTGTCGCCGGCCAGGACGATGACGGGCACCTTCTCCTTCAGGGCGTCCAGCATGCCGTTGATCAGGTGGGCCACTCCTGGGCCTGCCGTCCCGCACACGGCTACCGGATGCCCCGTCAGTTTCGCCTCGGCGATCGCGGCGAAGACGCCGAACTCCTCGTTGCGCACGTGCACGAAGTCGACCTGGCCGTTGCGGCGCATCGCGTCGACGACCGGGTTCAGTGCGTCGCCGACGATGCCGTAGCAGCGTCGTACGCCCGCGCTGACCAGCATCTCCCACAGGCCGTCGGCCACCGTTTTCGACATGGGGTGTCTCCTTCCAGGCCGGTTGTGCCGGGTCCGGTCAGCGGGTTTCGCCGGGCGTGGCGTCGAGGACTCCGGCGCGCGGGCTCAGTGCCCAGTCGAGGGCGAAGTCGGCGACGGCCTCCCAGCCGGGCTCGCCGCAGGTGAAGTGGTCGCGGCCGTCGAAGACGGTGTGGGCGGTGACCGCCGTCGAGTGCTTCGCGTTCTTCTCGTAGTTCTGCCGCTGGACGACCGGGGGCAGGATGTGGTCGCTGCCGCCGGAGACGAACAGCAGCGGCGCCCGGTCACCGTCGGCGAAGTCGAAGGTCGTGGCCGCGTGCGGGGTGACGGCCGCGAGGCCGCCCTGGAAGAGGATGCGGGCCGGCGTCGGCACGGCGTAGCGGTCGTAGGCCCGCCGGGAGGCGTCCTCGTCCAGGGTGTTGGTGAAGGCGTAGTGGAACTGCTCGGCCGTCAGGGGGACGGCCCGGTGTGCGTTCGCCGGGTCCTTCAGGACCGGCAGGACCGAGCGGAGTTCCGAGAACGGCATCGCGTTCACGCCCTTGACCGCGGCGCCGTCGATCGACACTCCAGCCGCCCCGAGCCCGGCGCCCACCAGGAGCTGGGCGAACGTCCCGCCGAACGAGTGCCCCATGATGACCGGCGGGGAGTCGAGTTTCCCGATGACGGCGGTGAGGTGGTCCAGCACCTCGCGCACCCCGACACCGGCGATCGCCGAGGCGTCCTCGCGGAGCGCCGCCACCCCGGCCTCCCCCGGCTCGATCCCGGGGTATCCGGGCGTGAGCACGGTGAAGCCCCGCTCCTCGTACCGGGCCGCCCAGTGCTCCCAGGCGAGCGGCGTCATCCACAGGCCGTGGATCAGGACGATCGTGTTCGGTGCGGAAGTCATGCCCGCATCCCTCCCTCGCTACGGCAGCCGTCTGGGCGGACGCCCGGCCGGTTCTGTCCTGCCGCCGCCAGCGTCACACCGCTCGCACTGTGCACGGGGCCAAGGATTCGACCGGCTGTTGTGCACGGCAACAACCTCTGACGGCAGCGGAGTCGGGGATGCCGACCGCGAGCGGTGCCGGGGCGCGTCTACGTCCGGCACCTCGTCCGGCACCTCGTCCGGCACCGGCCGCCCTGAGCCTGTTCCGAGGCCGGGCCAGGCCTGTTCCGAGGCCGGGCCAGGCCCCGTCGGTGCGTCCGGAGGCCTCCGCCGGCTCTCACTCGGGCCGGTCCAGGGTGTCGCCGCCTGTCGTGTCTCTCCAGACGACGGCCAGCCGGGCGAGTTCGCGGTGTGCGTGCCGGTCGAGGTCGAGGCCGGTCAGCTTCTCGATCCGGTTGATGCGGTAGAGCAGGGGGTTGCGGCGGGGGAGTACGTGTTGCGGGGTGGGGGTGGGTGGGCTGGGGTGGCGGGGACATCTGCGGCCGAGTGGGGGTTGAGCGCGCAGTTCCCCGCGCCCCTGACGGGGCGCCCCAGCCACGTCTCCCAGCAGGACCGGCACTCCTCACGGGCCGCACCGCGCCGTGGCCCGGTACCGCGCCGTCGCGGTTGCTCGCGCAGTTCCCCGCGCCCCTGACGGGGCACCTCAGCCACGTCTCCCAGCAGGACCGGCACTCCTCACGGGCCGCACCGCACCGTGGCCCGGTACCGCGCCGTCGCGGTTGCTCGCGCAGTTCCCCGCGCCCCTGACGGGGCACCTCAGCCACGTCTCCCAGCAGGACCGGCACTCCTCACGGGCCGCACCGCACCGTGGCCCGGTACCGCGCCGTGGTGGTTGCTCGCGCAGTTCCCCGCGCCCCTGACGGGGCGCTGCAGTGCTGCCTTCTCAGCAGTGCCTCGCGCTCCCAGTCGTCCCCCAGTGGGAGTGCGGGGCTCGCTTTTTCGGGAACCGGGTCGAGTGGGTGGATGGGAAAGATAGGTCAGTCTGTCGGCACGTGTCGGGCACGGGCCGTCGGCGGGAGAGCGCTACAGCAAGTTCGGCGGCGGGAGCAGGAAGTTCCATGCGCTCAGCACCCCGCTGACGAACGCCACGAGCGAGGCGGGCAGCAGCAGGTAGAGCCCGGCGGGCCTGCCGGACGCCAGGACGGCTCCGCCGGCCACGAACAGCAGCATGACGACGATGCTGGTGTCACGGCGGTCGAAGAGGCCGGTCAGTCGCCTGTCGGCGGTGACCGGAGCGCGCCTGCGTCGCCCGATGGCCAGCAGGCTCAGGCCCCCGGCCAGCCCGGCGGTCACGAGTTCGGCGCCCAGGGCCCAGTCGGCCTGGCGGGGCACCAGCAGAATCGTCGCCATGACCAGCGGCGCGAGGAACAGCACGAGGGTCTGCGCCGCGATCGCCCGCAGCACCGGGTGGCCGGCGATCCGGTTGGCGTTGAGGGACACCGCGACGAACAACAGGCCGGTGAGGGCACCGCTGGCGCCTCCGGTCATCACCGCGAAGCTTTCCCAGTCGACGGGACCGGCCATGTCGTCGCACTCCCGGTGTAGGCAACTGGAACAGGTCTTTCCGGACAGCTTCCGCGACGCTCGGGCACCGCCCCTACGGGCACTGCCCATACGGCCACTCCCCGCGGGGCCCGCGCCGGGACCGCGGCTCCATTGAACGCCCTTCCGCCCTGTGCGAGGGCACGAAGGCCGGGCAGGTTTTCGGGAGTTCGCCCAACGGGAGCGCCGATAGCTTCGCGGCATGAACAAAAGCCCCGTCGCCCGCCTGGGCGGTTCCTGGACCTGGCATCTGCTCTACGGGCTGGTCTCGATCGTCATCGGCGTCATATCCCTGGCGTGGCCCGGTCCGACCCTCGTTGTACTCGCGGTGGTCCTCGGTGCCCAGCTGATCGCCACCGGGGTCTTCCGGCTGGTGGGATCGGCGAGCCTGGGGGAGACCGGTACCGCCCGCACCCTCACCGCGGTCCTCGGCGTGGTGAGCCTGCTGCTCGGGCTGTACGCGATCCGGCACGTTCTGATCACGGTGCTCGCGCTGGGGCTGCTGCTCGGCGTCTACTGGATCGTGGACGGATTCACCGCCGTGTTCGCGGCGGTCGACCATCCCGGCCTGCCCGGACGGGCGTGGAACGTCTTCATCGGGGTGCTCGGTGTCCTGGCCGGCCTGACGCTGCTGGTCTGGCCGGGGCTGTCGCTGCTGACGCTGTCCTTCCTGGCCGGGCTGTGGCTGATCATGCTCGGCGCCATGCAACTCGGCCTGGCACGCCGGATCCGGGGCATCACCCGACCGGCCTGACTTCGTCCTGCACCTGACTTCGTCCGGCCTGACTTCGTCCGGCGCGGGGTCGGTCCTCCCCGCGGCCTTCGACTTCGGTCACGGTCCCGGTCCCGGACCGGTCGCGCCACGGCGGTTTCCGCGACCCGGAACCCGCACCGATCAGCGGCCGGCTCACTTCGGCCGATCGGTCTTCCCGGACGGTTCCCCCGTGGAGGGACGGGACCTAGTCGAAGACGTCCGACCGCCCCGAGGCCGACTGCAGGGCCGGCGCGACGGATTCCCAGGTGACGGCGAGCAGCACCAGGGTGCGGTCCCGCTGGTCCTTGAGCGACAGACCGGTCAGCTTCTCGATCCGGCCCATCCGGTACAGCAGCGTGTTGCGGTGCACCGGCAGCGCGGCCGCCGCCGCGGTGCTGTCGAAGCCGTGGACGGCGAGGCACCGCAGAGTGTCCGCCAGATCCACGGCTTCGGCCCGTTCCAGCGGACCGAAGACCCGCCGGGCGATCCGGTCGGAGGCTTCCGGGGAGTCGGCCAGCAGCAGTTCGGGCAGGTAGTCGTCGGCGCGTACCCGGCCCCGGCGCCCGGACCGGGCCGCGATCGCGAGCAACGCGCGCAGGCCGTCGACCGCCGCGCCGAGCCGGTCGCGGACGACTGGCGGGTCCTGGGCCAGGATCAGCCGCGGGTCTTCGAGAAACGCCGCCCAGCCGAACCCGGGCGGTGTCAGCCCGGCCACCCGGACCCCCTCGGTGAACGCGAGCGCCCCTGCCGTACGCAGCCGCGAGGCGAGATCGGCCTGCCCGGTGACCGTGGCCCCGGCCAGTAGGGCGGCGAAGGGGCGGTACGGTTCGGCCAGCTCGAACCCGAGCCGGGCGGCCCGGTCCCGGTCCTCGATCGTGACCGGCAGCCGCGCGCACAACCGGTCGAACAGGGCCCGGGCGCGCCGGTCACCGGCCGTGGACGGCACGTCCTGCTGGTCGGCGTAGGCGCGCACGAACACGTCCACGACCAGGTCGAGGTAGTCCTCCAGGCAGCCCCAGACGGTGTCCCACCCCGCGACGAGCACCGCCCGGTCCTCGTCGGTCGCCAGGTCGAGCAGCGCCTCCCAGAACATCCGCGCACCACGTCGGTAGACCAGGATGCTGTCCTCGATCGGCTGGCCGGCGACGGCGCGGACGCGCAGGAACTCGTGCAGTTCGGACCGGAGGTAACTGTCCGGCGGGGTCCCGTTGATCATCCAGCGCAGTACGAGGTCGACGTTCCAGCGCACCACGGCCGTACGGTCCACCGGCCACTCGAACCTGGTGTAGGCCGGCAACTGGCCGAACCCGGCCTCCATCCGCCGCACCACGACGCCGACGTCGAAGCGCTCCAGAACACGCCGCAGCTCACCGCCGCCTGCCGTACCCGCACCCGCACCCGCGCCGGACGGGGGAAGCCCATTCACGGACCCGATCCTTCCACACCCGTGCGCCCCCTCCTGGCCCTCGATACCTGAGCCCTCCGGGACCCGCCGAGCCCCTGGCGCCCTCGAACGATTCCTCGACCAGTTCGTGGTTCACGATGCCACCGACTCCCCTGCCGACGACCTGGCCGCCAGGCACTTGCCAGGCACTGTCGGGGAAGGGCCCAGGCCAGACGCCTCGGCGTCGAAGTTCCCCAGGCCACGGTGCGACGAGGGCCTGACGCAGTACCTCGGCCGGTACCGGTACCGGCGCCGTGGTGCACATGGTCGATCTGGCGGCCAGGATGCCGGGCGCGGTCCGGCGCACCGTGCAGGTGGTGCGGTTCCTGTGGCTGCTCGGCAAGGGGGCCGGGAGAGAAGTGCCCCGGGGCGCGGGGGGATGAGCACCCCGGGGCTGTTCGGGTCGACGCGTCGTGGGGTGCGCCGGCTGTTCTCAGGGGCGGCCGAGGGCCCGGTACGTCCATCCCGCCGCGCGCCAGCGGTCGGCGTCCAGGGCGTTGCGGCCGTCGATGACGTAGGGCCGTGCCACCGTGTCCCTCACCACGGCGGGGTCCAGATCGCGGAACTCCTGCCACTCGGTGAGGTGGAGGACGACGTCGGCGCCGGCCAGGGCGTCCTCGGCGGAGGCCGCGTACGCCAGGGTCGGGAACGCCTTGCGGGCGTTGTCCATGGCCTTGGGGTCGTAGACGCTGACGTTGCCGCCCTGGAGCTGGATCTGCGCGGCCACGTTGAGGGCCGGGGAGTCCCGGATGTCGTCGGAGTCGGGCTTGAAGGCCGCGCCCAGGACGGCGACCCGGCGGCCGAGGAAGCCGCCCCCGGCCGCTTCGCGTGCCAGGTCCACGACCCGGCTGCGGCGGCGCATGTTGATGTGGTCGACCTCGCGGAGGAAGGTCAGCGCCTGGTCCACGCCCAGTTCTCCGGCCCGGGCCATGAAGGCGCGGATGTCCTTGGGCAGGCAGCCGCCGCCGAATCCGACGCCTGCGCGCAGGAAGCGGCCGCCGATGCGGGTGTCGTGGGACAGGGCCTCGGCGAGGAGGGTGACGTCGGCGCCGGCGGCCTCGCAGACCTCGGCCATGGCGTTGATGAAGGAGATCTTGGTGGCCAGGAAGGCGTTGGCCGAGGCCTTCACCAGCTCCGCCGTCGGGAAGTCGGTGACGACGACCGGGGTGCCGTTCGAGATGACGGGGGCGTAGACCTCGCGCAGGCGGGCCTCCGCCGTCGTCGAGCGCACGCCGAAGACCAGCCGGTCGGGCCGCAGGGTGTCCTCGACGGCGAAGCCCTCCCGGAGGAACTCGGGGTTCCAGGCGAGTTCGGCGTCCTCGGGCAGCATCGCCGCCAGTCGCTCGGCGGTGCCGACGGGGACGGTGGACTTGCCGACCACGAGCGCGTTGCGGCCGGGCAGGAGCGGGGCCAGGTGCTCGACGACGGCGTCGACGTAGCGCAGGTCCGCCGCGTTGCCGCCGGGCGACTGCGGGGTGCCGACACAGGAGAAGTGGATCTCGCCGAATTCGGCGACTTCCTCGTACGAGGTGGTGAAGCGCAGCCGCCCGGTGGCCACGTGTTTCGCCAGAAGCTCTTCCAGACCGGGTTCGTAGAAAGGGACCCGGCCGGATCGCAGTGCGGCGACCTTGTCCGGGTCGACGTCGAGTCCGAGAACCTCGTGGCCTATTTCCGCCATACAGGCGGCATGGGTGGCACCGAGATATCCGGTGCCGATGACTGTCACACGGGCAGACACTGAATCGCCTTCCGCACATGGTGCTCAGTGACCCCTTTGGAGGTCTGTGGAGAGCGGAACCATAACCCGGGGAAGAGAGCGAATCGTCCGCACCGACCCATGTCACGCAAACGTCACACGAGTGTGATCTTCCGCGCTTTGAACGTGTAACCCTCACACATCTTTCACATCTCCGTTGAATAACGAACGATCTTGATGTGGTGCTTTGAGGTGTTTTTCATGATTTAGCACACTGTAACTCCTGCTAGTTTCCGGCCAGTTGGCGAGATCAGCGTCGAGGTCGCCGACACCAGGCAGGAGAGTGACCGGAGCCGCACAGGCCCGGCGGAGCAGTCGGCACGATCTGCCGACCGAGGACCTCCCGTGCCTGAATCTCCGATTCCACGGCTCAGGGAACGTCATGCTTGCGTATTTGCTGGAATTGAGAGAATGGCGGAACAACGGGGCCGTCTACCCGTTCGCCGTTTTCATGACCATGGTCTGGTCGCTCTGGATCATCCGCATTCTGCTGGCCCGGCGATACAAACCGTGGAAGCGTCCCTGGCAGACGACGACCTCTGTCATCATTCCCGTCGTCGACGAGCCGGAAGACCTTTTCCGTTCCGTACTCCAGCGAATAACCGAGCAGCGGCCGACCCAGGTCGTCGTCGTCATCAACGGCCGGCGCAACCCGGTCCTGGAGGACATCTGCACCGACATGGGTGTCGACTGGCGCTGGACCGAGACACCCGGCAAGCGCAACGCGCTGCGCGTCGGGCTGGCGGAGGCGACCGGCGACATCGCCGTGCTCGTCGACTCGGACACCATCTGGACCTCGGACACCCTGGCCGAACTGGTGAAGCCCTTCCGCGATCCCGAGGTCGGCGGTGTCACCACCCGGCAGCGGATCCTCGACCCCGGGCGCTCGGTGCTCACCCGCTGGGCCGACTGGCTGGAGAGCGTCCGCTGCCACTACTCGATGCCCGCGATGAGCGTGGTCGGCACGGTGGGCTGCCTGCCCGGCCGGACCATCGCCTTCCGCCGGAGCATCCTGGAGGACTGCATGGAGGACTTCCTCAGCGAGAAGTTCCTCGGCGTCTTCCTGGAGGTCAGCGACGACCGGACGCTGACCAACTACACCCTCAAGGCCGGGTACAAGAGCGTCTACCAGTCCACCTCGCTGGTCTACACCGACGCCCCGCTGGAGCTGCGCAAGCTCGCCAAGCAGCAGTACCGCTGGGCGCGCGGCTCGCAGTACAACACCCTGCGGATGTTCTGGTGGATGCTGCGCCACGCGAAGATGCTCTGGCTCTTCTACATCGCCGACATCCTGGTGCCCTTCGTGCTGCTCGGCACCTTCGCGTCCTGGGCCGTCGCCGCCTGGCAGCGCGACAAGCCCGGCATCTACAACCAGCTGCCGCTGCCGCACACCCCCTGGCACGCGCTGGTGTTCGTGCTCGGCCTGGCCGCCCTCATGTCCCTGATCTCGATGGCCATCCGCTTCGGCCGGCACTTCGCCTACCGCCCGGGGGACATGATCTTCCTGCCGGTCTTCATGGTCATCAACACGCTGCTCCTGCTCCCGGTACGGCTCCTCGGCTTCTTCCGCATGGCCCACAACGCGAGCTGGGGAACCCGCGCCGACAGCTTCGCCGGCGAACGCACCCGCAGTCCCCTGGTCGTGGTCCCCTACCTGCTGGGCGCCGCCCTGCTCTTCGGATCGGTGATGATGAGTGTCTGAGACAGCCCGGTCCTCCGGCCGGTCCCGCGCCAGGCGCCTGCACTGGTGGAACCGCGGCAGCGGTGTCCGGCTGCGGCTGTGGATGGCCGTCAACGTCGTCGTGCTGTCGCTCCTCAGCTACGGCGTCTACCTCCTCGCCAACTCCAGCTCCGAGCCGGTCTACCAGGGCCTCGGGGTCCCCGCGGCCGAGCCCGGCATCAAGGACAGGCTCACGTCCGGGACGTCCGCCGCCCGCTCCACCGTCCCGGAGAAAGCTTCCTTCACCGCTCCCGAAGGCAAGTACTTCGGACTCAGCAGCACCCAGATCCCCTGGTCGTCCAAGAAGACGAACACGCTGGCGAAGGCGGCCGGACAGCGGCCGACCATGTCCGAGTACTTCGTCAACTGGGACGAGGACTTCGACCCCGACGCCGTCGACGCCTCCTACCGGCAGGGCATGCTCCCGGTGATCTCCTGGCAGCCCTGGGCCGGCCGGAAGTACGGCACCAACCAGCCGAAGTACGCCCTGGCGAAGATCGCGGGCGGCACGTACGACGCGTACGTCACGCGCTTCGCGAAGGCCGTCGCCGCCCACCGGTGGCCCGTGGTCATCCGCTTCGCGCACGAGATGAACGGCGCCTGGTACCCCTGGTCGGAGCAGCGCAGCGGCAACCACAAGGGTGACTACGTCAAGGCCTGGCGGCACGTCCACGACCTCTTCGAACAGGCCGGCGCCGACAACGTCGTCTGGCTGTGGAGCCCGAACATCCTGCGCCCGGTGCCCAAGGTGAGCCTGGCCGGGCTGTATCCCGGCGACGACTACACCGACTGGATCGGCACGGTCGGCTACGCCGTGCACGAGAAGACCGCGGCGGCCGTCTTCGACCCGACGCTGAAGAAGCTGCGCAGGCTCACCGACCACCCGATCGTCATCACCGAGGCCGGCGCGCAGCCCGGTGCGTCGAAGGCGCCGTGGATCACCGACTTCTTCAAGTGGCTCGCGAAGAGCGAGCAGGACGACGTCATCGGCTTCATCTGGTTCGAACGCGACCGGGAACAGGGCGGCGGCGCGGACTGGCGCTACACCGAGAACGCGGCGACGCTCAAGGCGTTCCGGCGCGGGCTCGCGCACATCGACCTGACCGGGTCGGCGGACCTGCCCGCGTCAGGGACGCCGACGGCCTCCACCACCGCTACGACCGGCTGATCCTCGCCAGCCGTACGGTGCCCAGCCCGCCGGCGAAGGCACGGGTGGTCCCGGGGGTCTGGGTGAAGCGCCAGTCCTGCTGACCGCCGTCGGCCCGGCTGCGCTCGAACCAGACGAAGCCGATCACCTCCGGGTGCACGGCGAACCAGCGGAAGAAGGCGGCTATCCAGGCCGCCTTCTTCTCTCCCGGCCGGGCCCCGGTCTCCGCGATCACCACCGGACGGCCGGTCAGGCCGCGCAGCCGGGCGAGCGTCGCGTCGAACACCGCACCCGCCGTGGACTCGTCGTCCTGATAACCCGTCATGCCCACCAGGTCGACGTAAGCGTCCCCGGGGTACAGCTCCCGCAGCGACACCGCGGGCGCGTCCCGCACCACGTTCGGGCTCCACAGCCAGACCACGTTGTCGGCGCCGGCCTGCTCGAAGAGGTCGTGGACGTGCCGCCAGGCCTTGACGTAGTCGCCCCGGTGGTTGCCGTTGCGCTGCTCCGACCACGGGAACCAGGTGCCGTTCATCTCGTGGGCGAAGCGGATCACCACCGGCCGGCCCTGGGCGCGTACCGCCTTCGCGAAGCGCGTCACGTAGGCGTCGAAGCCGCCCTGGGCGATCCGGGCCAGCGCGTACCGCGGTTGCTGTGTCCCCGCGCCGGAGCCGGCCCAGGGCTCCCAGGTCAGCAGCGGCACCGCGCCCTGTGCGTACGACGCCCGCACCGCGGCCGGACGGAAGTCCTCGGTCCACTTGACGAAGTACTCCAGCAGGTTCGGCGCGCTCCCCGCCTTGCGGGCCACCGCGTCCGTCTCCGCCCGGGACCAGGGGGTCTGCCGGGTGCTCACCCCGAAGTACCGGCCCTGCGGTGCCGTGATCCGCCGCACCGCGTCGTCCACCGGCCGCGCGGACCGCGTCGGCTGCGCGGACCGCGCCGGCCCGGAGACACAGCCGGTGAGCAGCAGCCCCAGCGTAAGCAGCGGGGCCGCCACGAACCGCGCTGTGGATCCTGCCGTCACCACGCCATGATCGCACTTCACTCGTGGCACGCTTCGGCCTGCCCGCCCCTGGGGGCGCGGGGGGGGGACGGTCTCCGTGGACAGTCACCCCTCCCAGAACGGATTCAGCACCCAACGGGCCGGGAAACGCCGACGAGTGCGGCCTTACTTTCACTGCTCCGTGCTCTTGCCCCAACGGGTCACGGTGGCACGGGAGATCCCGGTGAGTTCAGCGAGGCGGACACTCCCTTGGCCCGGCTCTACGAGTTGTCGTACGGCATCGGCCCTGGCGCCTTCAGGGATGCTCGTGGGGATGTCCGATGCGGGGACCGGGACGGTGCCGGGTGGCCGCCGGCCCGCCTTGGGCCGTTGCCGATTTCGGCGAGTGGGCATGCATCCACGCACGCACTTCTTCTCATACGGGACAAAAAGTCACCGAGCCGGGCATCGCCGAGCAGCCGACGGGAGACGAGATGGAAGCGGGGAGGGCGGTGGGATTGGGACGGTAGTGACAGCTGCGCGCAGATCAGCCTACTTGAGTGCGACTTTGGCGAATAAGGCCGAAAGGTGCCCTGTCTGAATGATGTACTGGACACTCACACTCAAAAAATGGCGGTTCTCCACAGCGTCAGCCAGCCTGAGTGCCTCTTGTGCTCCTCGAAGGGGCCCGATGTTCGTGAGCGCGGACGGATCGTTCCCCTGTCAGCCGAACTCTGCGACAGGTGCTGGAACCAGGTCGCCAACGAGCTTGCACGGAGCGAGGGCGCCACAGCAGCACCTGAGCCCGAGTGGGACGCGGACGACGTGGAAGGGGTCGAGCCCCGTACCTGCCGACGTTGCCATGCGCCGGTACGGTGCTACCCGACGAACTATGACCGTTGGGTTGAACTGGCCACGTTCGAGCTGCCCGCGAAGAGGGTGCCGCCCAAGCACCGTTGGCGCCTGACGAGCAGGAAGGCCGCGTACAGCGCGATCGAAGTCGAACGCGTGGCCGTCAGGATCGGCGCCATCGATCCCA
The DNA here is from genome assembly GCF_042957285.1 of Streptomyces sp. NPDC008092. Lineage (NCBI taxonomy): Bacteria > Bacillati > Actinomycetota > Actinomycetes > Kitasatosporales > Streptomycetaceae > Streptomyces > Streptomyces sp. NPDC008092. Next base: position 273,615 of record NZ_JBIBHY010000005.1, read on the forward strand.
TGCCCGGCGAGCCGGTCATTCCCGCTCATGAGTTCGTGTGCCTGAGGCAGGAAGCGTGACCGTGCCGCTCCCGAGCGAGAGAATCCGCAGGTCACGGCAGCCGGCGATCAGTCGTCCGCGCACCGACCACGCCCGCCGCCTACGGCCCGCCGTGGAAGAAGCCGGATTTCAGGTCTCCGATGATGGCGTCGAGTGGATGCCCGCTGACGATGAACGGTCCGCTCCAGGGCGCGCTGAGTGCGAAGAGCAATGCCAGGCTCAGTCCGACGACACTCGCGACCCCTACGATGAGCAGCGACGTTCGCAGACTGCTGCGGAAGACCAGGGCGCCGGAGTTCACGATCAAGGCGAGTCCGCTGACCACCAGCGTGACGACGTAGAGCGCGGGAACTTCGCGTGAGGCGGCCGCAATGCGGGCGCGACGGCTACTGGTGACGGCGTCCAGGGAATCCACCAGCTCCGTGCCCGTCGGGATCCCCACGTCGGACCGGGCCGCCTCGGCGCGCACGCTGCGCTCCAGCCGGGCGATCGTACGGGCGGTGGCCGGGTCGTCGCCGGACGCCGCTTCCGTACCCTTCCACTCCCTGGCCCGCGTGGTCTGCAAGTAGTCCAGCAGCGCCGCATGGATCGGCTCCGACCGGACCTGCGGACTGGTCGCCGTCCAGGCCAGGCGGGAGGCCGCGGCCGCCTCGTCGCTGACCAGCCCCTCGGCCGCCCGCAGGTAGCCGGCCTCGCTGGCCAGTGAGAGTGCTGCAAAGATCGCGAAGGCAGCGCCGAGTGTCGGCATCAGGGGCGTCGCGATCTGCGGCACCCGGTCCTGTTCCGCGACCGGGACGAGCGCCCGGACGCCGACCCGCGCCGCTGCCGCAACCAGCAGGGCAAGCAGGAGTCCGCCCACAACCAGCACCACCGCCGGCAGCGAGGTCAACCAGTTCACCACATCACCTACAGCGCGTTCCCGCGAGCACCCCACGGCGGCGGCACATCGGGCTCCGCGACCTGAAGCTCCTCGTCGATCACTTTCAATGGCCGCTCCATGATCACAGGCCGAAGGCCTCTGACCCGCGCGACGCCCGGCACGGCATCTGTTTGCGTTTGCCGAACAGGCACCTGCGCCGCTGTGGGACGACGCCGGTCATGACCCCGCGCCGACTTCGTCCACCGTTCGGCGACCGGTGCGGTGTGCCCGGCTGCTGTCCTGAACCGGCGGGCGAGAGGGACCTGCTGGAGTTCGCCATCCGTGCGCTTCCCCGGAAGAGCGCGCGGGAGCTCCGCACCGTCGTGGAGCCGCTGGACAGGAGGATCCTCGAACGTCCGGACGCCGTGCCGTACGGCAGTCCACCGCATCGTTGGTGTGGGTCTGCCGGGCCGTCGTCGGAGGCTGCATGGCAGGATCGGGGCCGGCTCGGGGAGTCAGGGGGAGGACAGGATGGGGATCTTCAAGCGACGGCGCGGGGACACGGCGGCCCTGGAGGCAGAGGCTCTCGTACGCCGTATCGAGCGGGCCGTCTCCTCAGGCAAAACGGGCGCGGTGACGGACGAGGCCCGGGCCGAGCTGCGTGAGTGCCTGGCCGAGGCCGAGAGCCGCCTCGGTGACGGGCATCGCGCGACGCAGCTCGCCCTGCACCACCTGAGCGTCGGACTGCTCCTCCACACCAGTCTCGTGGCCGAGGCGGAGGCCGGGTTCCGGCGGCTTCGGAAAGTCCGAGGGCAGGCCCTGACCGATCGGGCCACTCCGTTCCTGCTGCGGCTGCACGCCGTCAGCCTGTCCCGTCTGGGCCGCCACGAGGAAGCCGCTCGCGAGTACGAAGCCGTGGGCGACCAGCTCGGGGACCACGTCGATGAACTCAGCTCGGCGTGGCTCGGCGTGCGGGCCCTGCGCTCCGCGGAACTGTGTCACCTGCGCCGGTTCGCGGAGGCCGAGGCCGATGCGCGTGCCATCATCGAGCGGAGCGTGTTCACCCGTGCGCCCACGGGTCTCTTCGTACGGTGGATCGCGACACACGCGCTTTCCCACGCCCTCACCCGCCAAGGGCGGCCGGAGGAGGCGGAGTCGCTCGCGCGCAAAGCCCTGGCGGCCATGCGGGTGCGCCAGGACGGCCGAGGCGACCTAGTCTTCTCCCTGGAACAGAGCCTCGTCCACGCACTCAGCGCGCAGGGCCGCCACGCCGAGGCCCTCGACTGCGTGACCAGTGCCCGCCAGGCCTACAACCCCCCGCTGCACTTCGACGCCGCCGAGGTCCACACGGCCGGTGTTCCGACGGCCGAGGCTCTCCTCGGTCTCGGACGCCACGACGAGGCGGCCCAGGCCGCCCGCGACACCATCACTGCGCTCACGGAACTGTTCAGCCCCGACCACGCGTGCGTCCGCGATGCCCGGGAACTGCTGGAGCGGGCAACGAGCCCTACGGCGCGCTGACCCGGGCGCCCGGAAGCCGCGCCAGGCGCTTCCGGGCCGTTTCGTACCCGGCCCGCAGGTCCATGGTCTTTCGGCGGAGACAGGAGCGCGAGTCGATCAGTCGGCGACCGGGCTGGGGAGGGTACCGGAGGGCAGAGCGTCGTACATCGCCGCCCACCCTTCCGGCCGGTGTCCGGTCACCGCCGGGGCACCATGGTCTTGCCACAACTCGCCTTTGTCGCAGGGACGTTGAGGCTGCGCGCGCATGAAGTCGCAAGGCGGCCGTGGACCCGGTGGGTCGAGCCCTGGCTGCTCCGGGCGGTCCGTACGCGGGTGGCCGGGCGGGGGCTGCCCGGGCCGGCGTCCGCGGTTGTTTCTCCAGGTTGCCGACGGTGGCTTCGGGCCGGAGGAAGCGGGGTCTCCCTGTGCACGCGAGTCTCACAGCGGCGGAAGACTGCGCTTCCTCCATCTCCGTCGCGGGTTGCGGCGGACTTCCACGAGCAGGAAGCCGGCGGTGGCGACCAGGACCACGCCCAGCACCAGGTGCGGCAGCCAGGACCACCATGGACCGGGATCGAGCAGGGGGGCCGCGATCCCGTTGACTCCGAGGAGGAACGACGCCGCCATGTAGGCCCACAACCACCACGGCGCGCGGCGGTCGGCCATGCTTCCCCCTTGTGCGCTGTGCCGCAGTCCGGTGTTCGTCGAAACAGCCTGCCACAAACGCGTGTTCGCCTCAGCTCCCCGGCAGGGCGCCATTGTGAAAAATATGGCGGTGCCGAGCGCAGGACACCGAAGCTGCGGTCGTCACACAAAGACGGCGCGTACGTCGCGTCCGCCGTGCCCGGGTCGTTCGAGATGCGGTGCTCGGCTGCTGCTGGATACGCTCGCTGGGTGGCCGGGTGACGATGCCCCGAGGCCATGGCGCAGCGGCCGCGCCGTCCCGCCTCCGAAAGCACGGGAGGAAGGTTGCGATGAGGTTCACCCGCACCCGCACCCACTTGCGCACCCGCACCCGCACGCGCACGCGCACGCGCATGGCAAACGCCGCTGCGGCAGCCCTGGTCGCCGTCCCGCTTGCGCTGGTGGGTACGGCGTCGCAGAGCCACGCGCAGGACGCGTCTCCCAGCCCGTCGGGCACGTTCGGTTCCGGCTGTTCGGCGCTCGCCCAGAAGGTCGGCACGGCCAAGGACAAGGTCACGGAGGCCGTGGCCGCGTATCCGCAACTCAGCCATCTGGTCGCCGCCGCGGTCAGGGCGCGTCTGAACGGCACCCTCGACGGGAAGCCCGGCATCACCGTCTTCGCCCCCGACGACGAGGCCTTCCAGGCGGCGACGGTGGCGCAGGTCGCCGCGATCCTGGCCGATCCGGGGCAGTTGAAGAAGCTGCTGACCTACCACGTCGTGGACCAGCAGATCACTCCGGACGAGCTCTCCCACGGCTCCTTCAAGACGCTGGAAGGCAGCAAGCTGACCACGTCCGGGTCGGGCACCGACTTCAAGGTCAACGGCAAGGCGAACATCGTCTGCGGCAACATCAAGGCCGCGAACGCCACCGTCTACGTCATCGACGCGGTTCTGGAGCCGCCGTCCTGACTCCGCTCCGGCCACGCTCCAACTCTGCTCCCTCGGGCCGGAGTTCAGTGGCGGAGCCGGTCGAAGCGGAAGGGGGTCAGGGCCTCGGGGCGGCGGCCGGTGAGGACGTACCGGGCGAGGTTGTGGCCGGTGACCGGGCCCAGGGTGACGCCGAGCATGCCGTGGCCGGTCGCCGCGTAGGCGTTGGCGTGGCCCGGGACGCGGTCGATGACGGGGAGGCCGTCGGGGAGGAAGGGCCGTCCGCCGACCCAGGGGTCGCGGATCAGGCCGACCAGGTCGTCGGGGTCGTCGAACCAGCGGCCCAGGTAGTGCCGGCTGGCGAGGGCGACGGCGACCACACGGCGCCAGTCGAGGCGGTTGTTGTTGCCGCTGAGCTCCATCGTGCCGGCGATGCGCGTGGTGGTGCCGATCGGTGAGGCGACGGCCCGGCGCTCACCGAAGTAGAGCGTGTGCCGGGGCGCCGGGTCCAGGTCGACCGAGAAGCTGTAGCCCTTGCCCGCCTGGAGGGGCAGCGGATGGCCGAGGCGGCTGAGAAGGGGCGAGGAGCGTATGCCGGCCGCGATGACGACGGCCGCGCAGGGGATGTCGCCCTGGGTGGTGCGCAACGCGGTGACCTCGCTCCCGCTCTCGTTCCCGTTTCCGCTCCCGGAGGTGCGGAAGCCGGTCGCCTCCGCGTTCTCGTGGAGCTTCACCCCCGACGCGGCGAGCTTCTCGCCGAGCGCGCGGGCGAACGCCTCCGGGTCGACCACGCCCTCCCCCTCCACGAGGTACGCCGCGCGCACCCCGTCCGACAGCGCCCCGTCGAGCAGCCGCGCCCCGGACCCGGTGACGACGTCGTCGGGCAGCGGGTAGCGGCCGTCGGCCATCTCCCGCTGGACGGCGAGGTGGTGGCGGGCCTCGGCCGGGGACAGGAAGGCGTGCACCATGCCGGGGCGGGTCAGGGTGGTGTCGACGCCGGCCGCGCGCAGGCCGTCGAAGAGGTCGAAGGTGTCGCGGTTCAGCTCGGCGATCGCCGCGTAGCCGCGCTGGAAGGCGGCCGGTGTGCTGCTGCGCCAGAACCGCCACAGCCATCGTACGAACGCCGGGTCGGGCAGGGGACGCAGGTAGAGGGGCGAGTCCGGGCGGCCCAGTGAGCGCAGGGCGTAACGCACGACGCCGGGGGCCGGGACCGGGGTGGAGTGGCTGAGGCAGACCCAGCCCGCGTTGCCGCGGGAGGCTCCCGAGGCCAGACCGCGGCGCTCGACGACCTCCACGGGGACGCCGGCCGCGGCCAGGTAGTAGGCGGTGCAGAGGCCCACCACGCCGCCCCCGACCACCACCACGGGGCCGTCTCCCAGCAGACCGCGGGTGGCGGTCATGACGCGGATCCGTACGCGGCGAGGAACTCCCGGGTGCGGGGCTGGGCGGGGTGGTCGAGTACGTCCCGCGGTCCGCCCTCCTCCACGATCCGGCCGCGGTCGACGAAGACGACGTGGTCGGACACCTCGCGGGCGAAGGGGAGTTCATGGGTGACCAGCAGCATCGTCATGCCGTCCGCGGCCAGTTCCCGCATCACGCCGAGCACTTCCCGGGTGGCCTCCGGGTCCAGGGAGGAGGTGGGCTCGTCGAAGAGCAGTACCTCGGGCTTGAGGGCGAGGGCCCGGGCGATGGCGACGCGCTGCTGTTCGCCGCCGGAGAGCTGCTCGGGCCGGCCGAGGGCGCGGTGGGCCACGCCGACCCGGCGCAGCAGCGTGACGGCCCGCTCCAGCGCCTCCGGCTCGGGGACGCCGGCCTTGCGCTGGGCCAGCACGACGTTCTCCACGGCGGTGAGGTGCGGGAAGAGGTTGAACTTCTGGAAGACCATGCCGACCGTGCGGCGCAGCCGGGGCAGGTCCCGGCAGACCTTCCGGCCGTCCTGGTGCACCACCTCGCCGGCCACCTCGACCGTGCCCGCGTCCGGGGATTCCAGCAGGTTGACGCAGCGCATCAGCGTCGTCTTGCCGCCGCCGCTCTGCCCGATGACGCTCACGATGCTGCCCCGGCCGACCTCCAGGTCCACGTCGTCGAGGACCGTACGGCCGTCGAAGGACTTGCGGAGCCCCCGGATGCGTACGACGGCCTCGGCGGGGGCCGGCGACTTGGTGGTGTGCGCCGTGGTGGCGTGCTCGGTCATACGACCGCCTCCTTCGGGTCGGTTGCCGTTGCCGCGCCGAGGTCAGCGGTGAGTTCGGCGGCGAGCAGGGCGCGGGCGGCACGCAGCCGGCGCCGTCGCGACGGGGACAGGGGGACGCCGGCCCGTACCTTCCGCTCCAGCAGCAGGAGCAGTTGGGAGAGCGGGTAGCACAGGACGAAGTACACGGCGGAGATGACCAGGTAGACCTCCAGCGCCCGGAAGGTCGCCGAGGTGATGAGCCGCCCCTCCGACATCAGCTCGGCGGCGGAGATGGTGACGAGCAGCGAGGTGGACTTCAGCAGGTCGACGAGCATGGTGTTGGTGCCGGCCAGGGCCAGCCGGACGGCCTGCGGCAGGACCACGTGGCCGAAGATGCCGGCCCGGCCCAGGCCCAGCGCCTCGCCCGCCTCGGTCTGTCCGGCGGGCACCCCGCTGATCGCGGAGCGGAAGATCTCGGAGAGGTAGGCGGCGTAGAAGACGACGAGGCTCAGGCAGCCGGCGGTGAACACGTCCAGCCGGATGCCGGCCGAGGCCAGGCCGAAGTAGGCGAGGAAGATGATGGCGAGGAGGGGGACGTTCTTGAACACCTCGGTGTAGACGGCGGCGAGCGCCCGTGCGGGCCACACCCGGCTCAGCCGGAGCAGCGCCACCGCCAGGCCGAGGACCACCGCGCCGGCGAAGCTGACCACGGTGTAGGACACGGTGCGGCCGAGCGCGGCGGTCAGGTCGGGGCGGTAGTCGGACCAGGGGACCTGGAAGAAGCCGGACATGTCATCCCCTCACTGGCCGACGGAAGCTGCGGAGCCGATGGTCGGCGGGGTCCAGTCGGCGGGGCGGTCGACGCCCCGGCGCGCGGCGGCCATGCCGGCCGAGGGCTTGAGGAACTGCTCGGGATCGCCGCCGTACTTCTTGATGAGCTTCGCCAACTCGCCGTTGCGGTACATCGCGTCGATCTGCGCGGAGATCGCCTTCTCCAGCTTCGGCTCCTGCTTCGGGAGGTAGAAGCCGGTCTGGTACGGCTGGAAGTAGGAGTACGCGGGCTTCGCCTTGACCTGCGCGGCGGTGGGCGGGGTGAGGTACTCGGTGCTGATCTTCAGGTCCGGGCGCTGTTTCTGGGCCGCGATGATGAGCAGCGGGTCGAGGAAGCCGACGTCGACGCGGCCCGCGCCGAGGTCGTCGAAGACTCCGTTGGCGTCCGGGTAGGCGTGCAGCTTGGCGCCGGGCACGGACTGGATGGACTTGACCCAGACGTAGCCCTCGACGGTGCCGAGGTTCAGGTTCTCCAGGTCGTCGACCGTCCTGTAGGTCTTGCCGTCGCGGACGGCCATCGCCGGGGGCGAGTAGTAGGGCGGGTCGGTGAACAGGCCCTGCTTCTGCCGGTCGGCGGACCAGGCGACCCCGCCGATGGTGATGTCGACCCGGCGGGACTGCACCCCGGCGAGCATGCCGGCGAAGTCCGTGACCTGCGGTTTGATCGTCAGGCCGAGCTTCTTGGCGGCGTAGGCGAGGATGTCGCCGTCCAGGCCCACGATCCTGCCGCCTTGCACGGTGGTGTACGGCGCGTACGGCTCGACGGCGACCTTGATGACGCCGGGGGTGAGGGTGCCGAGGGCGGCGGTCTTCGCGGAGACGTTCTTCGGGGCGTCGTCACCGCCCGAGCCGCAGGCGGCAACGGAGGAGAGCAGGAGGAAAGTTGACAAAGAGGCGGCGATGGAGCGCACACGGATCATCGGCATGGGCCTTCCGTTCCGGCTGAGGGAGCCCGCCGTTCACCGCGTTGTGCCCCCGGCGGGGAGGTGATTGGGGCCATACGCTAAGGAGCGGCCCGCCGTACGTCACCGGTCACTTCGTACACAGTTGTGGCTGGAATCGATCCCTTCCCTGTACGGTGCGTCCAAGCCAGGCCCGCCCCGCGACGGGAGGAACGCCCGTGCTGAGCCCGTCACTCGCGCAGGAGATCGCCGGGGACACCTCCGCCGTCATCGGCTTCAACGTGCTGATCACCGATGCGGAGGGCATGGTCATCGGCAGCGGCGACAGCAGCCGCGTCGGCACCTTCCACGAGGCGTCGGTGCAGGTCGTCCGCACCCAGGAGGCCGCCACCCACAACGCGTCCCAGGCGCAGCAGCTGCGCGGCGTGCGCCCCGGCATGACGCTGCCGCTGATCGCGGGCGGGCAGGCGGTGGGGACGGTCGGGATCACCGGGACGCCGGCCCAGGTCCGGCGCTTCGGGCTGCTGGTGAAGCGGCAGACGGAGATCCTGCTGCGGGAGTCCGTGATGCTGCGCTCCCGGCTGCTGGCCGAGCGCGCGGGCGAGAAGCTGCTGGCCGACATCGCCGCCTACGACCCCGAGGTCGTCGAGGGCGACTTCCTCGCCTTCCGGGCCGCCGAACTCGGCTTCGACCTGCGGCTGCGCCGGATCGCGGTGGTGTTCGAAGTGACCGCGCCCACCACGACCACCACGACCGCCGCGACCGCCGCGACCGCCCAGCGCCAGAACACGCAGCAGCAGGGCAAGCACCACCAGGCCGCCCATCGCCAGGGCGCGCACCGTCAGGCCGCCCCCGCCCTGGCCCTGGTCCGTTCCGAACTGCTCCGCACCGTCGGCGAGGTCTTCGCCGACCCCCAGGACATCATCGCCGCCACCGCCCCCGGCTGGATCGGCGTCCTGCACCGGCTGCCGGCCGGCCGCGGCACGGAGTCCCTGGCCGCCGACTGCCGCCGGGTCACCGACGTCATCGCCGCCCAGGACGGCCTGACCGCCCGTGCGGGCATCGGCGAGCCGGCCGCTTCCGTCGGCGGCCTGCACGACTCCTACCAGGACGCCTGCGAGGCGCTGCGCCTCGGCAGCCGCGTGGCGGGCGGCTCCGCCGTCCACCTCATCACCGATCTGCGGGTCCACCAGGTGCTGACCGCGGTGGGCCAGTCCGCCCGCAACCGGCTGGTCGAGCTCACCACCGCGGACCTGCGCGCCCAGCCGGACTGGCCGGCGCTCCGCGACACGATCACCGCCTGGTGCGAGCACGGGTTCAACCTCGTGAGGGCCTCCGAGGCCCTGCACGTGCACCGCAACACCGTCGTCTACCGGATGAACAAGATCGAGCAGATCACCGGCCGCCCGCTGCGCGCCCCCCGGACCGCCATGGCGCTCTACCTCGCCTGCCTGGCCGACCAGTTGGGCGGCGGCACCGACACCACCGTCCGACAGCGCCGCGGAGAGCGCTGAGCGAGACCGGCGGAGACACCCTTCTTCCCCCGAGCAAGGGGAGAGCAAAGCGATAGCAAAGGGGTGATCCGGCGCTTCATCGCGCTGATCAGCATCGAATGTGACATCGGCCAAATCCTTTGCATTTCGCTCGCGGAATGCCTAGCCTCCAAGTGTACGAAACGGTTTCGATCAGTTAGTGGGCCGCCGGCCCCGAGGCTCAGGAAAGAGGTGTCGTCGGATGGGCACTCCACAGGCAGCTGCGGAAACCGGGGCGACGCCCTTCGTCGAACCGGAGCCGAGAACGCTGCGGGAGACCGGTGAGCGGGCCGTGGCCCGCGGCGAGATCCCGCCGGGCTCCCCCGCGGCCGCCCGCCTCCCGCACCTGCCCCGCACCCGCTCCCGCACCTGTTGACCGGCGCGGCCCTCGCCCGGCCCCTCGGGGAACGCCGCGAGGCGACGCCGACCACCTCACGCACTTCCTGGACACCGTGATTCCTCCGGTGCTCACCAGCACATGATCCGCCCGCTTCCGGAGAGCCCCCTGATGTCATCCACTTCTGTCGACCTCGACCTCGACTCCGCCGGCGCGCCCGCCGGCGTCGTACCGGCCCAGTCCCCGTCCGTCCGCGGTGCCAGGCACCAGGCACCGCACCGGTGGATGGTGCTGGCCGTGATCGGCCTCGCCCAGCTGATGGTGGTGCTCGACTCGACGATCGTGAACATCGCGCTGCCGTCCGCCCAGCGCGACCTGGGCTTCTCCAACGACGGCCGGCAGTGGGTGGTCACCGCCTACTCGCTGGCGTTCGGTTCCCTGCTGCTGCTCGGCGGCCGGCTCGCGGACTTCTTCGGCCGCAAGACCACCCTGCTGATCGGCCTCATCGGGTTCGCCGGTGCCTCCGCGCTGGCCGGCGTCTCGCAGAACCTGACGATGCTGATCGTCGGCCGGGCGGTGCAGGGTGTGTTCGGCGCGCTGCTCGCGCCCGCCGCGCTGTCCCTGCTGACCACGACCTTCACCGACGCCAAGGAGCGTGCCAAGGCCTTCGGCGTCTACGGTGCGATCGCCGGCAGCGGCGGTGCGATCGGCCTGCTGCTGGGCGGCCTGCTGACCGAGCACCTGAACTGGCGGTACACCCTCTACGTCAACCTGCCGATCGCGGTCGTCGCGGTGATCGGCACGGTCGTGTTCGTCCGCCGGCCCGCGAAGGCCGAGCGCCCCCGGCTGGACACGCTGGGTACCGTCCTCGCCGCGGGCGGCATGTTCTCGGTGGTGTACGGCTTCGCCAACGCCGAGACCCACCCGTGGGGCAACTGGATGGTCTGGGCCTTCCTGGCCGCCGGCGGCGTACTGCTCGCTCTCTTCACGTTCTGGGAGACCCGGACCGACCATCCGCTGCTGCCGCTGCGGGTACTGGCCGACCGCAACCGCGCGGCCGCCTACCTCTCGGTGTTCGTCACCGGCGCGGGCATGTTCGGGATCTTCCTGTTCCTGACCTACTACCTGCAGGAGACGCTGCACTACTCGCCGGTCAAGACCGGTCTGGCCTTCCTCCCGATGATCGGGGCGCTGATGGTCTTCGCGCAGCTGGCCACCATCGTCGTGGTGCCCCGGATCGGCGCCAAGCCGATCGTCCCGGTCGGCGCGCTGCTCGCGGCCGCCGGCATGGTCTGGCTCACCCGGCTCGACCTGCACTCGGCCTACACCTCGGACGTGCTGGCACCGCTGCTGATCATGGGCGCCGGTATCGGCATGGTGATGCCGCCCGCGATGAGCCTGGCCACCCTCGGCGTCGCTCCGCAGGACCAGGGCGTCGCCTCGGCGACCACCAACACCATGCAGCAGGTCGGCGGCTCCATCGGCACCGCGCTGTTCTCCACCCTGGCGGCGACCTCGGCCTCCGACTACGTCAAGGACCACCACCCAGTGACCCCGCTGGTGAAGGCCAACGCGGCGCTGCACAGCTACGCCACCGCCTACTGGTGGGCGGCCGGCTTCTTCGTCGTGGCGGCCGTCCTCGCGGCGGTGCTCTACCGCAAGGGCAGCCCGACCGCGCAGGCGCAGGCCGTGGACAGCGCCCCCCGCGCCACCTCCGAGGAGGACGGCACGGCCGAGGCCGTGCCCCTGGTCCAGCCCCGGACCGCGACCGCCACGGGTCTGCCGGATCCGGCCGGCCTGACGGTGAGCGGCCGGGTCCTGGCGGCCGGCGGCGGGGTGCCGGCACCGGGCGCCGTGGTCACGCTGATCGACCCGACGGGGCGGCAGCTCGGCCACGCCGTCGCCGACGCCGCCGGCCACTACGCGGTGGCCGTCCCGGGCCCGGGCCCGTACGTCCTGGTCGGCTCGGCCGCCGGGCGCCAGCCGCAGGTGGCCACCCTCACGGTGGGCGGCTTCCCGGTCGAGTACAACCTGGTGCTGGCCGGCACCACCGGCATGACCGGCAACGTCCGCTCCGGCGGCCTCCCGGTGACCGGAGCCCTGGTGGTCGCGACCGACGCGTTCGGCGAGGTGGCGGACTCCACGGTCACCGACGCCGACGGCGGCTACCGTCTCGGCGAACTGGTCGCCGGGGAGTACGTCCTGACCGTGAGCGCCGAGGGCCACCGGCCCACCGCCGTCGTGGTGACCGTCGGGGAGACCGGGGCCGCCCAGGACATCCTGCTCGCTCCGGCCGCCGCGGTCCGCGGCACCGTCCGGGGCAGGAACGGCTCGCCCCTGAACGACGCCCGGGTGGCCCTGCTGGACTCCGCCGGCAACGTGGTCGCCTCCCGCACCACCGGCGAGGACGGCGAGTACGCCTTCCCCGACCTGCCCGGCACCGAGTACACGGTGGTCGCCTCCGGCTACCCGCCGGTGGCCGCCCCGGTCCGGCTGAACGGCACCGGGCAGGACGGCTTCGACCTCTACCTCGCCCACGAGGAGACCGGCCAGGAGAGCACCCGGCAGCCCGGACCGCTGGGCTGACACCCGGCCGGCGGGAAGGCGTGGCGTCTCGGAGGCCCCGGCCCGGCGTCCCGCACCGGCTGCCGACCCGGTCGACGCGGGATCAGGTCACCGCTGGGACCTGGTGACCAGGACGACGGCGGCTGCCGCGTCGGCCAGGGCGAACGTGCCGTAGAACAGCCTCATGGTGCGGGACAGGGCGACCACGCGCCAGGGAACGGACTGCGCGTAGCGTTCCACGTCCATGCTGAACAAGGGGACCTGACCGGACTCGGGCGCCAGGGAGCGGTCGTACAGGGAGCGGAACAGGCGTTCCTGTTCCAGGTAGTAGGTGTCGAGCAGCCAGAAGCCCAGGGTCGTCACCAGGGCGATCAACGCCACGGCCCATCCGGCGCCCCCCGCAGCGACGGTGACCAGACCCCCGCTGACGGCCAAGGACCAGCTCTTGACCAGGAACGAGTTCGTGCCGAAGCGGGTGATGACGGCCTGGAGCAGTTCCAGGTACTTCACCCTGGCCTCGTCGGGGACCTGCGACACGGTGCTCATTCAGCCGCCTCCGTGCCGTCGGCCGGGTCGTCGGCCGCGCCGTCGGCCGGGTCGTCGACCGTCTCGTCGGCCGCGTCGTCGGCCGGGTCGTCGGCTCCCCACTGGCGGTTGAGTTTCCCGAGGGAGTCGTCCAGGCGGCGGGAGAATTCGTCGGGGTGGTGCTTCTCGAGCACCCCCTGTGCCTCGGCGAGCAGGTCCAGCCGGATCTTCGGCCCGTCCCCGGACGGTGCCGGCATGAACACACCCCGCGGAGCGCAGCGGATCCTGGGGACCCGCTCCGGGGGCCATTCGGCCGTGCGCAGCGGGAACTCGAACGTGCCGGCCCTGCCCGTGCGCGCCCGTTCCTCCACGAGGCCGGTCGCCGCGTCCTCGACGTGCCTGCGGGCGCCGAGTTCCGCCGCGTCGAGCGAGGCCTTGAGCGCGAACCAGGCCGTGACATGGGCCACCAGCGCCTCCCGTGCCTCGTCGCCCAGCCCGTCGGCGGCCTTCATGCGCTTGCGCAGCGCCTTCTCCGCGGTCTCGGCGCGTACCCGCCGTTCCGTCACCGCGGCCCGGTCCCGCTTGCGCCTCGCCTTCTCCGCCTTCCGCGTGAGCCTGGCCTGCTCGGCGTCGGCCGCCGCCTCGGGGTCGTGCGAGAGCAGCTTCGTGGCCACGGCAGCGGCGCCGAGAAGCAGCAGGAGCACCACGACGACCGGCTGGAACAGCGCCAGATAGCTGTCGTCGGACTCCTCGGTCGCGATCAGGACCCGCACCACACCGCAGACGACGATGAGTCCGAGGAGGGCCAGGGTGAGCAGCCAGGGCACCACCAGCGGACGCCACCAGTACCGGCCGCCGCGGTCGGCCCCGGCGTCCGCGCGGGCCGCCCGTACGGAGGCCGTGCGCTCGGCGAGGAACGTTCCGGCGGCCAGCAGGCAGACCGCGATGGCCAGGCCGGGCAGGTACGCCAGCCAGTACTGCAACGAGCCCGCGCCGACGTCGAGTATCTGCTGGATCACCGAGCCCATGAAGGCGGCGTCGAAGACCGCCCCGGCACCGGTCACGGGCCAGACCAGCCGGCGCCACATCCCGGCGACCCGGGGCCGCCGGGCCGGCCCGGTCCGCACCGGCGCGTCCTCGGTACCGGCGGTCTCCGGCACCACGGCGACGGGTGCCTCCGGTACGGCCGGCAGCGCTCCCCCGATGCGCCGGAACCGGTCGACCGCCGCGATGGCGCCCTCCACCCGCTGCGCGGACCTGACGACGGCCGCGCAGGCCGCGCCGAAGCCGGCCCGGTCGTCGACGAGAAGGGCGTTGCCGGCGCTGAACGCCCCCATCAGTACGGCTCGTTCGCGGCTGTCCGTACGGTCGACCAGGCGGACGGGCGGTGCCTCCTCCGCGTCCTGCCCGCCCGGGCAGTCCTTCGCCGCGCCCAGCACCGCGCCGTTACGTGCCGCGCGGCCGTTCTCTGCGTTCATCTGTCCCCCTCACCGGACGACCACGATGTCGACCCGGCGGTCGCACTGCAGTTTCTGTTCCGTCCCGAGGTCGTCCGCCGCTCCGGGGCACCCGACGGGGACCCCCTTGCCGACGGCGGTCACCCCGCTCACCCCGAGCCGTTCGAGCTCGTTCTTCACGGCGTCCGCGCGGGCCTGCGACAGCGTCCGGTTGTTGGCCGAGCCACCGCGCGGATCGACGTAGCCGAGGACCCGGACGCGCGCCCCGTCCAGGCTCCGGACCTGGACGGCGATCCTGGCCAGCTGCGGGAGGGCGGCGGACCGCAGGACCGGGGAGTTCGGGTCGAACAGCGCCCTGGCCCCGGCCTGCTTCCAGGTGCGCTCCGGGAACTCGACGGCCGGGTCGCCGGGGCGCCGCGGGGACGTCTTCGCGCTGACCGGCCGGTCCGCCCCTGCCCGGGTCACCGCGCAGTCGTCGGGCTCGCCCGGCTTGGGATGGGCGGCCGCGCAGAGCCCCTGCCAGAGTCCGTCGAGCCAGGCCGCCTGCGCGGGCGAGGCCTGGGGCTCCGCGTTCGCCGTCTCCCCCAGCCCCACGAACACGGTTTCCACGGAGGCCAGCGTCCGGGACGTCACCTCCTTGTCGGCCGAGCAGCCCTGCACGATCGCGTCGGTCTCCAGGGTCCCCTCGAAACCGGCGTCCCGCAGATCGGCACAGCCGGTCGTGGACAGACCGTCGGTGAGGACGACCAGCCTGCGTATCCCCTTGCTGTCGGCGAGGAAGGTGCCGGCCTCCCGCAGGGCCCCGAGCACATCGCTGCCGCCGTGGACGGGCACCGTGGACTGCGCCTCGGCCACCGCGTCCGCGACACAGCCCGGTACGGACGCGGCGTGCCGCTGCCGGTTGGTCCCGTTGCCGCCGTCGGCGGGCTTGGCGGCCCAGTCCCTCGCGATCCACCGGACGTCGTGCGCGGTACCGCCGAAGGTGGCGACGGACACCGTCCCGACCCCCTCCAGCCAGTGGGGTATCCGCTGTTCGACGGCGGCCGTCTGGTCGACGCCGCCGGCCGCCGGGGTCGTACCGCGCACCGACGACGAGGCGTCGACGAGGATCACCGTGTGGCCCTGCCGACCGGGGGACGCGCCGTCCGCGGCCTTCCGCATCCAGCCGCAGGAGGCCGCCTCCCGGCCCGGGCCCGCCCCGCAGCCGGACAGCAGTCCGGCCACGACCGCCGGCAGGAGGAGTGCGGACCCGAGGGTCCTGACCGGGTGTGCTCCCCTCACGGCGTCGCCTCCGGTGGTTCCGGCGCGTCGAGGATCCAGGAGAAGGGGGTGAGTCCCATCTGCTGGCGGAAGCTGTTCGCGGCCTTGTCGTAGGCGTTGGCGAACTCGAAGAGCCCGATCTGCTCGTGGTTCTTGGTGGCCTGGTCGAGAACGTTGGCCAGGGCGACGGCACCCGTGCGGCGCACGGTCCGCAGGGCGTCGGTCGCGGCGGCGAAGTCGCCGTCGGCGAGGGCCGCGGCGAAGGGGAGCAGGAACTGGCGCTGCGCCGGGGTGAGTTCGCCCGACTTCTCCAGGGTCGCGATCACCTGGAGCCATTCGTCGGTGAGTTGCCTGGCGTGTGCCGCCTTGAGCAGTCCCAGGTCCAGGGCCTCCTTCATGGCCTGGGCCTCCAGCCGGGCGGGCCGCATGCGGTCGCGCAGGGCCGGGTCGATCCGGATCCGGACCGTGGGACGGCACTTGACGAGTCCCTCCTCGTCCTCGTAGCACCAGCCGTCGGAGAGCTCGGAGTTGATCAGCTTCTCGGCCTTGACCGGGTCGACGGGGTCGCAGGTGCGGGCCAGTGACCAGGACCTCTTGAGGAGTTCGTCGCGCGCTTCGGCCGACAGCGTGCCGGCCCGCCGGCGCAGTTGCTCGACCGGCATGTCGCGGCTGTGCCAGCGGAAGTGGGGCAGCACCTGGAACTCGAAGACGTCGCCCTCCGCCGCGAGCAGCAACGGCTCGGCCGCGGGCGCCAGTTCGGCGTAGGCCTCGGGCCGGACCGGCTCCACGGAGCCGAGTGCGGGCGATTCCCATTCGGCCACCTGCTCCGCGGCGGCGGCGGTGGTCGTGGGCGCGTCGTTCCTGCGCCGGCGGCGGTCACGCCACCAGTCACGCCACCGGGCGAACAGCCCCTTCTTGCGTGTGTTCGTCATCGAGGTATCCCTTCGTTGTCGGTCGGCGGTGGTTGATCGAAAGGCGACGGACCGGGCGGCGGCGGTCAGACGGCGGCCAGGACGCGTCGGAGTGTCGTGGAGTTCTTGTGGCGCGGCAGCCAGACCAGCTGCAGATGGAACCGGGCGCGTCCGGTCAGCGGACCGGTGAAGATCCGGGGGGCGAGGGACTCGTAGAGCGTGGCGAGGTCCTCGTTGTCCGTGCCGTCCGCGTCCGGCAGCCAGCGGGCCAGCAGGTTCCAGGCCCGGGTGGAGGTCTCCCTGGAGATCAGGGCGCGCTTCAGGAGCGTGACGAGCAGTTCGGCGTGCCTGTCGTCCGCCAGCGCGAGTTCGGCGAGGGCGGGCCGGCCCGTCCGGTCCGCGCCGACCGTGTACCGGCCCAGGGCGAGCATGGTGCGGACGGCATGCCGCGGCAGGTACTCGTCCCGCGCCGTCGCCCAGCCGTCGAGTTCGGCCATCACCTCGTCCACCCGGCCGGCCAGGAACAGCCAGGCCGTGGAGAAGGCGATCGAGCTGAAGCCGGCCTGCTCGGGCTTCCGGCCGAGCCTGCCCAGCTCGGCGAGGGTGGCCGGTACGTCGCGCAGGCCTATCGACGTCCCGTAGGCCTTGGCCGCACTGTCCTGCAAGGCCATGCCGGGGCTGCGCGCCCAGTCCTGCACCCGGGAGGCGACCCGGTCCGCCGCACCGCCCTCGGCCGCGGCCATCTCCAGCGCCAGGGCGGCGCACACCCGGCGCACACCGGAGTCCGACCTGGCCCAGGGACCGACGCACCGCTGGTAGACGAAGTCGAAGTCGTTCCCCATGAGGAGGCCGACCAGCTGGGCGACCCGGACCCGGACGCGTTCCCGGCCTGGACCGCGTCCGCCGACCAGGAGATCGAGCCAGTCCAGAAGCGGCATGCGCAGCCGGCTGTAGGCGTCCCAGGTGCTCTCCAGCATGGCGTGCAGCAGTTGGTCGTGCACCAGCAACGCCTGCCGGAAGGTGCTCCGGGCGTCGGCCGCGGCGACCTCGGAGGCCCGCATCTCCTGGGGTACGAGCCGGTTGATGTTCTGCTCGGCCATGTCGCGGACGAGGTCCTCGTCCGCGACTCCGAAGTGGGGCAGCATGATCCGGCTGAGCAGGTCGCCCGCCTCGACGACGTCGGACAGCGGGTGTCCGTTGAAGAACGCGTAGGTGATCCGGAACGCCTGGTGATGAGGGGCCGGCATCCCGGTGTCGTCCCGCCCGGCGTCCAGCCCGAGCATCTCCCTGGCGAGCAGCCGCAGCCAGTCGCGCCAGCGGCCGATGACATCCCCGAGGTCCTCGTCCGGAGCGTGGATGTTCTCCGTCAGGACCCGGGCCAGCTGGACGACTCCGGTCACCGAGCGGGCCAGCCCCACCGTGCTCTTCAGCTGTTCGTCGCCGGTCACCCGGTCGAGGAACCGTGCCACGCTGCCCGTGTCGCACCGCGGCCCGCCGTCCTCCTCGTCGCGTCGGCAGCGGAGCCGGTGGCGGGTGACCAGGGCCGTGAGATGCGCTTCGAGCACCCGCAGGGCGTCGGGCCCGTGGTGTTCGAAGACGCGGGCGTCGCCGGCCGTGCCGGGGAAGCCGGACTGCGGGCCGGTGACGACCAGGTACGCGTCCGCCTGGACCGCCAGCTGGGCCAGGCGGTCCAGCGTCTGCTTGGTGACGGGCCGGGCACCCGCCTCCACCAGGTACCCGTGCCCTTTCTCCAGCACGTCGGCCGCCTGTTCGCAGACGCCCTGGACCACGTCGGCGTCCTCGCGGTGGAGCGTGCTGACGGCGTACCGGGGCCGGCTGCACCGGGTGAGGGCGGCCGTCGCGGTGGCCCGCCGGCCGGTGCCCTCCTCGCCGTACAGCACGATCACGTGGTGCTGTTCGAGGCTGCTCTCCAGTTCGTCCTGACCGGGGACGGGGACGTAGATCGCCGTGACGACGTCCTCGGGGAAGGGGACCGCCTGGACCTTGGTCCGGTGCGGACCGCCCTCCGCGCCGTACATGCTCTCGATGTAGACGGCGTTCCCGTTCGGGCCGAGGCTGACGGGGCTGCGGTTGGACTTGATGAGGCTGTGGCGTTCCCGGACGGCGCTGGACTCCTCGAAGGAGACCGGCTGTTCGGGCGCGGGTTTGCCGTCGGCCGGGGCCTGCGGACCGTCGGCGGCGGACCGCTTCCCGCCCTGCTCGGCCTGCGGCCGTCCGGCTCCGGCCGCCGGATCGGCGGGCGGCGAGGCGTCGCCGTCGGGGGCGCGCTCCCCGTTCCCGGACGCCCCGGCCGGTCCGGCGGCGTCCGGGGCGTCCGGTACCTCCGGGGCGGGCGTGGGGGTCTCCGAGGGTTCCGGCGCCGGCTCCTCCCCTGCCTGATCGTTCACGCCGGCCGCCTTCCGTCGCCGTCCTGGGCACCGGAGGCCGCGTTCTCGTTGTAGACCGGGTTGATCCCGACCGGGCTCCGGGTGAATTGGGCGTAGGGACCCACGGTGAAGCCGGCCCCCGCGTCGCGCCTCTGCTCCGGCGCCTTCTCGGGCACGTGCCGCCGGAGTTCGCCGGTGAGGATGTCCAGGTCGTGATGGGCGTATCCCTCACGCAGGTACATGAACTGACGGTTGGTCAGTCCGACCAGGGCCGGGGGGAGTTCCTCCGCCCGGGGCAGGGCCGCGTCCAGCAGCACCGGAATGACGATCTTGTTCAGCGCGAGGGCGGTCGCGATCTCGTCGTGAACGTAGTCCTTCGGCACGTCGATCCTGCGCATGCCGGTCTTCTCGTCGCGGATGTCGAGCCAGCGCGGCCCGATCAGGCTGAGGAAAACGACGCACGACTCCAGTTCCCGGCGGAGATGGTCGGGGAAATCCGTCCCCGGACTCATCGCCCGGCGGTCCCGGAATACATTTCCCTCGCCGAAGACGTCCACGAGCCGTTCGTCCACGAGTTCAGGGGCCCGCTCCCCGTCACCCGTCCTGTAGTTGATGAAAATTTTGGCCATCGGGTGACTCCTCACTGGTGGTGCGCAGAGCGCTTTCCGACCTGTCGCCGGCAGTCCGGCGACATGCCTGTGTCTGGCGAGATTTTCAGCATGGGAAGAGTGGGTCAATGCGTTTCCCTGGCCCCATTTCCCAGGGAAACGGAACACTCGTCCGGCCCCGGAGACGAGGCAGGACGGCAGGCGGCGGCGCGTTTCCCGGTACGCCGCCGGCCGGGAACAGCAAGTCACCGTTCCGTTCCGTGCCGTGGTGGAGATGCGGTGGGAAAGGGTGGATCCGGCCAGCGACCACGCGTCCCGGACGGGCATGGGAGCGCGACCGGACAGCGGGCCGCGGCCGGCCGCCCGTGGTGTTGCAGCGGGCCGCGGTCAGCCGCCCGTGGTGTGCAGGGCCTCGGCGATACGGCCGGCGGCAGACCGGGCGTCCGGATCGCGCGGCCAGCGGTTGAGCCGGCGGGCCAGCCGCTGGAGATCGGCGCGGATGGTGGCCGAGTCGACCACCGACACCGAGGAGGTCACCGCCTCCACCACCGCGCAGGCGGGTTTCAGCTCTCCCGCCTCGGCGAGGGCCAGGGCGAGCCGGGCCGCGTACCGGGCCCTCGCCCTGCGAGCCCGTATCGGGACGGCGTCGAGGCCGCCCGCGAGACGGCCCACGGCCTCGGTCGTACGCCCGAGGTCGTGCAGACACCATCCGGCGACGAAGTCGGCGAGTCCGGCGAGGTGCATGCTGCCGATCACCGGCTCGGTACCGGCGGCGGACGGGTCCGACTCGTGGTCACGGGCCGCCCGTGCCATGAGTTCGGCGGCCCGGTCCAGGGCCCGGAAGCACGCGGCGTCCTCGCCCAGCAGAGCGTGCCCCTGGGCCCTGCGCTGGGCGGCCAGGCCCCGGATGCGGGTGCTGCGCGACCGTTCCTCAGCGGTGCGCGCGTACTCCACGGTGGCCCGCCCGTCCATCCGGTACAGCGCGACGTCGGCCCGCCGGACCAGGGTGTAGGCGGCGAACTCGGTGTCGCCGCCCGCGTCGGCGAGCGCCACGGCGCGGTCGGTCCACCACAGCGAGGCCCGCTCGTCACCGGCCTCCTGGGTCATCCATCCCGTGTACTCGGCGTACCGGGCGGCCAGCCGCAGCGCCGCCGCCCGGTCGGCTTCGCACGAGGCGCCGCAGGCGAGGCCGCGCAGCGCGTTCATCGCGGTGACGAGGATCTGGGTGACGACCGCCGGGCCGAAGGACTGACCGAGGTTCCGGCACTCGGCGAACAGCGACGAGAAGTACGCGAGCGCCTCCCTGCACTCGCCGTCGAACGCCGAGGACGAGGCGAGCCGCCAGGACATCACCGCGGGGGTGCTGGACGGGTCGGCGAAGGCCTTCTCGTCGTAGGCCACGAAGTCGTTCCCCCGGTCGACCGACATGCGCAGCACCCAGGGCATGGACCATTCGGTCGGCGCTTCGGACGTGGCGGGGCCGGACGTGCTCCTGGCCGGGAGCAGGGCGTTCAGCCGGCCGTCGGCCCCCAGCGCCCGGTCGCAGGCCCGCGCGAAATCCGGACTGGCATTCTTCTGCCCGCGCTCGACTTTACTCAAATGCGCTTTCGAATAATTGATCGCCCGAGCGAGGTCGTCGAGCGATCGACCGGATGCGACCCGGCGCTTGCGTAACTCCGCGCCAAAGGAAATTGCCTGCATCATGCCCCCCTTCGGGAACGGAAGATCTCCCCGGACTCCCGCACCCCCGCAGTAATACTCTCGTCTTATCCAATACCCGATGGCTGAAACACATGGGGCCCGGCGGAATCATGACGCTCAGGTCCGGCCGCCCACGGCAGTGCGAGTCCGTCCTGATGGCGACGCGGAAGGAGGTGCAGATGCAGATGGAATACCGACTGGGTGGCCAGTTCTCCGCGCGACGTAATGATGTTGCACGCGCCGAATTCGGCCGCCAGTTCGGCAGCGCGGCGCATTGTGGCCGCGGACACGGCCGGATCGACTCCGACGTCGGCGACATGGGTCTTGGGAATGACCAGCGTGTGGCCCGCCGTGACCGCGGACAGCGGCACGATGGCCAGGGAGTCCGGCCAGCGCCGGACGACCCGGGCCGGGGCACGTCCGGCCACGATGGCGCAGAACGGGCAGTTCTCGGGCGAGGCCCGGCCGGTGTCCACGAGTCTCTCGCCGGGGACCTCTGTTGCGTCTATCGTCACGTTCCGCTTCCTCGGGCTTGCATGCGATGGCGGGGCACCGGCTCGGACTCCGCGCGGCAGGCCCGTCCGTCCGGCCGGCGGAGCGGCCGCACGGCGGGCGCCGAACGACCGGCCTCCGGCCGTGCCGCAAGGCATACCCCGGGCACGCACGACTGGACACGTCACCCGTCTCCGCACCGCCGGGGCCCCGGAACAGGGTCTGCGGCACCGGCGGCCGGGCGCTCACCCGACAGGTCCAACGGCCGGGCGCCGACGATCCGTTCCCGGTACCGGTGCGCCCCCGCGCCCGAGGGGCCAACGCGCGGGAGCCGGTGGCCGGATCCTGCGCCGGCCCCGCGGCGGGCGGGGAACCGGGGTATCACCGGGATGCCAGTGGTGGCCCGAAGGAGCGGGTAGCGGCCCGGAAGCGGATCGGAAGCAGATCGGTTCTGGCCACGGAAGCGGTGGCGCTGGTCACCTCGTAGGCGTCAACCGCCTTGCCCTGCCCCGCTGTTCACCGTCTGCTCGGGACGGCCGGGGCGGGGCGCGGTGCACTGCCGTCACCGCTGGAGAACCCCATGACCGATGCAGAGCCGGCGCCGCCCGCCCGGCGTCCCGACCCGCCGTCCACCCATCGCGCGCCGCCCACCTACCAGGCCCCGGGGCTGATACCGCCGGGCGGCCCCGCCCGCACCTGGGGGCTCGTGGTCATCGCCACGCCCCTGCTGCTCGCCCTGCTCCTGGCCCTGATCGGCGGCCTGGCCGGAGGGTCGTCCGGGTCGTCGTCCGGAACATCCGGCTCCGGCTCCGGCTCGGGCTTCTTCGGCTCGGGCACCACCGGTTCCGGCACCTCCGGCTCGGACACCGCCGGCTCGGGCGGCGGCAGTACGGCCGGTACGGACGACCAGCCGGCCTATACCGACCCGGCCACGGCGTCCGCCTGGCCGTACGGCGACACCGACACCCCCGCGGCGACCGCGACCGACGGCTACTACGGCTACCCGACGGACACCGCCACCGCCACCCCGAGCGCGACCGCGACCGGCGGACCCGGCGCCGTCGTCACCGCCTACTTCGCGGCGATCAGCGCCCGCGACTACCGGACCGCCTGGTCCCTCGGCGGCAAGAACCTCGACTCCAGCTACGACAGCTTCGTCTCGGGCTACGCCACCACCCAGCAGGACACCGTCGCCGTCGTGGACGTGGCCGGCGACCGGGTGCACGTGACCATCGAGGCGCTGCAGACGGACGGCACGACGAAGTCGTACGACGCCACCTACACCGTCCAGAACGGCGTGATCACCAGCGGCACGGCCACCCAGACCGGCTGACACCCACCGGGGCGTGCCCGCAGGGGTGCGCCCGCACGAGCGGAGCGCTGAACCACCATGGCCACACAGGTACTCGACCCCAGTCCTCCCGGCCCGGCACCGCAGGAGCCGCCGGAACACCGCGCGTACGCGCGCACCAGAGCCACCCGGCTGCTGTCCGCCGGCGCCTACCTCCATCCCGGCTACCGGCGCGCCGTCATCCGGGAACTGCTGCACCGGCGGTGGCGGGTCGTCGCGCCCTCCTACGGCTACGACGCCGTGTCGGTCCTCGCCCACGCCCTCGCCGCGCGCCGGCTGCGCCGCATCCAGTGGGCGGTCGCGGCCGGCGTGGACGTCCTGATCCTGGTGCTGCTGAGCAACGGGGTGCTCAACGGGTTCCTCGGCGTCGTCCTGCTGTGCTGGGTGCCGTGGGCGGTGGCCTATCTGCGCCGGATAGCCACCCTGCAGGTGCTGATGACCCGGGTGCGGGAGAGCGGCCCGGACGGCGGCTTCGACGGCGCCTCCCCGGCGCACCCCAGGCTGACCGACGCGCTCGTCCGCAAGATCGACCACGAGCAGGCCGGCCGCAGCGGGCTGGTCTTCTACGGCGGCTACCGGCCCTTCGTCGGCGCGGGCCTGCCGCTGCGCGACTGGTCCAACGCGCAGTTGCTGCTCGGCGCCCCGAAGACCCGGATCATGGCGCGCAAGAGCGCGGACGGCACCCCGCCCGACCTCGACACCGTCGAGCGCAGGCAGGTCGTCCCGTTCACCGTGGCGGAGATCACCAGCGAGGTCGCCGCCCGGCTGCGGGCCGACCTGCGCGACGAGACCGGCCCCGACGAGCGGATCGAGGGGCTGACCGTCGAGCAGCGCCGCTTCACCACCGCGATCCGCACCAACGACCGCACCACCGGCGCCGGCTGGTCCGACCTGCCCGGCGCGGACGACCTGTCCGGCATCCACTGGCGGGAGGACTACGACGCGGCCCGCGAGTACCTGTGCGTGCGCGTCGGGTCGTGGGACGAGGAGCTGGTGACCTCGATCTTCGTCGGGTTCGACATCAAGGGCGACACGCTGCACACCGAGTTCTACACCTATGTGCTCGGGCCGCTCGTGGCGGACTTCCACCTCGTGGACCAGCTGCCGAGCTCCGTCGACGGGCGGTTGGCGGTGCGGGTGGCGTGGGACATGTTCACGGCCATGGTGCGCTGGTGGATGTCGCTGTGGCTGTGGCCGCTGCTGCTGGTCCCGGAGCGGTTCCTGCCGGGGTGGGCGGCCCGGTGGACGGAGCCCTGGCGGGTCAGCAGGGCGAGGCGGGCCGCGGTCGCGCTGCTGCTCTCGGACCGCGCGACGGACACCAGCGAGTTCCGGATCGGCCGCTACGTCAACCGCTGGCGCAACTGCGGTGCGCTGGCGAGCGTCCGGGAGCTGGCCACCAGCGAGACGTACCACCACTTCTTCCAGCAGTCGGACGCGGTGAAGTACATGCAGATCGTCGAGCGCCGGCTGCTGGAGAACATCGGTGCGTTCCTCCACGAGCACGATGTGGACCTGGAGGAGCACAACCGCGCGCAGACCAACATCCTGCTGGGCGACAACAGCCAGAACTTCTTCGGCGGCCAGCAGAGCAACTTCGGCTACAACTACCAGCCCTCAAGCGGCGGTTCATCAGGAAAGGCTGGGTCGTGACATGAGCCAGGGAAACACCGGCGGCGCCAACAGCCAGAACTTCTTCGGCGGCGAGCAGCGCGACTTCGGCTACAACGTCCACAACACCCCGCAGCCGGACGCGCGGTCGGCCGAGCAGGAGGCCGAGCGGGAGGCGGCGCGGGCGGCACAGGCCCGCGCGGACTACGGCCGCAGCCGCAGCGTGTTCGTCGTGCACGGCCGGGACGAGGAGGTCCGCACGGCCATGTTCGGGCTGCTGCGCCGGCTCGACCTGCGCCCGCTGGAGTGGGAGCGGCTGGTGCGCAGCACCGGAGGGACCGCGCCGTTCCTCGGCGAGGTCATCGAGAAGGCGCTGTCGCAGGCGCAGGCGGCGCTCGTGCTGCTCACGCCGGACGACGTCGCCAAGCTCCATCCGCACCTGCTGGGCGACAACGAGCCCGCCCACGAGACCCGGTTGACCGGCCAGCCGCGCCAGAACGTGCTGATCGAGCTCGGCATGGCGCTGATGGCCTACCCGGAGCGGACGATCATCGTGGAGGTCGGCCAGGTGCGGCCCGCCGCGGATCTCGGGGGCCGCAACGTGATCCGCTTCGACGGCTCCGAGACCGCCGTCTCGAAGATCGTCGAGCGCCTCAAGGGTGCCGAGTGCGACCTCGACGACACCCGTCCGGACTGGCGTGACACGTCGTACTTCGAGAATCTGGCGGCCTATCGCCGACTGGCCTGACCAGCCGTACGTGAAGGAGGGGGGTGCGGGCCGCGGGCCCGCACCCCCTCCTTCACCCTCCTTCACGCGCTACCGCTGCGGGCCCGACGCCAGGGCGGCCAGGAACGCGGCCAGCTCGCGCATGTCGATGCCCTCCAGCTCCCCGGGCCGTACGACGACGCGCAGTTCACGGCAGATCGGGGCCTCCCGGGAGCGGGCCACGAAGGACATCAGGACCAGCCGGAGCAGGCTGTCCCGGTCCAGATGGCCGAGGCGCGCCAGCCCGGAGCCGACCAGCGGCATCGCCACCCGCTCCAGCTGGGCGTGGGCGCGCAGCGCGTCCCACAGCCCGGCCAGGCCCCGCCACAGGTCCTCCACGCCGGAGGAGGCCACGTAGTCGTTGCCGATCCGGCTGTAGGCCACGCCGAACACCAGCCGCGGCCGGGTGCCCAGCACCGCCACCGTGCCGACCGGGTAGCGGTCGAGCTTGCCGAGCGGCTTGTCCGCCCGCGCCTCCCGGGCGACGGGTTCGGCCGGGGCGAGGGCCGCGTCCAGTTCCGCGTCCAGGCGGTGCACGTCGCCGTCGTAGCGGCGGTCGAGGAGCTGGGCCTGCACGCTGTCGCCGTTGATGAGCCGGCCGCCGGCCGACAGGGTGTCGAAGGTGTCGCAGAAGCCGACGACGAGGTGGGCCGGCTGGTCGAACAGGTCGCCCGTCTCGACGACCACCGTCATCTCGGGCCGCCGGAAGTCCTGCCGCACCCGGACCGCCGGTCGGGCCCGCAGCAGTCCCCAGCCCAGGCAGGCGCCCACCGACAGCCCGACGACCGCGCCGGACGCGCCGGACGGCACGAACGGGCCCACGACCTGGGACACGGCGGACAGCCCGCCGAACGCCACCATCGTGTCGCGCACGAAGGCCTGCCGGGCACGCCGCGTACCGCGCCGGAGGGCGTTCCGGGGCCGTATCGGGGCCATCGGGCTCATCGGGTCCAGTCCGGCGGAATCACCCGAACTCATGGATTCCCCAAGGCATCATGATAATCTTTCAGTCACTATGGCTGACGCAGAGTGACGTTGAACCGCCGGGGGGCGACGCGGATGGCCGGTGCGAGAGCACGTATCCGGGTGAAGGTACTGGGCCCGGTCCAGCTGGAGGTCGACGGGGTTCCGGTCCGGCTGACGCCGCTGACCGTACGGCTGCTGGTCCGCCTGGTGGCGGCCGGGGGCGAGGCGGTACCGGTACGGCAGCTGCGGCGCGACGTGTGGGGCCTCGCGGACGAGCCGCGCCACCTGGACCAGCGCAACCGCAACGAGGTGCAGAAACGGGTCCTGGAGCTGCGGCGGGCGCTGGCCCCCGGCGCCCCCGGCCAGGACACCGCGGGGACAGAGGTCCTGCGCACCGAGCAGCAGGTCACCGTGCAGGGCCCGGAGACCGCCTACCGTCTGGTGCTGCGGCCCGAGGAGCTGGACAGCGCGAGGTTCACCGCGATCGTCGGCGAGGCCCTGCTCGCGCCCCCGGCCACCGCCGCGCACCGGCTCTCCGAGGCGCTCTCCCTGGTCCGCGGCCGGCCGCTGGCCGAGGTGAACGGCGAGGGGTTCGCGGTGCCCTTCGTCCGCCGCCTGACCGCCCTCCAGGACGCGGCCCGTCGCGAACTGGTCCGCGTGCAGACCGACCTGGGCCGGCCCGAACTCGCCCTGCCGGTCGCCGAACTGATCACCCACGAGCACCCCGACGACGCCGAGGCCGCGCGGGTCCTGGACGCCCTGCGCGCCGAGCTGCGCGCCCGGCACGGGGCCGAACTGCTGCGGCACCGGGTGCCGTTGGACGGCCAGCGGGCCGATGTGGTGCTGGTGCGCGGCGACTTGTTCGACCAGGCGGACTGCAACCTGGTGATCGGGTTCTCCGACACCTTCGACACGGAGACCGCCGAGGACCTCGTGATCAGCCGGGAGAGCCTGCAGAGCCAGCTCGTCGACCGGCTGTTCGCCGGGAAGCGGCGCCTGCTGGACGACCGGCTGCGGGCGGGGCTGCGGGCGGTGAAGTCGGTGGGCACCGAGACCGTACGGACGAAGCCGCTGGGCCGCCGGGTCCGTTATCCGGTGGGCACGACCGTGGTGGTCCCGGTCGAGGGCCGCCGGGTGTTCGCCACGGCCTACTCGCGGCTCGGCAACGACCTGGTGGCCAGGTCCAACCACGCCGACCTGCGGCTGAGCCTGGAGAGTCTGTGGGCCTCGGTGGCGGTCAACGGCCTGTTCAAGCCGGTCGCCGTCCCGCTGATCGGCTCCGGCCTGGCCCGGGTCACCGACCTGGACCGGGGCCAGCTGGCCGCCCTGATCGTGGACTCGTTCATCGAGGCCTGCCGCCGCTACCCCGCCCTGACCCCCGAACTCCGCATCGTCATCCTGCCCCAGGAGCTGGCCCGGACCGACCTGGCCCCGGTGGAGCAGCGCTTCGAGGACCTGGTGCTCGGCCTGCGCGCGGCCGACTGACGACGACGGTGAGACCGGGCGCCGGCCCGGACGTGTCCCCCGGGCCGGCGGGCTGCTCCGCATCTGTCGGTTCCCCCTTCGCGGCATCACCCGCCGTCCGCGCCACGCGCCGCGTCGCCCGGCCTCACCTCCGTCCACCAGACCACCCCGGCCGCTTCCGCGGGCACCCTCCAACCGCTTCCGATCCGGTTCCGGAACACCGCGGACGGGCGCCGGCCGCCCCCGGGAACCGACGGCGCGTCCACGGTGTCGTATGCGCCGTGAGCCCCTTGCGGCCACGTGCGATGCACGCGCCGGAGATCCGCGTCGGCAGGGTGGCCGGGCGGGCGGACAGGACGGGCCCGCCCGACCGTTGGGTCCCGCACGGATCGGGTCTATCGTCGGAATCATGGGGCCAGGAGGAGGAGGACGGCCGGTGATGCCGCAGGACGAGGCCGTGATCGGCTGCACGGGGAAGGTGCTCATCAAAACCCGCGGTGCCACCGGGCCCGGCGAGGTCCTGGTACAGGTCAGGGGCGGCTCGGAGACCTTCCTCGCCTGGTCGGAGGAGCCCCTGCCCGTCGGTGCGACGGTGCTCGTGATCGAATCACGGGGATGCCGCGAGGTCGGCGTCATCGAGTGGGTGGATCCATTGGACGCGCTCGGCGACAGCGCCGAGGCCGGCTGAGGAGAGACAGGAATGTTCGGATACCGCGTACCCGCTCCCGACGAGGCGATGCTGATCTCGGGGGGCAGGCGGGGACTGGGGGGCGCGCCGTTCCGAGTGGTCACGGGGCACGGCAAGTTCGTGCTGCCGGTCGTACGGAAGGTCCGTTTCCTCACTCTGTCCATGTGCGAGTCCGAGGTCACCGAGACCTGCGTGACCAGACAGGGCATCGCGTTGCACGTCCGCGCGGTCATCGCCTTCAAGGTCGGCAACGACCACGAGAGCATCATCAACGCGGGCCAGCGTTTCCTTTCCGACCAGGAGCAGATGTCCGTGCTCACCGGCCGGATCTTCGCGGGTCACCTGCGGGCCATCATCGGCTCGATGACGGTCGAGGAGATCGTCACGGAGCGGCAGAAGCTCGCCGCCGAGGTCCTGGACACTTCCAAGACGGAGATGGCGAAGATCGGCCTGATCGTCGACTCGCTGCAGATCCAGTCCATCGACGACGGCGACACCGGCTACATCGACGCGATGTCCGCCCCGCACAAGGCGGCCATCCAGCGGCAGGCGCAGATCGCGCAGGCGCAGGCCACCCAGGCCTCGGTCGAGGCGGAGCAGGTGGCGGCCCGCAACCAGGCCGAGTACGCCCGGCAGACCGCGATCGTCAAGGCCGAGTACTCGGCCGAGGTGGACCGCGCCCAGGCGCAGGCCGCGCAGGCCGGACCGCTGGCCCAGGCGCACGCCCAGCAGGAGGTGCTCGCCGCCCAGACGGAGCTGGCCCAGCGCCAGGCCAAGCTGCGCCAGGAGCAGCTGGTGGCCGAGGTCGTGCGGCCCGCGGAGGCCGAGGCCGAGCGGGTCAGGATCCTGGCGGCCGCCGAGGCGCAGCGGATGAAGATCCAGGCGGAGGCGGCCGCGTCGTACGACCGGGTCGCGCTGGACCGGATGCTGATCGACCAGCTCCCGCAGATCGTCAAGGAGGCCGCCGGCGGCCTCGCCGGTGCCAACGTCAACGTCCTCAACGGCGCGGACGGGCTCGGCGAGCTGGCGGCCGGCCTGGTGTCCCAGGGCCTGACGATCCTCGACTCGGTCCGGCAGAACCTGAGCGGCCAGGACTCCGACGGCCAGCGCCCCGACGGACAGCGGTCCGCCGGCCCCCGCTCCGGGGAGGACGGCGGCGGCAGCAGCCTGCTCCAGCTGCCCACCGGCAAGGGGCGGAAGTCCGACGACGGTCCGGTGGACGTGGACTGAGCGCTCCGCCGGAGGCACCGCGGCAGGTCACGCAGTTGCTTCCCCGGCCTTCGGCCGGGGGAGCCCCCAGCGCCCCCACGGGGGCGCTTTCTGCTTCGATGGACTCAAAAATCGAACACATGCTTGAATCTGGGCATGCGATCGTTTCCCGTGGACCTGGCCCGGGCGCAGCAGGAATGGAGCGCCACCTACCGGCTGCTCGCCGTGCGGCCCGGGCGTACCGAGTTGCGGCGGCGGCTGTACCGGCTGTCGGCGGAGGTGTTCTTCCATCCCTACTGGGGGCAACGGCGGCCCAGCCCCGCCGCCTGGCGGGAACTGCGGGACCTGGGGGGTCCGGGAAACCCGGGGCGGCCGGACCGGGCCGGGAGCTGAGGGGGCTCGGATGGCGGGCTGGAGTGCGGGACCGTACGTCCCGGATGATCCTGAAGGCATGTCCGGACCGATACGGGTGATCGTGCATCCGCCGTCGCCGACGGGGGGTCGGCGGGTGCGCGTGGACGGCGAGATCCTCGGGCTGGCGCACAACGTGACCGACGTGGCCGAGTTCCTCCGCCGGGCCGGGCTGGAGATCGACCCGGCGGAGGTGGCGCAGGCGCCGTGGATCGACTGGCGGGGCGGCGGGCCGGAGACGTGGGGGCCGGAGGCGTGACGGTCCCCGGCGACCGCGTCCACGCGGGTGCCGGACAACGCGCGAGGCCCGTCCACTCTGTGGACGGGCCTCGGGATGGAGCGCCGGGCAGGCCTTGCACCTGCATTTCCCCGCAGGAAGCGGGGCGTCTTTCCTTGGACCACCAACGCAGTACCGGACCGACCCGACCGGGCCGACCAGCTCTAGATTGATCATAGCCCATCCGGGTGGGGCATGCGGTCCGGGCGGCGGACGGCGCGGCGGGTGCCCGGTTTTCCCGACTTTTCTTTACGCACTCCTGACGCCGGAACCCGCATCCCGGGGAGGTCCGGACGTGTCCTCTTCGTTGTCCGGATTCTTGTCCGGATCACGTCGAGAATGGAGTGTGTGCCCATGGACGGCGCCGTTGTAGGGGTCGTACTGGTGGTCGTGGCGGCCCTGCTCGTGCTGCGCAGCGGGATGCGGGTGGTCAACCAGGTCGAGCGTGGGGTCGTGTTCCGCCTGGGCAGGGCGCTGCCGGAGTTCCGGCGGCCGGGGATCACCTTCCTCGTCCCCTTCGTCGACCGGATGCGCAAGGTGAACGTGCAGGTGGTCACCATGCCGGTGCCCACGCAGGAGGGCATCACCAAGGACAACGTGTCGGTGAAGGTGGACGCCGTCGTCTACTTCCGGGTCACCGACCCGGTCCGCGCGGCCATCGAGGTGCAGGACTACATGTTCGCCGTCGGGCAGGTCGCCCAGTCCTCGCTCCGCTCCATCATCGGCAAGAGCGACCTGGACGACCTGCTGACCGACCGGGAGCGGCTGCACGAGGGGCTCGCCCTGATGATCGACAGCCCGGCCGCCGAGTGGGGCATCCACATCGACCGCGTCGAGATCAAGGACGTACAGCTGCCCGAGTCGCTGAAGCGGTCCATGTCCCGGCAGGCCGAGGCGGAGCGGGAGCGGCGGGCCCGGGTCATCACGGCCGACGGTGAGTTCCAGGCCGCGCAGCAGCTCGCCAACGCCTCCCGGATCATGTCGGAGACCCCGGAGGCGATGCAGCTGCGCCTCCTGCAGACCGTCGTCGAGGTCGCCGCCGAGAAGAACTCCACGCTCGTGATGCCGTTCCCGGTGGAGCTGCTGCGCTACTTCGAGCGGGCGACCAAGCGGCTCGACCAGGAGGTCGAGAAGAACGAGCGCGAGCTGGACGGGCCGGACGGGTCGGCCGCGCTCAAGGCCGGGATCGAGCAGATCGCCGCCGTCGCCGACAAGTTCGGACCGGCGGGAGAGCTCACGGCGCCGAGGGAACCGGCAGCGGAACCGTCCGCTCCCGTCGAGCGGCAGTAGCCGGCGACGGCGGCACGGCGGCGGGCGAGGTGCCGGGGCACCGGGCCCGCCGGCGTGGCGCCGACGCCCCGTGCGGCGACCGGGCCGGCGGCGTACCGGCCGAGGCCGGAACCCGGTCCGCCGCCTGACGGCGTTAGCATCCGCCTATGACGACTTCTGAGAACAACGGGTCCGTGCTCGACGTGGAGATCGGTGCGCTGCAGGGCGGCTCGGCCGGGCTGCCGGGTTACGGCGGCAAGGCCGTGCTCATTGTCAACGTGGCCTCCAAGTGCGGTCTGACCCCGCAGTACAACGGCCTGGAGAAGCTCCAGGAGCGGTACGCGGCGCAGGGCTTCACCGTGCTCGGGGTGCCCTGCAACCAGTTCATGGGCCAGGAGCCCGGCAGCGCCGAGGAGATCGCCGAGTTCTGCTCGGCCACCTACGGCGTGACCTTCCCGATGACCGAGAAGGTCGAGGTGAACGGCGAGGGCCGGCACCCGCTCTACGACCGTCTGGTCGGGTTCGCCGACGGCGAGGGGCACACCGGGGACATCCGCTGGAACTTCGAGAAGTTCCTGGTCGGCCGGGACGGACAGGTCGTCGCCCGGTTCGCGCCGCAGGCCGAGCCGGAGTCGGCGGAGGTCGTGGCGGCGGTGGAGGCCGCTCTCGCCTGACCCCGGGTTGACCTTGCCCCTGGGGCAGGGACGAGCCTCCTGGTCACCGGGCGGAACGGATCCGCCCGGTGACGGAGGACGCGGCCGTGGAGGGCGAGGTGGACGTCGTGGACGAGGAACTGCTCACGATCGGCGCGTTCGCCGCGCGCTCCCGGCTCTCGGCGAAGGCCCTGCGCCTGTACGACCGGCTCGGACTGCTGGCCCCGGCGCACGTCGACGAGGTGACCGGCTACCGGTACTACCGCGCCGGCCAGGCCGAGCGCGCCCGGCTGGTGGCGCTGCTGCGCCAGCTGGACATGCCGCTCGCCCGGATCGCCGGGGTGGTCGAGGCGGCGGCGGCCGACCCGGACGGGGAGACGGCCGCCGGGCTGCTCGCCGCGTACTGGGCGGACGTCGAGAGCCGGGTCGCCGGGCAGCGGACGCTTGCCGCGTACCTCCGTGGACGGCTTTCCGGAGGGAGTACCGAGATGTACGAGACGTTCGCGGTGGAGACGGTCGAGGTGCCGGCGCAGGTGGTGATCACCGAGACGCGGCACACGCTGGCGGACGAGCTGCCCGCCTGGATCGGCGCCTCGCTGGGCCGTCTGGAGGCGGCGGCCCGGGAGTGCGGTGGTGTGGCCGGGGCGCCGTTCGTCGTGTACCAGGCCGAGGTGTCGATGGAGAGCGACGGGCCCGCCGAGGCCTGTGTCCCGGTGGCCGACGAGGCGGCGGCCCGCGCCTGGGCCGAGCGGCACGGGCGGGCCTGGGAGACGGCGGTGCGGATCGAGCCGGCGCGCACGCTGGCGTACACGCGGATCAGCAAGGCGCAGGTGGCGCACCCGCAGATCCTGGCGGCCTTCGAGGCGGTGGAGCGGTGGGTCGCCGGCCGGGAGGGCCTGGCGTACGACGGCCCGTGCCGGGAGGTCTACTTCGCGGACTGGGACGCGGCCGGACCGCAGGACCCGGTGTGCGACGTGGCGTTCCCCGTGCGGTGAGAGCCGGCGGGCAGGGGCGGGCGGGCACAAGCCGAGCCCCCTCGGCAAGGACGGCGATCTGGTCGAGAGGGCTCTGGGTAACGCTTGTGCAGTTGTCGTAGTCGGGAGCGTGAGCGGTGGGTCAGCGAGTGCCCCCTACGCCTTGACCGAGGTCACGAAGGCGTTCCACGCGCCGGCCGGGAATGCGAGGACCGGGCCCTCCTCGACCTTGGAGTCGCGTACGGCGAGTCCCGCGGTCGTCGGCGACTTGACCTCGACGCACGCCCCGTTCCCTGCGGAATAGGAGGACTTCGTCCACGTCTCCGTGGCGCCCTGAAGCAGTGCCATGTCCACTCCTGTTACGAGATTGCTGTGGTGCTTGCTGTAGTGCGATTCACGCCAACCTTTCCGACTGGTTGGCGTGATCGACGCTACTAGCCAACTTCCTCGCCTGGAGTACCCGTTCACTCGACCGGGTGGCATATTCCGGAGGAGACTTCCACTGGACCGTGGCACTGTGTAGGATCCGGCGCCTTCAGTCAGGGAGCCCCGGAAACGGGCTCAGCGGGCGTACTCCTTGGCCGCGTCCGCGATGAACTGCCGGGACTGCTCGACGTTCAGCGACTGGGCGCGCAGGTGCTCGTACATCACCGCGTACTTCTGCACGTCGTGGGCCTTCTCCAGGTAGAGGTCGCTGGTGACGCCCTCCAGGTAGACGACGCTGGAGTCGGCCGCGTCCGCGAACTCCAGGATCGCGTACTGGCCGTTGAGGCCGGGATGCGCGCCGCACTCGAAGGGCAGCACCTGGACGGTGATGTGCGGCTGCTGGGACATCTCGATCAGGTACTCCAGCTGCTCGCGCATCACCAGCCTGTTGCCGACGAGCCGGCGCAGCGCGGCCTCGTCGAGCACCACCCACAGGCGGAGGGGGTTGTGCTCGGCGGTGATACGTTCCTGTCGCCGCATCCGGACCTGGACCCGCTTCTCGATGTCGGCGGCGGAGGTCTCCGGCAACGCGCCCTGCACCAGGGCCTCGGCGTACGCCCGGGTCTGCAACAGCCCGGTGACCAGCTGGGGTTCGTACACCCGCAGCGACTCGGCGTCGGTCTCCAGACCGATGTAGACGCTGTACGGGATGTCCCCGAACGCGTGCCACCATCCTTGCTGCCGCGAATCCCTGGCCATCTCCATCAGGGACTCGACGACCCGCTGGTCCTCGACCTCGTACACCCCGCACAGGTCGCGGACGTCGCGCTGACTGATGCTACGGCGCCCGTTCTCCAGCCGGCTGATCTTCGACTGGGAGACGAGCAACCGCTCCGCCACCTCCTCCGCCGTCATGCCCTTGAGCTCGCGGAGCCTGCGCAGCTCCTGGCCCAGCCGGCGTCGCCTGACGGTGGGATTGACATTGGACGCCACGGGACGTGCACCTCCGGCTGCCTGCCTGTAACTACCACTTTGCGTATCTGCTGTTGAGCAGACTGCCACCAAGGTGGTTCCTACCGCTGGGAAACAGCGGATATGCGGCGCGTACGCGTCAGTTCGGGCACGTTCCGGATTCTCCGGACGGAAGCCCGGACAGAAGCCCTGACGGAAGCCCGGACGGAAATGCCGAGCGGGGCGGCGAGGCGCGTACTGCGTACGCCTCCACCGCCCCGCTCGGACCAGCGGCTCCCGAACCGGGTCTCAGGGGTGCTGTGCTGCCGGCTGTCGCCGGCTGTCGCTGCCGTGGAACTGCGGCTCAGTGCACCACGGCACGCGCCATCGCGCCCGCACCTCGGCGCGGTTGCATCGGAACACCGCGGGCGGGTTCCGGTGCGGCGGACCTGACGCCCGGTCCGGTCTGGGCCGGGGCGCGGCGTGGCTGGGCGGCCGCGCCGTTCTGCACGTCCATGACGGCGTGGGCCACGAGCCCGCCCATCGGGTCGTGCCGGATCAAGTCCCGCAGCCTGGAACGAGAAGACCGTCCCTCGTTGCCCGGATACAGGTGCTTGCCGAGACCGACCGCGTGGGCCAGGGCGGCGAGCGCGGCGGTCCGCGGGTCCGGCGGTACGCCGGTGCGGATCGCCGAATCCAGCCGGCCACGGATCTCCCGGGTGACGGCGTTGTCCGTCGCCTGGTAGCGAGTGGTCGGCAGCACCCCGCACATCTGACCCGCTACGGCGGCGACCATGCCGCACCGTTCCAGATGCGCGAGATAGACCTGGCGAAGGCCGAGACGTGGCCCGCCGATCCAGTGAACAGCCCGTACGGGAGCGCCGCGCCTTCGCAGCAACTCCAACGCACAGTCCAAAGTCGGATCTCCAGTCGGCCGTGGCTGCACCACGGCGATACGATCCCCGTCTGGGGCTATCCGTCCGGCCAGCGCCAGCTCTACTAGCTGTGCTCCGGCCAGACCGAGGTCGAGCGACTGCGGCTGTGCAGTGGTACCCGTGGCCGGGTCCAGTGCCAGCAGCAGAAGCTCCTCCGGAATTGTTCTGCGGCTCCTGCCCATCCATGCCTCCCCGCGTGGATGAATGACAGGGTGACCCCTCTCACATTGGTCTGTCGAGGGTGCGTGACCGGTTCGTAAGGGAACCGGTAGGTATGTCGTTCTCGTCTACCGCAGGGGCTAAGCCCGCACACAGGACACTGGTACATGGTTCGGACAGCGCACGGCAACGTGCGAAGCGTGGAGGAGGCATCGGTGGCGGGCGAGTCCCCCGACAGGTCGAAGCAGCGCGAGTCGTCGGCAGAACCGACGTCGGGGAGCGCGGAAACGGTTCCCGAAGCACGCGACCCACGACTGGCGGTGGCCGCCGAGAAGGAGACCGCCGGCGGCGTGGACACCGCCACCCGGGTCTTCTCGGTACGGGACCTCAAGACGGCCGACGGGACCGGTGAGACCGGCAGGACCGACGCGAAGCTCCGCGACGCGGTGGCCGCCTGGGTGCGCACGGGTGAGCCGGCGGAGGACGCGGCGGCCCCTGAGGGCGTCACGGAGGCCGCGGAGGGCCCCGGGACGCCCGCGGACGCCGAAAGGGCCCAGGAGACCCCGGAGAACGCCGCCAGGACGGCTACGGAGCCCGAGGCAACGGCCGAGGACACCCCGGCGGAGCCGGAGGACGCCGCCCCCGAGGCCACCGACGAACCCGAAGACGCCACCCCTCAGGACGAGTCGGCGCCCACGGCCGGCCCCGAGGACGCCGCCGAGCCCCAGGACGCCGAGCCGGAAGACAAGTCGGCGACCACCACGGAACCCGAGGACGCCAAGCCGGGCGCCCGGCTCGAGGCAACCGCCGAACCCGAGGACGCCGAGCCCGCCGGCACGACCGAGCCCGCCGACGAACCCCAAGACGCCGAGCCCGAAGGGAAGTCGGCGACCGCCGCGGAGCCCGAGGACGCCAAGCCGGGCGCCCGGCCCGAGGCAACCGCCGAACCCGAGGACGCCAAGCCCGCCGCCGAGCCCCAGGACGCCGAGCCCGAAGGGAAGTCGGCGACCACCACGGAACCCGACGACGCCAAGCCCGCCGACCAGCCCGAGGCAACCGCCGAACCCGAGGACGCCAAGCCCGCCGGCACGACCGAGCCCGCCGACGAACCCCAAGACGCCGAGCCCGGAGGGAAGTCGGCGACCGCCGCCGAACCCGAGGACGCCGCGCCGGAGGACAAGCCGGAGGACAAGCCGGAGGCGACCGCCGGGCCGCAGGACGCCGAGCCCGCCGACGAACCCGCGGACGCCGACGGCGAGGACGCGCCGGAGGACGCGGCGAAGGGGTCGCCCGCGCCCGGCGGCGACGGCGGCACGGGTGGTGCGGGTGGGGAGTCCGGCGACGACGACGGCGAAGCCGGGTCCGCCGTCGACCAGCCCACCACCATGCTCAAGGCCCCTCGCCCCCCGCAGGTCGACCAGCCCACCACCACCCTCAAGCTGGGCGGCGGGACGAAGCCCGAGCCCAAGTCCCCCGAGGCCGACGCCGAGCGCACCAGCAGGTTCGTCGCTCTCAAGTCGGACATAAAGCAGGGTCCGAAGCCGGAGGGCAGGCCCGAGCCCGCCTCCACCACCCGCACCACCGTCCTCCCGCAGGTCGGCCCCGAGCGCACCACCCAGCAGCCGCTTCCCCCGAAGCCCCCGCTGGACCTGCTCGCCGAGCTGACCAACACCCCTCCGCCGCCGGAGACCCCGGTCCGGACCCTCTTCCGCCGGGTCAAGATCTGGACGCCGCTCGTCATCGTCCTGCTGATCGTCTTTGCGGTCGTACAGGCTCTGCGTCCGCTCCCCCAGCCCACCCTCGACCTCACCGCGAAGGACACGTACGCCTTCGACGGCGCCAAGGCCGACATCCCCTGGCCGGCCGACGGCCAGGCCGCCCTCGACGTCCAGGGCATCGGCACGTTCGGTTCCTCCGGCGACCAGAAGCCGGTGCCGATCGCGAGCGTCGCCAAGGTGATGACCGCGTACATCGTCCTGCGCGACCACCCCCTGAAGAGCGGCGCCGCGGGCCCGAAGATAAAGATCGACCAGGCGGCCCAGGACCAGGCGAACGCCGGCCAGGAGTCGACCGTCGACGTGACGGCCGGCGACTCGGTCACCCAGCGCGAGGCCCTGGAGTCCATCCTGATCGCCTCGGCCAACAACGTGGCCCGCCTGCTGGCCCGTTGGGACGCCGGCTCGGAGAAGGCGTTCGTGGCGAAGATGAACGCCACCGCGAAGAAGCTCGGGATGACGAACACGACGTACACCGACCCGTCGGGGCTCACGGACTCCACGGTGTCCACGGCCGTGGACCAGGTGAAGCTGGCCAAGGCCGCGATGGCGAGCGAGCCGTCCTTCCGCGAGGTCGCCGCGATGATGTCGTACGACGACTACAAGGGTGTCAACCACTCCAACTGGAACCAGCTGGTCGGCCACAACGACGTCGTCGGCATCAAGACCGGCACCACCACCTCCGCCCTCGGCAACCTGGTCTTCGCCGCGAAGAAGACGGTCGGCGGCGAGACCCGCACGGTCATCGGCGCGGTGCTGCGGCAGCCGGCCAGCGCCGCCGCGGACAACAGCATCCTCACCGCCGCCCTCAACGCCGGCGACAAGCTGATCCGGGCGGCCCAGGGCGCGCTGAAGTCGGCGACGATCTACAAGAAGGGCGATGTCGTCGGGTACGTGGACGACGGGCTCGGCGGGCGGACCCCGGTGGTGGCGACCGAGGACGTGACGGCCGTCGGCTGGTCGGGGCTGAAGGTGAGGCTGTCGTTCGCCCCGGAGAAGGTGCCGCACACCGCGAAGGCCGGTACCAAGGTCGGCACCCTCACCGTGGGTGACGGCTCCGGCTCCGCCGTCCAGGTCCCGGTCGCCCTGGAGAAGGATCTGGCCGAGCCCGGGTTCACGAGCAGGCTGACCCGCCTCGGCTGACCCATAACCGGCATTCCGTCACCGCACCCCGCCGATGGCGGCCCACCCCAGGGCCCCGCGGCGGGGTGCGTGCTAGCGTCACGAATCGGGGCAGGTCGCCGGTCGCCGGGACACGGCCGCGAACTGGACGGAAAGCAGCCGCCAACACCGTGGAACGCGGCCGAGAACAGAAGACGGGACACGGGGAGTGCCTTCAGGTGGCCACAGCGGAGCCGACACGCGCCGACAACGCCGATCCGGGCCCGGTAGCCGGCCCGCGAATAGCCCTGCCGCCGGCAGCCGCGGACGCCACGGAGCGTAAGCCCGTCGACCGGCTGCTGCGGGCCGCCGAGCCGCTGCGCGGACGGCTGCTGCGTCACCCGGTGCTGTCGGTCACCGCCCTCGCCGGGATCCTGCACGTCATCTGGTTCTTCACGTTCGCGAACAGCGGCGGGGATCTCGCGGCGCAGGACGCCTGGGCCGAGTTCGTCGGCCGGCACCCGGACTCGGCGTACAACCTGGCCTGGTACGGCGGCATGCACCCGGTGTCGTACAGCGTGGTCTCGCCGTACCTGATGTCGCTGATCGGCGTCCGTACGACGATGATGCTCGCCGGCACCGTCTCGGCCTGCCTGCTGACCCTGCTCCTCATCCGCAGCCGTGCGGTGAAGAACCCCCTGTGGGCCGCGCTCGCCGGGGTGTTCGCGCTGATCTGCAACGCGCTGTCCGGGCGGGTCACCTTCGGGCTCGGCACCATGTTCGCGCTGGCCTCGGTCGGGGCGGTGTTCTGCTGGCCGTACCGCTGGCGGCACAGACGGTGGGCGAAGGCGCTCGTCGCCGCGCCGTTCGCCGCGCTCGCCACCATGGCGTCGCCGGTGGCCGGGCTCTTCGTCGGCCTGGTCGCGGTCGCGCTGTTCCTGCAGAAGCGGCGGCCGGGCGCGTGGGCGCTGGGCCTGGCGCCCGCGGTCGTGGTGGCGGCCTCCGCCTGGCTGTTCCCGTTCTCCGGCACCCAGCCGATGCGCTTCGGCTCGGTGATCATGCCGCTCGCGTACGGCCTGCTCTGTCTCTTCCTCGTGCCGAAGGAGTGGCGGACGGTCCGGCTGACGGCGGCCGTGTACAGCGTCAGCGTGGTGCTGGTGTGGCTGGTCAGCTCGCAGATCGGCTCGAACATCTCGCGGCTGCCGATGCTGTTCGCGGGCGCGACGCTGATCGCGGCCCTCCCGTACACGGTCCCGCGCTCGCGCAGGTACTACACGGTCGTGCTCGCCTTCCTCGGCGTCTGCGGCTGGATCGGCTACAAGTCGGTCGACGACATCATCCACACGACCCCGACCGCGTCCTGGGCCCGCGAGCTGGCCCCGCTGGTGCACCAGCTCCAGCAGGTCGGCGCCGAGAAGGGCCGCGTCGAGGTGGTCCCGGCCCGCTCGCACCGCGAGGCCTCGGCGCTCGCGCCGTACGTGAACCTGGCCCGCGGCTGGAACCGCCAGGCCGACATGGAGCGCAACCCGCTCTTCTACGACGACACCCTCAACTCCGCGAACTACCACGAGTGGCTGCAGCGCTGGGCCGTGCACTTCGTGGTCGTGCCGAAGGACCAGCCCGACGGCGACGGCGGCGGCGAACGGGAGCGGGCCCTGGTGCAGCGCGGGATGCCGTACCTGAAGCAGATCTGGGGCGACGCCAACTGGCAGCTGTTCCGGGTGACCGACCCGGTGCCGCTCGCCGAGCCCGACGCGGCGGTGGACAGCGCGGAGCAGGGCGAGCTGACCATCGAGGTCCGCAAGGCCGGGCGGATCCTGATCCGGATCCCGTACTCGCCCTGGCTGAGCATCGTCGACGCGGACGGCAAGAGCCTCAAGGCGCCCCAGGAGACCAAGGCCTCCAAGCACCGGGCCGACGGCGAGCCGAAGACGTACACCAACGTCAACGGCTGCCTGATGGAGACCCCGGAGGACGCCAAGGGCGACAAGTGGACGATGCTGCTGGCCCCGCGGGCCGGGACGTACCGGCTGGCGTCGCCGTACCAGCTGCCGCGGGGGACGCCCTGCCCGGACGAGCTGAAGTGACCAGCCGCCACAGCTGACATGACTGATCGGGTAAGCCCTGGATTGACTGTCCGAGTCAATCCAGGGCTGCTCTGTGTATGGGCTGTTCAGAGCCGTGGTTCAGGTGACCTTCAAGGCCTTGCATGACATCCGCCTGCCCATTTTCTTTACTTTTTACTTGACTCTCAATGACGGGCTCAGTTGACTGAATGGCATTGATTCGTCAGCCGAGGAGGCAGCGCAGTCATGGGGGACGAGACGTTAGGGATAATCCTGGCGGGAGGCCGGGGCGAACGCGCCAAGCCGCTCACCCTTGCCTCCTCGGACTACATCCGCAGCAAGGCCCTCATCCCGTTCGCCGGCCGGCCCGTCGTCGAGTGGCTCGTGGAGAACTGCCGGGACCAGGGCATCCGCCGCTTCCACGTGGTCGCCCAGGGCGCCGAGAACCACAGCCAGATCAAGCTCGTGCTGGGCCGGGGCGAGCGGTTCGGCGTCGAGATCCACTACTCCCGGGCCCGGCTCGACCGGTACAACGTCGGCTCGGGCGCCGCCACCCTGCACAACCTCGAACGGTGGGACCTGACCGGCCGCGCCCTGGTCATGCCGGTCGACTCCGTCTTCGAGTTCTCGCTCCCCCTGCTGACCGACGCGCACGACGCCGCCGACGCCGTCGTGACCGTGGCCTCCGTCGCCCGCACCGCCGAGGAGATCGCCGGCAAGTACGGCGTGATGCAGACGTCCGCGGACGGCACCGTCTCGGGCTTCCTGGAGAAGCCCGACCTCGACCGCATCCACCGCCTCTTCCCCGAGACATCGTTGCCAGGTGCCGGCTTCACCCTGCCCACCAACGCGGGCATGTACCTGATCGACTGCGGGCGCCTGCGGCTCGCGGCCCGCACCCCCGAGATGATCCGGCTCGCCCAGCAGCGCCTCGACTGGGGCGGCGACCTGCTGCCCTGGCTGGTCCGGCGGGGCCTGCCGGTCGCGGCCGCGCGCATCGAGCGGCTCGGCGACCTGGGCAGCATCCCGGACTACCTGGCCACCCTCGGCGACGTGCTGCGCGGCCGCTACCGGTGGATGAGCCGGGCCATGGGCGCGCCGGTGAGCACCGACCCGCCGTACTGGATCCACGAGTCGAGCCTGCGCGCCAAGGACAGCGTGCAGGGCACGACCCTCGCCCAGAAGATCTCCGAGGGCAGCGTGGTGCTCGGCCCCGCCGTGCGCATCGGGCGGAACGCCGAGATCGGCCCCGGTGTGAAGCTGCGGTACACGGACGTCGGCGACGACGTCGACATCGACGAAGGGGCCCGGCTCAGCCGGTCGGCGATCGGCGACGGCGCGGTCGTCGGGCCGTACGCCCGCGTCACCGACTCGTACGTGGGGCCCATGGCGCAGGTGCACTCGGCCCGCGACAACCCCGTCCGGCTCGTCCACTCGGCGATCGGCGAGGCCGCCGACCTGCGTCCCGGCACCCGGCTGTCGGGGGTGAGCGTCTACCCGCGGCTGCGGGTCCCCGCCGTCACCGGACTGCCCTCCGGCACCCATCTGACCAGCTCCGACGACATCCTGCGCTGGGTCTGACCCGGCCCGACCGGCACGACCGGTTCCGCACACGCCCTGCCGCATCCACCTGCTCCTTCCCGCACCCCCAATCGTCCGGCTCGTCTACAGCCTGGGGAGTTTTCT
Source organism: Streptomyces sp. NPDC008092 (assembly GCF_042957285.1). Classification (NCBI taxonomy): domain Bacteria; kingdom Bacillati; phylum Actinomycetota; class Actinomycetes; order Kitasatosporales; family Streptomycetaceae; genus Streptomyces; species Streptomyces sp. NPDC008092. The sequence goes on from NZ_JBIBHY010000005.1 coordinate 315,982, forward strand.
CGATGGACAGCCCGATCGCAGTCATAGGAGGGACCGGCCGGGTCGGCCGGCTCGTCACCCGCCGGTTGCTGGCCCGGGGCGAGACCGTCCGGGTCATCGGCCGCAGCACCCAGCGCGCCCGGCGGCACATGCCCGCGCAGGCGCAGTACTTCACGGCCGACGTCCGCGACCCCGGCACGCTCCGCACCCCCCTGCACGGGTGCGCCGCGGTCGTCTACGCCGTGGAGCCGGGCACCGACGCCGCCGGCCCGGACAGCCCGGAGTCGACCCTGCACGGCGGGGTCCGGCACGTCCTCGACGTCCTGGGCGCGGCCCCGGCCGGCCGGCACTTCGTGCTCGTCAGCCAGCAGCACGTCACCCGCCGGGACCATCCCATGAACGCCTACGGCAGGATGCTGGACTGGCGGCTGGCCGGCGAGGACGCGGTCCGCTCCTCGGGCCTGCCCTACACGGTGATCCGGCCGGGCTGGCTGACCGACGAGCCCGGCCACGGCGTGCTGCACCTGGAGCAGGGGGACGCCGGCGACGGTTACGTGGCCCGTGCCCATGTCGCCGAGGCCTGTGTCCGGGCGATCGACTCGCCCGCGGCGCACGGCGTGACGTTCGAGATGCGCAGCGAGGCGGGCCCGGCCTCCGGTCCCGTGCCCTGGGACGAACTCTTCACCGGGCTGCGGGCCGACGCCCCGGCCGGGACGAGGGCGGTGTTCGCATGAGCGCCCCGACCGAGGCCCAGGACCAGCCGGCCGCCACCACGCCGAACGCCACCACCACGGATGCCACGACCACGGACGCCACGACCACGGACGCCACGAGCGCGTACATGACCCTGCCTGCCGGCCAGGCCCCCGGCACCCTCGGCATCGCCCAGCCCGGGGTCACCCCGGGCCACCCGCAGCCGCTGGGCAGCACCGTCGACGCCGAAGGGGTCAACTTCTCGGTCTTCTCCGAGCACGCCACCCGCGTCGACCTGCTGCTGTTCGAGCACTGCGACAGCCCGGAGCCCTACCGGACCGTCCGGCTGCACCCCGAGCGGCACCGCAGCTTCCACTTCTGGCACTGCCATGTGCGGGGGCTCGGTGCCGGCCAGGTCTACGCCTACCGCATCGACGGGCCGCGCGACCCCGCCGCCGGGGGCAGCCGCTTCGACCACCGCAAGGTGCTGCTCGACCCCTACGCCCGCGCCAACGTCAACAGCCGCTGGGAGCGGACCCGCGCGATCGGCCCCGGGGACAACGTCGAGCACTCCATGCGCAGCCTGGTGGTCGACCTGGACGACTACGACTGGGAGGGCGACACCCCGCTGCGCACCCCCATGGCGGACACCGTCGTCTACGAGATGCACGTCCGCGGCTTCACCGCCTCGCCCACCTCGGGGGCGGACCATCCCGGGACCTTCTCGGCCGTGATCGAGAAGATCCCGCACCTTCAGGAACTCGGCGTCACCGCGGTGGAGTTGCTGCCGGTCTTCGACTTCGACGAGACCCAGGTGCTGCGCACCGGCCCGGACGGCACCCCGCTGCGCAACTACTGGGGCTACGACCCGTACGGGTTCTTCGCCCCGCACACCGGCTACTGCTCCAGCCCGCATCTGGCCACCCACATCACCGAGTTCCGCGACATGGTGAAGGCGTTCCACAAGGCGGGCATCGAGGTCATCCTCGACGTGGTCTTCAACCACACCAGCGAGGGCAACGAGTTCGGGCCGACGATCAGTTTCCGGGGTGCGGCGAACGAGGCCTACTACCACCTGTGGCCGCAGGACCGCTCGCACTACATGGACTTCACCGGGTGCGGCAACGCGATCAACGCCAACCACCCGATCGTCACCAAGTTCATCCTGGAGTCCCTGGAGTACTGGGTCTCCGAGCACCACGTCGACGGCTTCCGCTTCGACCTCGCCTCGGAGCTGTCCCGCGGCCCGATGGGCTACGAGATGGCGGTGCCGCCCGCGCTGTGGGCGATCGAGCTGTCGCAGATCCTGGCCGAGACGAAGATCATCGCGGAGCCCTGGGACGGCGGCGGGCTCTACCAGGTGGGCCGGTTCCCCGGGAAGCGCTGGGCGCAGTGGAACGGCCCGTTCCGGGACGACGTACGGCGGTTCGTGCGCGGTGACGCGGGCATCGCCGGCGAGGTCGCCTCCCGGCTCGGCGGCTCGGCCGACCTGTTCGCCCCGCAGGAGGAACTGCCCACCAACAGCATCAACTTCGTGACCTGCCACGACGGCTTCACCCTCAACGACCTGGTCAGCTACAACACCAAGCACAACCACGCCAACGGTGAGGCGGACGCCGACGGGACGAACGAGAACTACAGCTGGAACTGCGGCTCCGAGGGCCCCGCGGACGACCCCGAGGTCGAGGGGCTGCGGGTGCGGCAGATCAAGAACCTGCTGGCGGTCCTCATGCTCAGCCGCGGCGTCCCGATGCTGCTGGCCGGGGACGAGTTCCGCAACAGCCAGGCCGGCAACAACAACGGCTACTGCCAGGACGGCCCGACCTCCTGGCTCGACTGGGACCAGGCCGGCAAGGAGCGGGAGACGCTCGGGTTCACCCGCGACGTCATCGGGCTGCGCAAGCGCTACCGCACCTTCCGGGAGCCGCAGTTCTTCTCCGAGCGGCTCAACCCCCGGCTGCTGCCGGACATCACCTGGCACGGCACGCGGCTGCACCAGCCGGGCTGGGAGAACCCCGACGCCCACGTGCTGGCGTGCACGTACGGCGGTTTCGACGGCGACCCGGACCTGCACCTGATCCTCAACATGTACCACCTGGGCCTCGAATTCGAGCTGCCCGAGCTGCCCGGCCACCACTGGCACCGCGTCCTGGACACGGCCCGGCCGGCCCCGTACGAGATCCTCCCGCCCGGAGCGGAGGAGCCGGTCGACGGTCCCACCTATCACGCCCAGGGCCGCAGCGTCGTGCTGCTGGCGGCCCTGCCCGACGAGAAGGGCACGCGACGATGAGCGCACTCTCCCAACGACGCATCACCTCCGACACCCTGGCGGGTTACGTCACCCACTACAGCCCCACAAGGCGCATGTTCGGTCTGCGCAGCCCGGACGGGCGGGAGTTCACGGTCCACCTGACCCACAACGCCGTCTCCCGCATCGTCCGCAACCTCGGCGACCCCTACCACGACACCACGGCCGACACCGTCGACATGCTGGCCGAGGGCCGGTTCCTGTTCGCGTACGGGATCCTCTACGAGTGGGAGGGCGGCGCCCGCTTCGACGCGAAGGAGATCACCTTCCCGGAGGAGAGCCGCGGCCAGTACGTCTTCGAGCACCCGAACTGGTGGGTGCAGCAGGCGGCCGCGATCGCCGACTTCTACCTGCGCGGCCAGTTCCCGGACGGGAACTACGACTGGCGCGACTTCCGCACCCACCTGACCCTGAGCGGCACCCACTTACCGGACTTCCACGGCAAGGACGTCCGGCAGGAGACCGACACCATCTCCCGGCTGGTGTACGGGCTGGCCACCGCCTACCTGCTGACCGGCGAGGACCGCTTCCTGGAGGCGGCCCAGTCCGGCACCGAGTACCTGCGCGAGCACATGCGGGTGGACGACCAGGCGGACGGGATCACGTACTGGTACCACGGCATCGACATCACGCCGAACGGCCACCGGCCGGTCTTCGCCTCGGAGTTCGGGGACGACTACGACGCGATCCCGATGTACGAGCAGATCTACGCGCTGGCCGGCCCCACCCAGACCTTCCGGATCACCGGCGACCCGAGGATCCTGAACGACATCGACCGCACGGTCGCCCTGTTCCAGAAGTACTTCCGCGACCCGGTCGAGGGCGGGTTCTTCTCGCACCTGGACCCGATCGCCCTGGACCCGGGCGCCGACTCGCTGGGCCGCAACCGGTCCCGCAAGAACTGGAACTCGGTCGGCGACCACGCCCCGGCCTACCTGATCAACGCCTATCTGGCGACCGGGCGTTCCGACTTCGCGGCCCTCCTGGAGGAGACCGCGGACACGATCGTCGAACGCTTCCCGGACGAGCCCAACTCCCCGTTCGTGCAGGAACGGTTCCACGCCGACTGGAGCCCGGACCGCACCTGGGGCTGGCAGCAGGACCGCGCGGTGGTCGGCCACAACCTCAAGATCACCTGGAACCTGACCCGCATCAAGGCCCTGCACGACAAGCCCGAGTACGGCACCACGGCGGAGCGGATCGCCGAGCTGATGCCCTCCGTGGGCAGCGACGGCCTGCGCAGCGGCTGGTACGACGTGGTGGAGCGGCAGCCCGACCCGGACAGCGGCATCCACCGGATGGTCTGGCACGACCGCAAGGCCTGGTGGCAGCAGGAGCAGGCGATCCTCGCCTACCTCATCCTGGCCGGCACCACCGACGACCCCGAGCACCTACGCCTCGCCCGGGAGGCGGCGTCGTTCTACAACGCCTACTTCCTCGACTACGAGGACGGCGGCGTCTACTTCAACGTCCTGGCCAACGGCATCCCGTACCTGCTGGGCACCGAGCGGCTCAAGGGCAGCCACGCGATGGCGGGCTACCACGCGCTGGAGCTGTGCTACCTGTCGGCGACCTACACCGGTCTGCTGCTCGGCAACGACCCGGTGACCCTGCACTTCCGGCCGCGCCCGGACGACCTCCCGGAGCGGCTGCTGCGGGTGGCGCCGGACCTGCTGCCGGCCGGCTCGGCGGAGCTGACCCGGGTGTGGGTGGACGGGCAGCCGTACCAGAACTTCGACGGCAAGGACCTGACCGTGCGGCTGCCCGAGGGCGGCGAACCGGTGCGGGTGCGGGTGGAGCTGGAGCCCGCGCAGATGCGGCTGCGGATGCGCAGCGAGTTCGACGGCGGCACCGCCCACATCAGCTGCCGCGGCGTGATCGACGCCGCCGAACTGGGCAAGTTCCGCCGGATCCTGGCCGAGGTCATGGCGGCCACCCCCGGCCGGGTGGAGTTCCACCTCTGCGAGACCAGCGAGATGTGCCGGTCCGCCATCAACGAGCTGCTGTTCCAGCGCACCAAGGCGGGGCTCGACGTCGACTTCGTGATCGTGGGCTGCGCCCTGCCCGAGGTCGCGGACGCGCTGCTCGCCACGGACGCCTTCCTGCTGGAGGGTGGTGACGACTGCAACCATGAGTGATCTCGCGACCCTCGCACTCCCGTTACCGTCCGTGCGCACCCCCGGTGCCCCGCCCGGTGCCCGCGACCTGCCAGCCTACTGCGGCGAGCTGTTCGGCCAGTTCACCCGGGCCGACCAGCGGCGCTGGGGGGAGGTCTACCTGCGCGGCCTGCTGGCCGTGCCCGGCCGCAAGACGCCGGCCCGGATCACCGAACAGGTGCTGGGGCGGCGGGCGGTGCAGCAGATCCAGCAGTTCGTGAACCAGAGCCCCTGGGCGTCCGCGCCGGTGCGCGGCCGCCTTGCCGGGCAGATGGTCCGGTCCTTCCGGGCCGAGGCCTGGTCGGTCGACGAGGTCGTCTTCGCCAAGAACGGCGACCGCTCGGTCGGCGTGGCCCGCCAGTACGCGGCCTCCCAGGAACGCACCGTCAACTGCCAGCTGGCGCTGGCGACCTCGCTGGTGGGTCATGCCGGCGGGGTCCCGGTGAACTGGCGCCTTGTACTGCCGACCCGCTGGGACCGCGACGAGGGGCTGCGCGGCCAGGCCCACCTGCCCGCGCACGAGCGCTGCCGCCCGCGGTGGAGCTATGTGCTGGAGGCGCTCGACGAGATGCTCGACGAGTGGTCCCTGGAGCCGCTGCCGGTGCTGGCCGACTGGCGCGGCGACGGCGACCCCGACCCCCTGCTGCGGGGCCTTGAGGCCCGTGGTCTCGGCTATGTGGTCCAGGCATCGCCGCACACCCCGGTACTGCTGCCCCGCGGCCGGGCCGGCGGCACCGGCGGCGCCCTGGCCGACCTCGCCGCGCACGCCGTCCGGCACACCGAGCGGACGTCGGTGACCTGGCACGACCCGGTGACCGAGCGCATGTGGCACTCGGAGTTCCTGACCGTGCCGGTGCTGCTGCGGGCCGAGCGCTCCCCCGAGGGCTGCCCGGCCACGGCGCCGCGGGCCCGGATGCTCCTCGCGGACTGGCCCTACGGCCGGCCGCGGCCGCGGGCGTACTGGCTGACCAACCTGCCGGTCCGGCGGCTCGCGGAGATCGTGCTGCTGGCGCGGCTGCGCAGGTTCGCCGGGGAGGCGCTGGGCCGGATGCACGACGAGTTCGGCCTCGGCGACTTCGAGGGCCGCTCCTTCCGCGGCTGGCACCACCACGTGACGCTGGCCTCGGCCGCGCTCGGCTTCGACATGGTGCGCCAGCAGGCCGACGAGAGAGCCCTGAGCACGCCGCATGCCTGAACAGCGCCACCACAACGACCGGAACGACCGGAACGACCGGAACGGCCCCGTGCGGACACGTCCGCACGGGGCCGCGCCGCGTTCACTTCTCCCAGCCGACCTTCGCGAAGTCGATGTCGCCGAGGCCCGGGACCCCGTAGTTGGCGAGGCCCTTGCGGACGGCGAGGATCTGGGGGCGCTGGTAGAGCTCGATGTCGTGGCCGAGCCGCCAGATCTCGGTGTCCGCCTCGTTGTAGAGGCGCTGTGCGGCCCGGTCGTCGAGGGTGCCGGCGGCCTTGTCGAGGAGCTGGTCCACCTTTGCCGAGCCGACCCGGCCGTAGTTCTCGAAGACCTGGCCGCCGGCCGGGCGCCGGTAGACGGCGTAGGCGGAGCTGGGGTACGTCAGCCCGGTGAACCGGAAGATGGCGAGGTCGAAGTTGCCCTTGTCCAGGTACTGCGGGCCGTAGGCGGTGGCGGGGACCTTCTCGATGTCGACGCGGACCCCGGCCCGGGCCAGCATCTGCTGGACGAGCTGGGCCAGGTCCTCGCCGAGCCGGTTGGTGCCCTCGCTCAGCACCAGGCGCAGGGTGAGGCTGCGGCCGTCCCTGACCCTCGGCTGCCCGTCGCCCCGGCTGCGCCAGCCCGCGCGGTCGAGGGCGCGCTCGGCGGCCCGGAGGTCGAAGCGGCCGTAGGGGCCGGAGTCGTCGGCGTAGCCGGGCTGGTTGGTCATGAAGAAGTGGTTGCCGAGCAGCGGCACCTTCACCGGCAGGCCGGAGGCCGCGACCTCGGCCAGCGCCGGGCGGTCGACGGCCTGCTGGAGGGCGTTGCGCACCGCCCGGTCGGCCAGCGGACCGCTCGCGCCGTTCAGCGTGATGTGCACCTCGTCCCAGGCGGAGCCGACCCGGATGGCGGTGTCCTTGGCCTCGGCCAGCTGGGCGTAGGCGTCGCTGGTGGCGGCGTTGACGACGTCGACCTCGCCGTTGAGGAAGGCCTGCAGGGCGGCGTCGGGGTCGAGGACGCGGAAGACGATCCGGTCGAGCCGGGGCCGGGTGCCCCACCACGCGGGGTCCGGGACGAGGGTGAGGGTCTGTGCCGTGCGGTCGACGGAGGCGAGCCGGAAGGGGCCCGCGGTGACCGGGAGGCGCCCCTGCCAGTCGGAGTCGAAGCGCTGCGGGCTGTCGTAGGCGGCGGCCGGGAAGAGCGGCGTGAAGAGCCGGCGCCAGTCGGCGTACGGCTTCCTGAAGGTGACCCGGACCTCGTGCGCGCCGGCGCCCTGGCGGACGTCGGCGATCCGGTCGTAGCCGCTCGGGTCGGCGACCGGGTAGCGGTCGTCGCCGCCGCCGACCGCGTGCCACTGGGCGGCGAAGTCCCGCCAGCTCAGGGCCCTGCCGTCGGACCAGCGGGCCTTCGGGTTGAGGCGGTAGGTGACGGTCTGGTGCCCGCCGGCGGTGGAGACGGCGGCGGAGGCCAGGTAGTCCGGAACGATCCGGGGGACGCCCTGGGCGTCGCGGGTGAAGAGCCGCGGCTCCGTCATCGTGTCGACGGTCCACACGTCGTCCAGGGCGCCGTCGACGTGGTTGAAGTTGAACTGCGTGATCATCTGGGTGATCGGCACGGTCAGGGTCCCGCCGGAGCGCAGGTCCCCGGACGGCAGGGCGTTGATGTCGTAGGTGCCGTAGGTCGGCAGCGCCCGGTGCCGGGAGTCGTCGTGCCCGCCGGACGCGGTGCATCCGGTCGCCGCGAGGACGATGAGCGCCCAGGCGGCCACCCACGCGGGCCATCCCCGTAATCGCTCCACCTGTCAGCCTCCCCGGCGCCACAGGTCCGTCAACTGCCCCCATTGCTCTGGGAATTGCGGCGTCGGAGCTTAACATCACGATGTTTCCCTCAAATGAAGAGAAGGCAGACTCACTCCCCTCCGTCAGGAGTGCCATGTTCTTCCTGATCGCCAGGCGTCTGGTCCGCTGCGTCGCCCTGTTCCTCGTCTCCCTGGTCCTCTCCTACGCCCTCGCCTCGACCGCCCTCGATCCCCGCGCGTACTTCGAGGACCGCACGCCCGCGCCGCCGGCCCGGGTCGTCGACCGCGAGCTGTCCCGGCTCGGCATGGACGACCGCGCCCCGCTGCCGCAGCGCTTCGCGCACTGGGCGGACCGCGCCGCCCACGGCGACCTGGGCCGCACCATCGACGACCAGTCCGTGAGCGCCGAGTTCGGCCGCCGGATCGGCGTGTCGGTACGGCTGCTGCTGGTGGGCACGGTGGCCGGTACGGCCGTCGGCACCCTGGCCGGGATGTGGGCGGCGGTCCGGCGCGGCGGGCTCGGCGACCGGGCGCTGGCCGGGTTCTCCTTCGCGGTGCTGTGCGTGCCCACCTTCGTGCTGGCGCTGCTGCTGAAGACCGGGGCCCTCGCGGTCAACCGGGCCGCGGGCGGCAACGTCGTCAAGTACACCGGCGAGCACACCCCCGGGCTCCGGGGCGACTGGACCGTCCACCTGCGGGACACCGCGGCCCACCTGGTCCTCCCCGCGCTCTGCGTGGCGCTCGCCGCGATCGCCCTGTACAGCCGCTACCAGCGCGCCGCCACCCTGGACGTGCTCGGCTCGGACCACCTGCGCACCGCCCGCGCCAAGGGACTCACCCCGGGCCGCGCGCTGCTGCGGCACGGGCTGCGGATCTCGCTGGTGCCGATGACGGTCTTCTTCTCCTTCGGCGTCCTCACCCTGGTCACCGGGGCCGTGTTCACCGAGCGGGTCTTCGGCTGGCCCGGCATGGGCAGCTGGCTGATCGACTCGGTGGAGAAGGGCGACGTGAACTCGGTGGTGGCGGTCGACGGCTTCGCCGCGGCCGTCGTGCTGCTGGCGGGGCTGGTCGCGGACGTCCTGCACGCGCTGCTCGACCCCCGGGTGCGGCAGCCGTGAGCGGGGGGCGGCGCGGGCGCGCGGTGCTCGGCCGGCTGGCCCGGCACCCGGGGGCGCTGTGCGGGCTCGCGCTGCTGCTGGCCCTGGTGGTGTTCGCCGTCGCGGGTCCGTACGTGTGCCGGTGGTCCTACTCGGACGTCGACTACACGGCGCTGCGGCAGCCGCCGGACGCGCGGCACTGGATGGGCACGAACCGGATCGGGCAGGACGTGTTCGCCCAGGCCGCGCACGGGCTGCGCAAGTCGCTGCTGATCGGGGCGCTGGTGGCCACCGTCGCCACCGGTCTCGCGGCGGTGGTGGGCGCCTCGGCGGGCTACTTCGGCGGCTGGACGGACCGGTTGCTGATGTTCGCAGCGGACCTGCTGCTCGTGCTCCCCGGCTTCCTCGTCCTCGTGGTGCTCGGGCCGCGGCTGCGTCGGTGGGGCTGGCTCGCGCTGGCCGGGCTGCTCGCCCTGCTGGGCTGGATGGTCACCGCGCGGGCGGTGCGCGGCATGACGCGTTCCCTGAAGGAGCGGCAGTTCGTGGTGGTGGCGGGGCTGATGGGGGTCGGGCCGGTGCGGGTCGTCTGGCGGCACGTGCTGCCGCACCTGGCCTCGTTCCTGATCACCGACGCGACGGTCACGGTGGCCGGGGCGGTGGTCAGCGAGGCCGGGCTGTCCTACTTCGGCTTCGGCGTCCAGCCGCCCGACGTCTCCCTGGGCACGCTGATCGCGGACGCGTCCGACGTGGCCCTGGTGTATCCGTGGATGTTCTTCTTCCCGGCGGGCCTGCTCGTCGCGTTCGTGCTGGCCGTCAGCCTCCTCGGCAACGCCCTGCGCGACGCCCTGGACCCGACGACGGTGCGGTCCGCCGGGCCGCCCCGCGGTGCCGTGTCGGGGCTGGCCTGATGGGGGCGGGCCCGGCGGCGCGCGGGACGGCGGGCGCGGTCCTGGAGGTGCGCGGCCTGACGGTCGCCCTCGGCGGCGGGCGGCGCCGCCCTCCCGTGCCCGTGGTGCGCGGTGTGGACCTCGCGCTGGGTCCCGGCGAGGTGCTGGGCCTGGTCGGCGAGTCCGGGGCGGGCAAGTCGCTCACCGCGCTGTCCCTGCTCGGCCTGGCACCGCCCGGCGCCCAGGTGGGCGGTTCGGTACGGCTGCTGGGCGAGGAGCTGCTGGGGCGGCCGGAGCGGGAGCTGGCCGGCCTGCGCGGGCGCCGGATCGCCATGGTCTTCCAGGACCCGCTGCACGCCTTCACCCCGGTGCTGCGGGTCGGCGACCAGATCGCGGAGGCCCTGCGCATCCACGAACGCCCGCGCCCGCGCCGCGCGTCGGCCCTGCGGCGGGCCGTGGAACTCCTGGAGTTCACCGGGGTGCCGCAGCCGTCCCGCGCGGCCCGCGCCCTGCCCCACCAGCTCTCCGGCGGGATGCTCCAGCGGGCCATGATCGCGATGGCGGTGGCGAACCGGCCCGCGGTCCTCGTCGCGGACGAGCCGACCAGCGCGCTGGACGTGACCGTGCAGGCCCAGGTCCTCGATGCGCTCGCGGCCGCCCGGCGGGAGACGGGGGCGGCGCTGCTCCTCGTCACCCACGACCTCGGCGTGGTCGCGGGCGCCGCGGACCGGGTCGCGGTCCTGTACGCGGGGCGGGTGGTGGAGACGGGCCCGGTGCAGGCGGTGCTCTGCCGCCCCCGGATGCCGTACACCGTCGGCCTCGTCGGCTCCGTGCCCCGCCTGGACGCCCGGGTCCCGCCCACCCCGGTGCCGGGCACCGCGCCTGCCCCGGGCACCGTCGGCCCGGGCTGCCCCTTCGCCCCGCGCTGCCCCCTGGCGGAACCGGAGTGCCACGCGGCCGAGCCCCCGCTCACGGGGGTCGACAGCCCGTCCCGCGCCGACGGCACCGCGCCCGGCGCCCACACGGCGGCCTGCCGGCGGATCCCGGAGGTACGGCACCGGAGCGCGGCGGAGCTGTTCGGACGGCCGCCTGCGCAGGCGTGGGAACGGGCCGGCCCAGCGGACGGCCCCACCGCGGACGTCGTGCTGGCGGTCTCCGGGCTCGGCCGGTCGTACCCGGCGCCGGGGTTCCGGCACCGCCGGGCCCCGGCCGTGCGGGCCGTGGAGTGGGTCGATCTGGAGGTGCGGCGCGGGCAGACGCTGGCGCTGGTCGGGGAGTCGGGGGCCGGGAAGAGCACGACGCTGCGGGAGATCGCCGCGCTGGCGGCTCCGCAGGCCGGGCGGGTGGAGGTGCTCGGGCAGGACACCGCGCTGCTCTCCCGGCGGGCGGCGCGCGAGCTGCGGACGGCGGTGCAACTGGTGCCGCAGGACCCGATGTCGAGCCTCGATCCGCGGATGCCGCTGGGTGACATCGTCGCCGAACCGCTGCACGCCGCACGGGTGCCGCCGGCCGTGGTCGCGGCGCGGGTGCCGCGGCTGCTGGCCCAGGTGGGGCTGCGCCCGGCGGACGCGGACGGCTACCCGCACCAGTTCTCCGGCGGGCAGCGGCAGCGCGTCGCCATCGCGCGGGCGCTGGCGGTCGGCCCCGCGCTGCTGCTGCTCGACGAACCGGTGTCCGCGCTGGACGTGTCGGTGCAGGCCGCGATCCTGGACCTGCTGCTGCGGCTGAAGCGGGAGCTGGGCCCGGCGTACCTGCTGGTCTCGCACGACCTCGCGGTGGTCCGGCAGCTCGCCGACCGGGTGTCGGTCATGTACGCGGGCCGCACGGTGGAGACCGGCGGCGTGGCCGAGGTGTTCGGCCGGCCGCGCCATCCCTACACCCGGGCGCTGCTCTCGGCCGTCCCGCTGCCGGACCCGGTCGCCGAGCGCTCCCGGCGCCGGATCGTGCTGCCCGCCGACCCCGGGCCGGGTCCGCGCGCCGCCTCCGGGTGCGGTTTCCGGGCCCGCTGTCCCGTCCAGAGCGTGCTCTCCGCCGCCGAGCGGCGGCGCTGCGCGGAGGAGACACCGCGCGGCCGGCCGGCCGGGCCGGCCGCCGGCCACACCGTCTCCTGCCATTTCCCGCACGACGAAGGACCGGGTCCGGTACGGCGGCCGTAGTGCGACCGCCGGACCGGACCCGGTCCGGTGCGAAGCGCGTGTGCGATCAGCAGCAGCCACCACTCCCACCGCTGGACTCGGCCATGCCTTCGTGTGCCGGACGGTAGCCCGGCCCGGAATCGTTCAGCCACAGGCCGCCTGCCACGAGACCACTGACCAGGACGACGATTGCGAAGAGCGCGATTATTTTATTGCTCACGAAAATCCCCTCCCCTGAACAATAGAAGGTTGCGCCTTGACAATTACAGTCAACATTGAATGACTTCTACAGTCAAGCAGTTTCCTGCAAAATTAATAATAACCAAACGGAATATCCCGCACCGCATAAGGGACTCCCTAATTCGATCAGAGAACCGTGCTGCAAAATGCGGTCGAGAGCCGCTAAAAGATCACCGGAAGCCCATTGGGTAGATATCAACTTACTGGTAACATCGATCTGTCATCCCGACAGTCAAGTACTGCACCGAGGAGTTGGCATGGATCCACTCGGCAACGCGACGGCCGCAGGACTGGGCGAGCGCATCAGGGTGTTGCGCGGCAAACGTGGACTCAAGCAGCAGGACCTCGCGTCCGGTGAGATTTCGGCGAGCTACATCTCCCTGATCGAGTCGGGGAAGCGCGGCGCGCCGTCGGACTCGGTGCTCGCCGCGCTCGCCGAGCGCCTGGGGTGCTCCGTGGAGTACCTGCGCAGCGGACGCGACGACCACGAGCTGGAGGAGACCCGGCTGCGGCTGGCCTTCGGCGAGATGGCCCTGCGCAACGGCAGCAACGGCGAGGCCCTCCAGACCCTGAGCGACCTGCTGGCCAAGCCGTCCCTGCTGGACCCGTCGATGACCCGGCGCGCCCGCATCGCGCAGGCCTCCGCCCTGGAGAAGCTCGACCGGATCGAGGCCGCCATCACGATCCTCGAAGACCTCCAGCGCGACCCCGAGCTGCCGCCCGGCTCCGCCGACTGGTGCACGGTGTCGGTCGCCCTGTGCCGCTGCTACCGCAACGCCGGCGACATCACGACGAGCATCGAGATCGGCGAGCGGGCCATGTCCCGGCTCGACGCCCTCGGCCTGGACGTCACGGTCGACCACGTCCAGCTCGGCGCCACGCTGATGGCGTCGTTCCACATGCGGGGCGACCTCACCCGGGCCCAGCTGCTCGGCGTCCGGCTCCTGGACGCCGCCGAGAAGCAGGGGGCACGGGCCGCGCGGGGTGCCGTCTTCTGGAACGCGGGGCTCGTGGCCCGCTCCCGCGGCCAGCTGAACGAGGCGCTGGCCCTGGTGGAGCGGGCGCTGGCGCTGATGTCCGAGGACGACAACATCCGCCATGTCGCCATGCTCAAGATGAACTGTGGCTCGCTGCTCCTCCAGGTCGACCAGCCCGAACCGGCACGCGCCAAGCAACTCCTTGAGGAGGCCCAGCAGTTGCTGGCGGAGGTCGGCAACGCGCCCGAACTGGCCCAGTGCGAGATCGGCCTGGCCGACGCGGACGCGATGCTCGGCAACTGGGACGAGGCCGCGGCCCACGCGGAGCGGGCCCTCGGCCTCACCGGCCCGGAGTCCCGCATCCAGGCGGTCGGTGCGCGGGCCACGCTCGCCGAGATCCATCTGCTGCGCGGCGACCACGAGCAGGCGGCCCAGTGCCTCCAGGCCGCGACCCGGCAGCTGCGCCAGTTCCCGCCGTCCCACCAGACCGCGCTCAACTGGCGCTACGTGGGCGACCTGTGGCGCCGCCAGGGCAACAGCACGGCGGCCCTGCAGGCGTACGACCAGGCGCTGTCGTCGGCCGGCCTGGCCCCGAACCGCGACCCGAGCACGTCCTTCACCGAGCAGGGCCGTTCCTGACCCGCGCACCACCTGAATTCCCCTTCCGGAACCGCCGTGAAATACCCGCACGACAAAGAGAATTGAAAGCCCGCCGGGCACCCATTTCCTTGTGCCGGCTCCGGTCCTTTCACCGCCGGATTCGATGCCGGTGCGACGCCGGTGCGACGCCGATGCGACGCGACTGCGACGCCGGTGCGACGCGAGCCGGGCGCCGGGTTCCGCACCGGTCCGGGCACCGGGCCCGGTGCCGGTGCCGGTGCGGGGGCTCCCGGCGCGGGCCGACGTCAGTGCGGGGCCGCGGCCAGCCGGTGTACCGCGGCGAGCGGGACCGGCAGCCGGTCGGGGCGCAGCCGGGACTCGTACACGGCCTCGTAGACGGCCTTGTCCGCCTCGAACGCCCGGAGCAGCACGGGGTGGCAGTCCGGGTCCTCGTGCCCGGCGGCCGCGTACCCGGCGACGAACGCCCGCCGGTTGCGCACCGCCCAGGCGGAGGCGCGCCGGCGCCGCCGCAGCCGGGCCGCCGGCGAGGACTCCGCCGGGTCACCGTCCTCGACGGCGGCGAGCCCGGTGCGGGCCGCGTAGTCGAAGGAGCGCAGCATGCCGGCGACGTCCTTCAGCACCGGCTGCGGGCGGGCGCGTTCGGCGGCGGGCTGGGCCGGCTCGCCCTCGAAGTCCACGATCCGCCAGCCGTCGTGGGCCCGCAGCGCCTGCCCCAGGTGCAGGTCGCCGTGGGTGCGCTGGACGTAGAGCGGGCAGCCGCGCCCGGCCACCCGGGCGCAGTCGTCGAAGAGGGCGGCGAGCCGGGCGGTGTACCGGGCGAGGGCCGGGACCTCCTCGGCGGCCTCCTTGAGGCGCATGGTCATCCGTGCCGTCTCCTCGGCCACGTCCGCCACGGTCAGCCGGGTCCGCCCGAACGCCTCGCCGAGCGCGCCGTGCACGTCGGCGACGGCCCGGCCCAGGCTGAACGCGTCCCCGGTGAAGCCCCGGGCCGAGCCGCGGCCGGTGCCGGCCACCGAGTCGGTCGCCTGCCGCAGCGCCTCCGCCCAGCCGTCCCGGGCGTCCGGCAGGAACTCCTCGACGAGGCCGAGCACCAGGCCCTCCGCGCCGGGGGCGTCGCTGTGCACCGCCCCGTAGAGGTGGGGGGTGCGGGTGCAGTCCTGGCCGGTGAGCGCCCGCAGCGCCTCGACCTCGGTGTGCGGTCCCGGCTCCGGGCGGCGGAAGATCTTCAGCAGGACCCGGTCGCCGTAGGCCACGGAGGTGTTGCTCTGCTCCACCTGGAGCGGCCGGGGCACCAGGCCGACGGGCAGCGGATAGCGCGAGCTGCGCTCCAGGCGCGGCCCGTGCTCCGCGCCGCCGCCCGCCAGGGTGCGCAGCAGCAGGGCGAGCAGGGTGCCGTCGGCCAGCGCGTCGTAGACCCGCCAGCCCTGCCAGCGGCCGGCCGGCACGGTGGCGATGGCGGCGGGGGCCAGCCGGTCCGGCAGCTCCGGGCGCAGGCCCAGCAGGAGTTGCACGCGCAGCGGTCCGGCGGCGCCGTCGGCGGAGACCACGGCGTGCAGCAGCAGCGGGGCTTCGTCGCCGACCACCGAGGCCGCCTCGGCGGTCAGCGGGGCTCCGGCGTAGCGCGTGTCGAACCAGCGGCGGCCCGCCATCCAGGGCCCGAGCGCGGGCAGCAGCGGCCGCAGGATCTCCGCCCTCGCCGCCGTACCCGCCGCCGTACCCGCCGCCGTACTCGTGTCCGTCCTCGTGTCCGTCCTCGTGTCCGTCCTGGTTTCCGTGCTCGTGTCCGTCCTCATGACGCCTCCTCGGTCGTCAGTACGTGCGCGACCTGGTGGGCCGGTTCGAGGCGCACGTAGGTGGACTCGCCCCAGGCGTAGGCGGCTCCGGTGAGTTCGTCGCGGAGCTTGAGCGTGCCGTCGACGGGCAGGCCGAGGGCCGCCAGGTCGCAGGTCACGGTGGCCTCCTGGGCCCGGTGCGGATCCAGGTTGACGACGACCAGCACCACGTCGGTGCCGCCCTCGGGCAGGTCCACGTGTTTGGAGTAGGCGAGGATCCGGTCGTTGTCGGTGTGCTGGAGCCGCAGGTTGCGCAGTTCCTGGAGGGCCGGACGGGTCCGGCGGAGCCGGTTGAGCAGGGTGATCAGCGGGGCGATGGTCCGCCCCTCGGCCTCGGCGCGGGCCCAGTCGCGGGGCCGCAGCTGGTACTTCTCCGAGGCGAGGTAGTCCTCGGTGCCCTCGGCGAGCGGGGTGTTCTCGCACAGTTCGAACCCGGCGTACACGCCCCAGCTGGGCGCGGCGGTCGCCGCCAGCACGGCCCGTACCTCGAAGGCGGCCCGGCCGCCGTGCTGGAGGTAGGCGTGCAGGATGTCGGGGGTGTTCACGAACAGGTTGGGCCGCAGGAAGTCGGCGCTGTCCCGGGTGAGTTCGGGCAGGTACTCGGTCAGTTCCCGCTTGGTGTTCTTCCAGGTGAAGTAGGTGTACGACTGCTGGAAGCCGGCCTGGGCCAGGGCGTGCACCATGGCCCGCCGGGTGAACGCCTCGGCCAGGAACAGCACGTCCGGGTCGGTGCCGTTGACCTCGGCGATCAGCCGCTCCCAGAAGTGGACCGGCTTGGTGTGCGGGTTGTCGACGCGGAAGATCCGTACGCCCTGGTCCATCCAGTGCCGCAGGACGCGCAGCGCCTCCGCGTACAGGCCCTCGAAGTCGGTGTCGAAGTCGAGGGGGTGGATGTCCTCGTAGGTCTTGGGCGGGTTCTCGGCGTAGGCGACCGAGCCGTCCACCCGGTGGTGGAACCACTCGGGGTGGCCGGTCACCCAGGGGTGGTCCGGGGAGCACTGGAGGGCGAAGTCGATGGCCACCTCCAGGCCCAGGTCCCGGGCGGTGGCGACGAAGTACCGGAAGTCGTCCGGGGTGCCGAGGTCGGGGTGGACGGCGTCGTGGCCGCCCTGCCAGGAGCCGATGGCCCAGGGCGAGCCGACGTCGTCCGGGCCGGCGACGAGCGTGTTGTCCGGGCCCTTGCGGTGGGTGGCGCCGATGGGGTGGACGGGCGGCAGGTACACCACGTCGAAGCCCATCGCCGCGACGGCGGGCAGCCGTCCGGCGGCGGTCCGCAGCGTGCCGCTCACCATCCGCCCGTCCGCCGTCGCGACCGCGCCCTCCGAACGCGGGAACAGCTCGTACCAGGACCCCACCAGGGCCCGCCGCCGCTCCACGCGCAGCGGCAACGGGCGGGAGGCGGTGACCAGTTCGCGCACCGCGTAGCGGCCCAGGGCGGCCGTCACCCGGGGGTCGGTGACGGCCGCCAGCCGGGCCGAGGCCGGGCCGAGGGTGTCCCGGAGCGCGGCGACCGCGGCCCGGACCTCCTCGCGCCTGCCCCAGTCGGTGATGTCGTTGTCGCCGTGCGCGGCCCGTTCGTGCAGCAGGACGCCCTCGCGCAGGGTGAGTTCGGTGTCGACGCCGGCCGCGACCTTCAGCGCGGCGTCCCGGCGCCAGGTGGCCAGCGGGTCGGCCCAGGCCTCGACCCGGAAGATCCACAGGCCCTCGGCGTCGGGGACCACGGTGGCGCTCCAGCGGTCGGCGTCCGGGTCGACGAGGGTCATCGGCACCCGCCGGGCGGGGGCTCCCCCGGGACCGCGCAGGACCACGTCCGCGGCGATCACGCCGTGGCCCTCGCGGAAGACGGTGGCCGTGATGTCGAGGTGCTCGCCGGTCACGGCCTTGGCGGGCAGTTCCCCGTCCCGCACCCGGGGGCGGACGTCGAGGACGGGGATGCGCCCGGTCACCGGTGTCATGAGATCGCTCCTCTCCCCGCTCGCCGTCCCGTCAGCCCTGCCCGGCCGCGGCGGGCTGGGCGGACTGGGTGGCCTCGGCGGACTGACCGGACTGGGCGGACTGACCCGACTGGGCGGCCTCGCGGTCGGCGAGCAGGTCGATGATGGTGCGGGCGAAGACGTGGCAGTGGTTGCCGGTGCGGCCGGTGACCAGGTCGTCGTGGATCACGACGTCCTGGTCGACGTACTCGCCGCCCATGTTCCGCAGGTCGCCCAGCAGGTTGTTGTGGACGACCGCGCGCCGGCCGCGCATCAGGTTCGGGATCGGCGCGGCGAGCCACATGCCGTGGCAGATGATGCCCTTGACGATCGCCGGGTCGGCGAACGCGCGGCGCAGGAACTGCGAGGCGGGCGGCAGCTGTTGGGGGTCCTCGGTGTAGCGGAGGCGGTCGGAGACCATCCCGGAGGGGACGATCACCGCCGAGTACTCCTTGAGCGCGAACTCGTCGAGGTCCTCGAAGGACTCGGTGACCTCGAAGGGCATGCGGTGCTCGTGCCCCTGGAAGGTCATGCCCTCGTTGCCCCAGAGCCGGGTCAGGAAGTGGACCTCGGCGCCCTCCTCGGGGAAGCGGTAGCGGTAGTAGAGGATCTCGGGCTCGTAGAAGTCGCTCTCCATCAGGACGGCGATCTTGTGTCCGTTCAGTCGCACGGCGGTCACCCCTTTCCCTTGGCCGTCACCAGGTCGACGAGGAACGGCCCGTGGTGGGCGAGGGCCTGGGCCACCGCGCCCTCGGCCTGCCCGGGCTTCTCCACCCGCACGGCGGCCACCCCGAGGGAGCGGGCGAGGCCGGTGAAGTCGATGGGCGGGTGGGAGAGGTCGAACATGCCGGGCTGTGCGTGGGCCGGTATGCCGGTCTCCCGCCAGTACTCCTCGATGTTGTCCTCCAGCAGCCGGTAGCTGCCGTTGTTGCAGATCACGAACTTGGTGGGCAGGCCGTGGCGGGCGGCCGTCCACAGGGCCTGGAAGGTGTACATGGAGCCGCCGTCCCCGGTGAAGCCGACCACGGTGCGGTCGGGGTGGGCGAGCTGGGCGCCGAGCGCGCCGGGCAGGCCGACGCCGAGGGAGCCGCCGCGGGTCTGCATCCACTGGCCGGGCACGGTGGGCGGCAGGTGCCGGAAGAGTGTCGGGGACGCGGTCAGCGCCTCGTCGAACAGCAGGGCGTCCGGCGGCAGTTGGCGGGCGAGCTCGCGGGCGAACGCGGCGGTGGGCACGGACTGCGCCTCGCCGTCGGCCAGGTCCCGTTCCCGCGCCCCGGCCAGGGCGTCGGCCCGCTCGGCGGCCCGTACCCGCAGCCGTTCGGCCGCCTCCGTCCGCCGCGTCTCCCCCATCTCCCCGTGCAGCGCGTCGGCGAGCAGCCCGAGGGTGGCCTTCGGGTCGGCGACGATGCCGAGGTCGACCGGGAAGTTCTTGGCGATGGCGTCGGTGTCGAGGTCCACGTGGACCACCGGGGTGCCCTCGGCGAAGACGTCGTACAGGGCCGGGAACACCTCGGGCAGCGCGTAGGTGCCGACGATCAGGACGCCGTCGGCGGCGCCGGTGACCCGCCGGCTCTGCTCGCCGAACATGTGGCCCAACTGACCGGCGTACGCGGGGTGTTGCGCGGAGAGGTTGACCTCGGCCCAGTCGGCGCCGTACACGTCGGCGCCCCACACCTCGGCGAGGCGTGCCAGTTCGGGCTGGGCGCCCGCGAAGTGCACGCCGTCGCCGGCCACGATCAGCGGGCGGCGGGCCCCGGCGAGCAGTGCGGCGGCTTGGGCGACGGTGTCCGGGGCGGGCCGGCTGCGGGTGTCCGGGTAGCTGACCGGAACGACCGCCTCCCGGGTGCCGGCGTCCATCACGTCGGCCGGCAGCACCACCAGGACCGGCCCGTAGGGCGGGGTTCCGGCCACCTTGAAGGCGCGGCGCAGCACCCGCAGCGTGGAGTCGGGGTCGAGCACCCGGGTCGCCCACTTGGTGACGGGTTCCGCCATGCCGACCAGGTCGGCGGCCATCTGGGCGTCCAGTCCCGCGTACCGCAGCCCGGCCTCGCCGACCAGGGTGACGATCGGGGCGTGGCCGCGCATGGCCTGGTAGAGCATGCCGATGCCGTTGCCGAGGCCGACCCCGGAGTGCAGTTGCAGGACCGCCGGGGTGCGGGTGGCGCGGGCGTGGCCGTCCGCCATGCCGACGGCCGTGGCCTCCTGTAGGGCCAGGATGTACTGGATCGAGGGGAAGGAGCGCAGTTCGTCGAGGAACCCCTGCTCGACCGTGCCGGGGTTGCCGAACATGTACCGGACGCCTTCGGCCTCCAGTTGCTCCAGGAGCGCGACGCGCGCGGGCCTGCTGTCCATGCTGGTCACCTCTCGGACCTCTCGCGGGACGGGTGTCAGGACGTCAGGAGGTCCTGAACCCCCACTGGCGCAGGCCCTGTTCGAGGACCTCGACGGTCTTCTGGCCGGTCAGGTAGGAGTCGGGGGTCGAACGGCCCGTGATGAACGGGTAGTCGACGACGACCGAGGTCTCCTTGCCGAAGTTGCCGTGGTAGGCGCCGCCGGGGGCGGTGGCGTCGCGCAGGATGTACTCCAGCGGGTACGGCGGCGGGCCCATCACGAAGTCGGTGCCGAGGAAGCCGGTGCCGTCCTTGTAGTCGTACTCGATGCAGTGCCCGGTGACGTGCTTGCCGCGGATGATGGAGGTCCGGGTCTCCTGGTCGCGGGCGAAGGCCAGGCAGGCGACGCCGTAGCACTCGGCGGCGATCGGCCGGTCCAGCTCGCGGAAGGCGAGGATCAGGTCGTGCACCCGCCAGTTGTTGGCGAGGTCGACGATGGGTCCGCTGCCGCCGACGATCAGCAGCGCGTCGTAGCGGTCGGCGATCTGGCGGCGGATCTGCTCCAGGCGGCTGTGGTAGGCCTCCCAGTCACGCAGGAAGTACGGCCGGGAGCGGTAGGGCCGGTCGGGCAGCCAGGACGCGAGGTCGAGGGGGTTGTCGAGCCGGTCCGACTCCTCGACGGCCCGTACCTTCGCCGCCATCTCGGGCGTGGTGACGGACCGGCCGAGCGGCGGGTCGACGTACTCGGGGTCCATGCTCGGCGGCAGCGCGTTGGGCCGCTTGCCGGTGGGGGTGGCGAAGGTGACGTGGTAGCCGGCCTGGTCGAAGGTCTCCAGGGGGCCGATCAACTCCTCGCCCCAGTAGCCGTGTTCGGACAGGACGACGAGGATGCGCCTGCTCATGGGATTCCTCCCGGATCGGCGGGACGGTGCCAAGTGGCGGATTCCTGTCTACGGCGGGGCACTTCGTCCGGACCATCGCCGTCGCCCGTGCTCACGGCACATGCCCAAGTGGCCGAATGCACTACGGCATGTTGTGGCCAACGCCTGCCGGGGCGTCGCTACCGGGGGGTACGGCCGCCTGGCCGGGCGAGTTGCCCGAGCCGGAGCTGCGACTTCGCACAGTGCGGGCGGAGTTCCGGCGCGCGGCCCGCGGGGCGTCCCGGCTGTGGGGTCATCGGACGCGTACCGCTCCCGGTTCCCGGGGGCGGGACCCCGATGAGCGGAGACATCCATGTCCACCGAACAGACCGGCTCCGACCGGGAGATCGAGGAGTTCGTGCAGCGCTGGTTCGGCCTGCTCAACGTGCACGCCCCGGTCGCGGAGCTGCTGCCGTTCGTCGCCGACGAGGGCCTGGAGATGGCCTTCCCGGAGCGGACCCTGCACAGCCACGCGGACTTCGTCGACTGGTACGCGGCCGTCGGTGAGGCCTACAGCGAGCAGGACCACACCGTGGAGAAGCTCGTCCACCAGGAGACCGGAGCCCGGATCGGCATCGACCTGACCGTCGTGTGGACGGCCAAGTCGACCACCGACGCCTCCGTGTCCTCGTTCCGGATCAACCAGCAGTGGCAGCTCGAACGCCCCGCGCCCGGCGCCGCCCCGGTGATCGTCGACTACCAGGTCGGCGAACCGGCCGCCCTCTGACCCCGTCACCGTTTGGAGGCTGACATGCCGTCGAATCCGACGTCCCCGGTGCCCCAGGGCGCCGACTACGTGGTGGTCGGCGCGGGTTCCGCCGGCTGCGCCGTCGCCGCCCGGCTCAGCGCCGACCCGTCCGTGACCGTGATCCTGCTGGAGGCCGGCGGCCCGGACGTACGCCCCGAGATCCACCACGCCGACGCCGCCTCGGTCCTCTCCCTGCTGACCGCCGACTGGCGGGGCGAGATCGACTGGGGCTACGAGACCGAGCCCGAGGCCGGCATGGACGGCCGCCGCATCCCGGTGGCCCGCGGCAAGGTCCTCGGCGGATGCAGTTCCGTCAACGCCCTGATGTGGGTGCGCGGCAGCCGCCACGACTACGACCGCTGGGTCGCCGAGGGCGCGAGCGGCTGGTCGTACGACGAGGTCCTGCCCTACTTCCGGGCCGCCGAGAGCTACTCCGGCGGCGGCTCCGCGCTGCGCGGCGCCGACGGCCCGGTCCGGGTACGGCAGCTGGACCACCCGTCCCCGCTGGCGTCCGCCTTCGTGGCGGCGGCCGGTGAACTCGGCCACGACGCCGCGAGCGACGGCGACTACAACGGCGCCCGGCAGGACGGCTTCGGCTTCCTGTACCAGACCAACCGCGACGACGCGGGCGGCCGGTGCAGCGCCGCCGACGCCTACCTCCGCCCGGCCCTCGCCCGCCCCAACCTGACCGTGCTGACCGGCGCCCGCACCACCCGCCTGCTGCTCGACGGCAACCGCGTCACCGGCGTCGAGTACGTCCGCGACGGCGCCCCGGCCCGCATCCGCGCCGACCGCGAAGTCATCGTCTCCGCCGGCGCGTTCGAGTCACCGAAGCTCCTGATGCTGTCCGGGATCGGACCGGCCGACCACCTCAGGGCGCACGGCATCCACTGCGTGCGCGACCTGCCGGGCGTGGGCGCCGGACTCCAGGACCACCTCTTCACCCCGGTCTGCTACCAGTCCCTCCAGGAACACCCACCCGGCGCGCTGCTCTCCGAGGCCGGGCTGTTCACCCACACCCCGGCCGCCGACCCGGCCGGACCGCCCGACCTCCAGTTCACCTTCGGCCCGGTCAAGTTCCTGCCCGCCGGCGCCCCCGCCGACCAGTGGGAGGGCCCCGGCCTCACCTTCGCCCCGATCGCCGTGCTCCCGCACAGCCGGGGCCGGGTCCGGCTGCGCGACGCCGACCCCGGGTCCAACGCGGTGATCAGCGCCGGCTACCTCACCTCGGCCGCCGACCTGGACGTCCTGGTGTACGGGGTGGAGCTGGCCCGCGAACTGGCCGCCACCCGGGCCTTCGACGCCTTCCGCGGCGACGAACTCGGCCCCGGCAAGGACGTCACGACCCCGGCCGAGCTGCGCGCCTACGTCGCCGCCAACGCCACCACCCTGTGGCACCCGGCCGGCACCTGCCGCATGGGCACCGGACCGGAGGCCGTCACCGACCCCGAACTGCGCGTCCACGGCATCGAGGGCCTCAGGGTCGCCGACGCCTCCGTGATGCCGTCCATCGTGGCCGGCAACACCCACGCACCCAGCGTGATGATCGGCGAGCGCGCGGCGGCGTTCGCCCTCGGCACCTCCCGGCCGCTGTCCTCCGCCGCCCGACCGACCCAGGGGATGAACAATGTCCACCCGTGACCAGCAGGAGATCCAGAAGCTCTACTCCCGCTTCCTCGACGCGCTGAACGCCGGCGACCTCCAGGGGGTCCGCGCCGTCCTCAGCCCGGACTTCACCGACCACCACCCAGGCTTCGACATCACCGGCATCGAGACCTACCTGGACGCGGTGCGCGGCGCGCACGAGTCGCTCGACCTCAAGGGCGAGCTGGAGGAGGGCGCGCCGCTCGGGGACGACCGGCTCGTCACCCGGGTGAAGCTCACCGGCACCCACCTCAGCGACGTACTGGGCTTCCCGGCCACCGGCCGCAAGGTCGAGTGGTCCACCACCGAGATCTGGCGGGCCGAGAACGGCCTGTTCGCCGAGCGCTGGGCCCAGGACGACCTGCTCGGCCTGCGCACCCAGCTGTCCTCCGACGACCTGAACTACACCGTGGTCCGCCAGGTCAGCGACGCGGTCAACGAGCGCCGCTACGACGACCTCGACGACCTGTTCGGGCCCACGTTCAAGGACAACAACCCGGCCTGGAGCGTCGAGAGCCTCGACGAGCTCAAGGTGATCATCAAGGGCGCGCACGACGCGCTGGACATGCGCGTGCACCTCGACGCCCTGTACCCGGCCGCCCCGGACCGGGTGATCATGCACATCACCTTCCACGGCCGGCACATCGCGCCGTTCTTCGGCAAGGAGCCGACCGGCAAGGAGGTCTCCTGGACCAGCCTGGAGGTCTACCGCCTGGCGGACGGCAAGGTCGTCGAGCGCTGGGTGCAGGCCGACACCACGGGCCTGATGCGCCAGCTCGGCGTGGACCTGCCCTGATCCCGCACCACCGACTCTCCGCAGCAGGAAAGGACGGCCGCATGAGCACCCGAGAAGTGGTCGACACGTACTACCGGCTGGCCAACGAGGGCGACTGGGACGCCTGGTGCGACCTGTTCGCGATCGACCAGACCATGGACGAGCAGCTGGCCGGGCACGTCGAGGGACGCGAGACGCTCCGGGAGATGATGAAGGGCTTCCCGCAGATGTACGCCTCCTTCGCCAACGTCCCGCGTCTGGTGGTCGTGGACGGCGAGCAGGCCGCGGTGGTCTCCGACATCACCGCCCGCACCCCGGACGGCATCGCGGTCGAGGCCGTGGTGTGCAACTACTTCCGGGTCCGCGGCGGTCTGATCACCTACATGACGAACGTCCACGACACCGTGCCGTTCGCCCCGGTCACCGGGAAGTGACGGCGATGACGAACGCCGCCCCGAACGCCGCCCCGAACGGCCTGCGCTGGGCGCACGTGGGCCTCAACTGCCGTGACCAGAAGGCCACCGAGGACTTCTACACCCGGCACTTCGGCTTCCGCCGCGCCCGCGTGGTGGAGGCCGACGGCGCCCGCGTGGTCTTCCTGCGCAACGGCCCGGCCTGCCTGGAGCTGTTCGCGACCGACGCGGCCCCGCTCGTGACGGCCGAGAAGGACGGCCCGGCCGCCCCCGGCACGGCCCGCCACCTCGCCTTCCAGGTCGACGACGTGGACGTGTTCCTCGCCGCCGCCGGGGGCGAGCTGGAGCCGACGCTCGGACCGCTGACGTTCGACGAGTTCATCCCCGGCTGGAAGACGGTCTGGGTCTTGGACCCGGACGGCGTCGTGGTGGAGGTCAGCCAGGGATACACCGACCAGTCCACCGAAGAACTGGCAACGTACGCCTGACAGGAGAGTTCTACACATGAAGGCCGTTCCCGAGCAGACCATTCTCATCACCGGCGCGACCGACGGTCTCGGCCGCGCGGTCGCCCGTGAACTCGCCGCGCAGGGCGCGTCGCTGATCCTGCACGGCCGCAGCGCGGCCAAGGGCGCGGACCTGCTGGCCGAGCTGCGCGCGGCCGGCGCCACCGGCCGGCTCAGCTACGAACTGGCCGACTTCTCCTCCCTGGAGGACATCGGCAAGCTCGCCGAGCGGATCCTCACCACGTACGACCGGCTGGACGTGCTGGTGAACAACGCGGGCATCGGGGTCGAGCTGGCCCGCCAGGAGAGCCAGGACGGCTTGGAGCTCACCTTCCAGGTCGACTACCTGGCCGCCTACATCCTCAGCTGCCGGCTCGCCCCGCTGCTGGTGTCCTCGGCCCCGGCCCGCATCATCAACGTCAGCTCGGCGGGGCAGGCCCCGATCAACTTCCGGGACGTGATGCTGGAGCGCAACTGGGACGGCGTACAGGCCTACTGCCAGGCCAAGCTCGCCCAGATCTCGCTCACCTTCGACCTGGCCGAACGGCTGCGCGGCACCGGGGTGACGGCCAACGCGCTGCACCCGGCGTCGTACATGCCGACCAAGATGGTGGTGAACCTGTTCACCCCGCAGAGCACGGTCGCGGACGGCATGCGCAACACCCTGCGGCTGATCACCGACCCGGCCCTGGACGACGTCTCGGGCGTCTACTTCAACCGCTCCACGCGGGCCCGGGCGGGCGCCCAGGCGTACGACGAGCCGTCCCGCGCCCAGCTGCGCAGGCTGAGCGAATCGCTGACGGGCGTGGCGTTCCCGGCGAACTTCGGCTGATCCCCGCCCGCACGGCACGAGCCCCCGCCTCACCGCAGCGAGGCGGGGGCTCGTCCATGCCCCCTCTCCGTTTCGGGAGAGCAGGGCCGCTTTCGTACATCCGGGGTCAGGCCTCCGGCGGCCGGTCGTATGCGGCGAGCGTCGCCTTTGTCGTCGACGCGTCCTGGAACACCAGCTCCCACGGTCCGGTGTTCACGTCGAACTCCTTGCCGAAGCCCACCCACTTGCCCGTCATACGGCGGCCGGTCGGCTCGACGAGCAACTGGATCGCACCGTGGTAGTGGGCACCACGGTAGTAGCCATCGGTCGCGGTCTGCTCGGTCCACGTTCCGGTGGCAATGTGGCCGTCGATCTCCAGGTCCATCGTCAGCGGAGAGTTCGGGTTCGACGAGCCGTTCGGCAGTGACCGCGCGGTCAGCCGGTTGCCGTGCTGGAGGAGGACGACATAGTGCAGTCCGGTGAACGCGGCATCCCGGCCGGAGCTGAAGTACTCGTACCGCGACAGCCAGACCCCGGAGTAGTTCCGGTGGGCCGCGTGGGGCTCGCTCTGCGGGGCCGCGGCCGAATGAGTGACCGTGGGGGCCTCTGGCTCCATGTCGTGTCCGCCCTGCCCGTCCTCGGAGACACGGGCCTGGGGTACGACGGTGAAGCCGAGCGACTCGATGGGCAGGCCGGTGACGACCTCAAGGGCTCGGGCGTAGACGGGGCGAGGGGCGATGGTGACGCCGGATTCCCAGCGCTGCACGAGGCGCTTGTTGGCGTCGTTGGGCTGCCCGGCACGGGTGCCTGCATCGCGGATGGCGCGGGCGAAGTCGTCCTGTGACATGAGCAGCCCCATACGAGCCGCTCGCAGTGCGCTGTTCGGTGTGGCCATACGGATCACGGTAGACCTCACACGCAAGGAATGACACCGAAATGACACCCCCGATGTCGCCGTTATGACGCCCGCACTGACGCCGCGCAACTCCTCGTGACCGGAGCATCTTGAATCCGTGACGGATACAGGCGGCAACGCGGCGCACCCCGGACCGACGATCACCGTCTATCGGGTCAACTGCAGGACCATGGAGCGCACCTCCCTGGGATCACGCACGCTCCCCGCAGCGGACGAGCCCGTGATCAACCTGGCCTTTCCGCCCTGCGAGTGCCCGCGCTGCAAGGCAGGGACGGCATCCCGGTGAGCCCGATGTGGGACAACGAACCCGAGCAGGCCGAGGGCATATGTGTGGCCTGCGGCGCCTACACCGACAAAGCCATAGTCCGCTGGCTGCCGCGCAGGTCCGGGGCCGACGTCCGTCTGGTCGTCCACGCGGGGGCCGACGACTGCGCGCCGCCCGAGCCCGCCCAGCTCGTCCGGCTGGCCTATCACAGCACCAACCCCTGAAGCCCTTTTCGCCGCCGCACCACTCCCGGCGGCGGAAAGCTCGGCACCCTCTGACCTGAGGATGCCCGTCCACAACAGGAGGACCATGTGACCATCGCGTTAGAACGTCCCGTGGGCACCGACCCGACGCTCCTCGTCACCCCTGAGGTAGCCGACCGGCTCACCCGTAGGATCGTCGCCGACCACCCCGAGATCAGCCCGGAGACCGCCCTCCGCATCGTCGGCCAAGCCGCGGGGTTCATCGCCGCGTCCGGCCGACAGCCCGGCCAGTCACTGGCACCCAGCAACCTGGTCGACTACGGCTGGCACGCCTTCATCCTTCACACCGTCGACTACGCCCAGTTCTGCGAGCAGGTCGTCGGCCGGTTCGTCCACCACGTCCCGACCGCCGCCGACGACGACCAGGTACCCGGCGGACCGCAGGCCGCCGGGCAGCGGACGGTCGCCGCCATCACAGCGGCCGGATACACCGTCGACCCGGACCTGTGGCCGGACGTGGCTGACTGCAACCAGTGCTACGACGGTTGCACCGACAGCCCCAACAGCGGTGGCAAGTGCTGAAGTAGCACCACCGATCGTGCAAGACTCCGGCCGCCCGGTGTCGCAGCCGGGCGGCTGGCCCTATGAGCGGAGCGCCACGTGACAGATACAGCGATCGCCTGGGACACCTACTCGCGGCAGCGGCCCGAGCGACGGCCGGTGAACGGGCGCGGCGAGACCACCTGGTTCAACTGGACCCAGTACGAGGACCACGGCCCTGGCGCCGAACTGCTGGAGCTTCCGGCCGGCGGCCGCGTGCTGGATCTCGGCTGCGGCAAGGGCGGCAACGCGGCACACCTGGCCGGCCTCGGGATGACAGCCGTAGGGGTGGACGTCTCGCCCCGGCAACTGGCCGCCGCACGGGAACGCTGGGGGGCGACGCCGGGGCTGGAGCTGCACCAGGCGGAAGCCGCGGGCTTCCTGGCCCTGGGCCAGGAAGGCTTCGACGCCGTCTACTCGGTGTACGGCGCCCTGTGGTTCACCGATCCGGCGCGGCTGCTGCCCGCGATCCGTGAGCGGCTGCGACCGGGCGGCCGGCTGGTGTTCTCCCAGCGGCCCCCGGTCGACGGCTGCTACGGCTGTCAGGCGTCGTACATTCCGCGCGGCGACGACGAGGACCCGCTCGTCGTGAAGCGCTGGGACTTCGAACCCGACGCGTGGACGCGCCTGCTGCACGAGCACGGCTACGCGGACGTCGACGCCCGCGTGCTCGCCGCTCCCCCCGGCAACCGGACCATCGGGACCCTCGTCGTCCGGGCCCGCGCCTGAGAGACCATCCCTGGAATCTGCCTTTCGACTAGGGGGTTGTGACAGACAGCCGGTGGTGGAAGACGTTGTGCGGGTCCCAGGTGGCCTTCACCGCCTGCAGTCGCGGGAGGTTGTCCTTGAAGTAGAGGCTCTGCCAGGGCACCCCCGAGGTGTTCCAGGCCGGGTCGGTGAGGTCGGTGTCCGGGTAGTTGATGTAGGAGCCGTCGTTGGTGTCGTCGGGGGCGGGCACCCCGCCGGTGGCCGCGTACAGGTCGCGGTAGAGGGCGCGCATCCATGCCACGTGCCGGTCGTCGTCGGCGGCGTTCGGCCAGTACGTCGTGAAGTTGGCCTTGAGGACCGAGTCCCGCTGGGCCAGCGCGGTGGCCGAGGACGCGACGGTGTTGACCTTGCCGCCGTAGGAGTAGAGCAGGATCCCGGCGTGACCGTCGTAGCCGGCGTCGGAGAGGTAGCCGTAGAGGGTGGAGGCCTGGGCGGCGGACCAGCCCTTGCGCAGGTAGGCGCCCTTGGACTTGGTCCGGTTGTAGAGCCCGGTGTCGTAGGGGTCCTTGAGCGTCGTCTTCATCCACGGCCAGGACGAGCGGACCTCGGTGTACGGCGCCCCGATACCGCCGGCCACCGCCGTGACGTACGCGTCGAGCAGCGCGGCGGCGTCCGGACGGGTGCCGTCGATCTGGGAGTTGAGGACGAGCGCGCCCTGGACCCGGTTGTAGAGGATGAGCACGCTGTGCAGGCTGTCGTAGGCGGAGCCGGCCACGCTGTTGCGGGCGTGCCAGGCGCCGTGGTCGGCGATCAGCGCGGTGAAGGCGGCCTCCGTCAGGTCGCTCCACTTGATGCTGACCGTGGACTTCAGGAGCGTCTTCGGGGGCCTGGGCAGCAGGCCGGCGGGGTCGGTGCCGGTGGCGTCCGGGGAGCGGAACCAGTAGCGGGTGACGATGCCGTAGGTGCCGCCGCCCCCGCCGGTGTGCGCCCACCACAGCTCGCGGTGCGGGTCGTCCGGCTCCCGGGTGGCGACCACCGCGCGGGCGGTGCCGGAGGCGTCCACGGTCACCACCTCCACGGCGTACAGGTGGTCCACGACGGCACCGTGCTGCCGGCACATGGCGCCGTAGCCGCCGCCGGTGACGTGTCCGCCGACGCCGACGGTCGGGCAGGTGCCGCCCGGCAGCGCCACGCCCCACTCCAGGTACAGGGTCCGGTAGACGTGGCCGAGCGTGGCGCCGCCCTCGACGAGGAAGGCCCGGCGGGCGGGGTCGTGGCGGACGGCGTCCATCTCGGACATGTCGACGAGTATCCGTACGTCCGGGTCGTCGACCAGCCCGTCCAGGCAGTGCCCGCCGCCGCGCACCCCGATCCGTCTGCCGTCCCGCACGGCCTCCTGGACGACGGCCACCACCTGCTCGGTGCTGTGCACGAGCCGCACGGAGTCGGGGGCGGCGGTGAATCTCGCGTTGTAGCCGCGGGAGGTGAGGTCGAGGTAGCGGGCGTCGGCGGCGCCGACGGTGACCGCGGCGGGGGCACCGGCGGCTCTCTCCGCGGCACTGGCGGGGGCCGGGAGGAGGGTCGCGCCGGCCCCGGCGGCGGCCGCGGTGCCGAGGAGTCCGCGGCGGGTGAGCCGGGCGGCGGGCCGCCGGTCCGGCTGCTGCTGTCGTGTCACAGGTGTCTCCTGATTCGTGAGGAGGTGCTGGTGGGAAACGGCTGCCGCCCGGGAGGCGCGAGCCTCCCGGGCGGCAGGGGGGAGCCGGCGGACGCGGCGGTCAGACGACCTCGTGTCCGCTGACGGTGGTCTCGGGGATCTCGTCGCGGACGTCCCAGTGCTCGACGATCAGTCCCTCGTCGATCCGGAAGACCTCCACGACGACCATGCCGCGGTCGTCCGGGTCGCCGCGGAAGCGGGTGTGCAGGAAGACCAGGTCTCCCGAGCCGGCCGCGCGGCGGATCTCGAACCGGGCCCGCGGGTACTGCTTGTGGAAGCCGTCGACGAACTCGACCAGCGGGGCCCGCCCGTCGGGCAGGTTCGGGTTGTGCTGGATGAGGTCCTCGGCCAGGTACTTGTCGGCCAGCTCGGTCCGCCCCTGGTTCCAGACGGTCTCGACGTACTCCCGAACGAAGTTCACCTGGTGGCTGCTCATGGGTTCTCCTTCACTGAATGGACTGGCTTTGGTGCAGCGCCCCTTCAGGGGCGCGGGGCTGTATCGATTTGCGGCTGCCGCCGCGTGGGCGCGACCAGCCCCCACGGCGCCGCAGACGACCGACCGGCCGCCTAACTGCTGTGCACGGGCGAGGTCGCAGACCGATCCGTACCGGCCACCGCCGCAGCGGCGACCTGTCGAACCGAGGACAGATGGGCGAGCCCCGCCAGCACGAGGACACCGAGGGCCGCCCACGGAATCGGCCCGGAGCCAAGGTCCGGCAGCAGGCTGCTGCCGATGAAGCTGCCGAGGCTCATCCCCAGGTACAGCGCCGCGGCGTTCATCGCGAGGATCAGCCCCGGCTGCAGCGGCACCAGCTCCACCAGCCGGGCCTGCTGCGGCGCCTGGTACATCTGGCTGAAGAACGCCCAGAACGCGAAGAACACGACCCCGGGCGCGGAGTGCGGAGCCACCAGCAGCAGCGCGAAGCCGAGCGCGAGCCCGAGTACCGCGACGCTCACCGTGCGCCCGCCGCCCAGCCGCTCGGCGATCCGCGGCGCGAAGGCGTTGCCCGCGACGCCGATGACGCCGAAGGCGAGCAGCGTCAGCGAGATCAGCCCGGAGGACGCGCCGAAGCGGTCCTTCAGGTAGGCGCCCGCGATGCCGTAGACGGTGAACTGGGCGGCCATGAAGAGCAGGGTCGTGGTGACCGTGGCGGCGGTGGCCGGGGTGCGCAGCGCCTCGCGGTAGGCGGCGACCGTCGGCGGTTCGCCGGCCGGGATCTCGGGGACGAACACCAGCACGGTCACGAAGGCGACCGCGGACAGCGCGGCCACGCCGAGCAGGGCCGGCCGCCAGCCCAGGGTGCCGCCGAGGAACGAGGCGAGCGGCACGCCGAGCACCGCGGCGGCCGTCATGCCGCCGAACACCGTGGCCAGCGCCCGCTGCCGGCGCTCGGGCGGCACGATCAGCGCACCGGCCGCCGAGGCACCGGGACCGAAGACGGCGGCGCCCATCGCGCCGAGCACCCGGGTGACGGCGAGGAAGCCGTAGTTCGGCGCGACGGCGCCGAGGGCCGCGCCGACGGTGAGCAGGCCGATGCCCACGAGCAGCACCCGCTTGCGGTTCCACCGGCGCAGCAGGATGGGGGCGGTGGGCGCGCAGACCGCGAAGGTCAGCGCGAAGACGGTGACCAGGATGCCCACCGTGGCCGGCTGCACGTGCAGGTCGTCGCCGATCGGGCCGTTCAGGCCGACGACCGCCAGCGAGATCGTCCCGAGGCTGAAGTAGCCAAGTGACAGGGAGAGCAGGGCGGGTAAGGCGCTGCGGGACGGCATCAAGCCACCTCCTCTTCCTCTTCGTCATCGGTGCCGGAAAGGCGGGAGCCGGAAAGTTCCATACGGCGAACCTAGAAACGCTCCGCGTCCGGCCGGGACCGCTCCGGAGGGCCGTCCGGCACTCCCCCAGGTCCGCCGGCCTACTACGTCAGGTCGTCGTCGGGCGGTTGTCGGGCGGTTGTCGGGCCGCCGCCGGACCGCCGCCGGACCGCCGTCAGGCCGTCCCGAACGCCCGGTTCCGCAGCACCAGCGGCACCTGTCGCCCGGAGCTGATCAGCCAGTGCTCGACCGCGTTGACCAGCAGGAGCAGCACGGTGGTGACGGCGAGGGTGGCCATGCCCGGGAGCCGCCAGACCGGCAGGGCGAGGGCGAGCAGCACCAGGCCGCCGTAGAACCGGGTGGCGGACGCGGCGCCGAACATGCGGCGCCGGGTGTAGCAGAACGCCAGCATGAAGAGGGCGGCGCCGGACGGCAGCAGGGCGGCGCTCAGCCCGTCCGGGGTGTGCAGGGGGTGGCGGACGGTGCGGGTGGCGCCGACGGAGACCAGCAACAGGCCGACGACCAGGACCAGATGGCCGTAGCTGAGCACGTCGCGGACGACGACGGACGGGGTCGGGTGGGTGCGCAGGGCGTGGGCGACGGCCGAGGCCACCAGGTGGAAGTAGAGCCACCACAGGGCGCAGCCGACCAGGAAGGCGAGGGCGAGGGCGATCAGTTCGACCGGGGCGAACGGGCCGGTGGCGGCCCCGGCGCCGACGGCGAAGACGTTCTCCCCGAGGGCGATCATGACGAACAGGCCGAACCGCTCGGGCAGATGGTTGACGCCGAACGCCAACTGGCGCAGATGGCCGCTGAGTACGACGGGCGCGGCGATCTCGGCGACGACGGCGCAGGCCCAGCAGACCTCGCGCCAGGGCGCCGGGACGGTTGCGCAGGCGAACAGGACCAGGGCGAAGGCGAGTCCGGCCCGGTAGGGGTGGATGGTGTAGAGGGCGCACTCCTTGCGGATCGCCTCCCCGATCAGCAGGCGCAGGGCGAGGTAGCTTCCGGAGTACAGCAGGGCCGCCTCCCGGTCGGCCAGGGCGAGCGGGGCGGCCACCGCCATGCCGTAGACGGCGAGCGCGGTCAGCAGCAGGAAGACCCTTTGCAGGTTGGTTTCGAGCACGGCGTTCATCGCCATGACGACGTCGACCCAGGCCCACCAGAGGGGGACCAGTACGAGCAGGCATTCGCCCAGCACCGGCCAGCTGGGGTGCACGGCCACCGGGTGGGCGACCTGGCCCACGCCGAACGCGAGGACCAGGTCGAAGAAGAGTTCCGCCCAGGTGGTGCGGTCACGCGCCGGAACGGCAGGAACGGCCGTCGTCGCTGCGGTTGCGTCGGTCATTTCTGTATGGGGACACGGCCTCCGCCCACCGCCGGCACGGGGTGGAAATCCGGCGCGCACTGCGGGAAGTCACGGCCCCGGCTGTCCGAACTCGGCTGCCCGGCGGGCCGGGACACGTCACTCGGCTCAGCGCAGCTCCGCGACGTACCGGTCGGTGCCCGGCACGGTCGGCACGAACGGCGCCACCAGCTCCACCCGCCCCAGCCCCGACCCGGCGACCTCCTCGTCCAGGCCGGTGAAGCGGCCTTCCCAGCACTCCCTCGGGTCGGCCTCCAGGAACCAGAGCAGGGTCAGCCGGGTGTCCACCCCCTCCACCTGCTTCACGTACGTCATCCGGTCGCCGGGGAGCGGGGTCGGCCGGAAGACGGTCACCATGGCGGCCGGTGAACCCGCCAGCTTCTTCGGCAGGTGCCGTCCGCGCAACCACTCCACCAGTTCGGCCCGCTGCCCGGCCGACTCGCTGTCGACGACCTCCACCACCAGGCCCGCGTAGGGGTGGTCGAGGGCGTGGAAGTCGCGCGGACCGGCGGCCCCGTCCCGGTACACGGTGGCCTCGTGGTCCTGGAACGCCGTGAAGACGTGGGTCCGGTCCTGGTAGACCCGGGCGTCCCGGTTCAGCCGCTTGTTGATGGCGACCGTCCACTTCATGTGGTCGGCGTAGCGGCCGTCGGTGATCCAGTACGTGGAGATGTAGCAGCCCGCGGTCACCGGCTGGGCGACGGCCGACTTCTCGGGGTAGCGCAGGAGTTGCAGGTCGCGGGTGGCGACCCAGCGGCGCCCGGCGTACATCCAGGGCATGGCCATGGCGCCCGCGTAGTAGTGGTCGTCCTCGTACCAGCGGTTGTACGCGTACTCGTGCCCGGGGTGCGGTTCGACCATGGTGATGAGGGCGTGGCCCGGGCGGACGCCGTACGGGCCCACGGCGGCGAGTTCGGCGTAGACGTCACTGCGGGTGTCGTCGCTCATGCGGTTCCCCTTTCCGGTGGTCGCCCATACTCTGACGCTCCGTCAGATAAAGCGCCAGGGTTCAGGAGGCTTCCATGTCGCTGCTCGCGGGCAAGACCGTCGTCGTCTCGGGAGTCGGCGCCGGGCTCGGGCACCAGGTCGCGGCGGCCGTCGTACGGGACGGCGGGAACGCCGTGCTCGGCGCGCGGACCGAGGCGAACCTCGCGAAGAGCGCGGCCGACATCGACCCGGGGGGCACCCGGACCGCGTACCTGCCCACCGACATCACCGACGAGGGCCGGTGCGGGGCGCTGGCCGCGCTGGCCCGGGAGCGGTTCGGCGGGATCGACGCGGTGGTCCATGTCGCCGCCTGGGACTCCTACTTCGGCGGGGTCGAGGACGCCGACTTCGCGACCTGGGCCTCGGTGATCGACGTGAACCTGCTGGGGACGCTGCGGATGACCCGGGCGTGCCTGCCGGGACTGAAGGCCGCGGGCGGCGGCTCGGTCGTCCTCATCGGCACCCAGTCCGCCGTCGCCGCGCCCTCGCAGGTGAAGCAGGCCGCGTACGCCGCCTCCAAGGGGGCGCTGACCAGCGCGATGTACTCGCTGGCGCGGGAGCTGGGGCCGTACCGGATCCGGGTCAACACGGTGCTGCCGGGCTGGATGTGGGGGCCGCCGGTGCAGGCGTACGTCCAGTTCACCGCGCACACGGAAGGGGTGCCGGAGGACGAGGTGCTGGGCCGGCTGACCGAACGGATGGCGCTGCCGGAGCTGGCGACCGACGGGGACGTGGCGGACGCGGCGGTGTTCCTGGCGTCGGACCGGGCACGGGCCATCACGGGGCAGTCCCTGCTGGTCAACGCGGGGGAGCTGATGCGCTAGGGGCTATTCCCGGCCCACCCGATCATTCACACTCATGAACCAAGGTCAGGAAGACGAACGATTTTACTTTCCCTTGACCCTACGCCCGCTTGTCGTGCCCGCGTAACGGAACCCACGATGAGCGGGCACTTCGCGGCCTTCCCCGTCCCCGCTCCGCTTATGCGAAGTGCCAGCCAGCTGAGCGGAGTTCAGTAGGCGGACCCTGGAAGGGGGGCGCATGAACGGGCTCGACTGGGCCGTGCTCATCGGCTACTTCGGTGTGATGGTCGCGATCGGCGTCTGGTCGCACAAACGCGTGGACAACGTCAGTGACTTCTTCACCGCGGGCGGCAAGATGCCCTGGTGGCTGTCCGGCATCTCGCACCACATGTCGGGCTACAGCGCGGTGATGTTCACCGGGTACGCGGGCATCGCCTACACCTACGGCGTGACGTCCTTCGTCACCTGGTCCTTCCCGATCGCGCTGGGCATCGCGATCGGCTCGAAACTCTTCGCCCCGCGCATCAACCGCCTGCGCTCCCGCCTGCACGTGGCGTCCCCGCTCGAATACCTGAAGAACCGCTACAACCTCACCACCCAGCAGGCGCTGGCCTGGTCCGGCATGCTGCTGAAGATCGTGGACGTGGCCGCGAAGTGGGCGGCGATCGCCACCCTGCTGTCGGTGTTCACCGGCGTCTCCCTCAACCAGGGCATCTTCATCACCGGCGCGATCACGGCGGTCTACTGCACGATCGGCGGCCTGTGGGCGGACGCGCTCACCGAACTCGGCCAGTTCGTCATCCAGCTCCTGGCCGGCATCTCGATGTTCGTGGCCGTCGTCCTGAAGCTGAACGACAAGGGCATCGGCTTCTTCGACGCCTGGGACCAGCCGGCCCTGCACGGCCACGGCAAGCCGCTCGTCGGCCCCTACGGCACGGTGTTCCTGCTCGCCTTCCTCTTCATCAAGCTCTTCGAGTACAACGGCGGCATGCTCAACCAGGCCCAGCGCTACATGGCGACGGGCAGCCCCAAGGAGGCCGAGCGCAGCGCCCGCCTGTCCGCCGCCCTCTGGCTGGTCTGGCCGGTCGTCCTGTTCTTCCCCATGTGGATGTCCCCGCTCCTGGTGCACGCCCAGAAGCCGGACGGCTCCGACTCCTACGGCCTGATGACCGAACAGCTCCTCCCGCACGGCCTGCTGGGCCTGGTGATCGTCGGCTTCTTCTCCCACACGATGGCGATGTGCTCCTCCGACGCCAACGCGATCGCGGCCGTCTTCACCCGTGACGTGGCCCCGGTCGTCTCGCAGCGGGCGCGGGCGTGGAACGAACGCTCGGGCCTGATCGCGGCCCGCGTCACCACGGTCGTCTTCCTGGGCCTGTCCATGACGGTGGCCACCCAGATCAACTCCCCCACCTTCAAGGACATCATCACCGTCGTCATCAAGTGGGTGGCCGGCCTGATGGGCCCGATCGCCATCCCGATGATGCTGGGCCTGCTCCGCCCGTTCCGCCGCTCCGGCCCGACGGCCGCGCTCACCAGCTGGGCGGCCGGCCTGCTGGCCTTCTGGCTGGTCAACTACCCGATCAACTGGAACGTCGACGGCGGCGTCCCCCTCCAGTACCAGGTCTCGGTCCCCCTCGCCGTCTCCCTGGTCCTCTACATCCTCATCGGCTACCTGAAGCCGGAGGACACCCCGGAACGCCTGGCGGTCATCGAGACCGTCAACACGGACGGCGACAGCACGGCGGCGGCGGTCCCGGTCCCGGCACAGGCGGGCAGCGGCGACACCGTGGGGTCGCCGGCCAAGGACTGACCGACGGCAACCGGCGTACGGAGCACGTGACTCGGCCCGCCACGGGGGCGGGCCGAGTCAGCGCCCGGCAGGGGCGCAGAGCGCCGTGCGCACGGCCCACCGTGCACCACCGCCTCACTCGGTCGCCTCACTCGTTGTGCAGCGCCTCCGCGACCGTGAGCCGTGCCGCGCCCCGGGCCGGCAGGTACGCCCCCAGCAGCGCGATCGCGAGGCCCGACAGGGCCGGCAGGGCCAGGCCCCCGGCCCGCCAGACGTCCGTCATGGCGGCGGGCAGGACGATGTCCACCGCGTCCGCCATGCGCGGCACCACCAGGTCGTAGCCCGCGATGCCCAGCGGGACCCCGGCCAGCGAACCGATCACCCCCAGCACCCCCATCGAGGTCACCGTCATCACCGTGACCTGGCGTGGCGTCATGCCGATGGACTTGAGCATGCCCAGGACGCGGCGGCGGTCGCGGGTGTCGAGGAGGACCGTGTTGAACACGCCCAGCGCGGCGACCACGGCGAGCATGGCGGTGAGGAGCGTCGCGGAGCCGATGATGGTCTCGGCGCCGCCGTTGGCGCCGTTCACCTCCGGATCGAGGCCGGGGTCGAGGGCGCGTGCCGCCCGTGCGTAGGCGGCCGGGTCGGCGCCGTCGCGGAGCTTCACGTGGTACGCGATGGGCCTCTCCCCCGCGGCGAGTGCCGTGAACGTGGACCAGTCGCCGACGAGCAGCCGGCCGTCGGTCTCCATGGTCTCGCCGACGACGGTCACCCGCTCCCGGCGCTCCCCCTTCTCCACCACGAACCGGTCGCCGACGCGCAGGCCGTGCCGGCGCAGGAACGCCGAGGAGGCCGTCACCTCGCCGCGGCCGTGGTTCCACCGGCCCCCGGTGAGCACGTCGCCGAGCCGCGGCAGGTCGCCGCGACGGCCCTCGAACATCACCGGCTGCACGGATCCGGCGATGTGCGCCTCCACGTCCCCCCGCGCCGTGACCCCGCCCGCGCCCGGCAACGCGCGGAGCATCGCGTCGAGTCGGCGGTCCCCGTGCTCGGCCTCGACGACGGTGCCGTGGCTGACCCGGCCCACGTACACCGTCACGTCGTAGTCGCGGCCGCTCTCCCCGAACCTGGTCATCGTGGTGGCCAGGCCGGTCGCGAAGGTCACCGTGGCCACGCCCAGCACCACGGCCGCCAGGGTCAGACCGCTGCGCCCCGGCCGGGCGAACGGCAGGCCCACCCCCAGACTCACCGACCGGGGCAGCCGGGTGCCGGCCAGCGCCCGCTGGAGTCCCAGCGCCCGCCCGGCGCGCGGCGCGGTGCCCGCGCTGATCGCCCGCGCCGCGGACAGCCGGTGCGCGCGGGACGCCGGGACGAGCGCGGCGGCCAGGCAGACGGCGGGCATCCCGAGCAGGGCGACGGCGTTCACCCAGGGCGCGATGCCGACGCTGCGGTGCAGCAGCCCCGCGTCGGGTCCCGTGAACACGAACCGCAGGAAGGGCCGCGCGAGGAGGTTCCCGACCAGGGTGCCGAGGGCGCAGCCCACGACCGCGGGCACCGAGACCATCGTGAGGTAGACGGCGACCACCTGGCCGGGGGTGAACCCGAGGGCCTTGAGGATCCCGATGTGCCGGAAGCCGGAGATCACCGCGCCGCTCACCACGTTGGCCACGATGAGCACGGCCACGACGACGCCGAGGACGCCGAAGGCCATGAGGTACTGGGCGTAGGCCCGGGCCGTGGCGCCGATCTGCTCCTTGAGGGTGAGGTACGTCTGGGAGGCGGTCAGCGCATCCTCGGGGAGTCCCGAGGTGACCGTCGACAGCGTGGCGCGGAGCCGGTTCTGCGAGGACGCGTCCGTGAAGCGGAACAGCATCTGGGTGGCCGTCGGCCGCAGCGCCGCCGCCTGCGCCGGTGCGACCCAGGCGTCCGCGGTCCGGCTCATCTCGGAGCCGTAGCCGACGATGGTGAGGACGGTGCCCGAGGGCAGCCGGATCCGCTCGCCGAGCGCGCCGGCCGACCAGTCCGGCTGCCGGTTCAGGACGACCTCGCCCGGCCGGGTGGCCCACCGGCCCGCCCACAGGTCCACCCGGTCCACCGGACCCCCGGGACCGGGTCGGCCCACGATCGTGACCGCGCCCGTGAGTTCCCGGTTGCCCTCCGCCGGCAGGTCGACGGCGACCTGGGCGAAGGGCCCCGCGACGGCCTCGACCCCGGGCCCGCGGGCGGCCTGCCGCAACCGCGCGTCCGACACCTTCGCCGGGTCGAACGCGGCGACGACATGCGGGCCCCGCTCCTTGGCGAAGGCCCGGTCGAACGGCGCGGACGCCGAGTCGACCAGACCCAGCGCGACCACGATCGCCCCGGTCGAGGTCAGCGTCACCAGCCAGATGACGAAGGTCTGCAGCCGGCGCCGCCGCACGGCCGCGCGGGCGGCGCTCCACACCGCCCTCATGCGGACGGCTCCAGGGTGTGCTCGCCGGCCACCCTGCCGTCGGCGAGCAGGACCAGCCGGCTCGCGCAGCGCCGTGCGAGGTGCTCGTCGTGTGTCACCAGGATCAGCGTCTGGCCGATCTGGTTGAGGTCGAGCAGCAGGTCCATCACCTGCTCGCCGGCCCGGCTGTCCAGGGCGCCGGTCGGCTCGTCGGCCAGAAGCAGGGCGGGGCGGTTCATCAACGCCCGTGCCACGGCGACGCGTTGCCGCTCCCCGCCGCTCAGTACGGCGGGGTAGGCGTTGCGGCGGTCGGCGATGCCCAGTTCCTCGAAGAGTTCCAGTGCGCGGCGGCGGGCCTGCCGGGCCGGGGAGCCGGTCAGCTGCGCGGCCAGCGCCACGTTGTCCAGGGCGGTCAGGTCGTCGACGAGATTGAAGAACTGGAAGATCATGCCGATGCGCCGCCGCCGGTACAGGGCGAGCCCCTTCTCCCCGAGCTTCCCCACGTCCTCGCCGTGCACGACGACCGTGCCGCCGGTCGGCCGGTCGAGCCCGGAAATCATGTTGAGCAGCGTGGACTTGCCGCACCCGGAGGGCCCCATCACGGCGACCGCCTCGCCCGCCCGGATCCGCAGCGACACCCCGTCCAGGGCCGTCGTCCCGCCGTACTCCTTGCGCACGCCGTCGAGTCGTACGACGGCCTCGTCCCCGCTGTCCTCAGTGACCATGCACCGGACGCTAGGCCGGAAGGGGGCGTCCGGGCATCCGCCCCCGGGTTGCACCTGGCCGGCGTCTCATCCTGGAGGTGCAGGACCCCCGTCCCACGGGCCGATGCGGCCGCGGCGGCGGTCTGCGAGAGTGAACCCCGTGTCGGAGCAGGGGACTTACGCGCTGGTGACCGCGCTGGCGGTGGCGCTGGGAGCGGCGTGCGCGGCCACCGGCTGGCTGGCCGCGGCACTGCTGCGCACCCGCCGCCGGTGGCAGGCCGCCGTGGGAGAGCGCGGCTGGCTGCTGGAACGGGAGCGCAAGAGCGCCGCGGACACCGCCGTGGCGGCCGAACGCGACCGGATCGCCCGGGAGCTGCACGACATCGTCAGCCACAACGTGAGCCTCATGGTGGTCCAGGCGGGCGCCGCCCGCGAGGTGCTCGGCACGATGCCGGACGAGGCCGCGGCGGCGCTGCGGGCCGTGGAGGAGGCGGGGCGCGGGGCGAT
Source organism: Streptomyces sp. NPDC008092 (assembly GCF_042957285.1). Taxonomy (NCBI): domain Bacteria; kingdom Bacillati; phylum Actinomycetota; class Actinomycetes; order Kitasatosporales; family Streptomycetaceae; genus Streptomyces; species Streptomyces sp. NPDC008092. Next base: position 356,810 of record NZ_JBIBHY010000005.1, read on the forward strand.
GACCGACCTACGGCACCTGCTGGGCCTGCTGGCACCGTCCCAGCACGGCACCGACCCGGACTACGACAGCCTGGTCGGACTCGCGGAGGGCGACGGCACCGGCCCGCGGGCGACCGGACCGGCACCGCAGCCCGGCCTCGACCGGCTCGGCCCGCTGGTGGACCGGATCTCGTTCGCCGGACTGCCCGTGGAGGTGCGGATCTCCGGCGAGCCGCGCCCGCTGCCCCAGGGCATCGACGTGACCGCCTACCGCATCGTCCAGGAGGCGCTGACCAACGCGCTCCGGCACGGCGAGGACGGCGGCACGGCCCAGGTGACCGTGCGCTACGCGGACCACGCGCTGCGCGTGGAGGTCCTGAACACCGGCCCGAGCGTGCTGACCGGCGGGGATCCGGCGGGACCCGCGCGGGTCGTACCGCGGCGCGGTCCCGGCACCGGCCGCGGGCTGCTCGGCCTGCGGGAGCGGGTGGCGGTGTACGGCGGGGACCTGGACGCCCGGCGCCGTCTCGGCGGCGGCTACCGGGTCCGGGCCCGCATCCCCCTGGACCGCCCGTGACGGCGGTCGCCCCCGGGGCGTCCCCCCGGGTCCTCATCGCCGACGACCAGACCCTGATCCGCACCGGTTTCCGGCTGATCCTCACCGCCCGCGGCATCGAGGTCGTGGGCGAGGCGGCGGACGGCGCGCAGGCGGTGGCGGCGGCCGGCAGGCTCCGGCCGGACGTCGTCCTCATGGACATCCGGATGCCGAACCTGGACGGCCTGGAGGCCACCCGCCTCATCCTGGACCGGCTCCCGGAGTGCCGGATCCTGATCCTGACCACCTTCGACCTGGACCGCTACGTGTACACGGCCCTCTCGGCCGGGGCCAGCGGCTTCCTCCTCAAGGACGTCACACCGGAGCACCTGGCGGCGGCCGTACGGCTGGTCGGCACGGGCGACGCCCTGCTCGCCCCGTCGATCACCCGACGCCTGGTGGAACGCTTCGCCGCCGAGCCCGGCCGGCCCCCCGCCGTGCACACCGACCTGACCGCGCTGACCCCCCGCGAGCGGGAGGTCCTCACCCTGCTGGGCCGCGGCCTGTCCAACACGCAACTGGCCGCCGAACTGACCCTGAGCGAGGCCACGGTGAAGTCCCACGTGGCCCGCATCTTCGCCAAGCTGGGGCTGCGGGACCGCGCCCAGGCCGTGGTGGTCGCCTACGAGACCGGGCTGGTGCGGGCCGGTGACGGCGGCTCGGGCACCGGACGGACCGGACCCGCCGGGCCGCCCGCCTAACGCGGATACCGCGCCAGCCACCCCGGTGACGCGCCCACCGGACTGTGCAGGGCCGGTCCCTGGGTCATCTCCATGGCGAAGTCGTCGGCGAGTTCGAGGACGGTCTGGCGGCCCTCCAGTTCGGCGACCCAGGCCGGCGGGAGGGCCGTCTCGCCGTGCAGGGCGCCGAGAAGGCCGCCGGTGAGGGCGCCGGCCACGGCTGAAGGTCCGGCCTGGTTGACGGCGAGGCACAGCCCGTGCCGTACGTCCTCGCCGACGAGGGCGCAGTACACGGCCGCGGCCAGCATCCCGTCGGCCGCGCCGTCCCCGGTCAGCTCCTCGACCCGGGCCGGGGAGGGCATCCCCTGCCGTACGGCACCGAGCGCGTGCTGGAGCGCGTCGGAGACGGGCTGGTGGCCCGGCCGGGCGGCGAGCAGGGCCAGCGCCCGCTGCACGGCGCCGTCCAGCGAGTCCCCGCGGGCCAGCGCGTGCACGATCACCGCGTACGCGCCCGCCGACAGGCAGGAGGTCGGATGCCCGTGCGTCTGCGCCGCGCACTCCACGGCCAGCTGGACGACGAGTTGCGGCTCCCACCCGACGAGCAGCCCGAACGGAGCGGACCGCGCGACGGCCTCCGGCCCCATGTCGTCCGGGTTCTTCGGGAACTCCAGCGTCCCCATCTTCTCGTCCCCGAGCCCGAGCAGCAGCGCCCGCGTCGGCTCCCGGCGCGCGTACAGCCACTCCTCCCTGGCGAGCCAGCCGTCCTCCGGCCGCCGCTCGTCCGGCCCCCAGTCCCGCTGGGTGGCCGCCCACCGCAGATAGGCCCGGTGCAGGTCGGTCGGCGGATGCCAGGCTCCCGTGTCCCTCCGCACCTGGGCTCTTATCAGCCCGTCCACGGTGAAGAGGGTGAGCTGCGTGTGATGGGTCACGGTCCCGCGCCGCCCGTACCCGAACCCGAGATCGACCAGCCCCTCGGGCCCGTAGGCCGCCCGGATCTCCTCCAGCGTCAGCCCGTCCACGGGCCCGCCGAGCGCGTCCCCCACGGCGGTACCCAGCAGTGTCCCCCGCACCCTGCTCCGGAAGTCCTGCTGCTCGACCCGCCCCCAGACGGCACCCAACGTCGCACTCACCACCATGACCTCCTCACGGGCACCGTCCGTACATACGAGCGCTCAGCACTGTAATCGACCGGGAACGGTCCGTTCAGGGGACAGTTAGGTATGCGAAGTGTGGGTTGTGTGGTCCCGGGTGACCGGGTTTCGGCCAGGTAAGGGCTAGTGGGGGACCTCGTCGGCGAGCCGGTTGTTGCGGTCGATCTCCGGCATGTGCGTCTCGGCCCAGACCCGCAGCGCGGAGAGCGGGCCTTCGAGGGACAGGCCCAGCTCCGTGAGCCGGTAGTGGACCGCGGGCGGCACGGTGGGCTCCACGCGGCGTGCGACCAGGCCGTCACGGGCCAGGCTCTGCAGGGTGACGGACAGCATCTTCTGCGAGATGCCCGGGATCCGGCGCCGCAGTTCCGCGAAGCGGACCTCGTCCGGAGCCTCCTCGGCCAGCACCTTGACCGTCATCGACATCCACTTGGTGCCGATGCGGTCCAGCAACTGGCGCGTCGGACAGTGCGGATCCATCAAGTCACCGCGCTCACCGGGCCGTCGGTCCCGGCCGCGGGGCCTCGACGTGGTCACCTGGGGCTCACCACCTGAAGGGAAAGTGCCGTCTTGGGCGGATCAGGCTAGTTCCCTAGCGTGACCCTGTCACCATTCCTCACCACCCCTGCGGAGAGTCCCGCCATGCCCGAGCTGCGACGCGTCCCGGTCAACGGTGTCGAACTGAACGTCGCCCTCGCCGGATCCGGCCCGGCCGTCCTGTTGCTGCACGGCTTCCCGCACACCTGGGAGCTGTGGACGGACGTCATGGCCGGCCTGGCCGGCCGTCACCGCGTCATCGCACCGGACCTGCGCGGGTTCGGCGCCAGCGGCCGGGCCGCCGCCGGGTACGACGCGGGCGCCCTGGCCGAGGACGCCGCGGCGCTGCTCGCCGCGCTCGGCGTCTCCTCGGCCGCGGTGGCGGGGATCGACGCGGGTACCGCGCCGGCCTTCCTCCTCGCCCTGCGCCGCCCCGGCCTCGTCCGGCGCCTGGTCGTCATGGAGGGCCTGCTGGGCAGGCTGCCCGGCGCCGAGGACTTCCTCGCCGGCGGGCCGCCGTGGTGGTTCGGCTTCCACTCCGCCGGACCCGGCCTCGCCGAGACCGTGCTTGAGGGACACGAGGCCGCCTACGTCGACTGGTTCCTGCGCGCCGGCACGCTCGGCGACGGGGTGCGCCCCGCCGTCCGCGACGCCTTCGTCCGCGCGTACACCGGCCGCCGGGCGCTGCGCTGCGCGTTCTCGTACTACCGCGCGCTGCCCGAGAGCGCGGCGCAGATCGAGCAGGCGGTCGCCACCGCCCGCCTCACGGTGCCGACGATGGCAGTGGGCGCCCGGCCCGTCGGTACGGCGCTGGAACGCCAGCTCCGTCCGGTCACCGACGACCTCACCGGGCACGTCATCGAGGACTGCGGCCACATCATCCCGCTGCACCGGCCGCACGCCCTGCTCACACTGCTGCGCCCGTTCCTGGCCGGTGACGACACGCGCACGCCGTGACGGGCTCCCGCGGCCCCGGCGCCCCCAGCTCCGCCCATACGGTCTTGCAGCCCGCCGGTGCCTCGTCCACGCCCCAACGATCCGCATACGCCGTCACGATCAGCAGCCCGCGCCCCGATTCCGCATCGCCGGACACCGGATCGCGGCGGCGCGGGACGCGGTCGCCCCGGGCGTCGGTCACCTCGATACGGAGCGTGCGGTCGGCGTACAGCCGTAGCCCCAGCCGGAAGTCCCGCCCCGCCACGCGTCCGTGCAGCACCGCGTTCGACGCCAGCTCGGCCACGACCTGCGTCGCCTCCTGCCCGAACGGCATCCCCCAGTCGTCGAGTTGGCGTTCCGTGAGCAGCCGCGCCAGTCGAGCACCTCTTCGAGTGGCGGACAGCTGAACCGTGAAGTGGTGCGTCGGAACGGTGACCTGCGGGAGGGATTTCTGCGTCATGTCACCCAGCGTGGTCGCCCGTTCCTACCCTGAACAGCAATGCCCCCGGCACAGAGCGTCACTGTCCGGGTGCCGAACGGGGTCGTACGGGTCGTACGTCGGAAGGGGCGGGTGTGGAGGACGAGGAGGCCGAGGCCGTACTCAGGGCGGTCGGACGGCAGATCAAGGTGTGGCGGGAGGCCGCCGGGCTGCGGCAGGCCGAACTCGGCGCCGCCATCGGCTACAGCGAGGAGATGGTGTCGGCCGTGGAGCGGGGGCGGCGGATCCCCAAGCCGGACTTCCTGGAGAAGGCCGACGAGGTGCTGACGGCGGGCGGAAAACTCGCGTTCATGAAGGAGGACGTGGAGCGGGCGCGGTATCCGAAGAAGGTTCGGGATCTGGCCAAGTTGGAGGGCGAGGCGGTCGAACTGGGGGCCTACGCCAACCACAACATGCACGGCCTGCTCCAGACAGCTGAGTACGCGAGGGCCTTGTTCGCCATGCGGCGGCCCGCGTACCCCGAGGACGAGATCGAGCGCCAGGTCGCCGCACGCGTGGCGCGGCACAGCGTCTTCGAACGGGTACCCCTGCCGGAGCTCACCTTCGTCCTGGAAGAGGTGACACTGCGGCGGCCCATCGGAGGCAGAATGGTGCTGCGACAGCAACTCGAACGCCTGCTGGAGATCGGAAAGTTGAGGCACGTCGCGATCCAGGTGATGCCCACAGACCGTGAGGACCACGCGGGAATGGGCGGCTCGCTCCAGCTGCTGAAACTCCGGGACGGCAAGACACTCGGGCACTCGGAGGCCCAGCTGCACAGTCGCCTGATCAGTGACCCCCGGGAGGTACAGATCCTGGAGATGCGCTATGGAATGATCCGGGCGCAGGCTCTCACGCCTCGGGAGTCGCTGGCCTTCATCGACAAAGTGCTGGGAGAAAAGGCATGACCGCCCTTGAGTGGTTCAAGAGCAGCTACAGCAGCAACGACGGCCCCGAGTGCGTCGAGGTCGCCATATCCCCCGCCACCACCGTCCACGTCCGCGACTCCAAGGACAAGGACCGGGCCGGGCTCACCTTCGCCGACGCCTCGTGGGCCGACTTCGTTGCGTTCGCCGGGCGTTGAGCGCGGTTCGCGAAGCGGCGCTGCTGGTATGACTGGGGCATGCAGGAAGAGACCGCACAGTCCGCGATCGACACGTTCATCTCCGCCTTCAACGCCTCGGACGACGGTTACGTGACCGCGCTGCTCTCCCAGGCCCTGACGTCGGACGTGGTCTTCTGGGGGCCGCTCGGCCGCAGCGAGGGGATCGAGGCGGTCGAGCGGTTCGTGCTGGACATCCGGCGCCATCCGGCGGGGACCGGCACGATGGTGCGCTGCTCGGCGGTGGACATGCCCGACGAGTGGGCCCGGTACCAGTGGGTCTTCACCACGCCGGACGGCGGACCCTGCCTGGCGGGAACGGACGTCGTCCACCTCCGGCGGAGCCTCATCGACCAGGTCATCGTCTTCGCGGGGGAGATCGGGTCCGCCTCCTGAGCCGGCTTTCTCCGGCTCAGGAACTCGGCGGGATCCCGGGTGCGGGGCGGTCCTAAGGGGCGATGGCGTTCAGGATCGCCGCTGTGACGTGGTCGGCGGCGTTGCGGTGGCCCTTGGCGTTGGGGTGTACGAGGGCCGGCCGGTTGTCGTGGTCGAGGACGCCCTCGACCCACTTGCCGGAGTCGCAGACGCTGTGGTTCCGGGAGGAGTCGTAGAGGTTGACGAAGCTGGTGGCGCTGTGTGCGTCGGCCGACTTCTCGATGGCCTTGTTGAGGGGTTCCAGGACGTCCTGGCGCAGCCAGTCCAGGTCACCGTGGGTGATCGAGAGGAACTGGTGCGCGTCGTTGTACCGGCACTTGGAGGTGTCCGCGGGGATGACTGCGGGGTAGCCGACGGCGAGGATCTTGGCGTGCGGGGCCTTCTCGTGGAGCTTGGCGAGCATCTCGGTGTACTCCTTGCCCACCTTGGTCAGCTTGCCGGGGACGGAGGCGGCCAGATCGTCCTTGCACGGTGTGCCCACGCCGCCGCTGCCGGAGCCCAGTTGCAGGCACTTCATCAGGATGTCGGCGAACCCGAGGGTGTTGCCGCCCACGCCGACGGTGATCACGTCGGTGCCGGCCTTGACCGCCTCGGACTGGGGCGGCACCGGGGGGAAGGGGTAGTCCGGGTCCTCGGAGAGGGGCGGCAGGTGCCGGCCGATCGGCTCCTGCGCTCTGAAGGTGACGTCCTCGATCGTGGCGGCGCCGCAGCTGACGTTGGTCAGGTCGAGGAGCCCGCCGAGGTCGCGGTCGATGATCTGCGGGTAGGACTGGTCGGTGCGCTCGCAGCCGTCGCGGGGGATTTCGAAGACGTCGCCGGCGGCCGGGATGACCCCGGCGGTGTAGGAGTCGCCCAGGGCGACCCAGTCGTAATCCGCCGCGGCGGCGGGCTGCGCCCCGGCGAGTTGGGCGGGAGCGAGGGCGCCGGCGGTAAGAGCCGCGGCCGAGCCGAGCAGGGCCAGATGAGTGCGGAACCTTGCCACGAATCCTCCAGGGATACGGTTTTGGCGTCACTTTGACCCTAGGAGGCTCGTTACTGAATGCACTAGATCCAATGCGGACAGTCACCTTCCGTGGAGTCCGAGGGGTGCGCCCGGCCTGGGCGGGGGCATTCCGGAACAACTGGTTCCGTATCCGGACCGTCTGCTTCCGCGGTTTGATCAGCCCTGCGCGATATGCGCGGTCCAGGTGGCGACCTCGACCGTCCTGGCCCGCCTCGCGGCCGTCACGGCATGTCTGATTCGTGATCACCGGCGTCCCGCGGCTCGGCAGGCCGCATCAGGAGCCGGTGATACGGCGCAGCACCGCGGCCCGCTGTTCCCGGGCCCACGGGTAGTCGGGGGTGAGCGCGAGGGCGCGGTCCAGGTCGGCCAGGCCCTCCTCGTGGCGGCCCAGGCGGGACAGCGACACGCCTCGGCTCGCGTACGCGTAGGCGTAGCCGGGGTCGAGTTCGAGGGCGCGGTCGTAGTCGGCCAGGGCCTCCTCGGCGCGGCCGGCGACGCGCAGCGCCTCGCCGCGTTCGCAGCGGCCCCAGGCCCAGTCGGGCTGCAGGGCGAGCGCGCGGTCCAGGTCGGCGAGGCGGCGGGCCTCGTCGCCGAGGCCGCGCCAGGCGCGGGAACGGCGGGCCAGGGCCCAGGCGTAGTCCGGCTTGAGTCCGAGCGCGCGCTCGAAGTCGGCGAGGGCCGCGTCGAGGTCGCCGTGGCGCTCGTGGGCGGCGGCGCGGGAGGCCCAGGCGAACTCGCTGGTGGGGTCGCGCCTGATGCCCTCGCTCAGGTCGGCCACCGCTGCGTCGTGGTGGCGGGCCAGCCGGTGGTGCTCGCCGCGGAGGATGACGTTCCACGGGTTGTCCGGCTCCAGTTCGAGCACCCGGTCGAGGTCGGCGAGCGCGCCCTCGTAGTCGCCCGTCCCGCCCCGGGTGACGGCCCGGCCGCGGTGGGCCCGGACCAGGACCGGATCCAGCGCGAGGGCGCGGTCGTACTCCTCCAGGGCCCGCTCCGGCGCACCGTCCCGGGCGAGCGCGTCGGCCCGCAGCGCCCAGGCCGTCGCCCGCCACGGCTCGTCGCCCCGGGCGCGGCCGAGCAGCAGCCGGAGCAGTCCGGCCAGCCCGTCCCCGGCGAGCGCCGCGGAGAGGTCGCCGCCCCAGGTCCGTACGGCCTCGGCGTCCGCGTCCTCGCCCGCCTCGGCCAGCAGCCGCGCCCAGGGGCGTACGGCGTCGTCCCCGTAGGCGCAGGCGGTGACGACGTCGGCCAGGGCCCCGGGGAGCGCGGCGCGGGGTCGCGCGCAGAGCAGGTGGTAGGACTCGCCGAGGCGCAGCTCCCGCCACCCCTCGTCGGCCCACAACTCCTCGGGCGGCAGGCCGGCTTCGGCCTCCGTGCGCCGCCTGCCGTACGCCTCGGCGAGCCGGGTGTGCCGCTCGGTCCAGCCCTGGGGTGAGCGCAGTCGCTGGAGCCGGAGCATCGGCGCCCGTACGACGTCGTGGTACTGGAGCCGCCCGCCGCGCTCGCCGACGAACGGCATGCCCCGCAGCCAGGCGAAGAGCGTGTCCGCCTGGTCCCCGGGGGCGTCCACGGCGCAGCGGAACATGTCCTCGTCGAGGCGCCGGGGCAGCGCGCCGGCCAGCGCGGCCGCCCGGCGCACCGGGTCCCGCTCCCATTTCAGGAACCGGTCGACCGCCGTGGCGCTCGGGTCCCCCACCTCCCCGGGGCCGACGGGCCCGGACTCGGCCAGGGTGGAGACGAGTACCGGCAGCCCGCCCGTCAGCCGCAGCACCTCGGCGACCACCGGTTCGTCCCGCACCCCCTTGTCCGCGAGCAGCCCCCGGGCCTCCTCCTCGGTGAACGGGCCGAGCGGCAGGTCCGTCCTGAAGTCCGCGAAGCTGCCCCAGCGGGCCGTGTCGAACGGGTGCTGGCCGGAGGTGACCACGACGACGTTGGCGGGGAGGGCGCCGTGGCGGTCGGTGGTCATCACGTCGTGCAGCCAGGGGTCGAGGAACGGGCCGGTGCGCTCGTAGGTGTCGAGGAGGAGGACGATCCAGGGGGCCGCGTCGGCCGCCCCCGCCAGCTCCGTCAGCAGCACGGGGGTGAGCACCCGCTCGGGGGACAGCACCAGCTGGGCGTCCTCCTGGCTGCGGAAGCGGGCCCGGAGCCGGTCGGCGCCCTGGGCGAGCCGGTCCGTGTCCAGGGCGGCGGCGAAGGCGCCGGCCACCGGGACCATCCCTAGCCCCGCCTGCGCCGCCCGCGCCACCGCGAGGCTCCCCGCCGACGGCCCTTCCCGCTCCTCCGGTCCGGCCATCGCCAGGGCGGCCTCCGCCTCGTGCCGCCGCTCCCGGTGCGCGGCCAGCATCCGCTCCAGCTCCCTGAACCGCCGCCCCTGGGCCGCGAACTGACGTGCCATCACCGTCAGCGCGTCGGGTACGCCGGCCACGCCCTCGTCGACGTACGCGGTCAGCGCCCCGGCCTCCCGGGCGATCTGCTCCAGCTCCCGCACCAGCCGGGTCTTCCCGACGCCCGCGTCACCGTGCACGTGGAAGAGGAAACGGTGCCGCTCGTCCTCCGGCGGCAGGCCGAGGTTGCGCCGGAACGCGGCCCGCTCCTCGGCCCGCCCGACGAACCCGGCCCTCCGGCGCCGTCCGATCAGCTCCTGCATCGACGGCCGCGTCGACCCCATCCCTGCCTCCCCCGCAGTCGGCCGACGCCAAGTCTGGCAGAGGCGCCCGCGTCCGGCCGGTCCGCGGCGACGGCCCGGGGCGGTGGCCGCCGCCCCCACGGCACCACCCTCAGCCGTGGCTCCGGGGAGTCCCACGCCTGCGCCGGCCCGGCTCCGTAGCCGGGCGGGCCTCCTGCATGACCGTGGTGCCGAGGTACCGGACGGCGAGCAGGGCGACCTCCAGATCGGTACGCCTCTCCTGGACCGAGTGCCCCATGATCTTCTCCGCCTTGCGGACGCGGTAGTGCACGGTGTTCTTGTGCACGATCTCGTTGCTCGCCGTCGCGGTGTAGTTGCAGCCGGTCGTCAGGAAGTCGTCCAGGGTCCCGCGCAGCTGCGCGCACTGCTCGTCGTCGACGGCCAGCGGCCCGAGGACGCTGCCCACCCAGGCGCGCAGGTCCGGGATGTTCCTGCACATCAACGCGACCGGAGCGACCTGGGAGTACGCGGTGAACCGCGGCCCGGGAGCCGCCGCCGTGGCGAGCTCCTGCGCGCGCAGCGCCTCCCGGTTCGTGCTGCGGAACCCCTCGATCCCGCGGTGCAGGCTCCCGGCGCACACCCGCGCGGCGGGTTCGCCCTTCTCCACCGCACCGGACAGCCCCTCCCAGGAGACGTCGCCGGGTACGGCGAACGGCAGCCACGCCCAGGCCAGCCCCTCGTCCCGGGGCACGAACAGCGGCCTGCCGGGACAGCCGAGCCCGCGCGCGATCCCGTGGGTGAGCCGGTCGAGGCGGGCCAGTGCCTCGCCGCCGCGCGTCGTCGCCGGCAGCCAGACCACCAGCCCGAGGTGGCTCTGCCGCAGGCGGTAGCCGAGGGCGGTCTCCGCCGCGTCGAGGTCCACCTCCTGCCCGGCGAGGACGTCCCGCACCCGGGCGGCGCGCGTGGCGGTCCGGCCGAGCAGCCAGCGTTCCTGCTCCAGGCGGTACACGTCGATGACACGCTCGGTGACGCTGTCGATGTAACCGAAGCTCACCTCCAGCATGCGCCGGCCGGCGGCGGCGGAGACGGCGGCGTCCGCGCCCCGGCGGGCCAGCTCGTCGAGGCACCACTGCAGGAAACGCCAGTGCCCGATCCGGTAGGCCCGGATCAACGCGCTGACGGGGACATCCCGCTGAGCCAGTCTCCTCGCGTATTCGTCGGCCGCGACCGGCCCCGCGAGATTCGCCAGGGAGATGTCGTTCTCGAAGATGTGCAGCAGAGCGGCGATGTTCTCCTGCACGCTCGCCAGCAGGATTCTCTCGACGACGGCGTCCCCGCTGATCTGCGGGATTTCGGCGAGCAGGTGCTCCCACACGTCGCGGGAGACCTCCGTGAGGTGCGATTCCACGTTCTCCGCGCTCACGGACAGTTCCCGTGCGGGCTCCGGACTCTCCACGCCCATGCTCCAAAAGCTACGCCCTGTCTCGGCGCCGCCGGGCGGCGGGCGAGTTGTTCCCGTGTCACAAACCGCGGCCGGAAGGTGGTGCGCCGTGCCCGACGTCCGTCCCGCCTTCCGCTCCTACCGTCGTTTCCCTGTCCGCCACGTGAGGGGAGAATCCGGTGACCGAGATGCTTCAAGGCAGCCTCTGCGCACGACTGGCACCCCGCGAGACACCCGACGCCGCCATCGCGATGACCGACGCCGAGGGGACGGTGGTGGCCTGGACGAGCACGGCGCAGCGGCTGGTCGGTTACCCGGCCACCGAAGTGGTCGGCCAGGCCGTCTCCACGCTCCTGCCCCTCACCCGCCGGACGCTGCTGGAGTGGGCGTCGGCCGAGGAGTGCCTGGCCCGGGGCGGCTGGTCCGGCACCGCGACCGTCCGCCACCGCGACGGCCACACCCTCCGGGCGAGCCTGCGGTTCTCCCTGCTGTGGGGCCGGGACCGGGAGATCCACTGGCTCATCTCCGGCACCGACATCGCCTCGCTCTCCCCGGTGGCGACCACCGGATGGATGCGGGACTCGCTCCTCACCCGCACCCCGATCGGCGTCGTCGTCCACGACCAGGACCTGCGCTGCGCCTGGACCAACGACGCGATGGAGCGGCAGGACGGCGTTCCGCCCGACCGGCGGCTGGGGCGGCGGCCGTCGGACGCGCTGCCCGGCACCGAGGCCGAACAGCTCGAAAGGGTGCTGCGCGGGGTCCTGGACAGCGGGGTCAGCACGGTCCACGAGTACCGCGCGTGGCCGCCGGCGGATCCGCGCCGCGAGCACGCGATCGCGGCCTCGTACTTCTGCCTGCAGGGCGCCGACGGCCGGGCCGTGGGGGTGTGCTGCACGAGTGTGGACGTCACCCTCGGCCAGCGGGCCCGGGAACGCCTCGCCATCCTCAGCGAGGCCAGCACGCGCATGGGCAACAGCCTGGACGTGATGCGGATCGGCCAGGAGCTGGCCGACCTCGCGGTGCCCCTGCTGGCCGACTACGTCAACGTCGACCTGGCCGAGTCGATCCACTTCGGCGAGGCGCCCTTCGCCCGCATCGGCCCGCTGGACGACCGCCGGCCCGCCCTGCGCCGTGCGGGCCTGGCCTCGATCCGCCCCGGGGTCCCCGAGTCCCCGTGGGCGCGCGGCGAGCTGGTCGCCGTGCCGCGGAACTCGCCCTTCACCAAGGTCCTGTCCTCCGGCCGCTCCCATCTGGAACCGGTCCTGGACGCCTCACCCGGAACCTGGTTCGACCGGGACCCCGACCGGGCCCGGACGACGCGCGAGAGCGGCATGCACTCCCTGATGGTCGTCCCCATCCGGGCCCGGCACACCTTCCTGGGCACGGCGGTGTTCATCCGGACCGAGGAACCCGCGCCGTTCCAGGAGGACGACCTGCTGCTGGCCGAGGGACTCGTCAGCCGGACGGCGCTCTCGCTGGACAACGCCCGCCGGTACGCACGGGAGCGCAGCGCGGCCCTGACGCTCCAGCGCAGCCTGCTCCCGCAGCGCCTGGTGCAGGGCACGGCCATCGAGACCGCCTCGCGGTATCTGCCGGCCGACGTGGACAACGGTGTCGGGGGCGACTGGTTCGACGCCATCCCGCTGCCCGGCGCCCGGACGGCCCTGGTGGTGGGCGACGTGGTGGGCCACGGCATCAACGCCGCGGCGACCATGGGCCGGCTCCGCACGGCGGTGCAGACGCTCGCGGACCTCGACCTGCCCCCCGACGAGCTGCTGACCCACCTGGACGACACGGTCCGGCGGATGGCCGAGGAGGACGCCGACTCCCAGGACCCGACCCGCGTCACCGGCGCGACCTGCCTGTACGCCGTCTACGACCCGGTCGCCCAGACGTGCACGATGGCACGGGCGGGGCACCCGCCGCCCGCGGTCATCGACCCGCACGGCAAGGTCACCTTCCCCGACCTGCCCACCGGAACGCCGCTCGGCGTGGGGGTGGGGATCCCCTTCGAGGCCGTCGAGCTGGAGCTGCCCGAGGGAAGCCGGCTCGCCCTGTACACGGACGGCCTGATCGAGAGCCGCGACCACGACATCGAGGCGGGCATGCGGCGCCTCGGCGACGCCCTGGCACGGGCCGGCCGGTCCCTGGAACACCTCTGTTCCTCGGTGATCGAGGCGGTGCCGACCCAGCCGCCGTGCGACGACGTGGCCCTGCTCGTCGCGCGGACCCACGCGCTGAGCCCGGGCCGGACCACGTGCTGGGAGCTGCCCGCCGACCCGGCGGTGGTCCGCTGCGCCCGCGCCCTGGCCGCCCGGCAGCTGGCCGAGTGGGGACTGGAGCGCCTGGCGGCATCCACCCAGCTGATCATCAGCGAACTGGTCACCAACGCCGTCCGCCACGCCACCGGCCCGATCCTGCTGCGCCTGATCCGGCACCAGGTCCTGACCTGCGAGGTGTCCGACACCAGCGACACCCTCCCCCGGCTGCGGCACGCGTGCACCAGCGACGAAGGGGGCCGCGGCCTCTACATCGTCGCCCAGCTCTGCCGGCGCCACGGAGCGAGGTGTCTGGCGGACGGCGGCAAGACCGTGTGGGCCGAACAGGAACTCGACCCCGGCATCTGAGACGTCGCGCGACGCGGCTGACGAGCGCCCCCCTCCCCGCCGTCCGCACGTCCCGACCCGGCAAAATGCGGGACCATGTCCTGAAGGGGATGTTTTGGCGCATGCGCGGGAGTCGCAGATGGACGTCTCGGACGGACTCCTCCACAGTGCCGACCCGTCGGCTCTGCTGACGCCGGACGGTGTCGTCGAGGATCTCAACACCGCGATGGCCACGGCGCTGGGCAGGACGGAGGCACAGTGCCTGGGGCATCGCTTCCGTGATCTGTGGCCCACGGGCCAGCGCATCTCCGTCGAGAGCCTCCTGGACCACGCCTCCCGGGCCGGGGCGGTCGCGATGCGGGTGCTGGAGTTCCCCGGGCGGGGCGGAGCCCCCATCGCCTGTCTGATCGAGGCACGGCCGGTGCCGGATCCCACCGGTGACGAGCAGCTGGTCTGGGTGCACGCGCTGGACGCGCGCAACGACCTGACGAGCCTGCTCATCCCGTTCCGGCTGGTCACCACGGCCTCCGACCTCGGCCTGTGGATGTACGCGCCGCACCGGCAGCAACTGGAGTGGCTCGGTGGCGCACCCGCCCTGGCCGTGGCCTTCCCGGACCCCAGCACCTGCCTGTCCACCGTGGTGGCGGGCGTCCACCCCGACGACCGGGCGGCCCTGCGGCAGCTGCTGCGCTCGTCCGCCGTCCACACCCCGTGGATGATCCTGCGGTACCTCACCCAGCACGACGGCTGGCACCGGCTGGCCGTGCAGACCTGCCGGATCCAGCTGGGCTACGGCGGCCCCGAGCGGATCTTCGGGGTGGTCCGCGACGACACCAAGCTGGAGAAGCGCAAGCGGAAGGCCCGGGCCGCGCTGGCTGCCGAGCGGCAGCGCGCCAAGGACACCGCCGACTTCTCCGCCGCGCTGATCACCGCGTCCACGGAGCAGGAACTCCAGCAGGTCGTCCTGACCCGGCTCGCCGCGACCTTCGGCGCCAGCGGCGCCCTGCTCGCCCTCGTCGACGAGGGCCGCCTGCGCATCTCCACCGACGGCGGGATAGCCATGTCCGAGGTGGAGGTCCTGCAGGGCATGCCGCTGGAGGATCCCGGCCCGGTGCCGGAGGCGATCCGCACCGGAAAGACGCAGTGCGTTCCGGACCGGAAGGACTACACCCACCGCTGGCCGCAAGCGGTGGACTACCCGTGGATCGGCCGCCTCGGATCCGACTACGCCCTCGCGATCACCCCCCTCAGCGAGACCGGCGACCAGCCGCTAGGGGCGTGGGCGGTGTTCTACCACCGCGAGTACCGGGCATCGCTGGACGAGCAGACCCTCATGGGGACCCTGGCCGACCTGGCGGGCCAGGCGCTGCGGCGCATCAGGCTGCAGCAGGCACGGGTCGAGCTGGCCACGGCGCTGCAGCAGACCATGCTGCCCACGCTGCCCGAGCAGCTCGCGGGCCTGGAGGTCGCCGCCCGCTACCGGCCGAGCCGCGACGGGCTGGACATCGGCGGGGACTGGTACGACGCGTTCGTGATGTCCGACGGCACCGTCGCCATCGAGATCGGCGACGCCCAGGGGCACGACGTGGACGCCGCCGCCTTCATGGGACAGGTGCGCTCGTTCATGCGCGGGATCGCCACCCACGAAGCGCATCCGGGAGCCGTGCTGACGACCACCAACGAACTGCTCGTCACGATGGGCGCGGCACGCTTCGCCAGCTGCACCATGCTGCATCTCGACCCGCGCGACGGACGGGTCACCGGCGCCAGCGCCGGCCACGTCCCGGTGCTGCACGCGCGCCGGGACGGCAGCCACAGCGTGCGCGAGCTGCCGGGCGGGCCGGTGCTCGGAGTCGTGCCCGACACCGACTACCAGGAGGAGACCTTCACCCTCGACAGGGGCAGTGCGCTGGTCATGGTCACCGACGGTGTGGTCGAGGGCCCCGGCCTCACGCTGGATGCCGGGCTGGAGCGGGCCGGATCCCTGGCCGGAGCGGCCCTCCACGACGGGCTGGACGCCGAGGGGACCGCCGACCGCATCCTCGACGCCGCGGTCGCGGTGGACCACCTCGACGACGTGGCCGTCCTGGTCATCCGCCGTTCCTGACGCCGCCGCCCCCGCACCGGGCGGAGCCGGGCACCGCCGGTCCGGCACGCTCCGAACCGGCCGGGAACAGGTCGCGTGAAAGCCACAGCCGGGGTCCGGCAGACGGGCGTCCCCCTCGGCCGAAGCCGGGGTCCGGCAGACGGGCGCCCCCCCGGCCGAAGCCGGGGTCCGGCAGACGGGCGTCCCCCTCGGCCGTACCCGGAGGAGGCGTCGAAGTCGGCGCGTGTCCGGTGGAGTTGGGGCGCCGTCCGCGGGCCCGCCTGGCATGCTGCCCCCATGCCGACACCGCCCCCGCACCCGGCCGCGCCCGCCGAGGCCCCCGTCCCCTCCGTCGACGGCCTGCGCCTGCGGGCGCGTCGGGTGAGCCGGGAGGTCCGTGGCGGAGGGCGAATACTGACCGACGTCTCGGTCGACGTCGGTCCCGGACAGCTCACGGTGATCGCCGGGAGCAGCGGTGCGGGCAAGACCGTGCTGTTGCAGACGCTGGCGGGGCTGACCGCGCCGAGCGGCGGCGCCGTGCTGCACGACGGGGCGCCTCCCGGGCCGCCCGGGCCGGACTTCGGGTTCGTCCCGCAGGAGGACATCATCCACCGCGAACTGCCGCTGCGCCGCACGCTGGTGTACGCGGCGGGGCTGCGGATGGCGCCGGGAACACCGGCCGGGACCGTGCTGGAGACCGTCGACCGGGTGCTGGACACGCTCGGTCTGGCGGAGCGGGCGCAGACCCCCGTGCGCGCGCTCAGCGGCGGCGAGCGCAAACGGGCGAGCATCGCCGTCGAGTTGCTCACCCGCCCCCGGGTGCTCTTCCTCGACGAGCCGACGTCCGGGCTCGACCCGGTCACGGGCGCGGCCCTGCTGCGCACCCTGCGGACACTCGCCGAGGACGGCACCACGGTCGTGCTGACCACGCACGTCCTCGCCGATCTGCTCCGCGCCGACCAGGTCGTCTT
Organism: Streptomyces sp. NPDC008092; assembly: GCF_042957285.1. Lineage (NCBI taxonomy): Bacteria > Bacillati > Actinomycetota > Actinomycetes > Kitasatosporales > Streptomycetaceae > Streptomyces > Streptomyces sp. NPDC008092. The sequence goes on from NZ_JBIBHY010000005.1 coordinate 373,430, forward strand.
CCTCTCGGCCGGCGGCGAGGTCGCGTACGCGGGCGAACCGTCCGCCCTGTTCGACGCGTTCGGGGCCACCAGTGTGGAGGAGGTGTACGAGGCGGTGGCGGGCGGCGCACGCGTCGAACGGGCCGTGGCCGGGGACGTCGTGGAGCGCCCTGATGCCGTGTCACCGGCCGTACGGCCGCCGCGGGTCGGCGTCCTGCGCCAGTGGGCGCTGCTGACCCGGCGCGGTACCGCGCTGCTGCTGCACAACCGGCTCTCGGTCGCCGTCCTGACGGGCTCGCCGGTGATGATCGTCGCGATGTTCGCGGTGCTGTTCCGGGCCGGCGCGTTCGATCCGGCGGCACCGGACCCGGGCTCCTCGGCGATGATCATGTTCTGGATCGCGTTCGGCGCGTTCTTCTTCGGGCTGACGTACGGCCTGCTCCAGATCTGCACCGAGCTGCCGGTCCTGCGCCGCGAGTGGCTGGCGGGGCTGCGGATCGGCCCGTACGTCGCCTCGAAGCTGACGGCCGTACTGCCGGTGCTCGCGGTCGCGGACGCGCTGCTGCTGGCCGTGCTGCGCGCCCTGGACCGGCTGCCCGCGGCGGGCTGGCACACCTACGGCTCGCTGTTCGTGTCGAGCGTGCTGGCCTCGGCCGCCGCCCTCGCGCTCGGGCTGCTCGCGTCGGCGGCCGTGTCGGAGCCGGGGCAGGCGACGCTGATGCTGCCGCTGCTCTGCTTCCCCCAGGTGCTGTTCTCGGGCGCCTTCGTGCCGGTGCCCCGGATGACGGTGGCCGGGAAGGCGATCAGCTGGGCGATGACCAATCGCTGGGCGTTCGAGGCGCTGGGCAGCGGGGTGGGTCTTGAGTCGCTGTGGCGGACGGGCCGCTCGCCGCTCGGTCCGCCGCTGCTGGCGTCGTACGGGGATTCGTTCGGGCATCCGGCGGGCCGCGGGTGGGCGGTCCTGGCGGGCTTCGCGCTGGTGTTCCTGGCCTGGACGTGGGTGGTGCTGCTGCGCAAGTGCCGCGACGGCGCGGAGCGGAGCCGGGCCGGACGGTGATCCCCGGCGGGCCGGCACCGGCTCAGCAGCTCTCCCGCGCGGCCAGCCCGGCCGCCGTCGGCACCCGGTCCCGGTAGGTCTCCGTCACGAACGCCAGGAACGTCTCGATGTCCCTGGGCTGGGACGACACGCCCAGGGAGACCCGGACGGCGCCCGCCGACGGCAGCCGCAGCAGCTCCAGGTACTCGTCCAGCGAACCGACCTGGGTGTCGGCCGCCGAGCGCAGCCGGGTCAGCGGCAGGCCGAACGCCTCTTCTCCGGCCCCCGGGTTGCAGAAGCAGCCCGTGCGCAGCGATATGCCCTGGGCGGCGCTGTCGCGCGTGACGACGCGTTCGTCGACGATCCGGCCGTCCGCCCCGAGCACGTTCAGCGCGACGGTGCCGCCGCGCTCCACGTCGGCGCGGTCCGCTCCGGCCCGGTCCGCTCCGGCCCGCCCGGTGCCGTACACGCGCACCAGCGGTGAGCCGTCGCTGTGCCGCAACGCCCGCAGGCCGCCGAGCAGTCGGCCGGTGAGGGCGGTGACGTGGGCGTGTATGCGGTCCATGCCGATGCCGTCGATCCAGGCGAGTCCCGCGGTCACGTCCGGCAGGGACAGGAAGTTGACCGTGCCGTCCTCGAAGGCGGCCTCGTCGGCGGCGAGGACGTGCCACTGGGCCTGGGCGCTGACGGCGTAGATGGTGCCGCCCGAGAACCAGGGGCGGCGCAGCCTGGCGAGGGCCGACCGGCGGGCGATCAGGCTGCCGATGCCGGTGGGGTGTCCGAAGACCTTGTACCAGCTGACGGCGGTGAAGTCCGGGTGGTGTCGGCTCAGGTCCAGGACGTTGGCCGGTGCGAAGGCCGCCGCGTCCAGCAGGACGTCGTAGCCGTTCGCCTGGGCGGCGGCGATCCAGTCCAGCGAGTGCTGGACACCGGTGAAGTTGCTCTGCGCCGGATAGGCGAACAGGCCGCCGCCGTCCCCGTGCGGGCCGGGTGCGGACAGGGCGGCGAACAGCCGTCCCTCGTCGATGTGCAGGCCCGGTACGTACACGGTCGCGGCTCCCCGCGCCCGCGCGTACTCCCGCAGCCCGTTGACCGAGTTGTGGTTGTCGAGCGACATCACGAGCCTGCCGCCGCGGCTGAAGGGGTATGCCTCGCCGACCAGGCGCAGGGCGCCGGTCGCGTTGGGGGTGAAGACCACGGCGTATTCGTCGGGGTCGGCGTTGAAGTGGCGGAGCACGGCCTGCCGGGCCTCGGCCAGCAGGAGTCCGGAGGCGCGGGAGGCCGGACTCTCGGAGTGCGGGTTGCCGAACAGGCCGCCGGTGATCCGCCGGGCGCTGCCCATGACGAGGGAGCGCGGGGGAAGTCCGGCGCCGGTGTGGTCCAGGTAGGTGTGTCCGCCCTCGTCGAGGTAGCCGAACTCGCGCGTCCGCAACTCCGCGAAGCCCTCCACGAGACCCCCTACGCACGTCGCACGGAACTTCGACCAAGGTACCCGCGTGCGAGCGGTTCGCCGCGGCGGCACGACGGGAAGGCCGCCGGGCAACCGCTGAACAGGGGGTGCAGGCGGCCGAGTTGGGGAAGGACGGTGGCATGTCCACCTCCCACGCGCCTCGTGCGCTTCCGCTTGCCGCTGCCGTTCTGACCGGAACGGCAGCTCTCTACATCGCCCTCGTCGCCTTCGGGAACATCACCGACTTCGGCACCAACCAGGCCTTCGTCCAGCACGTGCTGGCCATGGACACCACGTTCAAGGACGACGACCTGATGTGGCGGGCCGTCACGGACAAGGGACTGGAGAACACCGCCTACGTCCTCATCATCGTGTGGGAGACGCTGGCCGCGCTCGTGCTGATCGCCGGCACCTGGCTCTGGGCCCGCCGTGACAACGTTCGCGCGCGGCGCGTCTCCACCTACGGCCTGCTGATGCTGGTGCTGCTCTTCGGCGCCGGGTTCATCGGGATCGGCGGCGAGTGGTTCTCCATGTGGCAGTCCAAGACCTGGAACGGGCTGGACGCCGCGACCCGGGTCCTGGTGCTGACCGGGCTCGCGCTGATCGTCGTACAGCTGAGCCCCCCGGACCGGGAGGGCTGATCAGGATCGCCTGACGGCTACCTGACCACCGTCACCTTGGTGTCCGGTTCCGTCCCGAACGTCCACAGGGCGGCACCGTCCGCCTTGGGCATCCGGATGCCGCTGGTCTGCTTGCCCGCGGCGGGCGCCGGGGAGGAGCCGTCGACCGCGTTGGAGAAGGCGATCGAGAGCCCCGACTTGGACGCGAAGTACAGAATGTGCTCGATCTGGACGCCGTCCGAGCCCGTCGTTGCCGACAGGGTCTTGGAGACCGTGTAGGTGCCGGGGTCCGGACTGACGGTCCCCGGCCACACCGTGAACGTGCGGGTCGCCTTGCCGCTCGCGTCGACCGTCCACACCCGCCTGGCACCGAGCGAGTAGACGATCCGGCGGCCGGTGCCGGAGGCCGCCGGCACGGCGGGGGCCGTCGCCTTGGCCGTCGGTGACGTGGAGGGGTGGGCGCCCGCCGACGCGCTCGCCGACGGGCGGACCGCCGCGGCCGTGGGGTGCGGCCCCTTGTCGGCCTGGAGGGCGAGGAAGACGACGGCGACCGTCGCCCCGGCCGTCAGGCCGGAGACCCAGACCCAGGAGGGCAGCAGTCGGGCAGCCACGGGTACGCATCTCCTCCGTTATGAGGCCCCCCGCTCGTTCGCACAGGGGTCGGATCATCGTACTGTGCGCTGCCCGCCCGCCCGACGGCTCAGTCCAGCACCGGCAGCAGTTCCGGCAGGTGCCCGTCGGAGGCCTCCGCGGCCCGCTGCCGCTCCGCCGGCACCTCGCCGTACAGCGTCGTACGCGGCCTCGCCGGCCGCCCCGCCGCCTCCGCCACGGCAATCAGGTCCCGCACCGACTTGTACGAGCCGTACGAGGACCCCGCCATCCGCGAGATCGTCTCCTCCATCAGGGTGCCGCCGAGGTCGTTCGCCCCGGAGCGGAGCATCTCCGCCGCACCCTCCGCGCCCAGTTTCACCCAGCTTGTCTGGATGTTCGGGATGTAGGGGTGCAGGAGGAGCCGGGCCATCGCCGTCACCGCCCGGTTGTCCCGCATCGTCGGCCCGGGCCGGGAGATGCCGGCCAGGTAGACGGGCGCGTTGGTGTGGATGAAGGGCAGCGTCACGAACTCCGTGAAGCCGCCGGTGCGCTGCTGGATGCCGGCCAGGGTGCGCAGGTGGCCCAGCCAGTGGCGGGGCTGGTCGACATGGCCGTACATCATGGTGGAGGAGGAGCGGATGCCGACCTCGTGCGCGGTGGTGATCACCTCGATCCAGGTGGCGGCGGGCAGCTTGCCCTTCGTCAGCACCCAGCGGACCTCGTCGTCCAGGATCTCCGCCGCCGTCCCCGGGACGGTGTCCAGGCCCGCCTCCTTCGCCGCCGTCAGCCACTCCCGGATCGACAGGCCGGTGCGCGTCGCGCCGTTGACCACCTCCATCGGCGAGAAGGCGTGCACATGCATGCCCGGGACGCGTTCCTTGACCGCCTTGGCGATGTCGAAGTACGCGGTGCCGGGCAGGTCGGGGTGGATGCCGCCCTGCATGCAGACCTCGACCGCGCCGACGTCCCAGGCCTGCTGGGCGCGGTCGGCGACCTGGTCCAGGGAGAGGGTGTAGGCGTCCGCGTCGGTGCGGCGCTGCGCGAAGGCGCAGAAACGGCAGCCGGTGTAGCAGACGTTGGTGAAGTTGATGTTGCGGGTGACGATGTAGGTGACGTCGTCGCCGACCGCCGACTTCCGCACGTCGTCGGCGATCCCCGTCAGCGCGTCCAGCGCCGGGCCGTCCGCGTGGAAGAGGGCGAGGGCCTCGGCGTCCGTCAGCCTCGTGGGGTCGTCGGCGGCGGCCGCCAGGGCCGCGCGTACGTCGGTGTCGATGCGCTCCGGCACCATCCCGGGGGCGGCCGCCTCGCGCAGCGCGCCCCAGTCGCCGTACACCTCGTCGAAGTCGTCACGCCGGTCGCCCGTCCGGCCCTCGGTGTCGATGGAGCTGTGCAGATCGGTCCGTCCGCTCGCGACGAAGACCTCCTCCGGCTCCTGCCACGGGTGCCCCTCGACCACCGCGTCCGCGACCGCCAGGCCCGTGGCCGGGTCGGCCAGCGCGGCCACGTGCGGGCGCAGCCGCGGGTCCAGCCAGGGCTCGCCCCGGCGGACGAACTCCGGGTACACACACAGCCGTTCGCGCAGCTCGAACCCGGCCGCCGCCGACTTCGCCGCCAGCTCCTCGATCTGCGGCCAGGGCCGCTCGGGGTTGACGTGGTCGATGGTGAGCGGCGACACCCCGCCCCAGTCGTCGATGCCCGCCGCGATCAGCCGCCCGTACTCGCCGGCGACCAGGTTGGGCGGCGCCTGGATGTTGCCGGCCGGCCCCATCACCAGCCGCGCCACCGCCACGGCCGCCACCAGCTCGTCCAGCTCGGCGTCCGGCATGCCGCGCATCGCCGTGTCCGGCTTGGCCCGGAAGTTCTGGATGATCAGCTCCTGGACGCCGTGGTACGACCGGGCCACGCGCCGCAGCGCGAACAGCGACTCGGCGCGCTCCTCGTAGCTCTCGCCGATACCGATCAGGATCCCGGAGGTGAAGGGGACGGAGGAACGGCCCGCGTCCTCCAGCACCCGCAGCCGCACGGCGGGCTCCTTGTCCGGGGAACCGTAGTGCGGGCCGCCCGGCTCGGACCACAGCCGGGTCGCGGTCGTCTCCAGCATCATCCCCATCGACGGGGCGACCGGCTTCAGCCGCTGGAAGTCCGTCCAGGACAACACCCCGGGGTTGAGATGCGGCAGCAGGCCGGTCTCCTCCAGGACGCGGACGGAGACGGCCCGGACGTAGGCGATCGTGTCGTCGTAACCGTGCGCGTCGAGCCACTCGCGCGCCTCCGGCCAGCGGTCCTCGGGCTTGTCGCCGAGGGTGATCAGAGCTTCCTTGCAGCCGAGGGCCGCACCCTTGCGGGCGACGTCGAGGACCTCGTCCGGGGACATGAACATCCCGTGCCCGGCCCGGCGGAGCCTGCCGGGGACGGTCACGAACGTGCAGTAGTGGCACTTGTCGCGGCACAGCCGGGTAAGGGGGATGAACACGCTCTTCGAGTACGTGATGACGCCGGGCCGGCCGGCCTCCGCCAGTCCCGCGTCGCGGACCCGGGCAGCGGACGCGGCGAGGTCGCCCAGGGCCGCACCGCGCGCCTGGAGCAGGACGGCGGCCTCGGAGACATCGAGGGCGACGCCGTCCCGGGCGCGTTTGAGGGCGCGACGCATGGAGTTCTCGGTGGGGCCGGTTCCGGGGGTCGCGGAATTCGTCATTCTTTGAGCATACGTTCGGGTTCGGTGGGGTCCGTGGGGGCGGCGGTGCGTGGTCGGGTACGGGCGGGTGGGGGTTGTTCGCGCAGTTCCCCGCGCCCCTGAAAGAAAGCGGCGCTGCAGTGCGCCCCGGAAGGGGCGCGGGGAACTGCGCGATCAGCCACGACGCACCCGCACCCGACCACGCACGGCCGCCCCCCTCACAGGTACTCCCCGTACCCGTCCAGCACCCCCAGCACTTCGGCCTCCCCCGCCGGAGGCAACTGCACCACGACCTCCTCGATGCCCAGCTCCGCGTAGTGCGCGAGCTTCCCCGGCGTCGGATACACGGCATACGGCACCACCTGAAGCGCCGCCGGGTCGCGTCCGGCGTCCGCCCACGCGCCCCGCAGCACCGGCAGGGACTCGGTGAGCCCGCGTCCCCCGATCGGCATCCACCCGTCCGCGTACTCGGCGATGTGCGCGAACAGCTTCGGCCCCGCCGACCCGCCGACCAGCGTGCGCGGGCCGGCGACCGGGCCGCGCGGCTTCTGGACCGGCTTGGGGTGGGCGGACGACGCCCGTACGCTCCCGAACTCCCCCTCGTAGGCGGTCGGTTCGTCCGCCCACAGGGCCCGCATCAGGGCCATCCGGTCCCGGGTCAGCTCCCGCCGCGACCGCCACCGCACCCCGTGGTCCGCGGCCTCCTCCACGTTCCAGCCGAAGCCGACGCCGAGTGTGAAGCGGCCGCCGGAGAGGTGGTCGAGGGTGGCGATCTGCTTGGCGAGGTCGATCGGGTCGTGCTGGGCGACCAGGGTGATGCCGGTGCCGAGGCCGAGCCCGTCGGTGACGGCGGCGGCCTGGCCGAGGGCGACGAAGGGGTCGAGGGTGCGGCCGTACTCGCGGGGCAGGTCGCCGCCCGCCGGGTACGGGGTGGTCCGCTCGACGGGGATGTGCGTGTGCTCGGGCAGGTACAGCCCGGCGAACCCGCGTGCCTCCAGCTCACGGGCGAGCCGGACGGGGGCGATGGTCTCGTCGGTGAGGAAGACCGTGACGGCTATGCGCATGCCCCATCTGTACCGGGGGTGGCTCGATATGTCCATACCGACCAGTCGGCATCACACGTCCCACCCTGCACACGGCTATGCACATGACATAAGGACGCCTGTGGATCCCCTGTCCTTCCGTGGGAGTTCACGTCCACCGGGGAGAGTGAGCGGCATGTGTGAGGACACGCACGGCATCGGCAGACGCGCGCTGATCGTGACGGGCGCGGCCACAGCCCTTACGTTGGGAAGCGTGAGCTTCGCAGCGGCGGACGGTCAGGACCAGGGGACTCGGAGGACGGCGACCGTGAGCGGCACCCTGCCGCCCGGCTGCCCGGACTTCGTCTACGTACCGGTCGAAGTGCCCACCGGCGTACAGGAGATCAGGGTCTCCTACACCTACGACAGACCGGGCGTCCCGGCCGGCACCACGGGCAACGCGCTCGACATCGGCCTCTTCGACCAGCACGGCACCGAGCTGGGCGGCAAGGGCTTCCGGGGCTGGTCCGGCGGCGCCCGCACGGAGTTCTTCGTCCGCGCCGACGACGCGACCCCCGGCTACATCCCGGGCCCGGTCCGCGCGGGCACCTGGTACGTCGCCCTCGGCCCGTACACGGTGGCCCCGCAAGGCCTGTCGTACGAGCTGACCATCACGCTCACGTACGGCGAACCCGGCACCCCCGTCCGCCCGGTCTACCCGCCCGACCGCGCCAAGGGCCGCGGCCGCGCCTGGTACCGCGGCGACTGCCACCTGCACTCCTGGTACTCCGACGGCCGCCGCACCCCCGCCGAGATCGCGGCCCTGGCCCGCGCGGCCGGCCTGGACTTCATCAACTCCTCGGACCACAACACGCACTCCTCGCACCCGCACTGGTCGGACCAGGCCGGCGACGACCTGCTGATCATGCTCGGCGAGGAGGTCACGACGCGGAACGGCCACGTCGTCGCCCTCGGCACCGACCCCGGAACCTTCGTCGACTGGCGCTACCGGGCCCGCGACAACCGGTTCGGCCACTTCGCCCATCGGATCCACAAGGCCGGCGGTCTCGTCGTACCCGCGCACCCGCACGCCACCTGCGTCGGCTGCGCCTGGAAGTTCGGCTTCGGGGACGCGGACGCCGTCGAGGTGTGGAACGGCCCCTACACCCCCGACGACGAGGTGGCCCTCAACGCCTGGGACGCCACCCTGGTCGCCTCGGTGCGCGACAACCGCGAGTGGCTCCCGGCGATGGGCAACAGCGACGCCCACCGGGACCCGGACGCGGTGGGCCTGCCCCAGACCGTCGTCCTCGCCGACGACCTGAGCCGCGAGGCGATCCAGGAGGGGCTGCGCGCCGGCCGCTCCTACATCGCCGAGTCGAAGAACGTGACCGTCGACTTCACGGCGACGGGCAGCCGCGGCGAACGGGCCGGGATCGGCGAACAGCTGGAGGTGGCCGCCGACAGCACGGTGACCGTCCGCCTGGAGGCCTCCGGCGTCCCGCGCTGCACGGTCCGCTTCGTCACCGACGAGGGCGTCCTGCTGACCAGCGACCCGCTCCCGGTGGCCGGCTCGGGCGTGGTCGAGTGGCGGACGACGCCGCAGTACGCGGCCTACGTCCGCGCCGAACTCCGCCACGAGACGGCGGCGGGCACGGTCCCCGGCGCCCTGGCCGCACTGACGAACCCGATCTTCCTGGGGCGGTGAGGAACCGCGCCCGAAGGGGCGCTGGGGGTACCCCCGGCCGAAGGCTGGGGGAGGAAGTGCGCGACCAGCCACGACGGCGCGGCAGGCGGCACACCGCGCTTCCGGCGGAGCGCCTAGCGGCGGCCGTCCCGTCGGCGCTCGGCGCGCCGCAGTGCGCGGCGCTGCTCGCCCGGCAGGGAGGCGGCCAGCTCGCCCACCGGGGCGACGTCGTGGCCGTTGCCCTCGCGGCCGCCCCGGCACCACCACACCGGCGGGCCGGCCGCGTCCGTCGCCCCCGGGTACCAGTCGTCGGCGGTTCCCGGGGGACGGACGTGCATTCCGGTCCTGTGCTCCCAGCAGACCGGCCAGACCTGCCAGAGCAGCTCCATGACGGTCGACTGCGCCGCGTCCGCGACCACTTCCAGGACCGTGTCCGCGTCGTCCGGCTCCAGCGGGTCGCCCTCCTCGGGGTCGTACGCGTTCACCTGGTTGCCGTGCCAACGGCCGTCGGGCATCGCCACGTAGACCCGTCCCCTGTCGACTTCGCCCGGGGACGGAGACGGCTGCGGCGGCTCGGCCATCAGTACCAGCGCGTCCTGCCCGGGCAGGGTCGCCGTCACGTCGCGGTTGACCACCGCGAGCGCCGCCTCCAGCTTCGGCCACCGCCCGGGTTCGGCAGGGCCGGGCTCCGGGAGAGGCTGCCGGTGACGACCAGGACCGATGCGCTCGTGGGAAGAGTGGCTCACCGGGCCATCGTCCCATTCGCGCACTCCCGCACCAGGCCCCGGGCAGGCGGTGGACTGCCGCGAAAACCACGTGCCGCGGCCGCCGCGCCTCCCTACGCTTCCCGCCATGGACAGCACCTGGGCCGCGGGGCTCGTCAACGTCGTGGACGTCGAGGCGACCTGCTGGACCGGTTCCCCGCCGCCCGGCGAGGTCGGCGAGATCATCGAGATCGGGCTGACCGTCGTCGACCCGGCGGCCGGCGAGCGCCTCGCCCGCCACCGGATCCTGGTGCGGCCCGCCCGCTCCGCGGTCAGCGCGTTCTGCACGGAGCTGACCGGCCTCACGCAGTCCGAGGTCGACCAGGGGGTCACCTTCGCCGAAGCGTGCCGGCTGCTGGCGGCCGAGCACCGCGCGGGCGCCCGGCCCTGGGTGAGCTGGGGCGACTACGACCGCCACCAGTTCACCCGGCAGTGCCGGGCCACGCGGACGCCCTACCCCTTCGGCCGCCGGCACACCAACGCCAAGGCCGTCTTCACCGAGGCGTACGGGCTGCGCAAGCGCCCCGGCATGGCACAGGCCCTGGAGATCGCCGGACGGCAGCTCGAAGGCCGGCACCACCGGGGCGAGGACGACGCCTGGAACATCGCGGCCCTCGTGCTTCACCTCTCCGGACGGGGCCTTTGGCCGGCCCCGGTGGAACACCTCGCCTGACGCCTCGTGGGGCGCTATAAGGGTTGCCATGGAGGAACCGGGGGAGCCCAGAGAGCCGGGGGAACTGGCGGAGCTCGCGGAACGGATCGCGCTGGTCGACGCGTACGTCGAACCCGTCGCGAGGAGGCCGGTGGACCTCACCGACCCGGACTGGGCGCGGAAGATGCGGGAGGGCCCGCATCCGCTGGACGAGGCGGGGATCCGCCCGGAGGCCGAGGCGGCCCTGCGGGACGTACTCACCCGCTACGAGCAGGGAGACGACGCCGTCCGGGCCGGCCTGCGCGCCCTCCTGGAGCGGTGTCCCTGGTTCGTCTGGGCGACCACGCTGCCCTCCGAGCCGACCCCCCACAGCTTCCGGCAGCGGCTGCTGCAGATGTCGGCCGAGGACCAGGGCCTCGACACCCGGGACATGATGCTCACCCTCCACGACCTGTGCGGGCAGGCCCGGGACGCCGGCGTCGACATCCGTCCGCTCCTCCTGGACGTGGCCGGACTCTCCAGCGACGCCGACAGGTACGGGATGGGCTCCACCCGGCACATCCTGCTCCGGGCGGCCGGCCGGGAGCCCCCCGGTCTCTGGTGAACACGGGCCACGATCCGCACGGGCCCGCCGTCTCCCGCCCGGGTCGCGTGAGAGACATTGGAAGTCACCGCCGCCGAAGTACAGCCGAACAGGAGACCAGGACCTCATGTCCGACCGCAGATTCCGGGCCACCACCGCCTTCCAGCGGCACATCGCCAACCCGCTGACCCGCCTCCTGCCCTTCCAGACCCTGCTGGAGACCACCGGCCGCGTCTCCGGGCAGCCCCGGCGGACACCGCTCGGCGGGCGGCGGACCGGGGACAGCTTCTGGCTGGTGTCGGAGTTCGGGACGAAGTCCCAGTACGTGCGGAACATCCAGGCCGACCCGCGGGTACGGGTGCGGATCGGCGGGCGGTGGCACCACGGCACCGCCCACCTGCTGCCCGACGACGACCCGGTCGCCCGGCTGCGCACCCTGCCCCGGGGCAACAGCGCGGCCGTGAAGGCGCTGGGGACGCAGCTCCTGACGATCAGGGTCGACCTGGCCGACTGAGCAGGAGTCCGCAGCCGGCAGCCGGCCTGTCGCGGCACTTCCGGCGGAGCGGCGGCGCTCAGCCCGCCTTGTAGAACGCGTACGTCGCCGAGTACGGCACCGAGACCTGGTCCGTGCCGGTGCAGGCGGCGGCCGGGGCCACGCCGCCCTCGGTGTCCAGGCGCTGGACGTAGGTGACGCCCTCGAACGTCCCGGCGCCGCGGGTGGCCGTCGCCTTCAGGAGCAGTTCGGGGACGGCGCCGTCCACCGCGGACGTGGCGACCGCCGAGGCGTTCACCGCGCTGCCGTCGACCGTGGAGACCCAGACCGGGCCACGGGAGTGCAGGGCGACCGGGCGGTGGGCGCGGTCCCGCCTGTCGGAGAGGGTGGCGGCGGGCTCCAGGAGCTTCCAGGCGCCGTCGATGCAGGTGTAGGTCTGCACGCCGTGCGCGGAGTAGACGCCGGTCAGCCTGTTGCCGTCGGGCACCGCCAGCGCGGCGGGGGCGTGGACGGCCGGGAGGGCGGCGGGCTTCGCGGACGCGGCCTGGACGGCCGTCGTACCGAGCAGGGTGGCGGCGGCCGCGGCGGCGACGGCCGTGCCGGTCAGGGCGATTCTCTTGACGTGCTTCATGAAGGGGGGTCTCCGAACGGGATCCGTACGTGCTCAGGGAAGGGGGCGGTCAGCTCCGGTAACCGGAAACCTGCCGTCCCCCCTGCACCCCGGACGCTACGGACCGGTCCCCCGCGAGCGAAGGGGCTTTCCCCTTCTTTGCCCTCCCGTAACACCCCTTACGGCCCCAACGGGCAGCCTCCGCGCACCTTTTGACATACCGTCACCCCGGCCAGACGATCGCCTGCACCTCGCTGTAGGCGTGCAGGGCGTAGGAGCCCACGTCCCGGCCGACCCCGCTCTTCTTGAAGCCGCCGAACGGCGCCTCCATGTTCCGCCCCACGGTGTTGATCCCGACCCCGCCCGCCCGCAGCCGCCGCGCCACCCGGAAGGCCCGGGCCACGTCCCCCGACCAGACGTAGTCGATGAGGCCGTAGTCGGAGTCGTTGGCGAGCGCGACGCCCTCCTCCTCGTCGTCGAAGGGGACGACGGAGACGACCGGCCCGAAGATCTCCTCGCGGGCCACCCGCATGTCGTTCGTGCAGTCGGCGAGGACGGTGGGAGCCACGTAGAACCCCCGCTCCGGCGCTGGGCGTTCGCCGCCGGCCAGCACCGTCGCGCCCTCCTTCCGGCCGAGTTCGACGTACGACTCGACGCGCGCCCGGTGCTCGGCGGTGATCAGCGGCCCGACCACCGTGTCCGGCGCGGCCGGGTCGCCCACCTTCAACCGCCCCGCGTACGCGGCCAGTCCGGCCACCAGCCGGTCGTACAGCCCGCGCTGCACCAGCACCCGGGTGGGCGCCGTGCAGATCTGCCCGCTGTAGAAGGAGAAGGTGGTGCCGATCCCGGCCACCGCCGAACCGACGTCCGCGTCGTCGAAGACGACCGCCGCGCCCTTGCCGCCCAGCTCCATCAACTGGCGTTTCATGTCCCGCCCGCACACCTCGGCGATGCGCTGCCCGACGGCCGTGGAGCCGGTGAAGCTCACCATGTCGACGTCCGGGGAGGCCACGACGGCCTCGCCGACCCCGACGTCCCGCCCCGAGACGACGTTCACCACACCCGGCGGGGCGCCCGCCGCCGCCAGCGCCTCCGCCATCCGGTAGACGGAGAGCGGGTCCTGCGGGGCCGGTTTCACCACCACCGTGTTGCCCATCGCCAGGGCCGGCGCGACCTTGCCCGCCGGGTTGGCCCACGGGTTGTTGTACGAGGTGATGCAGCTGACCACCCCGACCGGCTGGCGCACGGCGAGCGCGCCCATCACGCCCGCCCTGCCCATCGGCCCGGCCTCGTTGATCTGCGGCGGGATCGCCCACTCGGCCGGCTCGACGGTCGCGTACCGCCGGAACCGGGCCACCGCCACGCCCACCTGCATCGCGCGGGCGGTGGCGGTGGTCGCGCCCGTCTCGGCGCGGGCGAGGTCCGCGTACCCGCCCAGCCGCCCGCGGATGAGGTCGGCGGCCCGGCCGAGCACCGCCGCCCGCTCCGCCGCCGGCGTCCGCGACCAGCCGTCGAACGCCTCCCGGGCGGCCGCGCAGGCGGCCAGCACCTGTTCCCTGGAGGCCTCCGGCGCCCGGCCCACGGTCTCCTCCGTCGCCGGGTCGACGACCTCGTAGTACCCGTCGTCGGGCGCCACCCACCGGCCCCCGACGAACAGCCGCTGCCCGTCGGCCTCCTGGCCGACCTCGCCCGCCTCGCCCGCCTCGCTCACCGGGTGCTCACCGTCCTGGTGTCCCGCCCGGACCGCAGCACCTTCCCCGGTACGGCCCCGCTCACCACGTCGTCCCGGATGGCCTCGACGCCGTTGACCCACACCGCCCGTACCCCGATCGCCTTCGAGTCCAGGCGCGGGCTGTCTCCCGGCAGGTCGTGCACCAGGGTGGCCTGGCCGGCCGCGATCCGCTCCGGGTCGAAGAGCACGAGGTCCGCATGCCAGCCCTCCGCGATCCGCCCCCGCTCCCGCAGCCCGAAGAGCCGGGCGGGATCGTCGGTCAGCATCTTCACGGCCTGCTCGAGCCCGAGCAGCCTGCGGCCGCGCAGGCAGTCGCCGATGAACCGGGTGGTGTACGGCGCCCCGCACATCCGGTCCAGGTGCGCCCCGGCGTCCGACCCGCCGAGCATGACGTCCTCGTGCTGCCAGGTCTCCGCGCGCAGCGCCCAGGAGGCGGGGTCGTTGTCGGTGGGCATGGGCCACAGGACGGTACGGAGGTCGTCGGCGGCGCAGATCTCCACCAGGGTGTGGAAGGGGTCCTGGCCGCGCTCCAGTGCTATGTCACGTACCACCCGGCCCGACAGCCCGGCGTTCGCCTCGCTGTACGTGTCCCCGACGACGTACCGCCCGAAGTCGGCGAGCCGCCGGAAGACCCCGGCCTCCTTGCTGTTCGCGCGCTCCATCATCTCGGCCCGTACGTCCGCGTCGCGCAGCTTCTCGATCCGCTCCGGGACCGGCAGCCCGAGGATCGGCCCCCATCCGGGGATGAGGTTCAGCGCGCAGAAGGTGCCGAGCGACATGTTCATCGGCGTGAGGATCGGCATGGTCAGCGCGACCACCCGGCCGCCCGCCTTCCGGGCCCGTTCACTGGCCTGGAGCTGCCGCGGCACCCGCTCCGGCACGGCGGCGTCGACCGTCAGCACGTTCCAGTTCAGGGGCCGCCCGGCCACCGCGCTCATCTCGGCGAACAGCTCGATCTCGGCGTCGCTGAACTGGTCGAGGCACCCGGCGACGATCGCCTCGATCTGCGTCCCCTCGTGCTCCCCGACGGCCTTCGACAGGGCCAGCAGCTCGGCCGGGAGCGCGTGCCGCGAGGCGACCGGCTGCCCGTCCCCGTCGGAGTGGGTGCTGGACTGGGTGGTGGAGAACCCCCACGCCCCGGCGTCCATCGCCTCGTGCAACAGCCCTACGATCGCGGCCAGTTGCTCCGCACTCGGCTGCCCGCCGACCGCGTCCGCCCCCATCACGTACCGGCGCAGCGCACAGTGCCCCACCATGAAACCGGCGTTGACGGCGATCCGCCCTTCGAGCGCGTCCAGGTACTCCCCGAACGAGCTCCAGCTCCAGGGCGCCCCCTCCTCCAGCGCGACCAGCGACATGCCCTCGACCTTGGACATCATGCGGCGGGTGTAGTCGGCGTCGGCGGGGCGTCCCGGGTTCAGGGGCGCGAGGGTGAAACCGCAGTTGCCTGCCGCGACCGTGGTCACCCCGTGGTTCAACGAGGGCGTCGCGTAAGGGTCCCAGAAGAGCTGGGCGTCGTAGTGCGTGTGCGGGTCGACGAACCCGGGTGCGAGGACGAGTCCGGCGGCGTCCTCACTCGTGCGGGACTCCTCGGTGACGGTACCGATGACGGCGATCCGGCCGTCGCGGATGCCGACGTCGGCGGTGAAGGCGGGCGCGCCGGTCCCGTCGACAACCGTCGCCCGTTTGATGACGTGATCGAGCACGAGCCTTGCCTCCTCAGACATGCGATGCGCTGACCTACCTGCTCGGGGGCGCGGGGAACTGCGCGACCAGCCACAACGCACCCGCACCCGCCGACGGGACCTCAGGCCCCTTGACGGAACCGCGTCGTCCGGTGCACCGGATCCGTGTCGATCTTCGGAATCACGTGCTCCCCGATCAGCCGGATCGTCTGCAGCGTCTCCTCCTTCGGCACCCCCACCGGCAGCCCGAAGCTCAGCTGGTCCGCCCCGGCCTGCTCCCACCGCTTGCACTGCCGCAGCACCTCGTCCGGGTCCCCGCAGATCAGCAACTCCTCCTCCACGAGGAGTTCGACGAACTCGGGCGTGTACTCCGGCAGCGTCTCCGGCCACACCGGGAAGCCCTCGGGCCGCGGGAAGGTGTCGTGGTACCGGAACACCAGGGACGGCAGGTAGTGCAGCCCGCCCGACGCCGCGATCCGGATCGCCTCGTCGTGCGTCGGCGCGCAGATCGCCGTGGTCGTCACCATGACGTTGTCGTTGACGAAGTCCCCGACCGGCTCGGCGTCGACGATCGCGGTCTTGTACTGGTCGAGCACCCACTCCATGTCGGAGACCTTCTGGATGCTGAACCCGAGCACCCCCAGCCCCTTGCGCGCCGCCATGGCGTACGACGGCGGCGAGCCGGCCGCGTACCACATCGCGGGGTGCGACTTGCCGTACGGCTTGGGCAGCACCTTGCGCGGCGGCAGCTGCCAGTGCTTGCCCTGGAAGCCGACGTACTCGTCCTGGAGCCACATCTTGGGGAACTCGGCGATGGTCTCTTCCCAGATCTCCTTGGTGTAGTTCATGTCGGTCACGCCCGGTATGAACCCGAGGATCTCGTGCGACCCGGCCCCCCGCCCGCTGCCGAACTCGAAACGGTTGCCGGTGAGGTGGTCGAGCATGGCGACCTTCTCGGCCACCTTCACGGGGTGGTTGACCTGGGCGAGGGGGTTGAAGATCCCGGAGCCCAGGTGGATCCGCTCGGTCGCGTGCGCGAGATACCCCAGGTAGACGTCGTTGGCCGACAGGTGGGAGTACTCGTCGAGGAAGTGGTGCTCCGAGGCCCAGGCGTACTTGAAGCCGGACTGGTCCGCCTGGATGACGTACTCGGTCTCCTCCATCAGTGCCTTGTGCTCGGCCAGCGGGTCGGTCTCGGCTCGCTTGCCCACGTATCCCTGTACAAAGAGCCCGAATTCCAAGGCGGTTCACCGTCCCAAGTTCAGGTGGTCCCTGTGGTCCTTATGAGTGCTACGACTTTCTGACGTTGCGTCAGAAACGTCAATAGATGACGGTCCGTCAGATGACACTGACCCCCGCCAGCCACCCCCCGTCGATCACGAACGGCTGCCCGGTGATGTACGACGAGTCGTCCGAGGTCAGGAAGAGCGCCAGCCTCGCCACCTCCTCCGCCCGCCCGATCCGGCCCAGCGGCACGAGCTTGCGGTACAGCTCGTCCAACGCCCGGCTCATCTCCGCCGGGTCGGCGGTCGGATCGAGGCGCGCCGGGTTGGACATCGCGGTGTCGATGGCGCCGGGGCAGATCGCGTTGACGCGGATCCGCCGGTCGGCGAGTTCCAGCGCGGCGACCCGGGTGAGCCCGAGCACCGCGTGCTTGGTGGCCGCGTAGGTGCCCACCGCGGCCATCCCCGTCAGCGCCGTGTAGGACGCCGTGTTGACGATGGTCCCGCCGTCGTCCAGCTCGGGCGCGACCGTCTTCATGCCCAGGAAACAGCCGACCTGGTTGACCTGCACGACCTGCATGAACTCTTCGAGGGGCGTGTCCACGAGCGCGTTGAAGCGCAGGATGCCCGCGTTGTTCACCAGCCCGTCGAGGCGGCCGTACGCCTGCTTCGCGGCGGCGACGGCGGCCCGCCACTCCTCCTCCACCCCCACGTCCAGGTGGACGTAGGCCGCCCCGATCTCCTTGGCGAGCGCCTCGCCCAGGTCGTCCAGCACGTCCGCCACGACGACGCGCGCGCCCTCCTCCCTGAAGAGCCGCGCCTCCTGCTCGCCCTGTCCGCGCGCCGCCCCGGTGACGATGACGACCCGCCCGTCCAGCTTGCCCATGCCACTCCTCAGGTGAGCCGGGGCGCGACCTCGGCCCCGAACGCCTCGATCTGGTCGATGAGTTCGGCCCGGCTCCGGCTGCGGAACCGCACCTGGATCTGGTGCACGCCCATCTCGCCGTAGGCCCGCAGCGACTCGGCGAGGGCGTCGGGGGCACCGGTGAGGGTGCGGCGGCCCACGGCCCAGTCCGGTGTGCCGACGTACAGCGGTTCGGTGATCGCGCCGACGGTGATCGGTTCCTCGACGCCGGCCTCCTCGCGCAGCCTCCGCAACCGCTCGATCTGCGCGGGGAGCCGGTCCCTCGGGTCGCCCTGCGGCAGCCAGCCGTCGCCCTTGAGCGCGGCCCGCCGCACCGCGGCGGGCGACGACCCGCCGACCCACACCGGCACCCGCTCCTGCGCGGGCCTGGGCCGCTGCCCGAGCCCCTCGAAGTCGTAGAACTTGCCGTGATGGGTGGGGAATTCATCCGCTCCGAGGGCGGCGCGCAAGGCGTCGATCGCCTCGTCCAGCACCGCTCCCCGCTGCCCGAAGTCCACCCCCAGCACCTCGAACTCCTCCCGCACGTGCCCGGCGCCGACGCCGAGGACCAGGCGGCCGCCGGAGAGGTGGTCGAGGGTCGCGTACTGCTTGGCGGAGAGCAGGGGATGGCGCAGGCCCACGACGGCGACATGGCTGAGCAGCCGCACCCGTTCGGTCACGGCGGCGAGGTGGGCGAGGGTGGCCACCGGGTCGTACCAGACCGTGCTCATGGCCTCGGCCAGCCGGTGCGGGATCGCCACGTGGTCGCAGACGGCGAGGTAGGCGAAGCCGGCGCGCTCGGCGGCGCGGGCGATCGCCACCAGGTCCGCGGGACCGGCGGCGGCCTCCCAGGGCTCCGCGTAGATGGTGGACTGGGACTGCACGGGGAGCTGCATCCCGTAGGCCGGCCGCCCGTCCGGCTGGAGTCGACTGGACACGCACCCTCCAGGATCTGATGGACTGTCACATCGGGTCTGCCGGAGCCATCGTCGTACCTGACGCACCGTCAGACAAGGCCCCGGGAGCTGTGCTCGTCCGGTGCGGAATGTCCACGTCTCCGACCGAATGGCCCGGGACCGTCGTGGTCGTGTCCCGGGCATGTCACCGGGTGAAGGCGCCCCGACGGCGGCCCGTACTGCCCGGTGACGACTCGGGGATTCCGGGTCGCACCGGACACGGGGAGACCGAGATGATCCGCAACCGCATCGCCGCACTGGCCGCCACCGCAGCCGCCGCGTCCCTGCTGCTGACCGCCTGCAACGCCACCGACCAGGCCGCCTCCGTGGCCAAGGACGGCGTCGGCACCGCGTTGCAGAGCCTGCACTTCGACAGCGGCACCGCGAAGCAGCACCACGCCACCCCGAAGACGGGTGACTGGGCCACCGGCGCCGGCAAGCCGGCGTCCACCCCGGTCGCCAGGAAGTGGGTGCAGCTGAGCGCGGCCAGGGCGGGCGACCTGGACCCGGTCGTCGTCAACGGTGCGGGCTTCACCCTCTACCGCTTCGACAAGGACACCCCGAACCCGTCCAAGTCCAACTGCAACGACGCGTGCGCGACCACCTGGCCGCCGGTCGTCGTCGCCCCGGGCGGCAAGATCTTCATCGACGGCGTCAGCAAGTCCGCGGTCGGCGTGGTCAAGCGGGACGACGGCAGCCTCCAGGTGACCATCGGCGGCTGGCCGGTCTACCGCTTCAGCAAGGACCTCAAGCCCGGTGACACCAACGGGCAGGGCGTGGGCGGCACTTGGTTCGGGGTGACGCCGGACGGCAGGAAGGCCGGGGCCCAGGACCGGACCGGCACGGGCAGCACCGGCGGTTCCGGCAGCACCGGCGGTTCCGGTTCCGGTACGGCCGCCGCGACCAGCGTCGTCCTCTCCGACGAGAAGAACTTCGGCGACCCCTCCGAGGGCCTGGCCGGCTCCGGCTGCCAGAACGTCGCCCGCGACGACTCCGCCTCCTCCCTCCGGGCCTCCGGCGCCCTGAAGATCTGGTCGGAGAAGGACTGCAAGGGCGAGTCCGAGGTGGTCCAGGGCGACATCGCCGACCTGGCGTCGATCGACTTCGACAACAGGATCTCGTCGGTGTTCCTCGGCTGAGACCGACGCCGGGCGCGGCACCGGCCCGGGCGGGGCCGGGTCAGCCCGGTCCCGCCCACAGCCCGTCGGCCGTCAGCCCCAGCAGCTCGATCGCGTTCCCCCGTACGATCCGCTCCACCACGTCCGGGGCCAGGTGGCCCATCTGGGCCTCGCCGACCTCCCTCGACTTCGGCCAGGTGGAGTCGGAGTGCGGGTAGTCGGTCTCGTAGAGCACGTTGCCGACGCCGATCGCGTCCAGGTTCTTCAGCCCGAAGGCGTCGTCGAAGAAGCAGCCGTAGACGTGCCCGGCGAAGAGTTCGGAGGGCGGGCGGGTGACCTTGTCGGCGACACCGCCCCAGGCGCGGTTCTCCTCCCAGACGACGTCGGCGCGCTCCAGGATGTAGGGGATCCAGCCGATCTGGCCCTCCGCGTACATCACCTTCAGGTTCGGGAAGCGCTCGAACTTGCCGCTCATCAGCCAGTCGACCATCGAGAAGCAGCAGTTGGCGAAGGTGATGGTGGAGCCGACGGCGGGCGGGGCGTCGGCGGAGGTGGAGGGCATCCGGCTGCTGGAGCCGATGTGCATGGCGACGACCGTGCCGGTCTCGTCGCAGGCGGCGAGGAAGGGATCCCAGTCGTCGGTGTGGACGGAGGGCAGCCCGAGGTGCGGGGGTATCTCGGAGAAGGCGACGGCGCGGACCCCGCGGGCCGCGTTGCGGCGGACCTCGGCGGCGGCCAGTCCGGCGTCCCAGAGCGGGATGAGGGCGAGGGGGATCTGGCGGCCCTGCGCCAGCGGGCCGCACCACTCCTCCACCATCCAGTCGTTGTAGGCCTGCACGCAGAGCAGGGCGAGTTCGCGGTCCTTGGCCTCGGTGAAGGTCTGGCCGCAGAAACGCGGGAAGGTCGGGAAGCAGAGCGCGGACTGGACGTGGTTGACGTCCATGTCGGCGAGCCGTTGCGGCACGTCGTACGACCCCGCCCGCATCTGCTCGTACGTGATCACTTCGAGCTTGATCTCGTCGCGGGAGTAGCCGACGGCGGTGTCCAGGCGGGTGAGGGGGCGGTGCAGGTCCTCGTAGATCCACCAGTCGCCGACGGGGCCGTCCTCGCCCGGCCTGCCCATGACGGGCTTGAAACGGCCGCCGAGGAAGCTCATTTCCCGCAGCGGGGCCCGGACGATGCGCGGCCCGGTGTCCAGGTACTTCTTCGGGAGGCGGGACTGCCAGACGTCCGGCGGCTCCACGGTGTGGTCGTCGACGGAGATGATCAGCGGAAAGGTGCCGTCCTGGGTGTCCATGGCGCTCACGGTAGCGCCGATCTGACGAACCGTCAGCTATGTGATGGACGGCTCGTCAGGCGGTACGGCGACGGCGGCCCGCTCCCGGACCCGTTCACCGGCTCCGGTACGGCGGACGCCGAACCGACCGCGAATCGTTATGCCACGCGTCCGCCCTGCTGACAGGGGCCATCGCCGTGTGAAGACCGTGTGGACCACCGCGTGTCGCCCTGTGATCGGTGTCTCCCCCGGCTGACGCGGCCCGCCCGGACAAGGCAGACTGACGGGGTGAAGCGGGATGTCTAGGGGGACGGGCATGGACGGTGGACCGCGGGTGCCGGAGCAGCGGCGCGCCTCCTCCTCGACGGAGGCGGCGGCGTTGCGCTTCAGTGTGCTCGGTCCGGTGCGCGCCTGGCGTGCCGAGGAAGCCCTCAACACCGGCTCCCCGCAGCAACGCGCCCTGCTCGCCGCCCTGTTGCTGCGCGAGGGCCGCACGGCGACCGCGGCCGAGCTGATCGACGCCCTGTGGGGCCCCGAGCCGCCGTCGCAGGCGCTGGCGGCGGTACGCACGTACGCGTCCCGGCTGCGCAAGGTCCTGGACCCGGGGGTCCTGGTCAGCGAGTCCGGCGGGTACGCGGTGCGGGGCCTGGGCGAGGGTGCCCTGGACCTGACGGTGGCACAGGATCTCGCGGCGGCGGCGGAGAAGGCGAAGAGCGCCGGGGACCTGCACCAGGCCCGGGAGGCGCTCGCGCGGGCCCTGGCCCGGTGGGACGGCGAGCCGCTGGCCGGAGTGCCGGGGCCGTACGCGGAGACACAGCGGGTCCGCCTGGAGGAGCTGCGGCTGCAACTCCTGGAGACCCGGCTGGACATGGACCTGGAACAGGGCTGCCACGCCGAGGCGGTGTCGGAGCTGACGGCCCTCACCGCGGCCCACCCCCTGCGCGAGCGGTTCCGCGAACTCCTCATGCTCGCCCTGTACCGCAGCGGCCGGCAGGCGGAGGCCCTCGCGGTGTACGCGGACACCCGCCGCCTGCTCGCCGAGGAACTCGGCGTCGACCCGCGCCCCGGCCTGCGCGAACTGCAGCAGCGCATCCTCCAGGCCGACCCGGCTCTCGCGGAGCCCTCGGCCCCGGCGGCGGAACCCGCCGCCGTCCAGGTCCGCCCCGCCCAGCTCCCCGCCACGGTCCCCGACTTCACGGGCCGATCCGCCTTCGTCACGGAGCTGAGCGAGGTGCTCGCGTCGGCCGAGGGCCGGGTGATGGCCGTATCGGCGCTGGCCGGCATCGGGGGCGTCGGCAAGACGACGCTCGCCGTACACGTCGCCCACCAGGCCCGGTCCGTCTTCCCGGACGGCCAGCTGTACGTGGACCTCCAGGGCGCGGGCCCGCGGGCGGCCGAGCCGGAGACGGTCCTCGGCTCCTTCCTACGCGCCCTGGGCACACCGGACTCCGCCATCCCCGACTCGCTGGACGACCGGGCGGCCCTGTACCGCTCGGTCCTGGACGGCCGCCGGGTCCTGGTCCTCCTCGACAACGCGAAGGACGCGGCCCAGGTACGCCCCCTGCTCCCGGGCACGGAGGGCTGCGCGGCGCTGGTCACCGCCCGGGTACGGATGGTGGACCTGGCCGGGGCGCACCTGGTGGACCTGGACGTGATGTCCCCCGACGAGGCGCTGCAGCTCTTCACGAAGATCGTCGGAGCGGAGCGGGTCGCCGCCGAACGCGAGGCGGCCCTGGACGTGGTGGCTGCCTGCGGCTTCCTCCCCCTCGCCATCCGCATCGCCGCGTCCCGGCTCGCGGCCCGCCGCACCTGGACGGTCTCCGTCCTCGCGGCGAAGCTCGCCGACGAACGCCGCCGCCTCGACGAACTCCAGGCCGGCGACCTCGCGGTGAAGGCCACCTTCGAACTCGGCTACGGCCAGCTGGAACCGGCCCAGGCCCGCGCGTTCCGCCTGCTGGGGCTGGCCGACGGGCCTGACATGTCACTGGCGGCCGCGGCAGCCGTACTGAACCTCCCGCAGGACAGGACCGAGGATCTCCTGGAGACCCTCGTCGACACGTCCCTGCTCGAATCGGCGGCCCCCGGCCGCTACCGCTTCCACGACCTCGTACGGCTCTACGCGCGTGCGTGCGCGGAACGCGACGAACAACCCCCCAGCGAACGCGAGGCGGCCATGTCCCGCCTGCTGGACTTCTACCTGGCGACGGCGGCGGGGGTGTACGCGATCGAGCGGCCGGGGGACCGGCTGGTGAACCATCTGGAGCCGACCGCTTACCCCGGCCTCGTCTTCACATCGCCCCGCGCGGCCCAGGACTGGCTCTACAACGAGGCCAACTGCGTCATGGCGTGCGTCCGGCAGTCCGCCGTCGGCCAGAGGCTGCGCCGAGCCGTCGACCTCCTCTGGGCCGCCAAGGACCTCGCCGAGTCGGGGGCCAACGCCCGCGAGTACGAGGTCGCCGCGAAGACCGTACGGGACGCGGCACACGCCGCGGGCGACACCCGCGCCGAAGGGCGCGCCCGCACCACTCTGACCAACGTGCATCTGGTCGCGGGCCGCTTCGACGACGCCGACACCGAGGCGCGCCTCGCCATGAAGCTGGCCGACGACGCCCACGACCCGCTGCCCAACTGCTGGGCCCCCAACGACCGCGGCATCATCGCTATCTATCAGAACCGGCACGCCGACGGCGAGACCTACCTGCAGCAGGCCATCGACAACTTCCGGGCCGACGGCAACGACGTCGGCGAGGCGAGCGCCCTGTGCAACCTCTCGCGGATCCGGCTCGCCATGGGACGGACCGCGAGCGCGATCGAACTCGCCCAGCAGGGCATCGACATCTACGACCGTATGGGCCTGACCCTGCGGCTTGCCAACGGCCGTTACGCGCTGGGCATCGCTCTCACCCAGGCCGGGCGCCTGACCGAAGCGCTCGCCCAGCTCACCGACTCACTGGCCCTGTTCCGCGACAACCGACAGCCCCTGTGGGAGGGCGTCACGCACTTCCGGATCGCCGAGGTGCATCTCGCGGCGGAGCGCTTCGCCCTCTCGGCGCAGCACGCGGAGCAGGCGATCGCGCTGCGCGGTATCGGCGGCGAGTGGCGTCGCGGGACCGTGCTCACGGTCCTCGGCAAGGCGCTGGCCAGGCTCGGTCAGCCCGACCGTGCGAACGCCTGCTGGCGCGAGGCCCTCTCCATCTACGAACAGCTCGGCTCCGCCGAGGCAACCGACGTACGCGCCCTGCTGGCCCCGGCGCAGGCCGCGTAGCCCCTGCTCCGGCAGCGGCTCGGCACCGTTCATCGTTCGTTTATCGCGGGTCGGCACTCTTACATCCATCGATCCGTCGCGTCGGGGGGCAGGCGGATCGCGGAGGGGCCACACCGTTTAGGGTGAACGGCCCGCACGCCCGTCCGACGGCACCCGGGGGAGCCGTCGGACGGGCTACTTCCAGCTTTCAGCACGACTTGCCGGAGTTGATGATCATGCCGCAGGACGAGAAGACCACCGACGTAATCAAGCCGCTCGACAACCACGCCTCCTTCATCGAGGAAGACCTCCTCGACGCCTCGAAGGCGGCCGCACCGGTGACCGTGCCGCCGTCCGAGGACGACGAGATCACCACTCTCGACAACCATGCGTCGAGCGAGCCGGCCACGGTCACCCTTCTGGACAACCACGCCTCCGGCGAAACTGCCTGACCTCACACAACGGGGGGGCGGCCGCCGTGGGCGGCACGGCACGGGGGATCGCGGGGGATATCGGCCGCGACGGCACCGAGGGGGAGCCGTCGCGGCCGACGCGTGTTCAAGGAGAGGTTCAGGTCAATGCGTGGCGTGAACCGTTCGATCCGCTCGAACAAACGCCCACCTGAACTAACGTCACTCGGGTTCGGATCTCCCCTCCCTACAGGAGTCGAAGTGACCCGTACCAAGAAGATCGTCGCCACCATCGCCCTCGTGCTCGGCGCAACCGCCGCCGCTGCAAGCCCGGCGCTGGCCGAGAACCACGCCACTGTCACGCCGCAGAACAGCCACGCCACCGTGGTCACGCCCGCCGAGAATCACGCCGGCTGACTCAACAACCACAGGCCGATGGGACCGGTTCCTACCGGTCCCATCGGCGTAGAACCCAGGATTTCCCGGTTGGCGCCGAGGCGTGAAGTTCCAGCACCGGGACCTTCCAGGAACGTAAACAAGGTTTCCGCGCTACGGCTCATCGAGTAACTATCGGCCGGCCGCCAGGCGAGCCCGCTCGCTGTCCGCCCTTGGCAGCGACTCTGCCCGCCGCTCCAAGTGCACCGACAACAGTTCCTCCGTCTTCATCTTCGGCCCCGCCACCTGGTCCGCGTTCGTGACCGAGGGCGCGCACTCACCTGAACAGCGCAGCCGAGTTGTCCACAGGCCCGAAAGGCCATCGCCGCCTCGCTTCACAATGGACCCGTGAACCGCGCGGAGTTGAGGACGCTCGTTGAGGGAGGCGTACTCCTCACCTCGCGGGCGCTGGCGGCCGGCTGGCCACGTCGATCGCTCTTCCGGCGGCTCGACGCGGAGGGATGGAGCCGTGTCCGGGCCGGGGCCTGGGCCGAACCGGGCACCAAGGTCGATCAGTTCATGCAACTGAGGGCGGCCCAGCTCCTCAGCCCCCAGCTCGTCGTCAGCCACCGCTCCGCAGCCTGCCTCTGGCGGATCGAGACGCTCGACCCCGGCACAGCCCTGGACTTCACCGACCCGGACCTCGCCTTCCGGCAGAGCGTCCCCCTCGTACGCGTGCATCGCACCCCTCTCACCGAGGCCGAGGTCGTCGAGCGGTCGGGGCTGCGGGTCACCGATGTGCCGCGCACCCTCGCCGACCTCCTCCGCGCCGGCCCCAGGGACAACGCCGTCGTCGCCGTCGAATCCGCGCTCGGCTACCGCCGGGTCGGCACAGAACGCCGGGCTCCGCTCACCGCGCCGGCCGCCGTCTCCTGCGCCCTCGAAGCTCCGCTCCGCGGGGCGGCCAGGGCCCGGACCTGGCTGAGCCTCGTCGACCGCGGCTCCGGCTCCCCCGCGGAGACGGTCGCCCGCCTGCACATGCACGACGCCGGCCTCCGCCCCGAGACGCAGGCGGAGGTGCAGCCCCCTGGCGGCTCCCGCCGTTACCTCGACTTCCTGTTCCGGGCCGAGGGGCTGGCTGTGGAGATCGAAGGCTACGCCTACCACGGCACACGAGAGGCCCACCGCCGGGACGTCTCCCGCTTCAACCAGATCCTCCAGTGCCCCGAAGTCCGCGGCCTGCTCCGCTTCACGGCGGAGGACGTCTTCAACCGCCCGGCCTGGCTGATCACCGAAATCCGCACGGCCCTGACCTCCCTCACCCGCTAGCCCCAAGCCACAAGCACAAGGCGGGGATTGGGGGATCTGTGCCATGGCCGGGCACCGTCCACCCACGTTTCCCCAGGTCGCGCATCCCACCGTCGGCACAGAACCTCCAATCGCCGGGGCTGCGCGGGGTGGGGAGGGCTGAGGCGGCGGGCGGGTGGTGGTGGCGGACGACGACACCCTCGTCCTCGCCCGGGTCCGGCCGCAGCCCCGG
Organism: Streptomyces sp. NPDC008092; assembly: GCF_042957285.1. Classification (NCBI taxonomy): domain Bacteria; kingdom Bacillati; phylum Actinomycetota; class Actinomycetes; order Kitasatosporales; family Streptomycetaceae; genus Streptomyces; species Streptomyces sp. NPDC008092. The sequence goes on from NZ_JBIBHY010000005.1 coordinate 400,054, forward strand.
CACGGCCCCCGGCCCGTCGCCGTCCGCACCCGGACCCTCACCCGCACCCGCACCCGCACCCGCACCCGCACCCGCCCTGCCTAGCCGGCCCGCAGTTCCCCCTTCACCACCTTCCCGCTCGCGTTCCGCGGGAGTTCGGCCACGAACTCCACCGTCCGCGGGACCTTGTAGTTCGCCATCTCGCGGCGGGCCCAGGCGATCAGGTCGTCGGCCGTCAGCACCGCCTCCGGCCGCCGGACCACGAACGCCTTGCCGACCTCGCCGAGGCGGGCGTCCGGGACGCCGACGACGGCCACGTCCGCCACCTCCGGGTGCAGGCCGAGGAGTTGCTCTATCTCCGCCGGGTAGGCGTTGAAGCCGCCGACGATGAACATGTCCTTGAGGCGGTCGGTGATGCGGAGGTTGCCGGCCGGGTCCAGGACGCCGACGTCGCCGGTGCGCAGCCAGCCGTCCGCCGTCCGGGCCTCGGCCGTCGCGGCCGGGTCCTCGAAGTAGCCGCGCATGACGTTGAAGCCGCGGACCAGCACCTCCCCGGTCTCGTCCACCCGCACCTCGGTGCCGGGTATCGCGCGGCCCGACGTCGACGCGATCACCGTCGGGTCGTCGCCGCGGCGGCACATGGTGACGATCCCGCTCGCCTCGGAGAGGCCGTAGGCGGTCAGGACCGTCTCGACGCCGAGTTCGCCGCGCAGCCGCTCGACGAGGAGGAGGGGTACGACGGCCGCGCCCGTCACCACCAGGCGCAGGGCGGAGAGGTCGTGGGCGTCCCGGGCCGGGTGGTCGAGGAGGGACTGGTGGAGGGTCGGGGGGCCGGGAAGGACCGACACCCGTTCCGAGGCGACGTTCGCGAGGACCGTCGCCACGTCGAACACCGGCTGCGGGATCATCGTCGCGCCGCGCATCAGGCAGGCGATCACCCCGGCCTTGTAGCCGAAGGTGTGGAAGAAGGGGTTGACGATCAGGTAGCGGTCGCCGGTGCGCAGGCCCGCCAGGTCCGCCCAGATCTCGTACCCGCGGAGGGTCTGCGCGTGGGTGATCATCGCGCCCTTGGGGCGGCCCGTGGTGCCCGAGGTGAAGACGATGTCGGAGAGGCAGCTGCCGTCCAACCCGGCCGAGCGGGCCGCGACCTCGCCCGCGCCGACGCCCTCCCCGGCCGCGAGGAAGTCCTTCCAGGTGCGGAAGCCGACGGGCGCGTCCTCCGACAGCACCACCACGTCCCGCAGGGACGGCAGTCCCGGGAGGGGGCCGTCCCCGGTCCCCTCCCCCGCCGCCCTCCGCAGCGACGCCACGTACGAGGTCCCGAGGAAGGTTCCCGTCACGAACAGCAGCCGGGCCCCGCTCCTGCGCAGCACGTCCGCCGCCTCCGCGCCCTTGAAGCGGGTGTTCAGCGGGACCAGCACCCCGCCCGCGGACACCGCGCCCAGTGCCGCGACGATCCAGTCCAGGGAGTTCGGCGCCCAGATGCCGACCCGGTCGCCCGCCTCGACGCCGGAGGCGATGCACGCGGCCGCCGCCCGTTCCACCCGGGCGCCCAGTCCGGCGTACGTGATCCGGGTCCGGCCCTCCACCACCGCCTCGACGTCCGCGTACCGCTCCGCCGCCGACCGCACCAGTCCCGGAACGGTCCCCCACTCCATGTCACCGCGCACAACCGGCCTCCCCGGACGCATAGCTGACTGTCCGTCAGATTAGCTGTAGCCTGACGACCTGTCAGCAAGCCGCGACAGCCGTGGAGGTGCGGGTGCATGGCCGGTCTCAGGGGCATCAAGGGCATCAAGGACGCCACCGCCATCGTGGGGATCGGGCAGACATCCTTCGCCAAACGGCTCGCCGAGGACGAGAAGACCCTCGCCTGCCGGGCCGTCCTCGCCGCCCTCGACGACGCCGGCATCGCGCCCGGCGAGGTCGACGCGCTCGCCTCCTTCACCATGGAGGAGACCGACGAGGTGGAGCTGGCCAAGGCGGTCGGCTTCGGCGACCTGACCTTCTTCAGCAAGGTGGGCTACGGCGGGGGCGGCTCCTGTGCCACGGTCGCGCACCTCGCCGCCGCGATCGCGAGCGGCCAGGCGACGGTGGGGGTGGCGTGGCGGTCGCGGAAGCGGGGCAGCGGGCCCCGGCCGTGGACCAACACCGCCGTCCAGCTCCCGACCCCCGCCCAGTGGACCCGCCCCTTCGGCCTGCTCCGGCCCGCGGACGAGATAGCCATGCTCACCCGCCGCTACATGCACGAGTACGGCGCCACCCGGGACCACCTGTTCAACGTCGCCCTCGCCTGCCGCAACCGGGCGAACCAGAACCCGGCGGCGGTGATGTACGAACGGCCCCTCACCCGCGAGATGTACATGACCTCCCGGTGGATCAGCGAGCCCCTCTGCCTCTTCGACAACTGCCTGGAGACGGACGGCGCGCTGGCCTGTGTGGTCGTGAGCAGCGAACGCGCCCGGGACTGCCGGCGGACCCCCGTCCACATCCACTCCGCCGCCCAGGGCCTCCCCGCCCAGCACCACGGCATGGTCAACTACTGGAACGACGACCCCCTCACCGGCCCCGCCTGGACCGCCGCCCGCCACCTGTGGAAGCACGCCGACCTCACCCCGGAGGACGTCGACGTCGCCCAGATCTACGACGCCTTCACCGCCCTGATCCCGCTCTCCCTAGAGGGCTACGGCTTCTGCGGGAGGGGGGAGGGCGGGGCGTTCACGGAAGGCGGCGCGCTGGAGATCGGCGGGCGGCTGCCGCTCAACACCGGGGGCGGCGGGCTCAGCGAGGCCTACGTGCACGGGTTCAACCTCATCACCGAAGGCGTGAAGCAACTGCGCGGCATCAGCACCGCCCAGGTGCCGGGCGCCGCCACCTGCCTGGTCACCGCCGGCGAGGGCGTCCCGACCTCCGCCCTCCTCCTCACCAACCGGAGCTGAGATGCTGCGACCGGTCACCGACACCGACGGCGCCCCCTTCTGGGAGTACGCGGCCCGCGGCGAACTCCGCGTCCAGGCCTGCGCCGACTGCGGCGAACCGCGCTTCCCGCCCCGCCCGTGCTGCCCGCACTGCCAGTCGTTCGCGAGCGGGTGGCGGCCGACGAGCGGGCGGGGCCGGATCTGGTCGTACGTCGTCCCGCACCCGCCGCTGCTCCCCGAGTACGCGGCGCAGGCGCCGTACAACGTCGTGGTCGTGGAGCTGGACGACGCGCCCCGGGTGCGGATGGTGGGGAACGTGGTGAGCGGGGCGGGAGCGCCCCTCGGCTCTCTCCCCCCGGACCGGATCCGGATCGGCGCCCGGGTGCAGGCGGTCTTCGCGGACGGTCTGCCGCAGTGGGTCCTGGAGCGGCCGTGAGCCTGCGGCTGGAGGTGGACAAGGAGAGCGGGGTCGCCGTCGTCACCCTCGACCGGCCCGAGCGGCTCAACGCCGTCGACCTCGCGACGGCCGCCGAACTCTCGGCCGCCTGGCGGGCGTTGCGCTTCGACGACACCGTACGGGCCGTCGTCCTCACCGGCGCCGGCGGGCGCGCCTTCAGCACCGGGCTGGACCGGGACGCCGTCGTGCCGCAGCCGTCCTCCCCCTACAGCCAGGACGATCCGCTGATCGCGATCGGGCCGAAGTCGAACGACCTGTGGAAGCCGGTGATCGCCGCGGTGGCCGGGATGGCCTGCGGGGGCGCCTTCTACCTGCTGGGCGAGTGCGACTTCGTCGTCGCCGACGAGACCGCGGCCTTCTTCGACCCGCACACCTCCTACGGCATGGTCAGCGCGTACGAGTCGGTGCTGATGGCGCAGCGGATGCCGTACGGGGAGGTGGCCCGGATGGTGCTCATGGGCAACGCCGAACGGGTCTCCGCGCGGCGCGCGTACGAGGTGGGGCTGGTGTCCGAAGTGACCGGCGCCGGGGAGGCGTTGGAGGCGGCCGTGCGGTGCGCGACCGTCATCGCCGGGTATCCGACCGAGGGGGTGCAGGGCAGCGTGCGGGCGCTGTGGGCGGCGCAGGGGGCGGACCGGGAGCGGGGGTGGGCCGCGGCCCCGCACCTGATCACGCTGGGCAACCTGCCGGACGAACGGCAGGCGGAGCTGTTCGGCAACCGGGCACGTACGGCGCCGCGTATCCGCTGAGCCGCCGAAGGGGGTGCCACCCGGTGCCGGTGGGCGGCTGCGGGTGGGTGGGGGCTTGTCGCGCAGTTCCCCGCGCCCCTGAAAGCAGGGCACTGCGGTGGCGCCCCTTCAGGGGCGCGGGGAACTGCTCGATCAGCCCCCACGGCGCCGCAGCCGCCCGTCAGCCGGTCCCGGCACTCACGCGGTGCGTGCGGTCCCCGTGCCCTTCTCCGCGTCCAGCGCATACACGCACCGGTCCTTGCTGCACGCGTACACCACCCCGTCCCGCACCACCGGCGACCCGGTGATCTCGCCGCCCGTGGCCAGCTTCCACCGCAGCCGGCCGTCGTCGGCCTTCAGCGTGTACAGCAGGTGGTCCGTCGAACCGAAGTGGATGCGGCCCTCGGCGACCACCGGGGCGCCCACCACGTCGCCGCCCGCCTGGAAGCGCCACTTGGGGGTGCCGGTGACCGCGTCCAGGGTGTACAGGCCCTTGCCGCTGCCGACGTGGACGTGGCCGGCCGCGACGAGGACCGGCTCGATGGAGGCGCGGGCCTCCGTCGCGATGCGCCAGCGGTCGCGGCCGTCGGTGGCGTCGAGGGCGTACACGGTGCCGAGGTAGTCGGCGAGGTAGATGCCGCCGCCGGTGACGGCGGGGCCGGGTACGTAGGCGGGCGGGGAGAGGAAGACGGCCGGGGCCTCGAAGTGCCAGCGGACGCGGCCGGTCGCGGTGTCGAGGGCGATGACGCGGGTGCCCGCGGAGGCGTACACGAAGCCGTCGTCGGCGTGGGTGAGGCGGACCGGGACGCCGCCGCAGGAGGCCGCGTCGCCGATGGGGTAGGACCAGCGTTCGTCGCCGGTACGGGCGTCGACGGCGCGCAGCCGCGCGTCCTGCCAGACGTAGACCGTGCCGTCGTGGAGGGAGGGCCCGGACTCGGGGGCCTCGAAGTCGGTCTGGGCGCCGGCCAGCTCCCAGAGCTTCTGCCCGTTGGAGGCCTCCCAGCCCTGGACGCCGCCGCCCCGGGTGCCGGTGACGAGGGTGCCGCGGTCGGCCTTGAGGGAGTACACCCAGGCGTCGGTGGACAGCCGCCACAGGTCGCCGCCCTCGCGGGCCTCCAGGGCGAACAGGGTGGGGCCGTCGGAGGCGTGGATACGGCCGTCGGCGACCGCCATGGACCAGGCGACGTCCCGCGTCTTGAAGCGGCGCCGGCCGGTGGCCACGTCGAGGGCGTGCACCTCGAAGGAGGTGACGTAGACGAGGTCGCCGTCGACGGACGGGGTGCCCCAGACGTCGTTGGACATCCGGAACCGCCAGGGCCGCCAGCCGGCGGCCGTCTCCGGCGGCAGGGCGGGGACCGGCGGTGCGGCGGGGTCGGCGCCGTTGACGCCGGGGTGCGGGCGGGACCAGCTGGCGACCAGGCCGGCCTCGGGCGGAGGTGCCTTCACGGCGGCGGCGCGGGCGTCGGCGACCCGCGGTCCCGGGCCGATCGGCACCGGGGCGCCGGCCAGGCGGACCGGACCGGTGTCGGGAGCGCCCACCGGGACGGGGGCGGGGACCACGGGGTCGTAGGAGGGCGGCGGCGGGGCCGCGAGGCGGCCCGCGTTGCGGCCGCCGGACGGGTTGGCGGAGGGCTTGACGGCGGGGCGGCCGCCGCGCCGGGACTCGATCAGCCCGACCGCCTTCTCGGGCAGCCAGGCGGACGCCGTACCGCTGTCGTCGGACCCGGAGCCGAACAGGTGGGGGGCGAGCTGGGCCTGGAGGTCGGCCGGGTTGGGGCGGGCGGTCGCCTCCATCTGCATACAGGACTCGATGAGGGGGCGCAGCTCGTCCGGGAGGCCTTCGAGGTCCGGGCCCTCGCGCAGCAGCATGAAGACGGTCTCGACCGGGTTGGCACCGTGGAAGGGCGGGTGGCCGGTGGCGGCGAAGACGAGCATGGAACCGAGGGAGAAGACGTCGCTCGCGCCGGTGACGCTGCGGGAGTCCTTGGCCTGCTCGGGCGACATGTAGGCGGGGGTGCCGACCGCGACGTTCGTCATGGTCAGGCGGGTGTTGGAGACACCGGAGGCGATACCGAAGTCGATGACCCGGGGGCCGTCCTCGACGACGAGGACGTTGGAGGGCTTGAGGTCGCGGTGGACAAGGCCGGCGCCGTGGATCGACTGGAGCGCCTCGGCGACGCCCGCGGCGAGCCAGCGGACGGCCTGGGCCGGGAGCGGCCCGCAGTCGTTCACTATCTCTTCGAGGGAGGGCGCCGGCACGTAGGCGGTCGCCAGCCACGGCACCGCGGCGCGCGGGTCGGCGTCGACGACGGCGGCCGTGTAGAAGCCGGAGACCGCGCGGGCCGCCTCCACCTCGCGGGTGAAGCGGACCCGGAACAGCTGGTCCTCGGCGAGCTCGGTCCGTACCGTCTTGATCGCCACGCGCCGCCCGGACGCCGAGCGCGCCAGATAGACCAGCCCCATGCCGCCGGCCCCCAGCCGTCCCAGCACCTCGAACGGCCCGATCCGCCGCGGATCGTGCTGCGTCAGCTGATCCACCACTTGCCTGCCACCTCCCCGTACGGGCCCCGTCCACCCACATATGTACGCGACCCCGTGCAGCGTCTCACCACCGCACCGCCGTGGCGGCACGCACCCCGATTCTTCCTGGCCCGGGCACAGGTTGCGAACCCGGCGACGAATCGGGGTGTCTCATGACAAAGTGAGACATTTATCCGCCAAGACCCGCCTGTTTCCGGCCTCAGCGTTCCAGCAGCGCGAAGAACGCCCCTTGATTGTCGGTCACGACGGCCACTTTTCCGTACGAGGTCTCGAAGGGCGGCGCCTGGACCCGGCCGCCCAGCTGCTGCACGGCCAGGGCCGCGGCCGCCACGTCCCCGGTACGGAAGTGGACGACGAACTGGGACGGCATCCCGGCGGCGAACACGTCGGTCACGGGGGCGCGGCCGAAGTCCGGTTCGGCGCCGGCGCCGAAGAGGGCGCCGGCGAAGAGGTGGCCGTAGAAGGCGTTGGCCGCGTCGAGGTCGCTGGTGTAGAGCTGCGCCCAGGCGAAGGTGCCGGGGGCGTGCCGGACGCCGAAGCCGGGGTGGCCGGCGGCCTGCCAGAGGCCGAAGACGGCGCCCTGGGGGTCGGCGGCCAGGGCGGCGGTGCCGAGGTCGCGGACGGGCACGGGGTCGTTGACGATCTGCCCGCCGGCGGTGACGATGCGACGGGCGAGGGCCCGGACGTCGGGGGTCGCGAAGTACACCGTCCAGACGGTGGGCATCCGGCCGTCCCGCTTCCGCGCCAGCCGGGCGACGCCGGCGCCGTCGAGGCGGGCCCATACGGCTCCCGGTCCCGCGTCCTCGAAGGTCCACCCGAAGAGCCCGCCGTAGAACCGCTTGCCCGCCTCGACGTCGGGGAGCTGCACGTCCACCCAGCAGGGGACGCCCTCCGCGTATCCCGCCGCGTATCCGGATGCCCTGTTTTCGGCCATGTCGTCAAAGTAACCGCCCCGCCCGCACCCCGCAGACCAGCCGCACCGGCCTCTATACACCCGCGCACCCCATTTGCAGTCGGCCGAATCGCGCTCCGATCACCCCTCGGTAAGCTGACGGCATGACAGGACAAGTGCGTACCGTCGACGGCCGCGTGGCCGGCCGGCGTGGGCAGGCGACCCGGCAGAAGCTGCTCGACTGCCTCAGCGAGATGCTCAGCTCCTCCCCTTACCGGGACGTCAAGGTCATCGATGTCGCCCGGAAGGCGGGCACTTCGCCCGCGACCTTCTACCAGTACTTCCCGGACGTCGAGGGCGCCGTCCTGGAGATCGCCGAGCAAATGGCCACCGAGGGCGGCCAGTTGACCGAGCTGCTGGCCGGGCGCTCCTGGGTCGGCAAGGCCGGCTGGACGACCGCGCAGGAACTCGTGGACGGTTTCCTGGAGTTCTGGCGCAGGAACGACGCGATCCTGCGCGTGGTCGACCTCGGGGCGGCCGAGGGGGACAAACGGTTCTACAAGATCCGTATGAAGATCCTGAACTCGGTGAACAACTCCCTGACCGACTCCATCACGGAGTTGCAGTCCAAGGGCAGGGTCGACAAGGACGTGAACCCGGCCGCGGTGGCCGGTTCGCTGGTCGCGATGCTCGCGGCCGTCGCCGCGCACCAGAAGGGCTTCCAGACCTGGGGCGTGAAGCAGGCCGAACTCAAGCCGAACCTGGCGCTGTTGGTGCATCTGGGCGTGACCGGGAAGAAGCCCACGAAGTAGCCCGCGCCCTGGGTCCTGTCTGGCAGGCGGTGGTTCACGCGCAGCGGTGAACCACCGCCTGTCGTCCTACGCAGGCAGCGGCCGGTCCCGTACCACGTGCTTCATCACCAGCGTCGAGGTGAGGCGCTGCACGCCCGGCAGGGTCGCGAGCCGTTCGTCGTAGAGCCGCTGGAAGGCGGCGAGGTCGGCGGTGGCCACCCGCAGCAGGTAGTCGGGTTCGCCGAACAGCCGCTGCGCGTCCAGCACATGGGGGATCTCCGCGAGCGCCCGCTCGAAGTCGGCGACCGTGTCCCGGTCCTCCTGCCGCATGGACACGAAGACCAGCGCCTCGAAGGTCAGCCCCACGGCGGCCGGGTCCACCACCGCCCGGTACCCGCCGATCGCCCCCGACCGCTCCAGCTCGCGCAGCCGCCGGTGGCACGGCGAGACGCTCAGCCGCACCCGCCCGGCCAGCTCGGTCACGGTCAGCCGCCCGTCCTGCTGCAGCTCCGCAAGGATTTTCCGGTCCACGTCGTCCATGAGCAAGATTCTCCCCCGGAACCGGCACTCCCGAGCAAATTTCGGAAACACTTTCGGGCCAATCGCGCCTAATGTCCCTTCCCATGGACACCGGACTCCTGCTCTCCTTCCTCGCCGTCGACCTGCTGCTGGTGTGCGTGCCGGGCGCCGACTGGGCGTACGTGATCGCCGCCGGGGTGCGCGGCCGCTCGGTGCCGCGTGCGGTGGCGGGCCTGGTCGCCGGGTACGCACTGCACACCGCGCTGGCCGTCGCGGGGCTCGCGGTGCTCGTCGCCCGGTCGCCGCGGCTGCTCACGGCCCTGACCGTGGCCGGCGCCGGATACCTGCTGTGGCTGGGCTGGAGCGTGCTGCGCCGCCCGACGGTCCCGCAGGCGGCCGAGGAGGGCGGGGCGGGCAAGGCGGGCAAGGACGCAGCGGCCGGGCCGCAGGGCTTCTGGCGGGGCGCCGCGATCAGCGGCCTGAACCCGAAGGCGCTGCTGCTCTACCTCTCGGTGCTCCCCCAGTTCCTGGTCACGACCGGCGCCCACCTCCCCGTGGCCGCCCAGACCGCCGCCCTCGGCGCCCTGCACATGGCCGCCTGCGCCACCGTCTACCTCGCCGTCGGCACCCTCTCCCGCGCCCTGCTCGCCGCCCGCCCCCGCGCCGCCCGCGCGGTGACCCGCACCTCGGGGGCGGCGATGCTGGGCATCGGGGCGGTGCTGCTGGGGGAGCGGCTGCTGTAGGCGGGGCCGCAGCGCCCCCGTAGGGGCGCGGGGCTGTATTCGATATGCGGCTACCGCCGCGTGGGCGCGACCAGCCACGACGGCGCCGCAGCCGACAGTCGGCAGACGGCGCATCGCGGCGCGTCCAGCGGAGCGCTCAGCGGCGGTCGAGGGCGGTGGTCGACTGGGCGACGAGGTCGGCCGGGACGCTCGTCCTGGTCGTGCAGGAGGCGCCCGCGCCGGGGGCGGTGGCGGTGTCCGGGTAGGCGCAGACCGTGCGCCCGGTGCCGGCCGTGGGGCCCTTCTGGTCGAAGGACTCGGGGACGCTGCCGTGCTCGGTCCACGCCTCCAGGGCGTCCAGGAGCCGCGACCGCGTGTCGGTGGTACCGGCGAGGTCCGGCTCGGTGTGGCCGACGCCCGGGAAGTAGAAGGTGCGGACGAAGGAGCGGGTGCCCTGGACGCCGTAACGGCCGAAGAGGCGCTGCTGGTAGTTGTAGGAGTTGAACGGCACGATCAGGGGGTCGGCGGCCCCCGCGTAGTAGAGGATCTTGCCGTTGTTCTTCCGGACCCTGGACAGATCGGTGCTGTCGGTGGCCGCGGTCTTCTCGAACTTGCGGTACGACGCCTCGAAGAACCGCGGGAAGTTCTCCGTCGTGAGGTTCTTGCGCCAGTCGTAGGCCGGGTCCTGTTCCAGCCAGTTGCGGACGTAGGTCTCGATCAGCGGGCTCATGGTGTTCCCGCCGGGCAGCAGGACCGAGAAGGTGGTGCCCCGGGTGATGCCGCCCCACAGCCGGTTGCCGTCGGCGTCGCGCGGGCCGTCCCAGATGAGGTCGACGGCCTCGGCCTCCGCGGCGCTGAGGCCCTCGACCTCGCGCGCGTCGAAGGTGCAGCGGCGCGGGTCGGCGACGACCCCGTCCCGGACGCCGTCCTCGGGGTCGCAGGCGGCGACGGCGGCGGCGTTCGCGGCGTCGCTCTTGGCGGGTGACAGTCCGCCGGGGCCGAGGAGTTCGTTGACGACGACCGCGGGCCAGGCCTCGCCGATGATGAACCGGTTCCAGTTGACCGCCGGGTAGCCGATCAGGAAGCCGTCGTACTCGTCGCCGTACTTCTGGGCCATCTGCCAGCCCTGCCGGCCGCCGGTGGAGCCGCCGACCCAGTAGTTCCACCGGGGGGCCCGGCCGTAGTAGGTCTTCGCGAGGGAGAGCGCCCAGACCGTCTGCTCGTGCAGGCTGCGGTCGATGAAGTCGTCGACCTGCCGGGTGTTCAGCCTGCCCGAGGGGGACAGCACGAAGCCGCCGCCGGCCTCGCCGCAGCCGGGCTGGGCGTTGGCCTCGCCGGTCCTCGGGTCGGTCGCGTCGCACCAGGCGGAGCTGTGGCCGGTGTCGGTGACCGAGCCGACCTCGCCGCGCTGGACCGCCACGCCGAGGTCGCCGAGGTTGCCGGCGTACCCGCCGCCGCCCGTGTTGAGGACGCGGCCGTTCCAGGCGCCCGTGTAGGTGCCGCCGGTACCGGCGTCGGCGGTGCTGAGCGGGAGGGTGACGCGGACGTTGACGGCCCGGGTGGGCACGAGGTCGACCTGGCAGTACGCCGGGAGCGTTCCGGAGGCGGGTACGACCTCGGAGCTGATGCTCCTGACGTGCGAGCGGGCGAGCACCGTCTGCGCGAGGGCGGCGCAGCCGGGCCCGGCCGCCCGGCCACCGCCCTCGGCGCCGGCCGGCTGCGCGGCGAGCGCGGACACCGTCACCGCCACGGCGCTCACGAGGCGGGCCGCCGGCCGCAGCCGGCGGGCGGCGGGCCTGCCGGGCCGCTGGGACGCGAGCGGTTCACGTGTGGTCATTCGTCGGCCTTTCGGAGGCGGGAATGCTCAACGCGTCATTCCAGCGTCCGGTCACGCGCCGGGGCAGCGCGTGTGCCGCTCCGCGGAACGGCCGACGTGAACACCGACGGCCGTACGGTGCGCTGCCGGGGGGCGGCCGACGGGGGGCGGTGCGGGTGTGGTTCGGCCGCGGGTGGGTGGGGGCTGGTCGCGCAGTTCCCCGCGCCCCTGAAAGAAAGGGGCGCTGCAGTGCGCCCCGCAAGGGGCGCGGGGAACTGCGCGACCGGCCACGACGGCGCCGCAGCCGGCGGCACTACGCCCGCCCCTACGGCCCGTCCTGCCGCCGGGTCAGCCGGAAGATGCGGATCTCCCGGTCCACCCGCTCCTGGTAGGCGGCGTACGGCGGCCAGAACCGCAGGAGCAGCCGCCAGGCGTCCGCGCGTTCCGCCCCCTCCAGCAGGCGGGCGGTGACGGGGATGTCCCGGCCCTTCCAGCTGATCTCGGCGGCGGGACGGTGCAGGAGGTTGTACGTCCAGGCGGGATGGCCGGTGCGCCCGAAGTTGGAGCCGACGAGGAGCCAGCCGTCCCCCTCCGGCATGCACGCCAGCGGCGTCCGGCGGGGCCGGCCGCTGCGCGCGCCGGTGGAGGTCAGGATCACGCCGGGCAGCATCTGGGCGCTGAGCAGCACCCGGCCGCGGCTGAGCCGGTGCACGGCCCGGTCCAGGGCCGGGACCACGTGCGGGGCCACCTTGGCGAACCCCCGGGTGGCGGACACCTTCTGCACCAGCCGTTCGCCGATCACACCGCCACCTCCCGTCCCGCGAACAGCCCGGCCGCCTCGGCCGCGTGCGCGCGCAGCCGGTGTCCCGGCCCGAACAGCAGCTCGTCCCCGGCGGCCCGCTTGAAGTAGAGATGCGCCTCGTGCTCCCAGGTGAACCCGATCCCGCCGTGCAGCTGGATGCCCTCCCCGGCGGCGGTCCGCAGCGCCTCCAGTGCCTGCGCGAGCGCCAGCCCGCCCACCCGTTCCCCGTGCGCGGTCGCCCAGGCCGCGTAGTAGGCCGCCGACCGGGCCGCCCGTATTGTCACGTACACGTCGGCCAGCCGGTGCTTGACCGCCTGGAAGGACCCGATCGCCCGCCCGAACTGCTCCCGCTGCTTCACGTACTCCACGGTCCGCTCCAGCGCCCGGTCCGCGGCCCCCACCGCCTCGGCCGCGAGCACGGCGGCCACGAAGTCGCCGAGGGCGGCGAGCGCGGCGCGGACGTCGGTGTCCTCGTCGGGACCCAGCAACTCGGCCTCCACATGGCGCAGTTGTATCCGGCCCTGGCCGCGGGTGGCGTCCAGGCTGGTGCGCCGGGTCCGTACGACCCCGGGGGCGTCGCCCGCCACCAGGAAGAGGAGGACGCGCGAGCGGGCGTACCCGCCGGTGTGCGCGGGCACGAGCAGCAGCCCGGCGCTGTGCCCGTCCAGCACCTGGTCGGCCTCCCCGTACAGCCGCCACCGGTCCGCCGTGCGCCGTGCCTGGACGCCCCCGGCCCGCCCGCCGCCCGCCCAGTCGGCGCCGGGCGGCCCGGTGAGCGCGAGGGCGCTGCCGAGCCGGGTGCCGGGGACGGCGAGGGCGGCGGTGCGGCTGCCGTCGGCGATCCCCGGGAGCAGCTCGGCGCGCTGGGCGTCGGTGCCGAGGGCGAGCAGCAGCGGGGCGGCGAGCACGGCGGTGGCCAGGAACGGGGTGGGGGCCAGGGCCCGCCCCAGCTCCTCGGCGGCCAGGGCGGCCTCGGTGCGGGTGCAGCCGGCGCCGCCGTACGTCTCGGGGAGGGCGAGGCCGGGCAGGCCGAGCTGTTCGCCGAGGGCGGTCCACAGGCCGGGGTCGTACCCCTGCGGCCTGTCGACGGCGGCCCGCACGTCCTCCGTGCCGCAGCGCTTGTGGAGCAGTTCACGCAGGGCGCGCCGGATCTCGTCCTGCTCGTCGGTGAAGCGGGCGTCCATGACCGGACCTCCTGACGATCTGACGGTCCGTCATGCTAGGGGCGCCGGATGCAGATGCACAGGGGCGGGATCCAGCAGATCTGATGTACCGTCAGATTCATGACCGGACCCCGCAAGGTCGCCGTGGTCGGCGTGGCCCTGTCCGACTGCGGCCGGGTGGACGAGGCCACCCCCTACGCCCTGCACGCCCAGGCGGCCCGCCGCGCGCTGGCCGACGCGGGCCTCGCCCGTGAGGTGGTCGACGGCTTCGCGTCGGCCGGCCTCGGCACCCTCGCCCCCGTGGAGGTCGCGGAGTACCTGGGCCTGCGCCCCACCTGGGCCGACTCCACCTCCGTCGGCGGCTCGACCTGGGAGGTCATGGCGGCCCACGCGGCGGACGCGATAGCCGCCGGCCACGCCGACGCGGTCCTGCTGGTGTACGGCTCGACGGCCCGCGCCGACATCCGGGCCGGACGGCGCACCGGGAACCTCTCCTTCGGCGCCCGCGGCCCCCTCCAGTTCGAAGTCCCCTACGGCCACACCCTCGTCGCCAAGTACGCGATGGCCGCCCGCCGCCACATGATCGAACACGGCACGACGATCGAGCAGTTGGCGGAGGTCGCGGTCCAGGCCCGGGCCAACGCGGCGCTCAACCCGGAGGCCATGTTCCGCGACCCGATCACCGTCGACGACGTCCTGTCCGGACCGATGATCGCCGACCCCTTCACCAAACTGCACTGCTGCATCCGCTCGGACGGCGGCGCGGCGGTGCTGCTGGCGGCCGAGGAGTACGTACAGGACTGCCGGACCGCCCCGGTGTGGGTCCTCGGCACGGGCGAGTGCCTCTCGCACGCCACGATGTCGGAGTGGGCGGACTTCACCGTCTCCCCGGCGGCGGTGAGCGGCGAACTGGCCTTCCGCCGGGCCGGAGTCACCCCCTCCGACATCGACTTCGCGGAGATCTACGACGCCTTCACCTACATGACCCTGGTCACCCTGGAGGACCTCGGCTTCTGCGCCAAGGGCGAGGGCGGGGCGTTCGTGGAGAAGGGGCGGCTGCGGGTCGCGGGCGGGGAGCTGCCGGTGAACACGGACGGCGGCGGCCTGTCGGCCCAGCACCCGGGCATGCGGGGCCTGTTCCTCCTGGTGGAGGCGGTACGCCAGCTGCGCGGGGAGGCCGGGGAACGGCAGGTGCGGCGGACCGGCGGGGGGCTGCCGGAGCTGGGCGTGGCGTCGGGCACGGGCGGCTGGTTCTGCTCGTCGGGGACGGTGGTGCTGGGCCGGGGGTGACCACGGCACACCGGCCTTCGCGAGCGGCTGCGGAAAATCCGCGGGACGGCGGCAACCTCCCGGGAACCGGCGGCAACTGTCGTACGGAAGCTTCGATGTTCGAAGGACGTGCACCGCCGAACCGCGTAAGGATCCCTCCGTGGCCTCCTCCTCACACCGCCGACGCCCGCAGCCGGACCGGGACTTCGAATGGCGCCCGGTGCGCGGCCCGTTGCTCGCGGTGGCCGCCGTCGCCGCCGTCGCCCTGGTCGTCACCCTGGCCGTGGCCTTCCGCCCCGGCACCGCGGCCGGCGCCGCCGGGCCGGAGCGGGCGGTGGCCGGGTCCGCGTCGCAGACCGTGCCTGGCGCACCCGCGGACCCGGCCACGCCGACGTCCCCGGAGCCGTCGGCCGCGTCCCCGAAGCCGTCGGCGAGCAGGCGGACCACCCCGTCGGCGACCCCGTCCACCACCCCGTCCCGGCGTGCGGAGGCGGAGAGCGGCACCACCCACGCCTCCCCGGCCACCACCACCGCCCCCGCGGCCGGCCGGATCCGCCCCGGCACCGCCTACCAGGGGGTCGCCACCTCCTACGACGTCGGCAACGGCGACGGCGCCTGCTCCTACGGCCCGACCTCCGACGTGATGACGGCGGCGATGAACACCGCGGACTACGAGACGGCGAAGGCCTGCGGCGCGTACGTCTCCGTCCGCGCGGCGAGCGGTGCGGCCATCACCGTACGGATCACCAACGAATGCCCGGCACCCTGCGCGGCCGGCCAACTCGACCTCAGCCGACAGGCGTTCGCGAAGCTGGCGCCTCTCTCGGCGGGCCGGATCACGATCACCTGGAGCCTGCTGAGCCCGGCCGTCTCCGACACCGTGTCGATCCGCTACAAGACCGGTTCCACCCAGTACTGGTGCGGCATCCAGGCGATCGGCCACCGCAACCCGCTGGCCCGCCTGGAGGTCCGCACGAGCGGCGGCTGGCTGGCGCTGACCCGCACCGGCTACAACTACTTCCTCTCCGAGCAGGGCACCGGCTGCGGCGCCGCGATCCGCCTCACCGACATCTACGGGGAGCAGCTCACGGTGCCGGCCCTCGCCGTACGCCCGGACGTGGTGCAGCGGACCGGGGTGCAGTTCGCCCGGCACTGACGCTCGGCGCCCGGCAAGGTCTGAACGAACGGCACGACCGGCCGAGCACTCACCCGCGTACCGGCACGATCCGGTGCCCCCGGCGCGGCGCCGGACCGTCGAGCAGGGCGACGCCGATGTGCCGGCGGCCGCGCACCCACGCCGTGGGCGTCATGACGAGCCCGGCGACGGCGACGATCACGCTGACGGGGAGGAGGACCGGCAGGGACTGCCCCGCGGGCAGCGCCCTGCCGCCCTCGTGGACGGCGTAGCCGAGGGCGGCGACGGACACGAGGAGGGAGAGCGCCGACACGGCGGCCCAGACGTTCCGCACCCGCCGGGTGCGCGCGTGGTCGGCGACCTCGGCGAGGACGGCCGCCGTGCAGACGGGACACTCCAGCTCGACCCGGTCCCGCCCCTCGGCCGGCCGCACCAGCCGGAAGTCGCGGGCGGCCCAGGTGACGGCCCGCGTCCTGCGCCGTCCGACATCGCCGTCTACATGGCGTACCGCCACTTTCACGGTCTTCGGTCCCCTCATGCCGGACAGTGTGGGGCCGGGGCACAGGTGTTCGCAGCGGTTCGCCCGGTTGTGCCCCGGGGTTCGGCCGGAGGACCCCGGGGCCGCCGCACGAGGTTGCTGATGGCACGGTTGCGGGAGGTACCGAGTGATACTCGGCACATGGCAGCAACGGATCTTCACACGCTCCTGAAGTCGCTCCGCGTCTGGTCCCCCGGGACCACGGAGCTACGGCCGTTCGACCCGGAGTCGGCGCCCGACGCCCCGCTCCCGCTCTTCACCACGTGGTTCGCGGAGGCGGTGGCGGCCGGGCAGCCGGAGCCGCACACCGTGTCGCTGGCCACGTCGGACGAGGCGGGCCGGGCGGACGTACGGATCGTGATGCTGCACGGCGCGGACGCCCACGGCTGGTCCTTCGCGTCCCACGTGACCAGCCGCAAGGGGCACCAGCTGAGCGCCCACCCGTACGCGGCCCTCGCCTTCTACTGGCCGGTGCTGGGCCGCCAGGTCCGGCTCCGGGGCCCCGTCTCGGCGGCCCCGGCCCGGGAGAGCCAGGCCGACCTGCACGCCCGCTCGACGGGCGCCCTGGCGGCGGCGCTCACCGGCCGCCAGAGCGGGCTCCTGTCCTCGCTGGAGGAGCTGCGCGCGGAGTCGGAGGCGGCCTGGGAGCGGGCCCGAGCCGACCCGGCCGCCCCCTCCCCGACCTGGACCCTCTACCGACTGCGCCCGCAGGAGGCGGAGTTCTTCCAGGGCGACCCGGACCGGCGGCACGTCCGGCTCCGGTACGTCGCGGAGGCGGACGGCGGCTGGCGGAGGGAACTGCTGTGGCCGTGAGCGCCGGTGCGCGGGTGCTCCGGTGTGCGGGTGCTCCGGTGTGCCGCTGCTCCGGTGTGCCGCTGCTCGGGTGTTCAGGCCGCGAGGCCCTCGATCGCCACGGGAAGGTGCCGGGGGCCGCGCAGCACCGCGTTGGCGCGGTACGGCGGCGGGTCCTCCAGGAGCCCGGTGAACTTCACCCGCCTGAACAACTCGGGGACGGCCGCGTGGAGTTCGATGCGGGCGAGCGGGGCGCCGAAGCAGTAGTGGATGCCGGTGTAGAAACCCAGGTGCTCGTTGTCCCTGCGGTCGGGATCGAACCGGTCGGGGTCGTGGAAGCGCGCGGGGTCGCGGTTGGCGGCGGCCAGCATGAGCCAGACCGGCGAGCCCTTGGTGATCGTCGTGCCGACGACGTCGATGTCGGCGAGGGCGGTGGTGAACGGGATGAACTGGACCGGCGGCTCGTACCGCAGCACCTCCTCGATGAGCGGGACGGCCAGGCCCGGCTCCCGCTGGAACCGCTCCAGGATGTCGGGGTGGCGCAGCAGGGTGAGGGTCGTGTTGGTGATCGCGTTGACGGTGGTCTCGTGGCCGGCGACCAGGAGCAGCACCGCGGTGGCCTGCAGGTCCGCCGGTGTCATGTCGGGGGCGAGCGCGCTGAGTATCCCGGGGCCGGGGTGGCGGCGCCTGGTCTCGATCAGGTCGGCCAGGTAGGCGCCCAGCTCCTGGCGGGCCCGCTGGACCGCTTCCTGCGCGTCGTCGCCGGCGGACGCGGGATCGAGCGACGAGGCCAGGGCGTCGGCCCAGCCGTGGAAGCGCGGTTCGTCCTCGCGCGGCACGCCCAGGACCCGGCAGATGGCGGTGACCGGGAGGGGGTAGGAGAAGTCCTCGACGATGTCGACCCGGTCCTTGCCGTCGAAGGCGTCGAGCAACTCGGTGACCACCTTGGACAGTTCCCCGCGCAGGCCGTCGAGGAAGCGGGGGCTGTGCGGCGGGCCGAACGGCCGGTTGATGGTGTCGCGCAGCCGGTCGTGCACGGGCGGGTCGGTGAAGATGAAGCTGGGCGGCAGGCCGGACTCCGCCGCCGGCTGCCCGGTACGGACGTAGCCGGGCGGGCGGTTGCTCGTGTCGTTGCTCAGCCGAGGGTCGTTGGCCAGGCTCCGTACCTCGTGGTAGGTGCTGACCAGGTAGGTGCCGTCGTCCTCCCGGAGGACCGGTGTCTTGCGCAGCTCCGCGTAGAGCGGGTACGGATCGGCCCGGTTGGCGTAGTCGGTGATCCGCGCGGAGATGGGGTCGGGCGTCATGTCGTCTCCTCGGTCGGGGCTCCGAGCGGTACGAGGCCGGTGATCAGGCATGCGACGGAACGAACTCGACCCGCCGTTCGCTCGGTGAGTGACCCGTCAGCGTGACCGTGGCCCCGTGGGTGGGCAGATGCGGGTCGGGGAAGGCGGGATCGACCGGCTGCAGCGTCTCGGTCCGGCGGTCGACCGTGCGGTACTCCGGCGGGAAGGGCGCGCCGGACGCGATCTGCTCCTCGTAGAACCCCAGCCACTTGGCCCCGTCGAAGGCCACCGCGGCGATGCAACGCCCGTGGTACCCGTACACCGCGACGAACCGCTCCTCGGTGAGCGCCCCCTGCGCGACCACCAGCTGGTCGCCCAGCGCGGGCACTCCCACCGACTTGATGTTGACGCCGAACTGGGAGGACCAGAACATCGGCAGCCACAGGTGCGGACGGCGCTCCGGGCCCGCGCAGATCATGTTGTGGGCGGCGATCTCGGCCTGCTCGACCGCGTTGCCCCAGTGCTCCAGCGCCAGGAACTGGTAGTCGAACAGCGGGTGGGGGCTGCGTGCGACGTCCCCGGCGGCGTAGATGTCGTCGGTGACGATGCCGTTGACGTCGAACACCCGGCATCCG
Organism: Streptomyces sp. NPDC008092; assembly: GCF_042957285.1. NCBI lineage: Bacteria > Bacillati > Actinomycetota > Actinomycetes > Kitasatosporales > Streptomycetaceae > Streptomyces > Streptomyces sp. NPDC008092. Next base: position 419,034 of record NZ_JBIBHY010000005.1, read on the forward strand.
GCGTCGCACGCGATCCCGCGGGGCCCCGCGGCCACCCCCGACCCGGCGAGCCAGTCCGTGTTCCGCATGGCGCCGAGCGAGACGACCGCCACCTCCACGTCGACCGTCGTGCCGTCGGACAGATGGGCCCGCCTGAGCCGCCCCACGTCGTCGCCCTCCAGGGCGGTGACGCTGATGCCGCAGCGCAGGTCGACGCCGTGCTTGCGCTGCAACCGGTCCGCGACCTCGCCGATCACCCCGCCGAGCGCGCCCACCAGGGGGGCCGGGCCGCGTTCGGCGACGGTCACTTCGAGGCCCAGCTCCCGGCAGGCGGAGGCGACTTCGGAACCCGTGAAGCCGGCCCCGATCACCAGCACCCGGGACACGCCCCCGGCCAGCTTCCGGGTCAGCCGCGCGGAGTCGTCGCGGGTGCGCAGCACGAACACCCCGTCCAGCGCGGCCTCTTCCGGGTGGATCCAGGGCCGGGCCCGGGTCCCGGTGGTGATCAGCAGGCGGTCGTAGGGGACGCTGTCGCCGTTCGCCAGGATCACCCGCTTGCTGTCCCGGTCCAGCTCCTCGGCGGCGACGCCCAGCCGCCAGTCGGCGTCGATGTCACGCCGCCGCGGCAGCTGGGTGTCCTCCGGCCGGGCCCGTCCCAGCAGCGCCTGCTTGGACAGCGGCGGCCGGTCGTAGGGTTCGTACGGCTCGTCCCCGATCATGGTCAGCGAGCCCGCAAAACCCTGCTCGCGCAGGGTCTCCGCGGCGCGCAGCCCGGCCAGCGAGGCACCGACGACGACGATGCGGCCCTCGCGCCGCAGGACCTCGACGTCCGTGTCAGCCGACATGGGACTCCACCCGCCTCGTCGGCTCGTCGGAGTAGTCGACCAGGATGGCCTGGACGGGGCAGGCCGCGGCGGCCTCCTCCACCCGGGCACGGTATTCCTCGTCGAAGCGAGGGGAGAACAGCAGCGCTTCCTCGCCGTGCAGGGCGAAGACGTCCGGGGCGAGAAAGACGCACTGCGCGAACCCCTGGCACCGGTTGAGATCGACGACAAGCCTCATCGGGCACCCGCTCTCTGCACGGGCCGCGGATCCCCGCCGACGCCGCGGCCACCCGCACTCGGTCCATACGGTGGTCGGCATGCCTCCTCCCAGCCTGAGCCCCTGCGAAGCCCCTCGCAAGACGAGGCAGGCCGGCGGGGCGGACCCGCCGACGTCACTGCGGTACGACAGCGCCCCGCAAGGGGCGCGGGGAACTGCGCGACCAGCCACGACGGCGCCGCAGACAACAGACGGCGGACACCACCCCACCCGGCACCCGCACCGCCCCACTCAGCAAGCCGCCCCGAACTCGTACACCGCCCAGTCGGCCACCGGCCGGTAACCGATCCGCTGATAGAGCGCGTTGCTCGTCGGGTTCGCCAGGTCCGTGAAGAGCAGCACCTCCGCGGCGCCCGCGGCCACCGCCGCCCTGCTCACCTCCGCCGTCACCGCACCGGCGTAGCCGCGGCCGCGCAGTTCCCGCGGGGTGTAGACGGGCGCGACCCGGACCTGGCCGGCGACCGCCAGGGTCACCCCGGCCATGGAGACCGGGATGCCGTCGGGGGTCTCCCAGAGGGTGACGCCGCCGTACGAGAGCCGGAAGTCCGCCCAGTCCGCGGCGTCCCGGCCGCCGCCCTGCAGGCCCGCGTCGGCCACGAACCCCTGGTGCCAGCGGATCAGCAGGTCCCGGTCGGAGCCGTCGGCCACCCTCGCCCGCCCCTCCGGCGCCGGGGCGGGGGGCGTCAACTCGGCCAGCCGGTAGAGGCGTTGCAGTTCGCTCAGCTTTCCCGGCGCTCCGGTCCGCCGGGCCCACGCCGCCACGAACGCCTCCGCCGTGGCGTTCTCGGCGCAGATCCCGGGCACCGGGTGGCCGAGGGCGAGGAGGCGCTCGGCCAGCGCCTCGGTCCCGTCGGGCGTGAGGCGGGTGACGTTCAGGGTGTACGGGGGCGTGTGCAGCAGCGCCGCGGCCACGCTGCCGTCGCCGCGGGCCAGGAAACCGAAGAACGGGGGATCGTCGCCGTACGCCCGCGGCCCCCGCCGCCGCAGTTGTGCCGTCACCGTGAGGTGGACGGTGTGGAGATCCGGGCGGGAGTGCAGGAAGTCGCCGGCACGGGCGAGGAACTCGTCGACGTCGTCGGTGAAGTGCCATTCGGACGACGGAGGTTGTGTGGTCATGGTCGATGATCCCGGCGGATCGCCGCGCCCCGCGACCGAATTTGCCCCGCTCAGCGCCGCGCCGGGACCCGGTCCGGGTCCGGGCTCGGATCCGTGGCCAGGCGGGCGTGCAGGTGCACGTCCCGGAAGGCGTCCTGCCGGCCCGCCTCGAACATCGCGCCCCGCAGCGTCCCCTCGTAGCCGTAGCCGCAGGTATGGGCGATCCGGCAGGACGCGTCATGGCCGAGGGCGTGGCCCAGCTCCAGGCGGTACAGGCCCAGTTCGGTGAAGGCCCAGTCCGTCGCCAGGGCCAGGGCGCGGGTGGCGACCCGGCGGCCCCGGGCCTCGGGAAGGGTCCAGTAACCGACGCGGGCCGTCCGGAACGTGCGGTCGATCATGTTGATCCCGATGTGGCCGAGGGTCGTACCGCTCTCCGCGTCCGCGATCCGGAACGGCGCACAGGTGCCGTCCGCCGCCTGCTTCCGCTGCGCGACCAGGGCGGCGCGGGCCCCCGGGAGGTCGCTCACCACGGTGAGCGGGGTGTTCCAGCGACGGAAGTCCGGGTCGGTACGGCTGCGCAGCCACACCTCGACGTGGGCCTCCGTGTCCGGGTCCCAGCGGCTAAGCCGCAGACCGTGACCGTGCGGGGTGGTGTCGGGGCGGGGGGCGGGGGGCTGTTCGCCGGTGGGAGCCATGAGGCCATTGAAGCCCGCGCGATTGCGCCGCCGGGCGGCGGGCCGGACGTCCTCGGGACACCGGCGGCGGGCGGCGGCCCCGGCGTTCTCAGCGCACCGCCGGGCGGAACACCGGCGCCCCCTCCCGGAAGGCGACCTCCAGGTCCAGTCCGGCGCGGAGCGTCCGCGGGTCGGCGGCCACCACCTCCGTCATCATGCGCGGCCCCTCCGCGAGGTCGACCACGGCCGCCACGTACGGGACGCGGTCGCCGAACGGCGGGAGGTCGTTGCGGTGGACGACGGACCAGGTGTAGAGCGTCGCGCGGCCGGTGGCCCGCTCCCAGGTGACGTCCTCGCTCCAGCAGTGCGGGCAGAACTCGCGGGGGTAGTGGTGGGCCCGGCCGCAGGAGCCGCAGCGGCGGAGCAGCAGCCGGCCCTCGGCGGCCGCCTCCCAGTAGGGGCGGGTGAAGGCGTCCGGTTCGGGGCGGTCGTACCGCGGGGACTCGCTGCGTATGCCGTCGGAACTCGTCGCGTCCATGAATCTGACGTTACGTCAGATACTGAAGCGCAGCCTAGCCCCGGATGGGCAAAACCTGTGCATTCCCCGTGGCCCTGTGGGTCCCCCGTGAGATCCCGGGAAATTGTTGACGATTTTGTCGGCCCAAGATTACGTTCGCAGCCGCAAGGCCAAGGAGCCCGACACGAGAGGCAGCAAGGTGAAGCACAAGGCAGTGAAGCGCAGGACCGTGATCATGGGGATCGGCGCCACGGCCGGTGTCGCGGCAGTCGGCGGAATCGCTCTCAGCGCACAGGCGTCGAGCAGCTCCTCCTCGTCCTCGGACTCCCTGACGTTCGACCCGGACGGGTATTCGAAGCTGACGACGACGATCACGGACACCGAGGGCACCGAGCACAATGTGACATACCACTTCTGGAAGGCGATCACCTACGTCGCCGACCCGGTGGACGCCACCTACCAGTCCCTGATCGTCAGCGCCCCCGTCGAGATCGACGGCACAGCGGTCGACCCGGCGAACGCCCCGATCCTGCTCGCCAACTCCATCGGCGGTTACATGCCCGCCTCCGTGGCCGACGCGACCGAGGTCGGCGGCGGCGGTTCCGCGGCGGGCGGCGCGCCGCCGAGCGGTGCGGCCCCGAGCGGCGCGGCGCCCAGCTCCTCCACCGGCACGACGTCCAACGCCAACGGCAACACCAACGCCACCGGCGGCGCCACCGCCGGCAACCAGCTGCTCGCGCTGGCCGCCGGGTACGTCGTGATCGAGCCCGGCGCCCGCGGCCGTACCCTCAAGAACTCCGACGGCGAGTACTACGGCACCGCCCCGGCCGCGATCGTCGACCTCAAGGCCGCCGTCCGCTACATCAGGGCGAACAAGGGCCTGATCCCCGGAAATGTCGAGCGAATCGTTTCTGCTGGCACCAGTGCGGGCGGCGCCCTCTCCTCGCTGCTCGGCGCGTCCGGCGACAGCCCGATCTACGACAAGTACCTCAAGGAGCTCGGCGCGGCCGACGCCTCGGACGCGGTCTTCGCGGTCGGCGCCTGGTGCCCGATCACCGACCTGGAGCACGCCGACGGCGCCTACGAGTGGAACTGGGGCACCAACGACCTCTCCACCGGCAAGCAGGTCGACCAGTCCGTCTCCAAGGACCTGAAGGCCCGGTTCGCCGAGTACCAGGCGGGCCTGAAGCTGCGCGGCCTGGACCGCTTCGGTCCGCTGACCGCCCGCAACTACGACGACTACCTGGTCGAGCAGTACCTCCAGCCGTCGGCCACCAGGTACCTCGCCGCGCTCTCCGACTCGGACCGCGAGACGTACCTGGCGAAGAACACCTTCATCACCTGGTCCGGCGGCACGGCCACCTTCGCCTGGGACGACTTCCTCACCCACGTCGGCGCCCGCAAGAAGGACACCCCGGCCTTCGACGCCTTCGACCTGTCGGCCGGCGAGAACAATGAATTCGGAGCGGGTACCACCGAGACCCGCCACTTCACGGCGTACGGCGCGAAGAATGACTCCACCGGCCTGAGCACCAAGCGGGTCGCCGCCGACATCCCCGAGAAGCTGAACCTGATGAACCCGATGTACCACCTGGTGGAGAAGGTCAACGACCGCCGCTCCAAGCACTGGTGGATCCGCCTCGGCACCAGCGACTCCGACACCTCGCACGTCATCTCCGCGAACCTGGCGGCCCGCCTGGACAACCTGGGCGACGACGTCAACCACCTCTACTACTGGGACGAGGGGCACGGCGCCAACACCGACCCGGGTGACTTCATCACCTGGATCGCCACGGTGACGGGCTACGGCAAGAGCAAGAAGGGCAAGCGGAATTGAGAGGTTGCGGCGGAACGAACAGGCCCCCGCGGAACTGACAGGTCCCCGCGGAAGTAAGAAGCTCTCACAATCGTGATGGGGCTCTCGAAGCCGCGATAGCCTCCCCGGACGCGGTGTCCTTTTTCCCGTCTGTCTAAGGACACCGCCCACCCGTGACGTCGGACCCCAGCGCACCGGGGTCCGACGTCACGGGCCTTTCGCTTTCCGGGCCGGTTTCCGGCAGATTCGGTCTCGCTTCGGTCAGATGAGGTGGGCTACGTCACAAGTCCCACTCACTTCTCCTACGGGTGTGATCAATCCGCAACCAATTCCGGTCTTGACCGAGACCCATCAACGTGAAGCGTGATTACGCTCGCGCTCATGGCCGTGTTTCCCCCCACCGTTTCGCCCGTCTACGTCATCGGCGCAGGCCCCGGAGGTCTCGCCGTCGCGTACGCGCTGCGGGCCCGGGGCATCCGTGCCGTGAACCTGGAGAAGTCGGACGACGTCGGCGCGTCCTGGCGCCGCCACTACGACCGCCTCCACCTCCACACCACCCGGCGCCTGTCCGCGCTCCCCGGGCTGCCCATACCGCGCCGCTTCGGCCGCTGGGTCTCCCGTGACGACGTGGTGCGCTACCTGGAGAAGTACGCCGAGCACCACGAACTGGAGATCGTGACCGGCGTCGAGGTCTCCCGCGTGGAGCGCGCGCCGGACGGCGACGGCTGGCTGCTGCACGCCTCCGGCGGGCGGGAGCTGACCGGTTCCGCGGTGGTGGTCGCCACCGGCTTCAACCACACCCCGCACATCCCCGACTGGCCGGGCCGGGACGGTTTCGGCGGCGAGTTCCTGCACGCCGGCGCCTACCGCAACGCCGAGCCCTTCGCCGGCCGGGACGTCCTCGTCGTCGGCCCCGGCAACACCGGTGCCGAGATCGCCGTCGACCTCACCGAGGGCGGCGCCGCGCGGGTGCGGCTGGCCGTCCGCACGGTCCCGCACATCGTGCGCCGCTCCACCGCCGGCTGGGCGGCCCAGTACAACTCCGTCCTGGTACGACGGCTCCCGACGGCCTTCGTCGACCGGCTGGCCCGCACCATGGCCAGGGTCAGCGTCCCCGACCTGGCCGCGCACGGCCTGCCCCGCCCCGACAGCGGGCTCTACAGCCGGGTGAAGCAGGGCGCCATCCCGATCCTGGACGTCGGCCTGATCGAGGCGGTGCGCCGGGGGAAGGTCGAGATCGTCGCCGCCGTCGACGGTTTCGAGGACGGCGAGGTCGCCCTCGCCGACGGCACCCGCGTCTCCCCCGACGCGGTGATCGCCGCGACCGGCTACGTCCGCGCCCTGGAGGGCCTGGTCGGCCACCTCGACGTGCTAGACGACCGCGGCCGCCCGCTCGCCCACGGCCGCCGCACCCCGAAGAACGCCCCCGGCCTCTACTTCACCGGCTACACCAACCCCATCAGCGGCAACCTCCGCGAGATGGCCATCGACGCCGAGAAGATCGCGAAGGCGGTCGGGAAGGCGGTCGCGAGGACGACCGCGAAGCGGCAGGAGACGGCCCGGTCCGAGCGGCAGCCGACGGTGTGAGCCGAACGGCCCGCAGCCGGGCCGAATAGCCTCAACCCCCTTACACATCAACCCCGTTGCCCATGTGACGCAAGCGACGGATGCCGTTTGTTACCGGCGGTAGCATCGCGCCGTGCCCGGGACCAGAATGTGAGCCCTGCTCAACTTTCCGGCTCCACCCTCTCGCCCAGCACGGAGGACGCACGTGGCACGTGAAAGACAGCTCACCCCCCGGACCTCTCCCCGGACCTCCCCCGGGACCGCCTCCCGGCTCTCCCGCCGTTCCCTCCTCGGCGGGGCCGCCGCCGGGGCCGCCGGCCTCACCGCGCTCTCCGCGGGCACGGCCTCGGCCGCCGCGTCCCGGACGGTCGACGTCGCGATCGTCGGCGGCGGCATCGCCGGGCTCACCGCGGCCCGCGACCTGGTGGCCGGCGGCAGGACGGTCGCGGTGCTGGAGGCCCGGGACCGGGTCGGCGGCCGGGTGGTGAACCTGAAGCTGGCGAACGGCGGCTTCTCCGAGGGCGGCGGCGAGTTCATCGGCCCCACCCAGAACCGCATCAAGGCCCTCGCCGACTCCCTGGGCGTGGCCACCTTCACCACCTACAACACGGGGAACAACCTCCTCTACAAGGACGGCAAGCGCACCCCGTACGACACCAGCGGCCTGCTCGGCTCGGTGCCGCCGGTGGACGCGGCAGGACTCGCCAACGCGGCGATCGTGCAGTCGGAGCTGGACAGCATGGCCGCGCAGGTCCCGGTGGACGCGCCCTGGACGGCCGCCAAGGCCGCCGAGTGGGACAAGCAGACCTTCGAAAGCTGGCTGAACGCCAACGCGATCATCCCCTCCGCCAAGTTCCTGCTGGACCTGGCCTGCACGTCGATCTTCTCGGCCCAGCCCCGCGAACTCTCCCTGCTCTACGTCCTCTACTACATCGCCGCGGCCGGCGACGAGTCCCACGCCGGCACCCTGGAACGCCTCACCGACACCGCGGGCGGCGCCCAGGAGTCCCGGTTCGTCGGCGGTTCCCAGCAGGTCCCGATCAAGCTCGCGGCGACCCTCGGCGACCGGGTGGTGCTGAGCGCCCCGGTGCGCTCCATCGTCAAGTCCGGCGGCTCGTACGTCGTCACGGCCGACGGCATCACGGTCGACGCGACCCGGGTGGTCGTGGCTCTGCCGCCCCCGCTGGCGGCCCGCATCACCTACGACCCGCTCCTCCCGGCCGCCCGCGACCAGCTCACCCAGCGGATGCCGATGGGCTCGATCGGCAAGGCGATCGCCGTCTACGACACCCCGTTCTGGCGGGCCGACGGCCTCAACGGCCAGGCGGTCAGCGACTCCGGCACGGTCCGCTCCACCTTCGACAACTCCCCGCCGGACGGCTCCTACGGCGCCCTGATGGGGTTCATCGAGGCCGACGAGATGCGGGCGTACGACGCGGCGGGCGAGGCCGACGTCAAGGCCGCCGTTCTGGCCGACTACGCCAACTACTTCGGCGACAAGGCCAAATCACCCACCTCCTTCGTGCTGCAGCGCTGGGACAATGAGAGCTTCTCGCGGGGCGGCCCGGTGGCCTACGCGCCGCCCGGCGTGCTGACCGGGTACGGGGCAGCGCTGCGCGCACCGGTGGACGGGATCCACTGGGCCGGGACGGAGACCTCGACGTTCTGGACCGGGTTCATGGACGGGGCGGTGCGGTCGGGCGAGCGGGTGGCGAAGGAGGTGCTGGCCGCCCTCGGGTGAGCCGGCGGGGTGCCTGCGGCCGCACCTTCCGGCTTCAACTTCCTGCTGCGACTTTGCACGCAGACCAGTTCCTGACGCAGCGTCAGTTCAGTAATCTGACACTGCGTCAGTTAATTGTGCTGTCACACAGGAGCGGGCGGAACGATGCTTGGATCAACCCACGGCACCCTCACCACCGACTCCCGCCGGGCCCGGGTCATCGCCTGCGGTGAGCAGCGTCCCGGGCCCGCCGTGCACGGCCGCGCGGCCGACACGGGCGACGGGGACGCGCTGGACGTCAGCGGACGGCCGCTGTACGCGGACGTACCGGATCTGGACAGGTTCTTCCGCCCCGAGTCCGTCGCCGTGGTCGGCGCCTCGGACGCCGAGGGGCGGCCCAACACCGGCATCACCCGGCAGCTGCTCGACTGGGCCGGGCGGGTCGGGGCCCGGGTGCACCCGGTGCATCCGACCCGGCCGTCGGTGTTCGGCATCGCCTGCGTGCCCTCGGTCGCCGACCTGCCCGAGCAGGTCGACCTCGCGGTGCTGCTGGTCGCCGACCCGCTGCCGGTGATCGAGGAACTGGCCGAGGCCAAGGTGAAGTTCGCGGTGGCCTTCGCCTCCGGGTTCGCGGAGACCGGTGTCGAGGGCGCCGCGGCCCAGATCCGCCTTGCGGCGGCCGTACGGCGGTCCGGGCTCCGGCTGCTCGGCCCGAACACCAACCTGAACGCCTTCGAGCGGTTCCGCGACGACCTGGACGGCCCGGCGATCGCCCTGATCACCCAGTCCGGCCACCAGGGCAGGCCGGTCTTCGCCGCGCAGGAACTCGGCATCCGCCTCTCGCACTGGGCGCCCACCGGCAACGAGGCCGACCTGGAGACCGCCGACTTCATCTCCTACTTCGCCGAGCGGCCCGAGGTCGGCGCCATCGCCTGCTACGTCGAGGGTCTCAAGGACGGCCGCGCCTTCCTGCTGGCCGCCGACCGCGCGGCCCGCCGCGGGGTGCCGGTGGTCGCCGTGAAGGTCGGCCGCACCGAGGCCGGCGCCCGCACCGCCGCCTCCCACACCGGCAAGCTGACCGGCGCGGACGACGTGGTCGACGCGGCGCTGCGGCAGTACGGGGTGATCCGCGTCGACGGCCTCGACGAACTCCAGGACACCGCCGCCCTGCTGGCCCGGGCGCGGGCGCCGCGCGCCGACGGGGTCGTCGTCTACTCGATCTCGGGCGGCACCGGTGCCCACGTCGCCGACCTGGCCGCCGGCCTGGGGCTGCGGCTGCCGGTGCTGTCGGAGGCCCGGCAGGCCGAGCTGCACCAGTGGATTCCGGAGTACCTGAGCGTGGCCAACCCGGTCGACAACGGCGGGCACCCGGTGGGCGACTGGCGCGGCCGGAAGATCATCGACTCGATCCTGGCCGACCCGGAGGTCGGGGTGCTGGTCTGCCCGATCACCGGCCCCTTCCCGCCGCTCAGCGACAAGCTCGTCCAGGACCTGGTGGACGCGGCCGAGGCGACCGACAAGCTGGTGTGCGTGGTGTGGGGCTCGCCGGTCGGCACCGAGGCCGCCTACCGCGAGGTCCTGCTCGGCTCCTCCCGGGTGGCGACCTTCCGCACGGTCGGCAACTGCCTCACCGCGGTCCGCGCCTACCTCGACCACCACCGCTTCGCGAGCACCTACCGCTCCCCCTTCGACGAGGCCCCGCGCACCCCCTCGCCCTCCTACCGCAAGGCGCTCGCGCTGATGCGGCCGGGACAGCAGCTGAGCGAGCACGCGGCGAAGCAGCTGCTGCGGGCCTACGGCATCCGGGTGCCGCGCGAGCAGCTGGTGACCAGCGCGGCGGCGGCCGTGCGCGCGGCCGGGCTGGTCGGCTATCCGGTGGTGATGAAGGCGTCCGGCGGCCAGATCGCCCACAAGACGGAGCTGGGTCTGGTGAAGATCGGCCTGACCTCGGCCAGCCAGGTCCGGGACGCCTACCGCGACCTGACCGACATCGCGCGTTACGAGGGGGTCGCCCTGGACGGCGTACTCGTCTGCCAGATGGTGGAGCGGGGCGTGGAGATGGTCGTCGGCGTCACCCACGACGACCTGTTCGGGCCGACGGTGACGGTGGGGCTCGGCGGGGTGCTGGTCGAGGTCCTGCACGACGCGGCCGTACGGGTGCCGCCGTTCGGCGAGGACCAGGCCCGGGACATGCTCGCGGAGCTGCGCGGACGGGCCCTGCTGGACGGGGTCCGGGGCCGCCCGCCGGCCGATCTGGACGCGCTCGTCGAGGTGGTCCTCCGCGTCCAGCGGATGGCCCTGGAGCTCGGCGGCCAGCTCGCCGAGCTGGACATCAACCCGCTGATGGTGCTGGAGCAGGGCCAGGGCGCGGTGGCGCTGGACGCGCTGGCGGTGTGCCGCTGATGGACACCGTCCGGTACGTGACGGCGGAGCGGGTCGCCCACCTCACCCTCGACCGCCCCGACGCCCTCAACGCCCTCACCCCCGACCAGCGCGACCACGTCATCGACCTCCTCGGCGAGGCCTCCGCGGACCCGGGGATCGGCGCGGTGGTCATCACGGGCACCGGCCGCGGCTTCTGCGCGGGCGCCGACCTCCGGGGCGGCGGCAGCGGTGCGGCCGACGGCGCCGACGGCACGACGGCCGAGCGGGTGCCGGGTGACGTGGCCCGCACCATCCGGCTCGGCGCCCAACGCCTGGTCGCCGCCGTCCTCGACTGCGAGAAGCCGGTGATCGCGGCGGTCAACGGCACCGCCGCCGGCCTCGGCGTGCACCTCGCGCTCGCCTGCGACCTGGTGCTGGCCGCCGAGTCGGCCCGTTTCATCGAGGTGTTCGTCCGCCGCGGCCTGGTCCCCGACGGCGGCGGCGCCTACCTGCTCCCCCGCCTGATCGGCCCGCACCGCGCGAAGGAGCTGATGTTCTTCGGCGACGCCCTCTCCGCGCCGGAGGCCGAACGCCTCGGCCTGGTCAACCGGGTCGTCCCGGACGCGGACCTGCCCAAGACGGCCCGCGACTGGGCCGCCCGCCTGGCTGCCGGCCCCACCCGTGCCCTCGCCCTCACCAAGCAGCTGGTGAACGCGTCCCTGGACACCGACCGGGCGACCGCCTTCGCCGCGGAGGCGGCCGCCCAGGAGATCAACATGACGACCCGGGACGCCCAGGACGGCGTACGGGCCTTCGTGGAGCGCAGAAGCCCCGACTTCCAGGGCCGATAAGAGGAATCCCGGGCCCGTTGACGCCGATACCGGGCCCCCGCCCCTTCCCATCTGACGCCCCGTCACTTTCAATGAAGGGGTGATGGGACACGCAGGGGCGGCCGCGGCCGCCGTCCGCTATCTGAGGTCGGTCCCCGCGGCGGGGCCCGTGGAGGCGCTGCCGCGCCCGGAGTTGCGGTGCGTGCGCGCGGACGAGCGGGCGCCGCTCGATCCGGCGGAGTTCCGGCGCGTGCTCGGCAGCTTCGCGACCGGCGTCACCGTGATCACCGCGCCGGCCGCCGAGGGCGAGTCCTCCCCCGCCGGTTTCGCCTGCCAGTCCTTCTCCTCCCTCTCCCTGGACCCGCCCCTGGTCTGCTTCATGGTCGGCCGCACGTCGGCCACCTGGCCGCGGATCGCCCGCGCCGGCGTCTTCTGCGTCAACGTCCTCGGCGCCGGCCAGGGCGGGCTGTGCCGCGCCTTCGCGGTGAGCGGCGCGGACAAGTTCGCCGGCGTCCCGTACGACGCGGCCCCGGTCTCCGGCTCCCCCCGGCTGACCGGCGCCGCCGCCTGGATCGACTGCACGGTCCACGCGGTGCACACGGGCGGCGACCACCTGATCGTGGTCGGCCGGGTCGACGCACTGGGCACGGGCGACGACCCGGACCGGGCACCGCTGCTGTTCCACCGGGGGCGGTTCCTCTAGCGACCGGGCACACTCCCCCGGCAGCCTGTCCCGACGCTCCGGCGCAGCACTTAGGACTACACTCCTTAGAAGTACACTCCTAAGTACTGCGCCGGAAGGTACTCCATGCAGCAGCCCAGGCCGGCCAAGCCGTCCCGCGTCTTCGACCGGGGCCCCGAATGGGACGCCCTCACCACGTTCGTCGCCCGCCCGCTGCCGCATGCCGCACTCGGGGTGCTCAGCGGCAGACGGCGCATGGGGAAGACGTACCTGCTGCGGGCGCTCGTCGAGCAGTGCGGCGGGTTCTACTTCGGAGCCACCGACGCCACCGAGACGGAGTCCCTGCGGCAGTTCAGCGCCGCGCTGGCCGAACACGTGGGTTCTCCTGTGCCCTTCTCCTTCGCCACCTGGGACGACGCGGTGTCCTACCTCTTCGGCCTCGCGGCCCCGGGCTCCCGGACGCCGGGCGGCCCGGCGGCGGACGCCCCGTTCCTCGTGGTGATCGACGAGTTCCCGTACCTGGTGCGAGCCGCTCCGGAACTGCCCTCCCTGATCCAGCGCGCGATCGACCGGGACCAGGTGGCGGAGAGCCGCATGCGGCTGCTGCTGTGCGGGTCGGCGATGTCCGTCATGGGCGGGCTGCTGGCCAGCAGTGCGCCGCTGCGCGGACGGGCTCAGCTCGAACTCGTGGTCCGGCCCTTCGGGTACCGGGCGGCAGCGGACTTCTGGGGTGTCACCGCCGATCCCGCGCTCGCCGCCCGACTGCACGCGGTGCTCGGCGGCACCCCCGCGTACCGCCGGCAGTTCCTGGCGGACGACGTTCCCGCCGACCTGGACGGTTTCGACGAATGGATCTGCCGCACGGTCCTGTCGCCGTTCAGTCCGCTCTTCCGGGAGGCCCGGTATCTGCTCGCCGAGGAGGCGGACATCCGGGACACGGCGCTCTACCACTCGGTGCTGGCCGCCGTGGCACAGGGCAACACGACGCGCGGCGGCATCGCGGGCTACATCGGCCGCAAGTCGGTCGACATCTCGCATCCGCTCAACGTCCTGGAGGACAGCCATCTCCTGGCGCGGGAAGCCGATGTCTTCCGGGCCGGAAAATCCCAGTACCGCATCACCGAGCAGCTGATCAACTTCTACGAAGCCGTCATGCGGCCGGCCTGGACCCGGCTGGAAGGAGGCCAGGCCACCGAGGTGTGGGCCCAGGCAGGACAGCGCTTCGCGGCGCAGGTGGCCGGTCCGCACTTCGAGGCGATGTGCCGTGAGTACGTCCTGGGGCCCGGGCGGACCCTGCTCAGCACCTCGCTGGGCGAGGTGGGCACCGGCATCGTGACCGATCCGAAGGAACGCCGGCAGCTCCAGGTCGACGTGGCCGTTGTCGAGCAGGGGTCCGGGGGAAGCCGTCCGTCGGTCGCCCTGGTCGGCGAGGCGAAGTGGGGCACTGTCATGGGAGTGAACCACCTCGAACGCCTCGCACGGGCAAGGGAACTGCTCGCCGGGCGCGGCATGGACACCTCGCACTGCGCCTTGGCCTGTTTCAGTGCGGCGGGCTTCAGCGACTCCCTGCGAGCCGAGGCGGCTCGGGGTGGAGTGCTGCTGATCGGCCTGGACGAGTTGTACGGCCGCTCCGTGCCGACGGGGGTTCTCCCCTAGGCCGGCACAGCCCCGCTCACCGCGCCGAGTTCCCCTGCCGGCGCCACCGGCCGTCGCCGGATCAGCAGGGCCATCAGGGCCGCCGCCGCGCACAGGGTGCCGGAGGCGTACCAGACCATGTCGTAGGTGCCGAAGACGTCGCGGGCGACGCCGCCGAGGTAGGCGACGAGGGCCGCGCCGATCTGGTGGGAGGCGAGGACCCAGCCGAAGACGATGGCGCTGTCGTCGCCGTACCGCTCCCGGCACAGGGCCAGGGTGGGCGGGACGGTGGCGACCCAGTCGAGGCCGTAGAAGACGATGAAGAAGATCATCGAGGGGTGGACCGACGGTCCGAGGAGCATCGGCAGGAAGAGCAGGGAGATGCCCCGCAGCGCGTAGTAGACGGCGAGCAGGCGGCGCGGTTCGAAGCGGTCGGTGAACCAGCCGGAGGCGATCGTGCCGACGACGTCGAAGACGCCGATGACCGCGAGCAGCGAGGCCGCCGTGGTGACCGGCAGGCCGTGGTCGTGGGCGGCGGGCACGAAGTGGGTCTGGACCAGGCCGTTGGTGGACGCCCCGCAGATCGCGAAGGTCCCGGCGAGCAGCCAGAAGGGCCCGGTGCGGACGGCGGAGGACAGGACCGAGAGGGTGCGGCGGGCGGCCCCGGTGACCGGTGCCGGCTTCGGTACGAACTCGGTGGCGCCGTACGGCTTCTGGTCCACGTCGGCCGGGTGGTCGCGCAGCAGCAGCCAGACGAAGGGGACGACCGCGAGGGCGGCGAGGGCGACGGTGACGGCGGCCGGGCGCCAGTCGTACGTCTCGACCATCCAGGAGAGCAGCGGCAGGAAGATCAGCTGGCCCGAGGCGGAGGCGGCGGTGAGGATGCCGCTGACCAGGCCCCGGCGGGTGGTGAACCAGCGGTTGGTGACCGTGGCGGCGAAGGCGAGGGCCATCGAGCCGGAGCCGAGGCCGACCAGCAGGCCCCAGCAGAGCAGCAGCTGCCAGGCCGCCGTCATCCACACGGTCAGGCCCGAGCCGAGGGCGATGACGGTCAGGGCGACGGCCACCACCCGCCGTATGCCGAAGCGGTCCATCAGCGCCGCCGCGAACGGCGCGGTGAGCCCGTACAGCGCGAGGTTGACGGAGACGGCCGCGCCGATCGTGCCGCGCGACCAGCCGAACTCCGCGTGCAGGGGGTCGATGAGCAGGCCGGGCAGGGAGCGGAAGGCGGCCGCGCCGATGATCGTGACGAAGGTGACGGCGGCGACGAACCAGGCACGGTGGATACGCGGCGAGCGGGTCGGCTTCGAGCCCGTCGAGCCCGTCGAGTCCTCGGCGGGGGCGGCTGCGGCTTCGCTTGTCTGGGTCACGCCACAAATATCCGGCCGGCCACCTCCCGCCATCGAGTGGCCCGGGGGACAGCATTCGCTAGGATCGGGCCATGAGCAGTGACCCCGGCTTCCGCCCGCACCGCGTCGTCGTCCTCGCCCTGGACGGCCTGCTCCCCTTCGAGCTGGGCATCCCGCACCGCATCTTCGGCCGCCCCAAGGACGCCCGGGGCCGCCATCTCTACGAGGTCGTGACCTGCTCGGTCCGCCCGCCCGGCCCGGTCGACACCGACGCCGACTTCGCGATCCACGTGCCCAACGGCCCGGAGACGCTGGCCACCGCCGACACCGTGATCATCCCGGCCTCCTACGAGCTGGGCCCGGTCTTCGAGCAGGGCGTCCTCACCCCCGAACTGGCCGCCGCCCTCGCCCACATCCGCCCCGGCACCCGGCTCGCCTCCATCTGCACGGGCGTCTACGTCCTGGCCGCCGCCGGCTACCTGGACGGCCGCCCGGCGACCACGCACTGGGCCGAGGCGGACCACCTCCAGCGCCTGTTCCCGCAGCTGGAGGTGGACGCGGACGTCCTCTTCATCGACGACGGCGACATCCTCACCTCCGCCGGGGTGGCCGCCGGCATCGACCTGTGCCTGCACATGGTCCGCCGCGACCACGGCACGGCCGTCGCCAACGAGGTGGCCCGCCGTACGGTCATCCCGCCGCACCGGGACGGCGGCCAGGCCCAGTACATCCACCGCCCGGTCCCCGACCCCCAGGTCGCCACCACCACCGCGGCCCGTACCTGGGCCCTGGGCCGCCTGCACGAGCCCATCCAGCTGCGCGACATGGCCGAGCAGGAGGCCATGTCGGTACGGACCTTCACGCGCCGTTTCCGCGAGGAGACCGGTGTCAGCCCGGGCCAGTGGCTCACCCAGCAGCGCGTCGAACGCGCCCGCCACCTCCTGGAGTCCACCGGCCTCTCCGTCGACCAGGTGGCCCGCGACGCCGGCTTCGGCACCGCCCAGTCGAT
The DNA here is from genome assembly GCF_042957285.1 of Streptomyces sp. NPDC008092. Classification (NCBI taxonomy): domain Bacteria; kingdom Bacillati; phylum Actinomycetota; class Actinomycetes; order Kitasatosporales; family Streptomycetaceae; genus Streptomyces; species Streptomyces sp. NPDC008092. The sequence goes on from NZ_JBIBHY010000005.1 coordinate 435,371, forward strand.
GCGCCAGCACCTGCAGGCGGCGCTCGGCGTCACCCCGACCGCCTACCGCCGTACCTTCCGCACCTCACCGGAGCACGTCAGAACGTGAGCACCCCCCGGGCCACCCGACCCGCCTCCGCGTCGGCCCGCGCCTTCTCGAAGTCCTCCACGGGGTACGTCTCGGTCACCAGCTCGTCCAGCAGCAGGCTCCCCCGGCGGTACAGCTCGGCGTAGAGCGCGATGTCGTGCTGCGGGCGCGAGGAGCCGTACCGGCACCCCAGGATGGACTTGTCGAGGAACATGGCGGCGACGACGAAGGACGCCTCGGCCGTGGCGGCGGGCATGCCGAGGAGGACGGCCTGGCCGTGCCGGTCGAGGAGGTCGACGGCCTGCCGGACCAGTTCGACCCGGCCGACGCACTCGAAGGCGTGGTCCACCCCGGTCGGCAGCAGGTCCTTCACGCCCTCCGCCGAGGTCAGGAAGTCCGTCGCGCCGAACTGCCGGGCGACCTCCTCCTTGGCCGGGTTGGCGTCCACGGCCACGATCCGCAGCGCGCCCGCGATCCGCGCGCCCTGGATGACGTTGAGGCCGATCCCGCCGGTGCCGATGACCAGCACGGTGTCACCGCGGTCGACACGGGCCCGGTTCAGCACGGCGCCCACACCCGTCAGCACCCCGCACCCGATCAGCGCGGCGGACGTCAGCGGGATGTCCTTCGGGATCCGCACCGCCTGCACGGCCCTGACCACCGTCCGTTCCGCGAAGGCCGAGTTGCACGCGAACTGGTACACGGCCTGCCCGCCGCGCGTGAACGGCTTCTGCGGGCGCCCTATGGCCTTGCGGCACATGGTGGGCCGCCCCCGGTCGCAGTCCGCGCAGGCACCGCAGTTGGCGAGTGTGGAGAGCGCGACATGGTCTCCCGGCGCCACATGGCTGACGCCCACACCGACCGCTTCCACCACCCCCGCCCCCTCATGCCCGAGCACCACGGGAACGGGGAAGGGTATGGTCCCGTCCACCACCGACAGATCGCTGTGACACAGCCCCGCCGCCGACACCGCGACCAGCACCTCCCCCGGCCCCGGCTCCCGCACATCGAGATCATCGACGACCTGCACCTGTTTCCCGTCGAACACGACTCCGCGCATCACGACTCGACCCCCTTCGGTTCCCTCGGCAGACCGAGCACCCGCTCGGCGATGATGGTGCGCTGGACCTGGTCCGAGCCGCCGTAGACGGTGTCGGCCCGGGAGAAGAGGAACAGGTGCTGGGCGGCGTCCAGTTCGTACGGCGCGGCCGCCGACCAGCCGGCCGGGCCGACGCTCGCGGCCGCGCCCCGCACCAGCACGGCGAGTTCACCGAGCCGCTGGTGCCAGCCGCCCCACAGCAGCTTGGCCACACTGGGCGCACCGGGCTCCGCGGCCGAGTTCCCCAGCGTCCGCAGCGCGTTCCACCGCATCACCCGCAACTCGGCCCACAGCCGCTCCAGCCGCTCCCGTACGACGGGATCGTCGACCGCGCCGCTCTCCACGGCGTCCCGCACCACCCGCCCCAGCTCCTCCGCGAACCCGATCTGCTGGGCGAGCGTGGACACCCCGCGCTCGAAGCCGAGCAGGCTCATGGCCACCCGCCAGCCGTTGCCCTCGCCGCCGACGACGTGGTCCACGCGCGCGTGCGCCCCGTCGAAGAAGACCTCGTTGAAGTCGCTGGTGCCGGTCATCTGCCGGATGGGCCGGACCTCGATGCGGCCCGGCTGGTCCATGGGCACGAGCAGGAAGCTCAGCCCGTGATGCCGCCGCGAGCCCGCCTCGGTCCGCGCCAGCACGAAACACCAGTCGGCCTCGTGGGCGAGCGAGGTCCAGATCTTCTGCCCGGAGACGCGGTAGCCGTCCGCCTCCCGCACGGCCGCGGTCCGCACCCCGGCCAGATCGGACCCGGCGCCGGGCTCGCTGTACCCCTGGCACCAGAGCTCCTCCCCGGCGGCGACGGCCGGCAGGAAGCGCGCCTTCTGCTCGCTGCTGCCGTGCGCGATGAGCGTCGGGGCGAACAGGTTCTCCCCGATGTGCCCGGAGCGGGGCGGCGCGGCCGACCGCGCGTACTCCTCGGCCCAGGCGACCTGCTGGGTGAGCGTGGCGGTCCGGTTCCCGTACCCGCCCTCCGCCCACCCCAGCCCGATCCACCCGTCGGCCCCGAGCACGCGTTCCCAACTGCGCCGGTCCACATCGCCCTTGGCATGCGCACCGAGCCAGCCCCGCACCTCCCGACGAAACTCCTCGTCCTCCGGCGCTACGCCGAAGTCCACGGTGACCTCCAGAGATGCGTCGGGGTTGGGGTCGTACGAAAACCGCCGGTCACCGCCGTCGTGGCCGAGCGCCGTCGCGGCGGAGAGAAGTCAGGGGCCCGGACAGCCGACCCAGGGGCGCGGGGAACTGCGCGAACAACCACGACGGCGCCGCACCCGCGCATGGACCGCACCTCCTCAGGGGCGCGGGGAACTGCGCGAACAACCACGACGGCGCCGCACCCGCGCATGGACCGCACCCCCCTGCCCACTAGGCGTTCGGCCGGCTTCCGTCCCGCGCCGCCGCCTCCATCGCCGCCAGCCGCGCCAGCATCGGCATGGGATCCGTCCCCACACTCCCGGGCAGCGCCTCCGCGATCCGCTCCGGCGTCCACGCACCCCCTTCGGCGTACGCGGCCCGCAGCTCCCTCGGCTGGGCCCAGACCGCGATCTTCGGCCCGGCCACCGTGTAGACCTGCCCGGTGACCCCGGCGTCCCGCGCCGCGTCCGACAGCAGGTAGGCCACGAACGCGGCCACGTCCTCCGGTTCGCCGATCTCCGTCAGCTCCGTCGGCACGCCCGCCGACATCCGGGTCCGGGCCACCGGCGCCACCGCGTTCGCGGTCACCCCGTACTTGTGGAGGCCGAGCGCGGCGCTCCGCACCAGCGAGATGATCCCGCCCTTGGCCGCGCTGTAGTTGGCCTGCGAGACCGAGCCCTGGTGGTTGCCGCTGGTGAAGCCGATCAGCGTGCCGGCGCGCTGCTTGCGCATCACCGCCGACGCCGCCCGGAACACCGTGAACGTGCCCTTGAGGTGGGTGGCGACCACCGGGTCCCACTCCTCCTCGGCCATGTTGAACAGCATCCGCTCACGCAGGATCCCCGCCACGCACACGACCCCGTCGAGCCGGCCGTACGACGACAGCGCGACGTCCACGACCCGCTGCCCGCCCGCCATCGTGGAGATGTCGTCGGCGACCGCGACCGCGTCCCCGCCCGCCGCCTCGATCTCCTTGACGACGGACTCGGCGACCTCGCTGGTGGGCGAGGCGCCGTCGACGGCGACGCCGTAGTCGTTGACGACGACCTTCGCCCCCTCGGCCGCCGCCGCCAGTGCCACCGCCCGTCCGATGCCGCGCCCGGCACCCGTCACGGCGACGACCTTGCCTGCCAAGAAGTTCCCCACGCCCGGCCCCTTCCCGCGGTTTCTGACGGACCGTTAGATTTTATGGCGCGTCTGATGTGCGGACACAAGCCCCGGGGAGGACCGAGATGTCACTGCCGACGCTTCATCCCGCGTTCCACGACATCGCCAAGCGCGTCAACAACTGGGGGCGCTGGGGGGCCGACGACGAGATCGGCACGCTGAACCTGATCACCGACGAAGTGGTGCGGGAGGCGGCGGCGACGGTGCGGAGCGGGCGGCGCGTGCCGCTCGCCCTGCCGCTGCGGGAGGACGGCGTGCAGACCGGGATGATCCCCGGGCGGGTCAACCCGCTGCACGCCATGGTGCAGATCAACCAGGAGCTCTTCGGCCCCGGGACGGTCGCGTGCAGCGACGACGCCGTGACCATGGGCCTGCAGGCCGGCACCCACTGGGACGCGCTCACCCATGTCTCGCACTCGGGCAGGCTCTACAACGGCCGCCCGGCGGGCACGGTGACCGCGCACGGGGGTGCCGAGTTCGCCGGGATCGACAAGGCGCGGCACATCGTCTCGCGCGGGGTGCTGCTGGACGTGGCACGCGCGCGTGGCGTGGACCGGCTGCCGGGCGGCCACGCGGTCACCCCGGAAGACCTGGAGGCCGCCGAGGAGTTCGCCGGGACGGCCGTCCGCGGCGGCGACATCGTCCTCGTGCGGACCGGGCAGGTGCAGGTGTACCTGGCCGGGGACAAGCACGGGTACGGCTACCCGTCGCCGGGCCTGTCGGTGCACACCCCGGAGTGGTTCCACGCGCGCGACGTGGCCGCCGTCGCGAACGACACCCTCACGTTCGAGATCTTCCCGCCCGAGATCGAGGACCTGTGGCTGCCCGTGCACGCCCTGGACCTGGTCGAGATGGGGATGCTGCAGGGGCAGAACTGGAATCTCGAAGAGTTGTCCACAGCCTGTGGAGAAACCGGCCGGTACGCGTTCCTGCTGTCGGCGATGCCCGAGCCGTTCGTCGGGGCGACGGGCACCCCGGTCGCCCCCGTGGCCGTCCTCTGAGCGCCACGGCCGTCCCGCCGGAAGCCGGTGTCACACCCGAGGGGGCATGACACCGGCCCTCCCCCATTCCCCCCTCGCACCCGCACGGCCGCGCGCACCGGCCCGCCCCGAGCCCGGTCCCGCGCGCCGCCGTCCGGCTCGACCCACACTCGACGAGGACGTCCGTCACCCAGACCCTCGCCGTCCCCTCGCGGCGAATCGCAGACCTCAAGCGTGAGCAAACGGTCACAAGGCGTCAACACCCGCACGGAGTTTTACGACTTATGCCCCGGTTCACCATGGGCGCGCACGGATGCAAACCCCGGCGCATGGCCGCACACCGGGATCACACCGCCTCGAAGGCCAGCCCCTCGTACGAGGCCAGCCCGCCTCCGTACGCCACCGCCGCGCCCTGACCGGGCTGCGAACACCGGTCCAGTTCGCACCAGATGCGCTTGCCCCCGCCCTCGGGGCTCCAGCCCCAGCGGTCGGCGAGCCCGTCGACGAGGGCGAGGCCCCGGCCGCCGGTCGCGTCACCGTCGGCGCACCGCGGCACCGGCGCGCGGTCGCTGGCGTCGGCGACCTCCAGCCGTACGGTGACCGAGCCGTCGGCGCCGCCCCGGTCCGTGCCCGGCAGCGAGAGCCGCAGCACGGCCGGACAGCCGGTGTGCACCACCGCGTTGGTGACCAGCTCGGAGACGAGCAGGATGAGCGTCTCGGCCAGCGGCTCGTCCGCCGCTATACCGGACCCGGCGAGGCGCGAGCGGGCCCACCTTCTGGCCCGCCCCACCTCCGCGGGGTCGGGCCGGATCTCCAGCTGCACTTGAAGCACCTGCACCGCTCACACCATCCGAACCGGCGGACACATGAACCCGCGCCGACCGGGCGCCACGGCGAGGGCCGCGACGACAAGGACGACGAGGGCCACGATCGTAGCCATTTTCTGCATGGCCAGAACAACGGCCAGAGCAAGGGTCACGGAACGTGATTCCCTTACGAGACAGCATGGTTGACGTACAGTCACCCCAACAAGCGCTTCGGGCATATTCCAGCGCGAAGGAGTACGCCTACGGCATACTGTGCGACGCTCGCGGCGGGGAGTCGAACAAGCGGGGGCACAAGCCCTTGCCGCCCTGCGAGCGGCGGTGCGCACCATGAGCGGCGGGGCCGCTTCGACGGCTCCGCCGGCATGGCTCGTCCTCGGAACCACTCGCATCCCACAGAAGGTACCCGAGGGACAGCCGACTCCAGGCCGTGACGAGTCACGCGTTGGACACAACCCGGTATCAACGCTCCGTGATTCCGGTATGCCACAATCCGCGACATCCCGACCGCTCGAACCCATGATTCCGCAGGCCAGGGCCGCTTCGAACGCTCAGCCGAGCAGCTCCGCGGCGAGCACTTCCTCACTCTCCGTATTCGCTCCAGCACGCTGCGCCCGCACCCATGTCCGTTTCAGATGCAGATGCACCTCCGACTCCCAGGTGAAGCCCATCCCGCCGTGCACCTGGAGACAGTCCCGGGCGCCGCGCAGAGCGGCCTCGTCGGCGAGCAGCCGGGCCGCCGCGATGTCCACGGGGTCGGCGGTCACGGCGGCGGCGTAGACGGCCACCCGCGCGGTCTCGGCGCGCACCAGCATGTCGGCGCACAGGTGCTTGACCGCCTGGAAGGCCCCGACGGGCCGGCCGAACTGCACGCGCGTGCGGGCGTGTTCCACGGCCAGCTCGCACACGCGCGTGGCCGTGCCGAGCTGCTCGGCGGCGGTGAGGAGCACGGCGACCGGGTCGGGCGCCGCGGAAGCGGGTCCCGGGACCCGGTGCAGGGGTGTCAGCGGGTCCGCGGAACGCACCGGTACGGCCCCCGACGCGTCCCCCGACACCGCGTCCGCCCCGGCCAGCCACTCCACCAGGCCGCCGTCCACGCGGGCCACCACGGCCTCCCCGGTGGCCGCGCCGGGCACGTCGGCCGCCGCGAGGTGGGTGGCCACCAGCGGGCCGGGCAGCAGCGCCCGCCCCGCCTCCTCGAACACCAACACGGCCTCCGGCAGCCCGAGTCCGACCCCGCCGTCGGCCTCCGGCAGCCGCAGCGCGAAGAACCCGGCGGCCCCCAGCTCCCGCCACAGGCCCCGGTCCAGACGCGCCGGCCCACCGGCGGCCGCCCGCAGCGCCGCGCCGTCGAACCGGCGCCCGAGCAGCTCCCGCATGCCCTCCCGCACCGCCTCCTGGTCACGGGTCAGTCGAAAGCGCACGTCCGCTCACCGTCCCTTCGGCAGCCCGAGGATCCGCTCGGCCACGATGTTCCGCTGGATCTGCGAGGTCCCGGCCGCGATCGTGTACGAGAGCGAGGAGAGCCGGTCGAGGACCCAGGGCCGGTCCAGGTCGAGCGCGTCGGGCCCGAGCACGTCGGCCGCCGCGTCGTACAGCTCCTGGCGCGCGTGCGAGTACCGCAGCTTGAAGACCGAGCCCCCGACGCCGGGCACGCCCCGGCCCTCCGCCTCGCTGACGTTCCACTGGGTGAGCCGCCACAGCGCCCGGAACTCGGCGTTCAGGCGGCCGAGGCGGCGGCGCAGCGCCGGGTCGTCCCAGGTGCCGTTCCCGTGCGCCACGCGCGCGAGGTCGCCGAGCACCCGGCGGCAGGCGACGACCTCGCCGACGAAGGCGGTGCCGCGTTCGAAGGAGAGGGTCACCATGGTGACGCGCCAGCCGTCGTTCTCGGCGCCGACCCGGTTGGCCGCCGGCACCCGCACCTCGTCGAGGAACACCTCGGCGAACTCGGCCGACCCGGCGAGCGTGCGCAGCGGCCGTACGGTGATGCCCGGCGCGTCCATCGGCATGGCCAGCCAGGTGATGCCCCGGTGCTTCGGTGCCTCCGGGTCCGTCCGCACCAGCAGCTCGCACCAGTCGGCGACCTCCGCGTGCGAGGTCCAGATCTTGGACCCGGTCACCACGTAGTCGTCGCCGTCACGCCACGCGCGCGTGCGCAGCGCGGCCAGGTCGGAGCCGGCGTCCGGCTCGCTGAAGCCCTGGCACCACACCTCGTCGCCGCGCAGGATCGGCGCCAGCCAGCGGGCCCGCTGCGCCTCGGTGCCCTCGGCCGCGATGGTGGGGCCCGCGTGCAGCAGACCGACGAAGTTGGCGCCCACGTACGGCGCGCCCGCCTTCTCGGTCTCCTCGAGGAAGATCAGCCGCATGGTGGGAGACGCGTCCCAGTGGACGTCGGCGTACCCGGCCTCGTACAGCGTGCGCTGCCAGCCGAGGTCGTAGGCGCGGCGGCCCGGCCAGTCCTCGGGCGCCGGCTTCGGCGGGAGGCCGGGCAGCGCCTTGGCGAGCCACTCCCGCAGCCGCGCCCGGAAGTCCTCCTCCGCGGGCGTGTACGACAGGTCCACCGGCAGACACCCCCACGGAACTGATGGTTCGTCAGACGTCGTCAGCCATCGCAGGCTAGCCCCGCGCCTCTGGACCGACAAGGCGGCAGGACCTACGATCTGACGACTCGTCAGTTCTGTTGCCGATTCCGTGGTTCCGCTGGGCAGGGGGAACGCCATGAACGCCACCGCACACGAGCTGAGTACCTCCCGCACCCTCTGGGACCTGGTCGCCCGGCGCGCCGGACTCACCCCGGACCGGCCGGTGTTCCTCCAGGGCGACCGCGCCCTCACCTTCGGCGGGCTGCGCGCGCGTGCCGAACGCGTCGCGGCCGGGCTGTACGGCATGGGCGTGCGCCCCGGCACGGTGGTCGCCTGGCAGCTCCCCACCCGGATCGAGACGGCCGTGCTGTCCTTCGCGCTGGCCAGGCTCGGCGCCGTCCAGTCCCCGGTCATCCCCTTCTACCGGGACCGCGAGGTCGGCTTCGCGCTGCGCGAGTCCAGGGCCGAGTTCTTCGCCGTGCCGGGCGTGTGGCGCGGCTTCGACCACACGGAGATGGCGCGGCGGCTGGGCGCGAAGGGGATCTTCGAGGCGTACGACGGTGCCGGGCTGCCCGACGGCGATCCGGCCGTGCTGCCCGCCCCGCCCGCCGAGGGCACCTCCGTGCGGTGGATCTACTGGACCTCGGGAACCACCTCCGACCCCAAGGGCGTTCTCCACACGGACCGTTCGCTCATCGCCGGCGGTTCGTGCCTCGCGCACGCGCTGCGGCTCACGGCGGCCGACGTGGGCTCGATGGCGTTCCCGTACGCGCACATCGCCGGCCCCGACTACACGGTGATGCTGCTGCTGTACGGCTTCCCGGCGGTCATGTTCGAGCAGTTCGCGCTGCCGGACGCGCTGCCGGAGTACCGCAGGCACGGGGTGACGGTGGCGGGCGGGTCGACGGCGTTCTACTCGATGTTCCTGGCCGAGCAGCGCAAGCAGCCGGGCGTGCCGGTCATCCCCTCGCTGCGGCTGCTGGCCGGCGGCGGGGCGCCCAAGCCGCCGGAGGTGTACCACGCGGTGGTGCGCGAGATGGGGGTGCAGCTGACGCACGGGTACGGCATGACCGAGGTGCCGATGATCACGATGGGGGCGCCGGACGACACCGCGGAGAACCTGGCGACGACCGAGGGGAAGCCGCCGGCGGGGATGGAGATCCGGATCGCGGAGGGCGGCGAGGTGCGGCTGCGCGGGGAGGCGGTGTGCCAGGGGTACCTGGACCCGGCGCAGTCCGCCGCGGCCTTCGACGAGGAGGGCTTCCTGCGCACCGGCGACCTGGGCCGGGTGACCGGGACCGGCCATCTCGTCCTCACCGGGCGGCTCAAGGACGTGATCATCCGCAAGGGCGAGAACATCTCGGCGAAGGAGATCGAGGACCTGCTCGCCGCGCACCCCGCGGTGGCCGAGGCGGCGGTGGTCGGGCTGCCGGACGCGGAGCGCGGGGAGATGGTCTGCGCGGTGGTCGAACAGCCGCCGGGAGCTGTCGCGTTGACGCTCCCGGAGGTGGTGTCGTACCTGCGCGCGGAAGGGCTGTCGGTGCACAAGCTGCCGGAGCGGCTGGAGGTGGTGGCCGCGCTTCCGCGCAACGAGACGCTGCGCAAGGTGCTCAAGTACAAGCTGCGCGAGCGGTTCTCGGGGGTTCCCGCGTCCGAGAGCCCCGCGCCGGGGACTCCCATGCCGGGGACTCCCGCTTCGGAGAGCCCTACTCGGGGATCGTGAAGTAGCGGGCGAACGCCGGGACGATCTCGGCCTCCGCGACGCTGCCGTCGCCGTCGGTGTCGAGGCCCGACGCGATCGCCCGCGCGAGCTCCGGGGCGACCCCGAGGACGCCCAGCACGCGCGCGGTGTCGGCGACGGTCGCCGTGCCGGTGTCCGCGGTGTCCGCGAGGGCGAGGGCCGCGTGCAGGAAGGGGCGGGCGATCTCGCCGAACCGCTCGGGGTTGTCGTGCAGCCGCTTGACCGCGCCGCTCACGAACTCCTGGCGGGTGATGCGCTGGTCGCCGTCCCGGTCCGCCATGCCGGCCATGCCCTGCCAGAAGGCCTCCGCGCCGGCGTACAGGGCCTGGCCCTTGTCGGAGCGGGCGGGGACCTCGAACTCGGCGAGCAGTGCCTTGGCCGCCGAGTTGAAGTCCTCGCGGTCGATCCAGCCGTTGCCGTCCTGGTCGAAGGTTGCGAACCGGGCGGCGATCCGTCGCTCGTACTCGGTGCTGACCATGTCTGTTCGGGCCGCCTTACGTGACGTGGGGGTTCATCTCGCAGGGAGCGTACGACGCGGCGGCGGCCGGAGAGCGGGAAAACGACGGTTGTGCCAAGACCGGGGGAATTCCGCGACAACAACGTGGCACTGCCGTAATCGTCGGCTATGGGCACGCGCGCCGTGGCTATGCCGAGAGCGGGTCCTCCTCGTCGGCGGTCGCGCTGTCGATGTCGGCGTAGACGTCGAAGAGCCGCCGCACGCCGAGGGCGCCGAGGACCCGGTTGACGTGAGAACCGTCACTGGCGCCCTGGGCGGGCAGTATCAGCCGCAGCCGGCCCCGGCAGGAACGGATCAGGCGGCGGGCGGCGATGAGGACGCCGACCCCGCTGGAGTCGCAGAAGAAGACGTCGGAGAGGTCGAGGACCAGGCTGTGGTGGCCCTCGGCGACCACGTCGTGCACCCGCTGGCGCAGCACCGGCGAGGTCACCAGGTCCAGTTCGCCCGACACCCCGAGTACGGCCCACTCGCCCTGTTCGACGCCGGTCACCTTGAAAGCCACGGCTCAGCCCTCCGCTCGCCGGATCTCCGGAACCGCCCGGAAACGGAGCGTGTTCCTACGCTTCTTGTCGCGCGGCTGCCCAGCGGCCGTTCCCCGAAACCCCGGATGACAAACGAACACCGATCGGGAAGGGTCTTGTTTCGGTCACGGTCAGTCCTGTTCGATCAGAAACAGAAGGTTTGACCGGAGACGAATGTGAGAGCCGACGACTGGTCGAGGAGCAGCCGAGAAGTACCGGAAACACGTACCGGAAGCGCCTACTACCACCTGCGGTCCGTCAAGGGGCGCGCATTGCCATAAAGGGGCGTGCGCTGTCGGGCGTGCCGACTACATTCGAGGTGACGGTGGAGACACGCTGGACACAGGCACGGGGAGGGGGCCGCATGGCGAAGAAGGACGTACCGCCCCGCTGGGACCGCAAGATGCAGCAGCGGCTCGCACGCGGCGAGGCGGCCGCCCTCGGTGAGCTCTACGACCGCTTCGCCTCGCTCGTGCACGGACTCGCGCACCGCGTCCTCGGGGACGAGCGGGCCGCCGACGGCATAACCCGCGAGGTCTTCGCCCAGGTCTGGGAGCACCCCGACGCCTACGACCCCCGGCAGGGGCCGTTGCGCTCCTGGCTCGCCGCGCTGGCCCACCGGCTCGCCGTGCAGCGCCTGCGGGCCACCGAGACCGCCGCGCTCGCGCCGGGCGACGGCGGCTCCCCGGAGGCCGCCGAGGAGCTGGAGCACAAGGTGCGGCGGGCCTCCGTCGCGGCCCGCGCGGACTACATCGTGCACTCCATGCCGGCCCCGCTGCGCGCCGCCCTGGAGCTCGCCTACTTCCAGCGCCGCGACTACCGGCAGACCGCGGTGGACCTCGGCGTCACCGAGGACGAGGCCCGCCGCCGGCTGCGTCTGGGCCTGCAACTGCTGTCCACCGCGCACGACGCCGGGACCCCGCCCGGATACGGGGGTGGGCGGTGACCGGCGCCGAGTTCTCCGGGGCGCACGACGGCACCGGCTCCGGGGACGGTGACGTGCCCCGGGACGGCGGCGGCGACCTCGGCCGGCCGCCGCGCATACCGCTGCCCCGCAGCTCCGTCGAGGACGGCGGGCAGCCGCTGCCCGACTCGGTCGGCGGCCTGCCGCCCGTACCGCTGGAGCTGTCGCACGACGTCCTGAAGTCGCTGCTCGGGGCGTGGGCGCTGGCCGCGTGCTCGACGGCGGAGTCCCTCGCCGTCGAGGTCCACCTCGGCGACTGCGGGGCCTGTGCGGACGAGGCCCGGCGGCTGCGCGAGGCGGTCGGCCTGCTGCACCAGCCCGAGAGCCTGGACCTCGACCCCGGCCTGCGCACCCGGGTCCTGGAAGCCTGCCTGGACCGCCGGCCGGCCAGGATCCCGATCCCCGCCTGGGCGGCGCCGTACGACGCGGAGACCGCGCGCCTGGACGCCCTGCTCCAGGACATCGGCGACGCGGAGTGGCACGCGCCGGTCCGGCTGCGCTGGTTCGACGGCGAGGCGGCGGCGACCCGCCGTACGACGGTGGCCGGCGTGATCGCGCATCTGCTGACCGTCGACGGGCTGGTGGCGACCGCGCTGGGCCTGGAGGACCCGCTCGGAGAGTCCCGCGCCCAGGGCCCGGCCGCCCGCACCGAGGCGTTCTGGCAGGCCTCGCACTTCCCGCCGACGCGCGCGGTGCGGGTGCCCTGGCGGGAGCAGAGCCACCGGCTGGTGCAGACCGTCTCCTTCACCGGCGGCGGCGCCGGGCGCCTCGGGGTGTCCTACGGCGACTTCGAACTGCCGTTGCACGACGCGATGCTGGACCGCGCCTTCGAGTGCTGGGTGCACGCGGAGGACATCGCGGAGGCCGTGGACTATCCCTACGGGCCGCCGGCCCCCAGGCACCTGCACCGGATGATCGACCTCGCGGCCCGGATGCTGCCCGTCGCGCTGGCCGAGCGGCGGCGGGCGGGGCTGGCGTCGCCCGGCCAGACGCCCCACCTGGTCCCCGCGGGACGGCCCGGCCGCAGCCTGCGGCTGGAGATCGAGGGCAACGGGGGCGGCGAGTGGCTGATCCCGCTGGACTCGCCGGGGGCGGTGGGCTCACCGGAGTTCGAGGTGGCGCACGTGGCGCTGGACGACGTGGAGTTCTGCAGGCTGGCCGCGGGCCACGTCCCTCCGGAGGAGGCGGCCGCGGGGCAACTCGGGGACCGGGCGGCGATCAGGGACGTACTCTTCGCCGCCGCGAGCCTGAGCCGGATGTAGGCGGGGTCGCCCACGGGGCGGGGGGTCCTGTCGCACGGCGGCTGCGGGCGGTTCGTGGCTGGCCGCGCAGTTCCCCGCGATCCTGAAAAAGACGGGGCCGCGCCCCGCGTTCAGCTTTCAGGGGCGCGGGGAACTGCGCGAACGGCCCCCCACTCGGCCGCAGTCGCCGTACGACGGAACCACCCGTCCCCTCGGGCGCAGGCTCCACCCCCGCACGGAAAAGTGCCGTCAGGCGAAAACAACCGTCCGTCGGCCGTTGAGCAGGATGCGGCGCTCCGCATGCCACTTCACCGCCCGCGCCAGCGCCTGGCACTCCACGTCGCGGCCGATCGCGACCAGCTGGTCGGGGGTGACGTCGTGGCCGACCCGCTCGACCTCCTGCTCGATGATCGGGCCCTCGTCCAGGTCCGCCGTGACGTAGTGCGCCGTCGCACCGATCAGCTTCACGCCCCGCGCATGCGCCTGGTGGTACGGCTTCGCGCCCTTGAAGCTCGGCAGGAACGAGTGGTGGATGTTGATGATCCGGCCGCTCAACTGCTTGCACAGGTCGTCCGAGAGGACCTGCATGTAGCGGGCGAGGACGACCAGCTCGACGTCCTGCTCGCGGACGAGGTCGAGCAGCCGGGCCTCGGCGTCGGCCTTCGTCTCCTTCGTCACCGGGATGTGGTGGAAGGGGACGTGGTACGAGTCCACCAGTTCCGCGAAGTCGGTGTGGTTGGAGACCACGGCCGCGATGTCCACCGGCAGCGCGCCGATGCGGGCGCGGAAGAGCAGGTCGTTCAGGCAGTGGCCGAACTTGCTGACCATGAGGACGATGCGCATCCGCTCGTCGGCCCGGTTGATCTGCCAGTCCATGTGGAAGGAGTCACCGATCGCCGCGAAGCTCGCCCGCAGCTTGTCGACCGTCACCGGCGCGTCGGCCGAGAAGTGCACGCGCATGAAGAACAGGCCCGTGTCGTGGTCCCCGAACTGCTGGCTGTCCTCGATGTTGCAGCCGGTCATGAACAGGTAGCTCGACACGGCGTGCACGATGCCCTTTTTGTCCGGGCAGGAGAGCGTGAGGACGTACTGGTCGGCCGGGGCGGCCTGGGCTCGGGTGGGCTGATCGGTCATGCACCACAGAATCTCATGCCCCGCCCGCCCCGCCGGTCAGCGTCCGCTGGACGGACTCACGCCGCCCGCGTCATGATCCGCAGCACGTCGAGGCTGCGCGGCGGGATGTCCGGGTCGTCGCCGTCGCTCGCCGCCAGGCGTATGTGCGCGTCCCGGGCGGCCCGGACCGCGTCCGGCCACCCCTGGTGCTCAAGGTAGACGGAGACGTGCGCGTCCGGACCCACCTGGTGCATGATCCGCAGCACCCGCAGCACGGCGGTGTCGACGAGCGCCGCCTCCTGCGAGTCGCGGAATATCGTCCCGACGTATTTCTCCGCCGACCAGTTGTCCAGCCAGGTGTCCTCGACCAGCCGGTAGACCGCGTCGGTCACGTCGCCGTACCCGTCCTGCCCGGCCAGCCAGACGTTCCGCTGGAAGTCCGGGTCGGAGAGCATGTGCAGCGCGGAGCGCACATTGCTGCGCCAGCGCCACCACGGCATGTCGTTGAGTGGCATGCCGCCCATGGTGGAGGAGCGACGGCCGCGACGGGAAGAGTTCTCCGAACCTTGCACGGTGGTCGATCGTACGTTCCTCGTCACACCCCCTTAACGGGGCCCCCGCAATTCACCTGCAAGTCACCTCTCGTTGACCATGGGTCACTTCCGGGTTAGTGATGTGGCGGAATCGTGCGTGTCCATGACCGGCAGGCGCCCCACCCCCAGCACCACCGCGAGCAGCATCCTTCCCGCGGCCCACCGGCGCGTCAGAGCCACCGCTCTGTCCGCGGTGGCCATGACGGCCTGTGCCGCACTCGCGGCGGGCTGCGGCGTCATCCCAGGAATGTCGACCTCGACGGACGACTCGATCAAGGTCATGACCTGGGCGCCGCAGGGAACCAGCGCCACCAACAAGCCCGGTATGCCCGCCATGGCCTCGGCCTACATCAAGTGGGTCAACTCCCAGGGCGGCATCCACGGCCACAAGCTCAAGCTCCTCACCTGCAACGACCACAACTCCAGCGTGGGCGCCGCGACCTGCGCCCAGCGCGCGGTCGACGAGAACGTCGTCGCCGTGGTCGGCTCCTACAGCCAGTTCGGCGACTCCTACTTCGCCCCGCTGGAGGGCGCGGCCATCCCCTACATAGGCGGCTACGGGGCGTCGAACAACGAGTTCACCAGCCCCGTCTCCTACCCGGTCAACGGCGGCTCGCTCACCCTGCTGGCCGGACTCGGGGAGGCGCTGGCCGACTCCTGCGGCCCGGTCACCCTGGTCCGCCCGGACAGCATCGCCGGCGACCAGCTGCCCCAGCTGCTCGACTCCGGCCTGCAGGCGGGCGGCCACGCCAAGGCGGTCGACCAGCTCGCGGCCGAGGACCTCACCGAGTACGACCAGCAGTCGCAGAAGGCGCTGGAGAGCGCCACCTCGGACGCGGCGAAGACCGGCTGCGTGGTGCCCGAGCTGGGCGACCGCACGGCCACCTTCATGGACAACTTCCAGCGGGCGCGCCAGGACTACCCGAAGGTGAAGACGGCCGCCGAGGTCGGCAGCGTCGACCAGACGGTGATCAACTCCACCGGCGGTGCGGCCGGCCCCTACGAGGGGTCGTACATCACCGGCTGGTACCCGGTGGCCTCGGACAAGCGCTGGGACGAGATGAAGAAGGTCATCAGCAAGGAGGCCTTCGGCGACAACCGGATCGACCCGGCCGACGCCGGCGTGCAGACCACCTGGATCGCCTACCAGGTCCTCACCGCCGTGCTGGAGAAGATCGGCGACGGCGAGGTCAGCTCCGACAGTGTGCGGCGCACCCTCAACGACGGCCTGAAGGTCTCCACCGGCGGCCTCACCCCGTCCCTGACCTGGCCCTACCAGGGCAAGCTCGCCGCGGCCGGCTTCGCCCGGCTGGTCAACGCCGACGTGAACGTCCAGACGGTCCGGAGCGGCCTGCTGCAGTCGTCGAACAAGCAGGCCCTGGACATGACCAAGATCCTGGAGAACGCCGACCTCAGCTGACCGGCACGCGCACCCGCGCGCGCCGGCCGGGTCACAGCTGGGTCGGCTGCCGCTGGGTCAGGCCGTACTTGCTCGCGATCGTGTTCCACAGCGCGGCCGCCTTCACCTTCTGGCTGCTGGCGGTGCCGCTCTCCCGGTTGCCGGCGGCGGTCTGGCCGGTGGTGCGGGCCTGGTCCTTGCGGCAGCCGTGCTTGCCCTTGGCCTGGTCGGCCCAGGCCGCGTAGTGGTTGTCGGCGTTCGCGGAGGCCTGCCAGGCCTTGGTGAGCGAGGTGCTCAGCTCGGCGTTGCCCGGCAGCTTGTCGACGGACAGCTTCGCCAGCCGGGTGACCAGGTCGGTGCGCTGCTGGGCGGCGTTGCGCAGGTCGGAGGCGGAGCTGTCGAGGTTCCTGCACTGCTTCACCTGGGCGACGGCGTTGATCACCGAGGCCCGGCTGCTGCCGCTGTCGGCGAGCAGCTTGTCCAGGGCGACGGCCTGCGCCTTCGCGGGGTCGGCCGCGGCCGACGAGGAACCGTCGGAGGCCGGGGCGGACGCGGCCACCGTCTTGCCGGAGTTGTCCGAGTCCCCGCCGCCGCTGAACAGGGCCCCGGCGCCGATGCCGAGCACGGCGATGCCGATCCCGACGGCCGCGATCAGCGGCACCTTCGATCTGCCACCGCGGCCCCGGCCGCCGTCGTCGTCGTGGTGGTCGTGGTGGTCGTACGAGACCGGGGGCGGGGTGTACGCCGGCGGCTGCTGGTAGCCGCCCTGGGGCTGCTGCTGGAAGCGCGGCAGCTGGGCCGTGGACGCGGCCGGGGGCTCGCCGCCGGGCCCGCTGCGGAAGAGGTTGTCGAACTCGGCGGGCGGCTGCCGGTCGCCGCCGTCCTGCGGGCCGCCGGCCGGGTACGGCGCGATGTACTGCGTGGCGTCGGCGTCGGAGTGCGCCGCGGGGGCGGGGCGGCCGCCGAGGTAGGCGGTCTGCTCGTGGGACATCTCGGGCGGCAGCATCCCGGGGCCCACCGGCGGGATGAGCTGGGTGGCCCCCTCGGAGCCCGCGGGTATGGGCGGTATGAACTGCGTGGCGCCCTCGTCCACCGGCGCGGCGGGCACCGGCGGTATGAACTGGGTCGCGCCCTCGTCGGCGGGCGGCAGCGCGGCACCGTAGCCGCCGTGGCCCCCCTGCGGGACGGCGGGCGGCAGCGCGGCGCCCGGAACGCCGTAGGGGTCCTGGCCGGCGGCCGGGGGCAGCGGGGCGCCGTAGGGCTGCTGGGGCTGGGGAGCGCCGTAGCCGTACGACTGCTCGTAGCCGCCGCCGTACGACGGAGCGGGCGCGCTCTCCGGCGGGAGCGGACCGGCGCCGGGGGCCTGGGCCTGGTCGGTGTGGAGCTGGGCGGCGTGCGACTGGGCGTTCCAGGCGGCCGGCAGCTGCTCCGGAGCGGCCCACTCCTGGCCGGCCGCCTGCGGCCAGCCCTGGCCGGGCGGCTCGGGCTGCGAGCCCTGCTGGTGGCCGGGGCCCCACGGCTGGCCCCAGGACCGGCCCTCGGACGGCGCGGCGGCCGGGGCGGGCGGCTGCGCGACGGGGACCGGGCTGCCCGTCATACCCGGCAGCAGCGGCTCGCCACCGTCGGAGGGCAGCACGATGCCTTCGCGCGCGGGCTCGCCCTGTCCACTCTGCGTCACCGGGACTCCTACTAATGGGGGACCTTGTGAATCGGGCTCACGCTACCGGGTCCCCTCAGCAAGGTGCCACGCAGCCGAGGGCGCGATCTTGTTCCCTGTGACGGCAGTAACAGAACCGCCCCGCGGTGCGCTGTATATGCCGCTTCTTCCACGGCAAGGTGTGGTTTCCCACATGTTCACGCAGCCGCGGGGCAGGAATTCATGCGGCCGCCTGCAGGTCCAGGCGTGCCCCGAACTCCCTGACCACCGGTTCGTCCCGGAACGGCTCCAGTCGCTGCTGGAAGTCCTCCAGGTACTCGGCGCCCCGGTTGGAGCGGACCGTCTCCAGCAGCTCGACCGCCTTCGTCCCGGTGGCGCAGGCCTGTTCGATCTCGCGCTGCTGCACCTGCGCTGTGGCGAGGAGCACATAGCCGATCGCCCGGCGCCGGGCCCGGGTCTCCGGGTGTCCGTCCAGCGACTGCTGCGCACACCTGGCGGCCGCCTCGGCCTGGCCCAGGTCGCGGTGGCAGTGCGCCAACTCGTCGGCCAGGTAGGCCTCGTCGAAGTGCCTGATCCACGCCGGGTCGTCCCCGGACGCCGGATCGGCCGCCTCCATCGCCGACGCCGCCCGCCCGGACGCCAGCTGCGCCGACCGCACGTCGCCCAGCAGGGCGTGGCCCCGGGCCTCGGCCGCGAAGAACATCGCCTCCGCGCGCGGGGTCACGCGACCACGCGCCCCCTCCTGCGCCGCCCTCGCCAACTGGGCGATCTCACGCGGGTTTCCGAGCTGGGCGGCGAGGTGGCTCATGGAGGAGGCGAGCACGTAGCCGCCGTAGCCGCGGTCGCCCGCCGCCTGCGCGAGGCGCAGCGACTGGATGTAGTACCGCTGGGCGAGCCCGGGTTGACCGGTGTCCACCGCCATGTACCCGGCCAGCTCGGTGAGCCGGGCGACCGCGGCGAACAACTCCCGCCCCACGGACTCCCGGTAGGAGCCGGCCAGCAGCCCGGAGACGACGCTGTTGAGGTAGTGCACGACGACCGGGCGCACATGCCCGCTGCCGAACTGGTGGTCCAGATCCGTCAGCGCCTGTGTCATCGCCTTCACGGCGGCCACGTCGGACTGGCCCACCCGCGGCCCCGCCTGCCGTGCCACCTGCGCGTCCGGCGCCGAGATCAGCCAGTCCCGGCTGGGCTCGACGAGCGCGGACGCGGCCACGGACGACCCGGACAGGAAGTCCCGGCGCCCCACGTCGCTGCGCCACAGCTCGCAGACCTGCTCGATGGCCCCCAGTACCGTCGGCGAGAACTGGAGACCGACCCCCGACGCGAGGTTCTTGCCGTTGGCCATGCCGATCTCGTCGATCGTGACCGTCCGGCCCAGCTTGCGGCCCAGCGCCTCGGCGATGATCGCGGGCGCCCGGCCCCGCGGCTGCTGGCCGCGCAGCCAGCGCGCCACGGACGTCTTGTCGTACCGGAGGTCGAGACCGTGCTCGGCGCCGCACATGTTGACCCGGCGGGCCAGCCCGGCGTTCGAGCACCCCGCCTCCTGGATGAGCGCCTGCAACCGTTCGTTCGGCTGCCGCGCGACAAGCGGCCTTGCGGCCATGGCGTACCCCCTGCGAACTCCCTGTAGGGAAAAGATCCGGCCTTTGCGATCACTGCCCAGCGGACATACCGAAAATGCGGGACATGCGAGGATTGCCGGGTAAAGGCAGCGGAATTGCGGGGACGACCGCCACCGACCCCCCACGTGTGACTACCCGCTCACGCCCCGGTTCCTCCTGCGCGCCCCCGCACATGCATCCATGCGCCCCAGTTACGGAGAAGATGCTCCTCCCCCGCGCGCGTTACGCCCGTAACTCCAGGTGGGTGCGGGAGTTGTGTTGAGCGTGGAAGAGACGATCGTCGGCGCCGAAGCCGCTCAGATTCCGAAGCAGCGCGGGGAATCGCTGCTGGACACCGCCGTACGCTACGCCGAGGAGCGCCACTGGGACGTCTTCCCCGGCACCTGGCTGGAAGCGGTCGAGGGGGTGCAACGCTGTTCCTGTGGTGAGGTCGCGTGCGTCGCGCCCGGCGCGCACGCAGCGCGCCCGGACTGGGCGACGCAGGCCACCGGTAGTGCGACGGTGGCGCGCCGGATGTGGCAGAAGCAGCCGACGGCGTCGATCCTGCTGCCGACGGGACGTACCTTCGACGCGCTGTCCGTCCCGGAGACGGCGGGGTTTCTCGCGCTGGCGCGCATGGAGCGGATGGAGCTGACGCTGGGGCCGGTGACGCTCACCCCCGACCGCCGGATGCAGTTCTTCGTGCTGCCGGGTGCGGCGGTGAAGGTGCCGGATCTGGTACGGAAGATCGGCTGGTCACCGGCGTCACTGGACCTCACGGCGCTGGGCGAGGGGGCGTACGTTCCCGCGCCGCCGACGCGGTACGGCTCGCGGGGGGCGGTGCAGTGGGCGTGCCGGCCGACGGCCGCGAACCGGTGGCTGCCGGATGCGGAGGAGTTGATCTCGCCGTTGGCTTATGCGTGCGGGAGGGATCGGTAGGGCGCCTGTTGGGCTGTGCCGGGTGCGGTGTCGTGGGCGGCTGCGGGTGCATCGTGGCTGATCGCGCAGTTCCCCGCGCCCCTGACGGGGCGCTGTCCAGCCGTGTCTCACATGCGTCCCCACTCCCCCACCTCAGCCCCCACCCGCCGCACCCTCGGAACCTCGCCGCCCCCTTAGGGTTCACCCATGACCGATGCCGTACGTGTTCGTGGGCTCTGGAAACGGTTTGGGCAACAGGTGGCCGTCGGCGGGATCGACCTGTCGCTGCCCGCGGGGAAGTTCGTCGGGCTCGTGGGGCCGAACGGCGCCGGCAAGACCACCACCCTGTCCATGGTGACCGGGCTGCTCCGCCCGGACCAGGGATCCGTCGAGGTCGTCGGCCACGACGTGTGGCGGGACCCGGTGGCCGTGAAGGCCCGCATCGGCGTCCTCCCCGAAGGTCTCCGCCTCTTCGAGCGGCTCTCCGGCCGCGAACTGCTCGGCTACAGCGGCCGGCTGCGCGGCCTCCCCGGCGCCGAGGTCGACAAGCGGGCCACCCAGCTCCTGGACGTGCTCGACCTCGCCGGCGCCCAGCACAAACTCGTCGTCGACTACTCGACCGGCATGCGCAAGAAGATCGGGCTCGCCGCCGCTCTCCTCCACAACCCCGAAGTCCTCTTCCTGGACGAGCCGTTCGAGGGCGTCGACCCGGTGTCCGCGCAGACCATCCGGGGCGTGCTGGAGCGCTACACCGCCTCCGGCGCGACCGTCGTCTTCTCCTCCCACGTGATGGAACTCGTCGAGTCGCTGTGCGACTGGGTCGCCGTGCTGGCCGCCGGGCGGATCCGCGCGACGGGCACGCTGGAGGAGGTGCGCGGGGCGCATCCCACCCTGCAGGCCGCGTTCCTGGAGCTGGTCGGGGCGAGCGGCCGGGACGCGGCCTCCGACCTGGACTGGCTGGGCGGCGGGGCGGCCCGATGACGGACGTGACCGCCACCGTCGTACGGCTGAAGCTGTCGCTGCTGCGCAACGGGCTGCGGCAGTCCGGCGGCCGACGGGCCGCGTTCGTCGCGTCGGCGGTCCTCGCGCTGCTGTTCGCGGCACTGCAACTGCTGGGCCTGGTCCTGCTGCGCGGGCACGCGCACGCGGACGCGGTGGCCGTACCGGCGGCCGCGGTGCTCGCCCTGGGGTGGGCGTTCATGCCGCTGTTCTTCCCGGGCGGCGACGAGACCCTGGACCCGACCCGGCTGGTGATGCTCCCGCTGCGGCCCCGGCCGCTGGTGCGGGCCCTGCTGGCCGCCTCGCTGATCGGCATCGGCCCCGTGTTCAGCCTGTTGCTGCTGGTGGGCTGCGCGGCGGCGGTGGCGCACGGTCCGGCCGGCTACGGCGTCGCGGTCGTCGCCGTCCCCCTCGCGCTGCTGGTCTGCGTGGCCCTCGCGCGCGCCGTGGCCACCGCGAACGTACGGCTGCTCAGCAGCCGCAAGGGACGGGACCTGGCCGTCCTGAGCGGCCTGGTCATCGCCGTCGGGGCGCAGCTCGTCAACTTCGGTGCCCAGAGCCTCGGTTCGGCCGGACTCGGCAGGCTCGCGCCGGTGGCCGACGTGGTGCGGTGGCTGCCGCCCGCGTCGGCGATCGGCGCGGTGCACGCGGCGAGCGAGGGGTCGTACGGCCCCGCGGTCCTCCAACTCGGCCTGTCCCTGGCCGCGTTGGCGCTGCTGGTCGGCGCCTGGGCGCGGACCCTGACCCGGCTGATGACCGCACCCGACGGTTCCACGCTGCAGGCGCCCGAATCGGCCGCCCGGGGTCGTTCACCGGAAGGCGGGGGGCTGGGGCGGCTGCTGCCCGGCGGGCGCACGGGCACGGTCATGGCGCGCAGCCTGCGCTACGTGTGGCGCGACCCCAAGACCAAGGCCGCCTGGGTGACCTCGCTGGCCATCGGCCTGATCGTGCCCGTCTTCAACGCCCTGCAGGGCACCGGGTCGATCTACTTCGCGTGCTTCGCCGCCGGAATGCTCGGCATCCAGATGTACAACCAGTTCGGGCAGGACACCTCCGCCTTCTGGATGGTGGCGACGACCATCTCGTCCCCGCGGGACGCCTACGCGGAGCTGCGCGGGCGGGCGCTGGCCCTGCTGGTGATCACCCTGCCGTACGCCACGCTGGTGACCGTCCTGACCACCGCCCTGCTGGGCGACTGGCCCCGGCTGCCCGAGGTGCTCGGCCTCTCCTTCGCCCTGCTCGGCGCGATGCTGGCGACCGGCGCGTGGACCTCGGCCCGCTTCCCGTACTCCATCCCGCAGGAGGGCCACAAGAACGTCGCCCCCGGCCAGGCCGGCCTCGCCTGGATCGCGGTCTTCGGCGGCATGGTCTCGGCGGCCCTGCTCTGCTCGCCCGTCATCGCCCTGACGATCGCGCTGAACGTGCGCGCGGGGGGCGAGGAGTGGACCTGGCTGCTGCTGCCGGTGGGGGCGGCATACGGAGCGGCCACCACGTGGGCGGGGCTGCGCCTGGCGGCACCGCGTACGGCGGCCGGCCTGCCGGAGATCCTGACGGCTGTCAGCAAGGGGTGACGGGCCGGGGGCGCGGGGTGCCGGGACGGCGTCTCTCGTCCGTGGCGTGCGGGTGTCCTGGTGCGGGGTCATACACGATGCGCCTGTAGCTCTGGTCCATGGTGGAGATACGGGCAGGCATATCGACGGTCCGTGGAAGTTCGCCCCGGACATCGCCGGTCCGGTTGGTTTCTCTCCGGGTGGATCGGCACTGTGGGGGAGCGGGCGGCGCCTCTCCCGGACGCCCCGGACGCCCCGCCCGCACATCGAACACCGCCCTGCATCACCGCTCTCCCAGGAGCCCCCTTCCGTGAACGCGAAACTTCCCGGCGGCACCCTGCGCCTGTCGGACACCCTCACCGTCACCCGCGTCGGCTTCGGCGCGCTCCAGCTCGCCGGGCCGATGGCCTACGGCCCGCCGCGCGACCGCGACGAGGCACTCGCCGTGCTGCGCGACGTGGCCGACGCCGGGATCACCCATCTGGACACCAGCGACTACTACGGCCCGCACCTCGTCAACGGACTCATCCGTGAAGCCCTGCACCCCTACCGCGACGGACTCCACATCGCCACCAAGGTCGGTGCCCGCCGGACCCCCGACCGCGGCTGGCCCGCCGCGCTCTCCCGTCCGGAACTGGTCCAGGCCGTCCACGACAACCTCGGACACCTCGGCCTGGACGCGATCGACCTGGTCAACCTGCGGATGACCGACACCCTTGAACCGGCGGACATCGTCGAGCCGTTCACCGTGCTGGCCGAACTGCGCGAACAGGGGCTGATCCGCAACCTGGGCGTCAGCAACGTCAGCCAGGGCCAGGTGGAGGCCGCCCAGGAGATCGCGCCCGTGGTCGCCGTCCAGAACCACTACAACATCGCCCACCGGCTTGACGACAGCCTGGTGGACTGGTGCGCCCGGCAGGGCATCGCCTTCGTGCCCTTCTGGCCGCTGGGCGGGTTCCGTCCCCTTCAGCTCCAGGTCCTCGAAGACGTCGCCTCGGCCCTGGGCGCCTCCGCCCGGCAGGTCGCCCTCGCCTGGCTGCTGCACCGTTCCCCCACCATCTGCCTCATCCCCGGCACGTCGACCCGCGAGCACCTCGCCCAGAACATCGCCGCGGCCGCCGTCGAGCTGCCGGCCGCGGCGCTGGAGGCCCTGGAGGACGTCCCGCACCCGGGCCACGCTCACCCCGGCCCCGCGCGCCCCGGCGACGCCCGCCCCGGCCACGGCAGCGCGGGCTGATGGAGGCAGACACCGTGTCCATCCGCCGCCCCGTCCACCGCACGCTGGTCATCTCCGGCAGTCTGCGCGCCGCGTCCGTGACCACCCTGATCGCCCGGACCGCTCTCGCCCAGGCCGGTCCCGGGCACGAGCTGGTCCTCGCCGCCGGCCTGGACGGACTGCCCCTGTTCAACGAGGACCTGGACACCGACCGGCCGCCACCGCAGGTCGCCGCCCTGCGCGCACAGGTCGGCAGCGCCGACAGCCTCTTCGTCCTCACCCCCGTCTACAACGCCGGCATCTCGGCGGCGCTGAAGAACGCCATCGACTGGCTCTCCCGCCCCCGCGACCACTGCGCACTGGCAGGCAAGCCCGTCGCGGGCCTGGTCGTCGGCTACCACTCGCAGGGGGCGGAGCACCAGCTCACCACCGTCCTGCGGGCCGCCGGCGCCACAGCCCTCAACGTCCCCCTCCCGATGCTCGGGCTGCGCACCATCGACCAGCGCGACGTCACGGGGGACCCGCGGGTGCGCCGGACCGTCCAGGAAACCCTCGCCGTCCTGCGCCAGGCACCCGACCCCGTACCCGGACCGCCGCGGAGCCGCTCGTCCTGACCGACCCGACCGAGCCGATCGAGCCCACCGGCCTCACCTGACCTGGCCGGCGTGGCGGGCCTGGCCGGCCGGCGCCGGTCCGCGGACGGGCGTCACGGGGAGCTGGCTCTCACTCCCCCACCCGATCGAGAAACGGCTCGACAGCCGCCCGCCAGGCATCCGGCCGGTCGTACGGCAGCAGATGCCCCGCGTCGGCCACCTCGGCGTACTCCCCCTTGGGCAGCACCCGGACCATCTCCTGTGCCTCCGCCCGGCCCAGCTCGCCGTCCACCCCGCGCACGACCAGCGTGGGGCACGGCACCTGGGCCAGCTCCTCCCAGTGCGCGTCGTACACCCAGGTCTCCCGGGACCTCAGCATCCGGTCGGGGTCGAACACCGGCCGCCAGCCGTCGGCGCACTCGTGCATCACCTCGGCGTAGAACTCGCCGCGCGCGGGGTTCGGCCGCTCCACCCAGGGGTCGTCCTCGCCGAACCACTTGCGTACGTCGGCGAGCGTGGCGAAGGGCACGGGCCAGGCCTTGAACCAGTCGGCCCACTCGCGCTGCGAGGCCGCGCCGAGTGCGGAGGCCCGCATGTCGCAGATGATCAGGCCCCGCACCAGTTCGGGGCGCTTGGCGGCGAGCTGCCAGGCGGTCAGCGCGCCCATGGCGTGGCCGATGAGCACGGCCGGGGCGAGGCCCAGCTGCTCGACGGCGGCCGCGGCGTCCTCGACGTACGCCTCGCGGGTGTAGACGGCCTGCGGGGGCTTGTCGCTCTGGCCGTGGCCGCGCTGGTCGAGGGCGACGGCACGGTGCCGGCCGGCGAGCCAGCGGGCGGTGGACGCCCAGTGCGAGGCACGGCCCATCAGGCCGTGCAGTAACAGCACGCCGGGAAACGAGTGGCCCGGATCCTCCGACTTGGGCGGGTCCGCGAACTCCCAGGCGGCGAGGTGTACGCCGCCGGCTCCTGTCACGTCGATGCGCCGTGCCATGGGCCTGGCACCCCCCTAGCTCCGCGTGCCTAGTGTCGCCTCGTATCGCTTCGTGGTGCTTCGGTACCACTGCAGACTATCGAACCCCTATTCGAAAATCGGGTTCCTGCGGGCAACACCCCTCATTCGAGTGACCCCTCCCCAGGCATGATCGGCGCCGCCGGGGGGATTTGTTCTGCGGGGGGCGGACCGCTCGGGGAAAACGGTCCGAGGGGATGACCCTGGGAGCTCGGGGCTCCGGGTCAGCACCGGGGAGGACAGGCCCCGGTACCGAAAGGTGCCGGGGCCAATCCCACGCCCGTGCGCACGTCGCACACGTCCGTGTTCACGTCTCCGGCACATCCTCCCCGCCCCCTCAGGTCATATGCCTCTCGCGACAGCCTCGCACGCGAAACGTTCCAGCGCTGCGATTCGGCGCACTGAATCTTGGAATCGACGCGTTCGACACACCGGGGAGGGACGTCGACGACGGGCGTCAACTTCCCTGCGAGCAACGGAAGTTGAACGATGATCCGATTACGGCGCCGCTCCGGTTCCGGCGCTCAGCGCTTGGTGCTTGGCGCTCAGCGCTCAGCGCTTGGCGACGAACACGTGGGAGGCGACGTCCGCCTCCAGCTCGGCCGCCTCGCCGCCGCTGCCCACCAGCACCCCGCCGGCCGACTCCGTCACGCTCACCACCGAACCGGGCTGCACACCCGCCCGCCGCAGCGTGTACATCAGCTGGGCGTCGGTCTGGATGGGCTCGCCGATCCGGCGCACGACCACCGTCTTGCCGTCCGCGCCCGGGTCCAGGTCGGCCAGCGAGACCATGCTCTCGTCCAGGAACGGGTCCGCGCCGTCCTTCTCGCCCAGCTCCTCCAGGCCCGGGATCGGGTTGCCGTACGGCGACTCGGTCGGGTGCCGCAGCAGTTCGAGCACCCGCCGCTCCACGGCCTCGCTCATCACGTGCTCCCAGCGACACGCCTCGGCGTGCACCTGCTCCCACTCCAGGCCGATCACGTCGACCAGCAGGCACTCGGCGAGCCGGTGCTTGCGCATCACACGCGTCGCCAGCCTGCGCCCCTCGTCGGTCAGCTCCAGGTGACGGTCGGTCGCGACGGACACCAGGCCGTCCCGCTCCATCCGTGCCACCGTCTGGCTCACCGTCGGCCCGCTCTGGTCGAGCCGCTCCGCGATGCGGGCGCGCATGGGGACGACGCCTTCCTCTTCGAGTTCGAGGATGGTGCGGAGATACATCTCCGTGGTGTCGATCAGTCCGGACATTCGTGCCCCTCGATTACCTCTGCCGGAAGCCCCGGCGGCGTGCGCTGGCCCTGGAACCAATTCTGCCGGATCCCACTGACAAGCGGGGGACACCGGAAAAACGGGGCACTCCCCAGCCGTGTCCCGCGACGGCCCCCGGCCGCGCGAACCACCGGCCGTATTGACACCGCACTGGTCCAGACCTGAGGGTGATCCGCGACACACACACGCTGACGCTGACGCTGCGAAGGGGCACCGCATGAGCGACGGCACGCCCGCCGACCTGTTCTTCGACGCCGCCATCGGCCTCCTGCAACGGGTCCGCGACGAGGAGGCCGAGGCCATCGCCGCCGCCGGCACCCTCCTCGCCGACACCGTCGCCGCCGGCGGCCGCCTCTTCGCCTTCGGCGCCGGGCACTCCTCCCTCGCCGCCCAGGACGTCGTCTACCGCGCCGGCGGCCTCGCCCTCATGAACCTCCTCGCCGCCCCCGGCCTCGTCGGCGTCGACGTGATGCCCGCCACCCTCGGCTCCCGCCTCGAACGCGTCGACGGACTCGCCACCGCCGTCCTCGACACCTCGCCCCTCCGCGCCGGCGACGCCCTCGTGATCATCTCCCTGTCCGGCCGCAACGCCCTGCCCGTCGAGATGGCCGTCAGCGCCCGCGACCGCGGCGCCAAGGTCATCGGCGTGACATCGGTCGCGTACGCCGCCGAGACCACCTCCCGGCACGCCTCGGGCACCTACCTCAAGGACCACTGCGACATCGTCCTCGACTCGAAGATCGCCGTCGGGGACGCCGAACTCACCCTCGACACCATCCCCGCGCCCTTCGCGCCCGCCTCCACCGTCGTCACCAGCGCCCTGCTCCAGGCGGTCCTGGCCACCACCGCCGCCACCCTCGCCGACCGCGGCACCGAACCCCCGCTGCTGCGCTCCGGCAACGTCGACGGCGGCCACGAGTGGAACGCCCGCGTGTTCGAGGAGTACCGCGACCGGATCTTCTACCAGCACTGACCGGCCGTCACTGCTGCCGGTCCTTCTCCAGGTGGGCGAGGTCCAGCGCGGTCGCGATACGCACGGCCACGTCCTCGGCGTACGTCGCGTCCGCGCGCTCGAAACGGCTGCGGCCCGACCCGCGCAGGAACGTCACGACGCCCAGCGTCCGCCCCCGGCTGCGCAGCACCGCGCACAACGCGTGCACCGCGTCGCCGGGCCACTGCCGGTCCAGCGCCCAGGCCCGCGCCCGGTCCAGCGGCACCGAACCGGCGTCCGCCCGCACACTCCCGGCCCGCACCACGCACTGCAACGCGGGATGCCCCTCCTCGTACCGCACCGGCAGCCCCGCGGCGCCCGTCAGCATGCTCGGCCCCGGCGTCCCGGACGGCGTGGCCGCGATCCGCACCAGCCGCACCGGCCCCACCTCCCCGTCGGCCCGGGAACCGCCCACCACCCGGTCGATCACCGCATGGTCGGCGAACCCGGCCAGCGCGAAGTCCAGATGGACGGTCGCCGCCTCCGCCGGGTCCTCGCACTCCGCGGCCGCACGGGCCGCACGATGCAGCTGGTTGGCCCGGAAGCGCAGCATCGCCGCCTCCTGCTCCGCCTGCTTGGCCTCCGTGACGTCCAGGAACAGCCAGCCCACCCCGAGCGGCACCGGCTCCTCCGCCAGCGGCGACGCCATCCGCAGGAACCCCGACCGCCAGCAGCGCCGCTGCTCGCCCTCCGGTGTCCGCACGCTCACCCACATCTCGGCCGGCGCGGGCGGCGCACCCTCGGCCAGCACATGCGTCAGCGCGCTCTCCAGGTCCTCCACACCCAGCGCCAGCAACTCCCCCAGCGGCCGCCCGAGCGCCGACGTACGCCCGATACCGAGTGCCCGCGCGGCATACGCGTTGACCACGGCGGGCCGCAGATCCGCGTCCACGACCACGACCCCCCAGGCCGCGTCGTCGAACAGCGCCTCGCTCAGCGCGATCGACCGCTCCAGGTCGATCTGCGCGTGCACCTCGCTGAACGCGCAGTACACGCCCGCCGGTTTCCCGTCCGGCCCGCGCACGGCCGCCGACTGCGTCCGTACGAGCACCCGCCCGCCGTCCTTGGTCAGCAGCGCGAACTCGTGCACCTGGCGCCCGGGAGCGTGCATGGCGGACAGCAGCCGCCCCTCGACCTCGTCCGCGTCCGCCTCACGCACCGCCCATCCGGCGAACCCCTGCCGGCCCACCGCCTCGGCCGCCGTCCAGCCCAGGATCCGCTCGGCCTCGCGGTTCCAGTGGGTGACGAACCCGTCCGCGTCGAAGGCACACAGTGCCGCGTCCATGCCGTCGAGCAGCGCCGCGAGCAGGTCGGAACCGCCCGAGTCCTCCGGAACATCCCGCTCCGGCTCCGGCTCGGGCTCGTCGGGCCCCAACTCGTCCGTGGCCCCACTACGCCGGGAAGCACTCACCTGGACCCCCATCAGGCTCACTCGCTGCCCTTCATTCAACTCGAACGTGACGCAGCCCACACTGTGTTCCCGCAAGATTGAAGGAATCGTTGCAACCCGCCGCCCACCAGCGCTTCACAGCGGTAGCCGCAGATCCACCCACTCGTCGCTCTCCCCGTCGAGCACGTACCGCTCGACCTCGACGAACCCGCGCCGCAGGGCGAACCGCACCCCGTCCTCGTTGACGCCCAGCACACACGTCTCGACGGCCTCGGCCCCCTGCACGCGCGCGTACGCCAGCGCATGCTCGTACAGGGCCGCCCCGAACCCCCGGCGCCGGAACTCCGGCAACACCCGCGCGATCACCGTCACCACCCCGTCGACGACAGGCCGCACGGTCGAACACCCCACGAGTACGTCCCCGTCGTACGCGTTCTCCAGCCGGTACCCACGCGCGAGCCGCTCCCGCACCTCCCCCACCGACATCGCGGCCGGCGGCACGACCACGTTGTGCACGTACCGCCACTCCTCCAGCGCGTCGGCCCCGTCCACCAGCCGGACCCGAAACCCACCCACGTGTTGTTCTGTCATGCACAGAACGCTAGTGGGGCTCGCTCGGCCATCCAGTGCCGCAGCAGGCAACGTTCGCCCTGTTGACGATCTCGCGGAGTCGTTCGCCTGCGGCGTGCTTGTTCCGCCAGGTCCGGGGAGAAGTTGTCGAGCAGCATCGCAAGACGGCAGCACCGTCTGCGCGCGCCGCCAGGTCACCGCCGAGCCGGAACCGCGGCGAATGATCCTCAGCAACCGCCGGCCCTCGTCGTCATCGATCCCACATAAGCGCACCCGTCCTGCCACGTGCAGGCGCCGGTGGCTGCACACGTGTTCACGCCCTCATGCCGGGCAGGTCCCCTGTTCCCGCAGTGCCGCTTCCAGCGTGGCGATGTCCTCGGTGTCCTTCCTGCGACGGGGCCGCCCCGGAACCCAGACCGGCATCATCTGCTTGATCTTGATCTGGGCGCACGGACTGATGATCCGGCACCAGAGCGCCCCGATATGGCCAACTGGAGCATCGAGCATGCCCTCCGGCCACACCGCCCCGGCCCAGGGACCGCCAGCGACCACAACCCGCCCTGACCGGTCCTTGCTCAAGAGAGCGAAGCTGCTCTCCACGCCTTGCTTGCAGAAATCACGCTGCTGGTCGGCAGGCGACCCGGACAGCAGCTCATGGCCAGAACGCAGCAGTTCGCCGGTCAGCGCAGGAGCATCCTCCGCCCAGGCGAACCAGTCGATGTCCACATGGTCACGCGTAACCTCGCCGATGAAGAAGTCCATGGCCCAACCCCCGCGCAGCCACACCTCCACACCCAGGGCCTTCGCGATCTCCACCGTCTCGCCGATCAGCCGAAGCTGCCGAGCACCACCCTCTCTGTCCACAGCCGAGCAGGCTACGCGGCAGTTAGCAGGAAAATCACGTGCACGTTCGGGAAAGCGGCGAGATCCGCATAAACGAGCGACTTCGGTTCGATCAAGGCAACATCTGCGACCCGGATCAGTAGCTTCATTTGCACACCGAAGAAGGGAGGTCACTCGCTCCCCAGCCACAAAGGCCGCGGAGTGACCAGCCCCAGTCATCGAGATCACAGGATCAGGGAGGTGCCCCCGATGACTACGTTTCCCACAGGCGAGCAGACCCACCAGGCTGTGCTTCCTCAGCAGCCTGCTCTGGAACCCGTGAGAGCAGACACCCCCGGGAGCAGGGACGAAACGGCTCACGGACACCCCGCCACCGCGCGGGACACCGGCAGGGAACATGGGCGAGGGGAGACCGACGGGACCGGCACCAAGGCCCGTCGGCGACACGCCAAGCACGCCGCCACGGTGGCGCAGGCGGCAGAGAACGGGAGCGGTGACGCTCCCGCGCACACACCGCAGTACGCGGGCGGAAGCGGCGACGGCAGAGTC
Source organism: Streptomyces sp. NPDC008092 (assembly GCF_042957285.1). Taxonomy (NCBI): domain Bacteria; kingdom Bacillati; phylum Actinomycetota; class Actinomycetes; order Kitasatosporales; family Streptomycetaceae; genus Streptomyces; species Streptomyces sp. NPDC008092. The sequence continues at coordinate 466,468 of NZ_JBIBHY010000005.1, forward strand.
TTCGTTCTCTCCAGGGACGGGCGTCCGCTCATGCCCTGCCACCCGGCCCGCGCCCGTGAACTCCTCCGCAAAGGGCGAGCCGTCGTCGTACGACAGACGCCCTTCGCCATCCGGCTGAAGGACCGCACACTCGCCGAATCGGCCGTCGACGGCTTGCAGCTACGCATCGACCCCGGTTCCAAAGGCACCGGACTCGCCCTCACCGACGAGAAGAAGGAGCCAGGCACAGACGACCGTGTCGTCACTGTCCGACGCGGACTCTTCACGATGGAACTCCAGCACCGGGGCGACCAGATCCACCACGCCATGGGGCAACGAGGCGGATACCGACATCGACGGCGCTCGGCAAACTGCCGCTACCGAGCACCGCGATCAAGCAACCGCGGCGTGGCACAGGGCTGGCTCCCGCCGTCCCTCCGCCACCGCGTCGACACCACGTTCTCCCTTGCGAACCGCCTCTGCCGCTATGCACCCGTCACCGAGATCCACCTCGAACGCACGGCCTTCGACACCCACTCCATGAGCGCGGGGCGCCGTCTCCGTGGCACGGAACACGCCCAGGGCCCACTGGCCGGAAGCACCACACGCACGTACCTCCACGCCAAGTGGAACAGCACCTGCGCCTACTGCGGCGCCACCGGCGTCCCCCTGAACATCGACCACGTACGGCCCCGCAGCCAAGGCGGCTCGAACCGCATCACCAACCTCGTCCTCGCCTGCGTCCCCTGCAACAAGGCCAAGGACAACCGCTCCGTCGAGTCCTTCCTCGCCCACCGCCCCGACCGCCTCGCCAAGATCCTTGACCAGCTCAGGGCACCCCTGCGGGACGCCGCCGCGATGAACTCGACGCAAGCGCGACTCGCGGAAACGTTGGAAACGCTGGGCAGACCCGTACATGCCTGGTCCGGCCACCTCACCATGGCCAACCGTGTGGCAACCGGCCTCAGCAAGACGCACACCCTCGACGCACTGGCCGTCGGCCACCTGGACCACGAGGCGGGAGACCTGATCGTACGGTTCCCTGAGCTGGTCTTGGTCGCCAAGGCCACCGGACGCGGCTCGTACGCCCGCACCACACCCGACCGGTACGGCTTCCCACGCCTACGGCGCTCCCGCACCAAGCAGCACTTCGGGTACGTCACCGGGGACCTGGTGCGTGCCGTCGTCCCCTCGGGCAAGTGGGCTGGTGCCTGGACTGGGCGTATTTCCGTCCGGGCCAGGGGGCAGCACAGCCTCACCACACCGCAAGGCCGCCTCAACGTCTGCCACTGGAACTTGCGGCTTCTACAGCGGGGCGACGGGTACAGCTACAGAACCCAGTGTGAAGCATCTCCGCAAACACCTCCGAAAAACAGTTGAGTCCTTCCCGGCAGCTTCTTAGGGTGGGCCCTACGTGGAAGGGAGGTGATCGGGTAAATGAGTGAAACCCGGACGCGCGAGGTGGCTGCGGGCTAGCGGCTCGCCACCACACGATGTGCGGTGCCGGACCCGCGTGCACGACGTGCACGCAGCCGGCCTAATCCAACGCAGTCACCCGACCCGCGAGCTCGCCGGTACGTCCGGCCGGCTTCTCCGCCACATGGCGGAAGGACCTGAGCTCGCGGGTCGTCTGCGTTTGCGGGGCCCGCAGGTCCCTGGGGGTGTCAGGGGCTGAGGCGTTCCACGTGCCAGGTGCCGGCGGGGTCGGCGACGTAGCGGAGGCGGTCGTGGAGGCGGTTCTGGCGGCCCTGCCAGAACTCGACGGTCCGGGGGGCGATGCGGAAGCCGCCCCAGTGCGGGGGGACCGGGACCTGTTCGCCCTCGGGGTAGCGGGCGCTGAGCTCCGCGTAGGAGGCGTCGAGTTCGGCGCGGGAGTAGATGACCGTGGACTGGGTGCTGGCCCAGGCGCCCAGCTGGGAGCCGTGCGGGCGGGTGCGGAAGTAGGCGGCGGTCTCGTCGCGGCCGGTGCGGCGGGCGGTGCCGGTGACGACGATCTGGCGGGCGATGGCGTGCCAGGGGAAGACCAGCGAGACGTACGGGTTCACGGCGAGGTCCTGGGCCTTGCGGGAGTCGTAGTTGGTGTAGAAGACGAAGCCGCGGGTGTCGTACTGCTTCATCAGGACCGTGCGTGAGCTGGGGCGGCCCTCGGCGTCGGCGGTGGCGAGGACCATCGCGTTGGGTTCGTAGATCATCTCGTCGGCGGCGGCCCGTGCGGCCTGTTCGAACCAGCGGGTGAACTGGTCCATGGGGTGGGCGGCCAGGTCGTGCTCTTCGAGCCCCTCGGCCCGGTAGTGCTTGCGCATCGCGGCGGGGTCGAGGACGGGGTCGTCGGAGGCGGCGGCGTCGCGATCGGTCACGTCGTCATCTTGCCGTATCGCGCTGTGCGGCACCCTGGGAGCGGCAGAGAGTGTGGCACTGAGTGCCGCTGGGGTCCCCAAGTCTGGCACTCGGAGTTATGGTGCAGTTGCCTCCGCCTACACCCATGAGGAGCCGCCCCATGTCCGACTTCGTGCCTGGGCTCGAAGGAGTCGTCGCGTTCGAGACGGAGATCGCCGAACCGGACAAGGAGGGAGGCGCCCTGCGGTACCGGGGCGTCGACATCGAGGATCTGGTCGGGCACGTCTCGTTCGGGAACGTGTGGGGGCTGCTCGTCGACGGGGCGTTCAATCCGGGGCTGCCGCCGGCCGAGCCGTTCCCGATCCCGGTCCATTCGGGTGACATCCGGGTGGACGTGCAGTCGGCGCTCGCGATGCTGGCGCCGGTGTGGGGGCTGAAGCCGCTTCTGGACATCGATGCGGAGCAGGCCCGGGAGGATCTCGCGCGGGCCGCGGTCATGGCGCTGTCGTACGTCGCCCAGTCGGCGCGCGGGCAGGGGCTGGCGATGGTGCCGCAGCGGGAGATCGACAAGGCGCATTCGGTGGTCGAGCGGTTCATGATCCGGTGGCGTGGGGAGCCGGATCCGAAGCATGTGGCGGCTGTGGACGCCTACTGGACCTCGGCCGCCGAGCACGGGATGAACGCGTCCACGTTCACGGCGCGGGTGATCGCCTCGACCGGTGCGGATGTCGCCGCGGCGCTGTCGGGTGCGGTGGGGGCCATGTCGGGGCCGCTGCACGGGGGTGCGCCGTCGCGGGTGCTCGGGATGATCGAGGAGATCGAGCGGACCGGGGACGCGGTGGGGTACGTCAAGCGGGCGCTGGACCGTGGCGAGCGGCTGATGGGGTTCGGGCACCGGGTGTACCGGGCGGAGGATCCGCGGGCGCGGGTGCTGCGGCGGACGGCGCGGGAGCTGGGCGCGCCGCGGTTCGAGATCGCGGAGGCGCTGGAGAAGGCGGCGCTGGAGGAGCTCCACAATCGGCGGCCGGATCGTGTGCTGGCCACCAATGTGGAGTTCTGGGCGGCGATCATGCTGGACTTCGCGGAGGTGCCGGCGCACATGTTCACGTCGATGTTCACGTGTGCGCGGACGGCGGGGTGGTCGGCGCACATTCTCGAGCAGAAGCGGACGGGGCGGTTGGTGCGGCCGTCGGCGGAGTATGTGGGGCCGGGGGTGCGGAAGCCGCAGGATGTGGAGGGGTTCGCGGACATCGCCCACTAGGTGGGGGGTGGGTCGGCGGGTGCGGGTGTGTGGGGGCTGGTCGCGCAGTTCCCCGCGCCCCTTACGGGGCGCTGTCCAGCACCTCGTCCAGCAGTGCCGCCCACTGCGTCACCACGCGCTCGCGCCGCGCCCGGTCGTCCGTGAGGAGGTTGGCCAGGCCCAGGCCCCGCGCCATGTCCAACAGCCCCTGGACCGTCTCCCTCGCGCCCGGGCGGGTCTCGTCGGCGGCCAGGAGGTCGACGGCGATGCGGTGGGTCTCGCGGCCCACCCGGGCCTCCAGCTCCGTCACCCGGTGGCGGAGCTGGTCCTCGTTGGAGGCGGCGACCCAGAGGTGGAGGGCGGCGCGGAAGAGGGGGCCGGTGTAGAGGTCGACGAGGGCGGAGACGACTGCTCTGCGGTCGTCGGCCGCGCCCTGCGGGAACAGGGCGCGCAGGGCCGTGGAGCGTTCCTCGGCGACGTATTCGACGGCGGCGGTGAAGAGGTCCTCGCGGGTCGGGAAGTGGTGCTGGGCCGCGCCTCTGGAGACGCCGGCGCGTTCGGCGACGACGGCGACCGTGGAGCCGGTCCAGCCGTGTTCGGCGAGGCAGGCCACGGCGGCCTCCAGGAGCCGCTGCCGGGTGGCCCGGCTGCGGTCCTGTTTCGGGGCGCGGTCAGCCGTACCCGTCGCCCCCGTACTCACACCCGTACCCACACCCGTGTTCACACCACCCACGCCGCGTCCCGTCGTTCGAGGAAGGCTGTCATCCCCTCGCGGGCCTGGTCGGAGGAGAACAGCCGGGCCGAGAGTGCGGTGAGGGTGGCCGCGTCCCGGTCGAATGTCTCCAGCACCCTAGCCGTGAGCAGCTGTTTCGTCTCGGCCAGGGCCTCGGGGGCGGAGCGGCGGAGGCCGTCGAGGACGGGGGCGAGGGCGGTGTCGACGTCGTCGGCGGTGGTGGTGAGGAGACCGAGGCGGACGGCCTCGGCGGGGTCGAAGCGTTCGCCGGTGAGGTAGTAGCGGGCGAGGGTGCGGGGGTCGGTGCGCGGGAGGAGGGGCAGGGAGATCACCGCGGGGGCGACTCCGATGCGTACCTCGGTGAAGGCGAAGGTGGAGTCGGTGGACGCGGCGGCGATGTCGCAGGCGGCGAGGAGGCCGAGGCCGCCGGCGCGGACGTGGCCGGTGATGCGGGCGACGACCGGTTTGGGCAGCTCGACGATCTGCCGGAGGAGGCCGACGAGCGCGTCGGGGTCGGGCGGGTCGCGCAGGTCGGCGCCGGCGCTGAAGGTGTTCCCGGTGTGGGTGAGGACGACGGCGCGGACGTCGGGGTCCTTGGCGCAGTCGGTGAGTGCCTCGGCGAGTCCGGCGACGAGGGCGGCGGACAGGGCGTTGCGGGTGGCGGTGGCGTCGAGGCTGAGTGTGGTGACGGCACGCGCGTGTGTCCGTCCGATGGACGTTCCGGTCGTCGTCATGGGCGCTCCTCGGGTTCCGCGGTCTTCGCGAGGGCGCGCAGTTCGCGGCGGAGTATCTTCCCGGAGGCCGCGCGGGGCACTCCGGCGATGAAGGTGACCTTGCGGACGCGTTTGTAGGGCGCGACGTGTTCGGCGACGTACAGCATGGTCTCGTTCTCGGTGAGGTCGCCGGCGGTGGGCTGGCGGACGACGAAGGCGTGCGGGATCTCGTTGCCGTCGTCGTTGTAGGCGCCGACGACGGCGGCGTCGGCGATGCCCGGGTGGGTGAGCAGGAGGGCCTCCAGTTCGGCGGGGGCCACCTGGAAGCCCTTGTACTTGATGAGTTCCTTGACGCGGTCGACGACGAACAGCCAGCCGTCGGCGTCGACGTGGCCGACGTCGCCGGTGTGCAGCCAGCCGTCGGTGTCGATCATGTCGGCGGTGGCGTCGGGGCGGCCGAGGTAGCCCTTCATGACCTGGGGGCCGCGGATGAGGATCTCGCCGGGTTCGCCGGTGCCGATGTCCTTGTGCGGGTCGTCGAGGGAGACGATCCGCATCTCGGTGCCGGCGATGAGCTTGCCGACGGTGCCGGGCGGTGCCTGGTCCAGGGCGTCGAGCGGGGTGACGTGGGTGCCGGGCGAGAGTTCCGTCATGCCGTAGGCCTGGGCGACCGGCGGCAGGCCGAGGCGCTGCGAGCAGGCGGTGGCGAGGCGGGCGTCCAGGGGGGCGGCGGCGCTCATGACGTACTTCAGGGAGGACAGGTCGTACTCGGCGACCAAGGGGTGCTTGGCGAGGGCGAGGACGATCGGCGGCGCGACGTACAGGCCGGTGATGCGGTGGTTCTGGATGGCGGCGAGGAAGGTCTCCAGGTCGAAGCGGGGCAGGACGACGACGGTGGCGCCCTTGCGCAGCGGCGCGTTCATGAGGGCGGTGAGGCCGTAGATGTGGAAGAGCGGGAGGACGGCGAGGATGCGGTCGCCGGGGCCGGCCGGGACGGCGGGTTCGAGCTGGGCGAGGTTGGTGGCGATCTGCCGGTGGGTGAGCATCACGCCCTTGGGGACACCGGTGGTGCCGGAGGAGTACGGCAGTGCGGCGACGTCCTCGACGGGGTCGATGTCGACCTGTGGTTCGGGGGCGTCACCGGCCGGCATGTCGAGCAGGGAGCGGTGCCCCGGGGCGCGGTCGCAGACGAATATCTCCGCTATGCCGCCCGCGAGTTCGGCGGCCCGGCGGGCGGCCGCCAGGAGCGGTGAGACGGTGACGATCCAGCGGGCCGCGGAGTCCGTGAGCTGTTTGGCGAACTCCTCGGGCGTGGCGAGCGGGTGCACGGTGGTGACCGCGGCACCCGCGCGCGTGGCCGCGTAGAACGCGGTCGGGAAGGCGACGGTGTTGGGGCTGTGCAGGGCGAGGACGTCGCCCTTGCGGACGCCGGCGTCGGCGAACGCGGCCGCGATCCGCCGGTGGAACCGGTCCAGTTGTGCGTACGTGAGCGTGGTGCCGTCGGTGCCGTCGATCAGGGCGGGCGCATCGCCGAACTCGGCGGCCCGGCCGAGCACGGCCTCGTGGATGGGGAGTTCTACGGGTGGAACGTCTGCGTACTCACTGCGGAACACGGTTCCTCCAAGGCGGCCTTGGGCCTCAGTAGGACTTGGGCAGGCCGAGGGTCTGGTGGGAGACGTAGTTGAGAATCATCTCCCTGCTCACCGGAGCAATACGAGCCACGCGCGCGGCCGTTATCAACGAGGCGAGCCCGAATTCCCGCGTGAGTCCGTTGCCGCCGAGGGTGTGCACGGCCTGGTCGACCGCCTTCACGCACGCCTCGCCCGCCGCGTACTTCGCCATGTTGGCGGCCTCACCGGCGCCGATGTCGTCGCCCGCGTCGTACAGGTGCGCGGCCTTCTGCATCATCAGGCGGGCGAGTTCGAGGTCGATGTGGGCCTGGGCGAGGGGGTGCGCGATGGCCTGGTGGGCGCCGATGGGGGCCTTCCAGACGGTGCGCTCGCGCGCGTACTCGATCGCCTTGGAGAGCGCGTAGCGGCCCATGCCGATCGCGAACGCGGCCGTCATGATCCGCTCGGGGTTGAGTCCGGCGAACAGTTGCAGCAGGCCCGCGTCCTCGTCGCCGACGAGCGCGTCGGCGGGCAGCCGTATGTCGTCGAGGGTCAGCTCGAACTGCTTCTCGGCGGCGTTCAGTTCCATGTCGATGGGGCGCTTGTGGAAGCCCTCGGCGTCCGTCGGGACGATGAACAGGCAGGGCTTGAGGCGGCCGGTGCGGGCGTCCTCGGTGCGGCCGACGATCAGGACGGCGTCGGCCATGTCGACGCCGGAGATGAAGACCTTGCGGCCGGTGAGCAGCCAGTCGCCGCTCGCCGGGTCGCGGCGGGCGGTGGTGGTGATGCGGTGGGAGTTGGAGCCGGCGTCGGGTTCGGTGATGCCGAAGGCCATCAGGCGGGAGCCGTCGGAGAGGCCGGGGAGCCAGCTCCGCTTCTGCTCCTCGGTGCCGAAGCGGGCGATCACGGTGCCGCAGATCGCGGGTGAGACCACGAGCATGAGGAGCGGGGAGCCTGTGGCGCCCAGTTCCTCCAGGACGATGGAGAGTTCGGCGATGCCGCTGCCTCCGCCGCCGTACTCCTCCGGGAGGTTGACGCCGAGGTAGCCGAGTTTGCCGGCCTCGTTCCAGAGTTCGGTGGGGTGGCCTCCGGCGGCGATCACCGAGGTCATGTAGGTGCGGCCGTACTTCGCGCCGAGGGCGGCTACCGCTGCGCGGAGTGCCTTGTGTTCGTCGGTTTCGATCTGGGGGGGCATGGTGGCTCCTTCGGGTGCGGGTTGTGTGTGGTTGCTCGCGCTCACGCGGCGGTAGCCGCAAATCGAATACAGCCCCGCGCCCCTAAGTTGCTTGCACTACTGCCAGTAGAGAGCCCGGCTCTACCTGTTGGCCGACTACGGCTCGCAACTCGCTCAGCGTGCCTGTGACCGGTGCGGTGATCTGGTGCTGCATCTTCATCGCCTCCAGCCAGAGGAGTGGCTGGCCGGCCTCGACCGGTGCCCCCGCCGCCAGCCCCTCCGCCATCCGTACGACCGTCCCCGGCATCGGTGCCAGCAGCGACCCCGGCGCCAACTGAGCCTTGGCATCGGGGAAGCGGGGCAGGGCGGTGAGGGTCGTGTTGTTGACGTGGACCTGGTCGCCGTAGCGCGACACCTCGAACTTGCGGTGTACGCCGTCGATGTCGAGTACGACGAGACGCGCGTCGGCGTGCACGACCCGTACGCCGTCTGCCGCGAGGCCCTCGCGGGTGTGCCGGTACCGGGCTTCGTGCTCCTCGCCGGCCATCAGGTAGCGCTTGGTCTGGGGCTGGGAGAGCAGGTTGCGCCAGCCGCCGAAGCGGGAGCGGCCGTGGGCGTCGGCCAGGGCGGCGGCGAGGGGGGCGTGCGGGTCGGGGGCCGACACCGTCAGTTCGGTGAGGTGACGGTCGTAGAAGCCCGTGTCCATGCGGGCCGTCGCGAACTCCTCGTGGCGCAGGGAGCGGACGAGGAGGTCGCGGTTGGTGGTGGGCCCGTGCAGGGTGGTGTTCTCGAGCGCGTGGGCGAGTTTGCGGAGGGCCTCGGCGCGGGTGGGGGCGTGGGCGACCACTTTCGCGAGCATGGCGTCGTAGTGGACGCCGATCTCGTCGCCGTCGGTGTAGCCGGTGTCCAGGCGGACGCTGTCGGGTACGGCGAGGCGGTGCAGGGTGCCGGTCTGCGGGGTCCAGTCGCGGGCGGGGTCCTCGGCGTAGAGGCGGGCCTCGATCGCGTGGCCACGCGCGCGTGGCGCGTCGAGGGGGAGGGCGTGGCCCTCGGCGACGCGGATCTGTTCCGCGACCAGGTCGAGGCCGGAGACGGCTTCGGTGACGGGGTGTTCCACCTGGAGGCGGGTGTTCATCTCCAGGAAGTGCGCCCGGCCGTCGGCGACCAGGAACTCGACGGTGCCCGCGCCGACGTAGGCGACGGAGCGGGCGGCGCGCACGGCCAGCGCGTGGAGTTCCTTCACCAGCCCCTCGGGGAGGCCGGGTGCCGGCGCTTCCTCGATGACCTTCTGGTGCCTGCGCTGGAGCGAGCAGTCGCGGGTGCCCAGGGGCCAGACCGTGCCGTGGGTGTCGGCGAGGATCTGCACCTCCACGTGGCGGCCGCGTTCGAGGTAGGGCTCGACGAAGACCTCGCCGTCGCCGAAGGCGCTGGCGGCCTCGGCGCGTGCGCTCTCCAGTGCGGCGCCCAGTTCGTCGAGGCGGCGCACGATGCGCATGCCGCGCCCGCCGCCGCCGGCGGCCGCCTTGACCAGCACCGGCAGGTCGGACGCGGTCACCTCGGCCAGGGGGGCGATGCCCATCAGTTCCTTGGCGCGGGTCTTGGACGCCATCGCCTCGATCGCCTCGGGGGGCGGTCCGATCCAGACCAGGCCGGCGTCGAGGACGGCGCGGGCGAAGTCGGCGTTCTCGGAGAGGAAGCCGTACCCGGGGTGCACGGCGTCCGCGCCGGCGCTCACGGCGGCCTTCACCACCAGGTCGCCGCGCAGGTAGGTGTCGGCGGGCGTGGCGCCCGGCAGCCGTACGGCGGTGTCGGCCACGCGCGCGTGGAGCGCGTTCCCGTCGGCGTCGGAGTGCACCGCGACGGTCCTGATGCCGAGTTCGGCGCAGGTGCGGAAGATCCGGCAGGCGATCTCGCCGCGGTTGGCGACGAGCAGGGTCGAGATCACGTGGTCCCTCACATCCGGAAGACGCCGAAGCCGCCGCGTGCGCCTTCGTAGGGGGCGGTGTGGATGGCGGACAGGCACAGGCCGAGGACGGTGCGGGTGTCGCGCGGGTCGATGACGCCGTCGTCGTACAGCCGCCCGGACAGGAACTTGGGCAGCGACTCGGACTCGATCTGCTGCTCGACCATGGCGCGCAGGGCCGCGTCGCCTTCGTCGTCGTACGGCTGGCCCTTCGCGGCGGCCGACTGGCGGGCGACGATCGACAGGACGCCGGCGAGCTGCTGCGGGCCCATGACGGCCGACTTGGCGCTGGGCCAGGCGAACAGGAAGCGGGGGTCGTAGGCGCGGCCGCACATGCCGTAGTGCCCGGCGCCGTAGGAGGCGCCCATGAGGACGGAGAGGTGCGGGACGCGGCTGTTGCTGACCGCGTTGATCATCATCGCGCCGTGCTTGATGATGCCGCCCTGCTCGTACTCCTTGCCGACCATGTAGCCGGTGGTGTTGTGGAGGAAGAGGAGGGGGATGTCGCGCTGGTTGGCGAGCTGGATGAACTGGGCGGCCTTCTGGGACTCCTGGCTGAACAGCACGCCCTGGGCGTTCGCGAGGATGCCGACCGGGTAGCCGTGCAGGCTCGCCCAGCCGGTGGCGAGGCTGGTGCCGTACAGGGGCTTGAACTCGTCGAAGTCGGAGGCGTCGACCAGGCGGGCGATCACCTCGCGCGGGTCGAAGGGGATCTTCAGGTCGCCGGGGACGATGCCGAGGAGTTCCTCGGCCGCGTACTTGGGCGGTTCGGCGAGGCCGGGGTCCGGGTGGGCCTTGCGGTGGTTGAGGCGGGCGACCACGCGGCGGGCCTGGCGGAGCGCGTCCGGTTCGTCGACGGCGAAGTAGTCGGCGAGGCCCGACACGCGCGCGTGCATCTCCGCGCCGCCCAGCGACTCGTCGTCGCTCTCCTCGCCGGTGGCCATCTTCACCAGCGGCGGTCCGCCGAGGAAGACCTTGGCGCGCTCCTTGACCATGATCACGTGGTCGGACATGCCGGGGATGTAGGCGCCGCCGGCGGTGGAGTTGCCGAAGACGACGGCGATGGTGGGGATGCCGGCGGCCGAGAGCCGGGTGAGGTCGCGGAAGATGGCGCCGCCCGGGATGAAGATCTCCTTCTGGGAGGGCAGGTCGGCGCCGCCGGACTCGACGAGGCTGATGCAGGGCAGCCGGTTGGCGAGGGCGATGTCGTTGGCGCGCAGGGCCTTCTTCAGCGACCAGGGGTTGCTGGCGCCGCCGCGCACGGTCGGGTCGTTGGCGGTGATCAGGCACTCCACGCCCTCGACGGTCCCGATGCCGGTGACCAGCGAGGCGCCGACGGCGTAGTCGCTGCCCCAGGCGGCCAGCGGGGACAGCTCCAGGAAGGGGGTGTCGGGGTCGAGGAGGAGTTCGATGCGCTCGCGGGCGAGGAGCTTGCCCCGCTTGCGGTGCCGTTCGACGTACTTCGCGCCGCCACCCGCGAGGGCCTTGGCGTGCTCGGCCTCCAGGTCGGCGAGCTTGGCGAGCATGGCGTCGCGGTTCGCCCGGTGGTCGGGGGAGTTCGTGTCGAGGGTGGTCTCGATGACCGTCACAGCAGGGCCTCCGGGATGTCCAGGTGGCGGGAGCGGAGCCATTCGCCGAGGGCCTTGGCCTGGGGGTCGAAACGGTGCTGGGCGGCCACCCCCTCGCCGAGCACGCCCTCGACGGTGAAGTTGAGGGCGCGGAGGTTCGGGAGCGGGTGCCGGGTGACCGCCAGCTCGGCCGTCTCGGGCAGGAGGCGGCGGAAGACGTCGACGGTCAGGGTGTGCGCGAGCCAGCGCCAGGCCTCGTCCGAGCGCACCCAGACGCCGACGTTGGCGTTGCCGCCCTTGTCCCCGCTGCGGGCCCCGGCGACGAGCCCGAGGGGCGCCCGCCGGGTGGGGCCGCCGGCCGGGTACGGCTCGGGCAGCGGTGGTTCGGGCGGGTCCTGGAGTACGAGGGTGTCCTGGGCCGGCGGCACGGGGATCCGTCGCCCGTCGTGGAGGACGGCCACATGGGGCACCTCGCCCTGCGGGACGTACACATCCTCGAAGACCCCATAGGGGGCGCCCTTCCCGGGTGGGGCGAGCACATGGAAGCCGGGGTAGCTGGCGAGGGCGAGTTCGACGGCGGCCGCGCTCAGCGCCCGGCCGACGGTGTCCTGGTCCCGGTCCCGTACGACGAGCCTCAGCAGCGCGCTGGCGGTCTCCTCGGTGTCCGCGTCGGGGCGGTCGGTGCGGACCAGCTCCCAGCGGATCCCGGCGGGCGGTGACTTGGCGAGCGCGAACGCGTCGGTCATCTGGTCGCGCACCAGTGCGGCCTTCGCCTCGATGTCGAGCCCGGTGAGCACGAAGACGACCTCGTTGCGGAAGCCGCCCAGCCGGTTGCGGCCGACCTTGAGGGTGGGGGGCGGGGCCTCGCCCCGGACGCCCTCGATCCGTACCCGGTCCGGGCCGTCCTGGCTCAGCCGTACGGTGTCGAGGCGGGCGGTGACGTCGGGCCCCGCGTACCGGGCGCCGCCCGTCTCGTACAGCAGCTGGGCGGTGACGGTGCCGACGTCGACGAAGCCGCCGGTGCCGGGGTGCTTGGTGATGACGCAGCTGCCGTCCTCGTGGAGTTCGGCGAGCGGGAAGCCGGGGCGGCGCAGGTCCCCGCCCGCGGTGGCCGCCTCGGCGAAGAACGCGTAGTTGCCGCCGGTGGCCTGGGTCCCGCACTCCAGGACGTGTCCGGCGACGACGGCGCCCGCGAGCCGGTCGTACTCCCCCGGCCGCCAGCCGAAGTGGGCGGCGGCGGGGCCGGTGACCAGGGCCGCGTCGGTGACCCGGCCGGTGACCACGATGTCCGCGCCGGCCCGCAGGCACTCGGCGATCCCGAAGCCGCCGAGGTAGGCGTGGGCGGCAAGGCTGCCGGGGTGGACGGCGGTCAGGTCGTCGCCTTCCACATGTGCGACGCGCACAGGTATGCCGAGCCGGTCGGCCAGCTGCCGTACGGCGTCGGCGAGTCCGGCCGGGTTGAGGCCGCCGGCGTTGGTGACGATCCGCACGCCCCGCTCGTGGGCCAGGCCCAGGCAGTCCTCCAGCTGGCGCAGGAAGGTGCGGGCGTATCCGGCGCCGGGGTCCTTCAGGCGGTCGCGGCCGAGGATGAGCATGGTCAGCTCGGCGAGGTAGTCGCCGGTGAGGACGTCGAGTTCGCCGCCGGTGAGCATCTCGCGCAGCGCGTCGAAGCGGTCGCCGTAGAAGCCGGAGGCGTTGCCTATGCGCAGGGTCACGGGGTGCCGCCCTTCGGGGTGCGGCCGGGTCCCGGCGGGCCCGCGAAGGCCTGGGCGACGTCCAGCCAGCGGTCGGCGTCCGGGCCGGTGGCTTCCAGGGCGAGGTCGGCGCGGTGGGCGCGCTGGGTGACCAGGAGGCAGAAGTCGAGGGCGGGGCCGGTGACCCGGTCGTCGGCGTCCTCGGGTCCGTAGGTCCACAGGCCGCCGGACGGGGCGGTCAGTTCGACGCGGAACTCCTCGAAGGGCACGGGCAGTCCGTGCACGCCGAAGGCGAAGTCGCGGGTGCGGACGCCGAGCCGGACGATGTGCCGGAGCCGGTCGGTGGGGGTACGGGTCACGCCCAGCGCGTCGGCGATGTCCAGGCCGTGCGCCCAGGTCTCCATCAGCCGGGCGGTGGCCATGGAGGCGACCGACATAGGGGGGCCGTACCAGGGGAAACGCGCCCGCTCGGGCGCCGCGCCGAGCGCCGCCGCCAGGGCCTCGCGACCGGCCCGCCAGTCCGCCAGCAACTGGGCCGGGGGCTTGGCGGCGCCTTCCTCCGCCCCGTTGTCCACGAAGTCCCCGGGCTGGGTCAGCGCCTTCTCGACCTCACGGGAGAAGGCGTCCTGATCGGTCACGGCCAGCAGCGAGGAGTGGTCGGTCCAGGCGAGGTGGGCGATCTGGTGGGCGACGGTCCAGCGGGGCGCGGGCGTGGCGAGAGCCCACTGCTCGGGCGTCAACTCGGCTACCAGCCGGTCGAGTTCCGCGCTCTCCTCACGCAGGTCGTCGATGACGGGCGTCGGATCGGACATGGGGGGAGCATGGCAGCGCCCTCAGAAACAATCAAGCACGCTTGCATGAATTTGGAAGAGCCGTGGCCGGGTGCGGGCAAACCTTGGCACAACCCGGCGCGGCAGGGGGACCGTCATGCCCTATGTTCGATGCGAACATCCGGCGATGGAGTGATGTGTGAGGCGTGCGGGGCGTGCGGAGGACAGATGAACTCGCCGTAGCGGCGGAGACGACAGTCGCCTTGACGCTTCCGGCGAGCGGTCACCTGGCGGACGGGGGGAACCCGAACGCGGGGACCGAGGACGACCCGCCCCCGCGCGAACCGCCCCGGTTCTGGCCCCTCCTCCTCGTGGCCGCCGCCGTCCTGCCCGGCACCGCCCTCTTCCTCGTGGGCCAGGGCGTCAGCAAGGCCGCGCTGCAGGCCTGGCAGACGGTGTGCCTCGCCGTGATCGTGCAGGCGACACCGTTTCTGCTGCTCGGTACGGCGCTGTCGGGGGCGATCAACGCGTTCGTGCCGGAGCGGGTGTTCACCCGGCTGCTGCCCAAGCGGCCCGCGCTCGCCGTGCCGGTCGCCGGGGTCGCCGGGGTCGTGCTGCCAGGGTGCGAGTGCGCGTCGGTGCCGGTGGCGAACAGCCTGATCGGGCGCGGGGTCACCCCGGCCGCCGCCTTCGCGTTCCTGCTCTCCGCGCCCGCGATCAACCCGGTCGTGCTGACCGCCACCGCCATCGCGTTCCCCGGCACCCCCCTCATGGTGCTGGCCCGGCTGGTCGCCTCGCTGGTCACCGCGGCCGTGATGGGCTGGCTCTGGCTCTGGCTGGGGCGGGAGGAGTGGCTGCGGCCCGCCGTACGGCACACCGGGCACCAGTCGGGGCACAGCCGCTGGACGGAGTTCCGGCGCGGATTCCAGCACGACTTCCTCCAGGCCGGCGGTTTCCTGGTGGTCGGCGCCATGGCCGCGGCCACCTTCAACGTGGCCGTACCGCGCTCGGTGCTCGACACCTTCTCCGGTTCGCCCTGGCTGTCGGTGCTGTTCCTGGCGGCGCTGGCGATCATCCTCGCGGTGTGCTCGGAGGCGGACGCGTTCGTGGCGTCGTCGCTCACGGGTTTCTCGCCCACCGCCCGGCTGGCGTTCATGGTGGTCGGGCCCATGGTGGACCTCAAGCTGATCGCGTTGCAGGCGGGCACGTTCGGCCGGGCCTTCGCGGCCCGCTTCTCGGCCGCCACGACGGTCGTCGCGGTCCTGTGCAGTGTGCTGGTCGGAGGGGTACTTCTGTGAGACGTCCGCTCCAGGTGACCCTGCTGGTCCTCAGCGGCCTCGGCCTGCTGCACGCCTCCCTCTTCACCGACCTGTGCCTGCGCTACGTCAAGCCCGGGATGCGGCCGCTGCTGATCGCGTCCGGGTTCGTGCTGCTGGTGCTGGGCATCGTGGAGGCGGCGGCGCGGGAGGGACGGGAGGCGCGGGCAGCGCGGAAGGGGCACGGCAGGCATGGGGGTCACGCACATGTGGCCCCCGCACATGGTGGTCACGCACATGTGGCCGGACCACACGACGAGCCGGAAGAGCTCCACGGTGAAGACAACCATGGGGACAGGAACCACGGCCACGGCCACGGCCACGACCACTCGGCCGTTCCCCGGGTCGCCTGGCTGCTCCTGCTGCCCGCGCTGAGTCTGCTCTTCTACGCCCCGCCGGCACTCGGCGCGTACACCGCGGCCCGGCAGCCCGCCAAGGTCGTCGCGGAGCAGGACGACTTCGATCCGCTGCCGAAGACCTCGCCGCTGCCCATCACGCTCACGGACTTCACCACGCGGGTGCAGCAGGACCGCTCGCTGGCCATCAAGGCGCGGACCGTGGAGATGAGCGGGCTGGTCACGCCCGTCCCGGGGGGTGGGAGCTGGGACCTGACCCGGATCATCATCTCCTGCTGCGCGGCGGACGCGCAGTCCGTGAAGGTACGGATCTACAGCGACAGCATCCCGCCCGCCAACACCTGGGTGTCCGTCACGGGGAACTGGCACCCCGGCGGGAAGCTGGGCACGAAGTCCGCGCCGGTCGCGCTGGACGCCCAGACCGTGAAGAAGATCCAGCGGCCCTCGAACGGCTATCAGGACGCGCTGCCGTTCCCCTCCGGCTGAGCGGCGACGACCGGCTCGGCCTGAGCGGCGACGACCGGCTCCGGCTCCGGCCGTGCAGCGACCACCGGCTCCGGCTGGGCGCCGCCCGTCGGTTTCCGGCCGCGTCCCACCTGGGAGCGGACCGCGCCGACGCTCGCCGCGATGACGAGGGCGACGGCCGCCGCCTGGGAGGCCGACAGGGCCTGGCCGAGGACGAGGAAACCGGCGGTGGCGGCGATGGCCGGTTCCAGGCTC
Source organism: Streptomyces sp. NPDC008092 (assembly GCF_042957285.1). Classification (NCBI taxonomy): domain Bacteria; kingdom Bacillati; phylum Actinomycetota; class Actinomycetes; order Kitasatosporales; family Streptomycetaceae; genus Streptomyces; species Streptomyces sp. NPDC008092. Next base: position 482,641 of record NZ_JBIBHY010000005.1, read on the forward strand.
ATGAGGACGGCGAAAGTGTGGGCCGGAAGGCGGCGCAGGGCGAGGAGTTCGAGGGTGTAGGGCAGGACCGAGGAGAGGACCGCGACCGACGAGCCCAGGGCGACGGTGGTCGGGTCCAGGAGCCTGCCCCCGGCACCGACGATGCCCAGCGGGAGGAACAGCAGGGCCGCGACCGCCATGGCCAGGGCCAGACCGTCGGCCTGCGGGAAACGGCGGCCGGTGCGGGCGCTGAAGATGATGTAGGTAGCCCACATGGCGCCGGCGCCCAGGGCCAGGCCGACACCCACGGGGTCGAGGCCACTGAAGTCCCCGCCGCCGAGCAGGAAGACGCCGCCCAGCGCGAGTCCCGCCCAGAGGGTGTTGATCAGGCGTCGGGAGGCCAGCACGGACAGGGCGAGCGGGCCGAGCACTTCGAGGGTGACGGCGAGGCCCAGCGGGATGCGGTCGACGGCCTCGTAGAAGAGGCCGTTCATCGCGCCCATGGTGATGCCGAAGACGATCACCGTGCCCCAGTCGGTGCGGGAGTGGCCGCGCAGCCGCGGCCGGCAGACCACGAGCAGGATCACCGCGGCGGCGAGGAGCCGCAGGGTCACCACACCGAGCGCGCCCGCCCGCGGCATCAGGGTCACCGCGAGGGCACCGCCGAACTGCACGGAGATCCCACCGGCCAGGACCAGCCCGACGGGCCCGAGCGAGCCGAGCCGGCCCGGGATACCGGTGGCGGCAGGCGCGGACACCGCGCCAGCCGTGGGTGTCGACGTCGGCTGCGAGGAGCTGGGGCTGGTCACGGGCGGTCCAGGAGAGTCGCTGTTCATTACGATGCACTTCTCAGTCCAGGGTAATGGACTTCGACAGGCGCGTGAACCCCTTATGGGGCTGTCCTGGATGGCGAGATGCCGGGCCGTCGAGAACACACGTTCGCCCTCGTCCCGGGTGCGGGGCGAGGGCGAACGGCGGTGGAGCGGTTCTCCGGAGTTACTTCACGTCGACATAGTCGCCGGTGGCCGTCGCGGCGCCGGTGGTGGCGTTGGTGACGAACGAGTAGCGGTAGTAGCCGTCGACGGTGGCCTTGGTGGTGGTCTTGAGGGCACCACCGGTGCCGGCGGTGATGGTCTTGAGGGTGGTGTAGGTGGTGCTGCCCTTCTTGCGGAACTGCAGCTGCACCCTCTGCGACGCGTAGCCGGTGTACTTGCCGGTGTTCCAGTCGGCGCGCGTCAGCTTGCCGGTGACGGTGACGGTCTTGCCCTTCTTCACCGGCTCGGGGGTGGCATTGACGGTCAGCTTGGAAGCCTTCTTGATCTTTCCGGTGCCGACATTGTCGTCGACGCTGGCGTTCGCGGAGAGGTCGAAGCCGCCGAGGAACAGCTTCCAGGTGCCGGCGGCACCGTTGCTCTTCAGGTCGGTGGCCGCGTCGATGTTGAAGACGGCCTCGCAGCTGTAGACGCCGGTCTGGGTGGTCGACTCGACGCAGTTGGGGTCGTCGTCGGTGTCCAGTTCGCCGGTGATGCCGGCCGCGCTGGAGCTGTCGGTGCCCTGCCAGAGGGCGGCCACCGTCAGCGCGACGCCGTTGTCGCTGGTGGCGGTGTAGGTGGCGGTGACGGACTTCTTGGTGGTGGTACCGAGGACGATGTCCTTGCCGCCGTTGACGACGCCCTTCGAGAACTTGATGTTCCCCTGCGCGTCCTCCGGGTGAACGGCCTTGGCGGAGAAGGAGGCGAGTCCATCCTGCGCGCCGGAACGTTCCGTCGCCTGAGCGGCCACCGGAACAGCGAGTGCGGACAGGACGACCGCGCCGGAGAGAGCAGTGGCCGCGACGCGTATGCGCATGTGAATCTCCTGGGTCGCGAAAGGCCCGCCGGGGTCTCGCCCCGCCGGACCATGGACCCACGCAGCGTACAAATCGGATGGAGAACCCTTGAAGATCCTTTGTGCAATAAGTGTGTAACGGGGTGTTTTTGACAGGCACTCATCCCTCGCAAGCTCAGCTGCCGGGTCAGGGCTCCTCGTCACGGAACAGGGGGCGGCCGCCGGGGTGTGTGGGCGAGACGGGCGAGTCGTAGTCGGGCTCCAGATGTATCCCCGCCTCCATATGCGTCCGGCCCCCATAGCAGCTACTGCCCAACGCCTCTACGGCCGGCGACGTACCCATCTGCACCGCTCACCCGCGAAAGGCCGGGTCAGTCGGCGCCCTGCTCGCCGAGGAGGAGTTCGTCCCCGCTGGGGAAGCGGGCGGTGCCACCCTCCTCCCAGGTGAACACGATCGCCAGGCCGCCCATCGGTCCCCGGGCGGCCTTCACCGTCTTCACCCTGCGCCACTGACCCTCGTAACCGATCACGTCACCGGGGACGACGAGGGCCGCGCGCTTCGTCGGGACGCTTAATCGGTCCCGGCGCGCCGGACGTGGTCCAAAGGGGTGTCCCACTCGATGCCACCCCCTTGCGGGCGGAGGTACGCGGTGCGGCTGATGACCCGCCCGGTCTGCTTCAGGCGTTCCTCGATCACGCCCTGGAGCTCACCGGTGCGTCCCGAGACGCCGTCCTCGACGAGCGTGCCCTGCGGGTACGGCAGGGTGCCGTGATTGACCATCGTTGCTGCCTTCTCAATCTGTGTCATGCGTCCTCGTCCCACCTGGGCGTACGTGTGTCACCCAAGAGAACTGCCTACGTGCGAAGCCAACTTGCACAGCTCTTGCACAACGGCCGGGTGCGGGAGGGCCGGAGTGGGACGATGGGACGCAACGGACGTCGAGCGGGGAAGACGTACAGGATGAGCGTGATCAGGATTCCCGGACCCGGTACGAACGTGGCCGTCTGCCGCAAGGCACGCGGCCTCAGCCAGTTCGCCCTTGCCCGGCGGGCAGGCGTGTCGGTTTCCCTGCTCAGCAAGATCGAGATCGGCGACCGCGCCCTCACCCAGGGCATCGCAGCCTCCCTCGCACAGGCTATGGGGCTCACCCTCGATGAGCTGTTGGGCACGGAACCCGTCGCCAAGACGGACGAGGCGAGCCTGGCCGCGCTCAACTACGCCATCCGGCGTTTCGCCATCCCGGACGCCCCGCCACCGCACCCCGAGGACCTCCCGCGCGAATTGGACCGGCTGAACGAGTACCGCTACCGCACCGAGCTGGGGGCAGTCCTTCAGAGGCTGCCCGGGGTGCTGGCGAAGTCGACCAACTACGCGCACGCCACGCAGTCGCCCGACGCGTGGACCCGGGTCGCCGACACGTACTCGGTGGTGTACTGGCTTGCCGCCCGCTTCCGATGGATGCACCTGGCCGAACTGGCCGTCATGAAGCAGAGGCTGGCCTCGGAGCGTGCTCACCCGATCGCCGTCACGGTGGCCGCCCGGGACGAGGCCGGGACGTTTCTCAACTCGGGGGACTTCGCGGGCGGGATGGCGATCGTCGACCGCGCGATCGTCGAGGCCGAGTCCACGCTGGAGGGGCGTGACCGCGCATTCGGTCTGGGCATCCTGCACCTGCGCGGGCTCACCCTGGCCGGTCGGCTCAAAGACGAGGCCGCCGCCGGGAAACACATCCGGGCGGCATGGCGGACAGCCGAGGAATACGGCACGGACGCCGACGAACACGGCATCCACTTCGGGCCGGACCAGACCGCCACCCACGTCATCTCGACGTACTCCGACATGGACCAGCACCGCCGAGCACTGGACACGGCCGACGACCTCATCCGGGAGGGCACCTCACTGCCCGCCACCCGCATCGGTCCGCTCCACATGAACCTGGGACGGTCGCACCTGGCCCTGGGCGACCGGCACTCCGCCCTCGAAGCCCTCGAAGAAGCCTGGAACATCGCTCCCGAGATGGCCCGCGTCCACCCGACGAGCCAGGAACTCATGCGCGTGCTGACCTCACTGCACCGCCGCAGCAACCCAAGGCTGACACGGCTGGCCAAGCGGGCTGGTGTGCCTTTCTGACTCCAGGAAGGCACACCGGCGCAGACACCATCACGCAACAGCCCGGTTCCGCCGAACACGGTCGCGAGCCAGGCTGCCGAAACCGTGGAGACTCGGCTTCGGCAGCCTGCCGTCGGAAATCAGGGGCGCGTCATGAGTGCATACCCTTGACCAGGACCGCTCGCCCGTGTGTGTGCGGATCGGTCTCTTGGACCTCGAATCCCGCCGAGGCCAGAATTCCCGCGAGAGCACCGGCCATGCACTGGACGACGGTTTCGTGATGCCGGAGCGCCGGAGGGATGCCTGAGAAATCGCCCCTTTCGAGAATCTCCAGGGCGGCGGCTCTCAAATCCTCCCCGGTGCGCCATCTGACGATGACACCGCCATCGGTGGACGGATCGACGTGCACGCGCGTGCCGGACGTCTCGGGTGACGACTCGCGTTCGGCGTCGCCCCGGTGGGCGGGCAGGCCACTCCGCTCCAGTTCCCGGCACACCTTGTCAGCCAGTGCGTTTCGCGCAGCGATGACGTCCGGTGATGCTTTCGGTGGTGTGCCGAATCCACGCTCGGTCACGCGTTTCTCACTCTCTTTCGCCATGCTCTTCGCCGGACAGCACACACCTCATGTGCGTCCACCGGCCTGTCGGACGTACTTGGCCAGCAGTTCCATCGCGGCGTCGTTCCAGGCGAGGTCGTACGGGACTGAATAAGTGATCGGCGTGCCGGGCTTGAGAGCGTCGGCCAGCGCCGAGGCGCACCCGCCGCAAGGCGATCGCTCAGTGTACAGAGCGGTGATGTCCTTGGGGTCGAACCCCTTCGCGGCCAGCTGGTCGAGAATGTCGGTCTCCGAATGGCCGCTCCAGCCGCTGCTGGCAACGACGAGGTCACCCGTTTTGGGATCGTTCCATCCCGGCACCCGCGCGACGGCGACATTGTGGTCGGCATCGAAGAATCCGGACTCGACCCTGAACTTGTAGGCCATGCGGCTCAGTTCATCGCTGTTGTACCTGACGATGTCCGTGGGGCAACCGTCGACCGTGGCCACCAGGGGGGCGACAAGCGCTCGTGCCCCGGTTCTGGTGCAGAACTCGACGAGATCTTCGAGTCCGCGGGCCCCGACGTCGGCGACGACGGCATCAGGCAGGCCCAGTGCGCGCAGGGCGTTGTAGGCGTCGGCGAAGCCGATCCCGGTGCGCGCGGCGGCGTCCACGGCGCGGACGGCGTCCGCGATGGGGCGGAGTATCTTGCCCGCGAAGAGGCTCACCACGTCCAGGGCAGCCCAGGCGCATCCCGTCAGGCTTCCACTCGCACCGCCCGGATTGATCTTCTGGGCGCACCTGATCCAGCTACCGAAGAGGATGTCGATCGGGTCGACGTTCTCCTGGTATTCCGCGATCGTGATGGTGTGGGTGACCTTGGTGGTCATCTTCTCGGTCGGGTACTCACCGAGGTAGACCGTGTCATCGGCGGGACACGTGTACTGCGACGCGCCCAAGTCCTCGTCGGTGCAGAGGTAGAGGTCGAGGATGGCCTTGTAGGCGATCTCCGCGGTGATGGTGCAGTCGCCGCGGTAGACGAGATGGTTGAGCCATCCGTTGCAGCCGTCGGTCTTGTCCAGGACCTTCGGGTCGCCGATGTTCTCGTAGTGATCGACGACGTAGAACATGCCGCCGATCAGCGAACCGGTCTCGTCGGGAACTGTGCCCGTCTCGATCTGGTGAGCGTTCGCCGCCTTTTCGGCCTCGTCGGCCGCCTGCTGGGCGGATTCGGCGTACTTCTGGGCGTCCTTGGCGGCTTCTTCCGCCGCGGTGGCCTGGGCGTCGGCGTCCTTGGCGGCGGCCCGGGCGTCCTCGGCCGCCTGTTCCGCCCGGCTGGCGGCATCGCGGGCGGCCTGGGCGTCGAGGGCGGCGGCGTCCGCGGAGTCGCGGGCCTGCGAGGCGTAGCCGTCGGCGCGGCCGGCGGCATCGTCGGCGGCCTTGGCGTCGTCGGTGGCCTGCTTGTCGTAGGCGATGGTGCGGGCGAGGGACTGGGCGGCCTGGGAGGCGTATCCGGCGGCTTCGGCGGAGTAGTCCAGGGCCTGCTTCGCGGAGGCGCGGGCGTCGGCTGCGTATCCGGCGGCTTCGGCGGCGAGGGTGTACGCGGCCTTTGCGTCGCCGGTGGCCGCGTTGGCGGTGCTCGTCGCCTGGGCGGCGGCCTCCTGGGCGTTCTGGGCGTGGGCCTCCGCGACGGCCTGCTGCTGCTCGGCGATCGTCTTGCTGGACTGCCCGGTCAGGAGGGCGAGGCCGGCGGCGGAGTCGGTGGTGACATAGGGGGCACCGAGCTGGACGGCATCGTTGGCGGGAGCGGCCACCTGGCGGGCGGCGTTGCCTGCGTCGACGGCGGCCTGGGAGGCGGCGTAGGCGTGTCCGGAGGCGACGTTGGCGCCGGCGATAGCGGTCTGGGCGGCCGTGTTGGCCGCGTCGGCCTGTGACTTGGCGTCGGCGGCGTGCGCCTCCGCCTCGTCGGCGAGTTTCACCGCGGCGCTCGCGGCGGTGGCCGCGGTCTTGGACGCGGCGATGGCGTCGGCGGCGGCGCTGGTCGCGGTGGCGACGGCGGCGTCCGCGTCCTCCTTGGCGGACCGGGCGGCGTCGGCGTCGGCGTGGGCCCGCTTGGCCGCGGCCTCCGCGCGGGTGGCGGCCGCGTCGGCGTCGGCCGCGGCCTGGGTGGCCGCGTCCGCCTCCGAGCGGGCCGAGGCCGCGGCGCTCTCCGCGTCGTCGGCCGCGGCGTCCGCCTGGTCTGCCGCCTGGCGGGCCGCCTGGGCGTCGGAGTCGGATGTGTGCGCCTGGGCATAGGCGTCCTTGGCGTCGGCCTTGGCGCGCGCCGCGTCCGCCTTCTGCTTGGCGTCCCAGGCGTCGTCGCGCAGGTCCTTCGCCTTGTCCGAGGCGGTCTCGGCCGCCTGCCGCTTGTCGGTGGCGGTGGCGTCGGCCGCCTCGGCCTTGTCCTTGGCGTCCTCCGCCTGGCTCGCGTAGCCCTGCGCCTTGGTCTTGTGCTCGGCGGCCTCCGACTGCTTCTGGGCGGCGGTCTCCTTCTCCGCCTTGGCGGTGGCCTCCTCGGCCTCCGCGTCCAGCCGGCGGGCGTGCGCGGTGGCCGCGGCGGCCTTCGCGTCCGTCTCCGCCTGTACGGCCACGGCCAGCTTGGCCTTGGCGGTGTCGCGGGCGGCCTTGGCGTTGCCGGCCTGGACCGCGGCGGCGTCGGCGGCGGCCTTCGCCTGCTCCTTCGCCGCCTCGGCGGCCGCGTTGCGGAACGCCGCCGTCGAGGCCGCGCCCTGGGTCACGGCGCGGGCGGCGATGGTCGCGCTGTCCGCCGCGGACGCCTTGGTCGCCGAGAGCGCGGTCTGGGCGGCGGCCTGCATCGCGTTGACCGCGGCCGACGACGCCTTGGTCACCTGCGCCTTCTGCAGACCGACCAGCAGGCCCCGGCCCCGTGGCGCGCCCGCCTGGTCGGCGATCGCGTAGGCGGCGTTGAGCGAGGTGTCGGTGCTGGTGACGGCGGAGGTGGCGGTCTGTGCCTGCTTCTGGATCAGCGTCAGCTGGGTCTGCGCGGCGGACTGGGCGGCGGCGATGCCCTTGGTGGCCTGGAAGAACTGGGCCGTGGTCGGATAGTCGAGGTCGTCGGTGCCGTTGTGCCCGACAGGAACGATGTCCAGCTTCTGGAAGGCGCTGCCGGAACAGGTCGCCAGGGTGGCGTCCTGACTGTTGGTGTAGGACGCGAGGTTCAGGCACTTGCCGTTGGCGATGTTCGTGAGCGGTGTGGTGGCGTGCGGGTTGTACTGCCACCGGTTGGCACTGGTGCCGCTGACGGTGCAGGAGCCCTGCACCATCGCCGTGCCGTCCGCGCTCGCGGAGGCCTTCGGCACCAGGCACTTGCCGGAGTTGACGTTGACCAGTGTGTCGCCGGAGATCCGCCACTGCTGGTTCGCGTTGCCGTTGCAGGTGTAGATCTGCACGATGGCGGCGTTGGCGGTCGAATTCCCGCCGACCTCAAGGCACTTGTCGGACGATCCGTGGACGTGGATGGCCATCGGGCTGTCCCCGATCCAGCCGGCGCCCCCGGCGGACCAGTAGTCCTGCCAGCGGGCCAGGTGGTCGGCGATCCAGGACTGGCCGAGCATCTCACCGAGCGCCTGCGCGGTCGTGGTGAGCGCCTTGGTCGCGGAGGTGTTCGCGTCGAGGATCTGGTTGCGCTGGGTGGCCTGGGCGGCCAGTTCCTGCTGCCACTCCGCCGACGCGGTGGCGACCTCCTGCCCCAGGACCTTGTTCGGGTCGATCGGGTTGCGCCAGGCGCAGGCGGCGAACCGGGACTTCAGGTCCTCGACGGCGATCCGGAACTCCAGGCTGCCCGGGTCGGCTGCGGTACGCGGGAAACCGCCGGAGGACAGGAACAACCGGGCGTCGTCGGCACCGGTTCCGTAGTAGTCGCCGACCAGCTTTTCGAACGCTTCGTGCTCGGCATAGGCCTGTTGCCACTGCTGCGTGGGCAGCGACGGGTCGACGGTCCCGTACAGCGGCGTGCCCAGGTCCTTCACGGCCTGGACGGTGGCGTCGTCGGCCTGCGCGGTGGGGTCCTTGTAGAGGTCGCCCTCGGTCTTCCACCACTGCTCGCCGAGCCACTTCGCGTAGCCCACCTGCTCGAAGAAGTCGTCGCCCGTGGCGGAAACGCCCGGCGGCCAGTAGAACTCGGCGTCGGTGGCGAAGTTGCCGGGGAAGGACAGGCCGCTGAGCTGTGCCTGCCAGGACGCGAGCCGAGTGGGCAGCGCATCGCTCGCCGCGCGGATGGCGTCCCGGTCCTGCGTGAACGCGTTCGACAGCGGCGTGTCGTCCCAGTAGTCCCGGTCGGCGGCGGTGTGCAGTTGATCGGCGTTCTGGTTCAGCGCGTTCTGTGCCAGCGGCACCGTGGAGGTGCCGCCGATACGCAGCGCGTCGGCCATCAGGCACTGGTCCTGGCGCAGTTGCTCGGCCGCCGCGGCGTCAAAGCCGTCGTAGCTGTCCGCCACGTTCGTCATGGCGGATCCCGTCGGTGCGGGGCTGCCACCCAGCAGTCCCCCGAGAACCGCGGTGGCGACGACCAACGGAACGAGAGAGCCGTTGACACGGCGGCGCCGTGCGAGCCGACCACCGGACGAGGCACCCGGCGGGCGCTCGGCCGTGGGAGGGCGGTGGAAGGGTCTGTACAGACGTCTGAACAGCAAAGGGACTGCCCTTCTCCGTGACGGAGGCGGACAGAAGGCCCGTTCAGGCGCGGAGACCCTTTCCCGTCACCCACCGGCCTCCAGGGCGGGCGAGACCGACAGGTGTCACGGCATGACCAAATCCCCCGCCTGCGGCAACCGGCCCCCCGTCGCCCACTTGGCAGCCCAGGAGGGTCCGGCCGAAGCCGAACCCCGAACCAGGGCACTGATCATGGTCACGACACGATGTGTAGTTCAGGTGAACGCAGGTGAAAAAATGGCAACCAAAGCAAGGCCAAGAGGCGACCCGCCACGGTAAAGGCTCTGTCTTCTCAGATGCCCGGCCAGGGCTCCTCGTCGCGGAAGAGCGGGCGGCCGTCGGGGAGTGTGGTGGGCACATCCACCCCGTAGCCGACGTCCATGCGTGCGGCCTCCATGTGGGTCTCCGCATGAGGCTCGTACATGGGTTGGGGCCATAGCCCCGCGGTCGCGTACACGTTGTAGTCGTACATGTTCCCGTACGGCTGCTGGTAGACGTACCCGCCGGCCTGGGGCGCCCCCACACCCACCCCCACGGCCTCTGCCGCCGGTGCCGGTGCCGGGCCGCCCTGTTCTACGAACAGCGGCAGCCGCAGTTCGCCGGTGTCCATCACCGCGTTGTTCTGGGAGCGGTGCAGGCGGGAGTAGGCGCCGCCGCGGGCGAGGAGTTCGTCGTGGCGGCCGGTCTCGACAATGCGGCCGCGGTCGACGACGAGGATGCGGTCGGCGTCGGGGGCGAGGTTGAGGTCGTGGGTGATCATGATGGTCGTACGGCCGGTCATCAGGCGGCGCAGCGGCTTGACGACCCGGCGGGCGGCCATCGCGTCCAGGCCGGTGGTCGGCTCGTCGAGGACGAGGACGGGGGCGTCGCGCAGGATCGCGCGGGCGATGGCCAGGCGCTGAAGCTGGCCGCCGGAGAGCCGGGCGGAGTTGGGGTCGACCTTGGTGTCGTAGCCGTCGGGGAGCCGGACGATGAAGTCGTGGGCGTCGGCCGCCCTGGCCGCGTCCTCGATGGCCTGGTCGCTGGCGCCGGGCCGGCCGCAGGCGATGTTGGCGCGGACGGTGTCGTGCAGGACGAGGGTCTCCTGGGGGAGGAGGGTGATGTACTCGCGCAGCCTGGCCAGCGGGAAGTCGCGGATCGGGACGCCGTCGAGGAGGACTTCGCCGCTGTCGGGGTCGTAGAAGCGGAGCAGCATCTTGGAGACGGTGGACTTGCCGGCGCCGCTGGGGCCGGTGATGATCACGAGTTCGCCGGGGCTGACGGCGAAGGAGAGGCCCTCCAGGGCGGTCCGGTCGGCGCCGGGGTAGCGGAAGCCGACGTCGCGGACCTCGACGGCGCCGTCCGGGCGGCCGGTCTCGGTGCCGGTGCCGCGGCGGGGGTCGGTGACCGACGGCTTCACGTCCAGGATCTCGATCAGCCGTTCCGCGCCCGCGGTGGCGGCCGTGACGGTGAGGCCGAGCTGGGCGAGGCCGCGCACCGGCGGGTAGAGGTAGCCGAGGAAGGCGGAGAAGGCGAGGAGCTGGCCGAGGGTCATGCGGCCGGTGGAGATCTCCCAGGCGCCGATGCCGATGACGGCGAGGACGCAGACGGTCTCGATGACCGCGACGAGCTGTTCGTAGGCCTCGTTGAGGCGGGTGGAGCGCACGGAGGCGCGGAACCAGGCGCTCGCCTCCTCGTTCAGGCGCCGGCGCTCGGCGTCGCGGCGGTCGTACGCCTGCGTCAGCACGATGTTGCCGAGGGACTCCTCGACGACGGAGGTGATCGCGCCGTCGGCGACCCGGCCCTCCCGCGACACGTCCTTGATGGAGCCGGAGAAACGGCGGGCGGCCAGCCAGAACAGGGGCGCGAGGACGAAGGTGGCGGCGGCCAGGTCCCAGCGCAGCCAGAACGCGGCGGCCGCGTAGAAGATGGCACTGAACAGGGCCGACGCCGCGCCGACGAGCCCGGACACGACCATGGTCTCGATGGCCTCGACGTCGCTGGTCAGGCGGGAGAGCAGGTCGCCCTGGCGGTGGCGCTGGAAGAAGTGCGGGGGCAGCTGCTGGACGTGGTCGAAGACGTGCTCGCGCAGCCGCATGACGAAGCGTTCGGTGGTCCAGGCGGCCAGGGAGTTGCCGGCGTACGCGACGATCGCGCCGACGATCGCGATGCCCAGCCATTTGGTCGCCGGGCTCCAGAAGGCGCTCAGCGAGCCCTTCTGCAGGGCGTGGTCGGTGAGGTCGCTGAAGAGCAGGATGGCCTCGGTCTCGGCGAGCGCGGCGATCACCGTGCACACCCAGACGATCACCAGCCAGCCGCGCAGGCCCCTGGTGAGCGGCCAGAAGCGGCGGAAGGCGGTGCGGGCCGGGATGGTGGGCGAGTACTCGTCCCCGTCCTCGTCGTCATCCCCGTCGTCATCCCCGTCGTACCCCTCGTCATCGACCTGGTATTTCGAGTCGGCGACTTCGTACTCGTATTCCGCGTCTTCATTCTCCTTCGCGCGCATTTCACACTACCTCCGTTATCCGACGCCGGAACCACCGAAATTCACGAGTGAAACACGAGCGAAAAAGGACCGACGGCGAACCGTCGGTCCTTTTTACGGCCGGCTCAGTTGTCCTGGCCACCGGGGATCGGCTTGGGAGCCGGCTTCGGCGCGCGCTTCTTCGGCTTCGGCGGCGGCGGGGGCAGCTGCTTCTTGGGCTTGGGGGGCAGCGGGGCGAGCTTCTTGAGGCTCATTCCGACTCCTTGAGAGTTCGAAGTGCAAGTGGTGCAGGATGGTACGAGAATTCTCTCGGGGCAACGTCCGGGGATTTTGGATCGTCATCCTCGGCAATCCCCGCCGCCCGACACAGATGAACTTACACGGCTCGAATCCCAAGCGACGGCAAAGTCGGCTCGCGAACGGCAAACAGGTGCTGTGAATACCTAGGTAACGGCTGTATAACGAGCCCGAACCTGAGAGTTCTCTTATGAACCTGAGAGCCAGCTTATGAAGTGGGGCCGGGCGAGCCCCGGCGAGGCCTCAGCGGCGGGCCATGTAGAGGTCGAACGCCTTGTGGAGCAGCTTGTTGAGCGGGAAGTCCCACTCCCCGACGTACTCGACGGCCTCGCCGCCGGCGCCCACCTTGAAGCGGAGCAGCCCCAGCAGGTGGTTGGACTCCTCCAGGGTGTCGGTGATGCCCCTGAAGTCGTAGACGGCGGCGCCGAGTTCGTGGGCGTCGCACATCATCCGCCACTGCATGGCGTTGTTGGGCTGGACCTCGCGCCGGCGGACGGTGGAGGCGCCGTAGGAGTACCAGACGTGGTCGCCGACGGTGAGCATGGTGGCCGCGGCGAGGACGTCGCCGTCGTGGTGGGCGAGGTAGAGGCGCATGCGGTCGGGATGTTCGGCGGTGAGCGCGGTCCACATGCGCTGGAAGTAGGAGAGGGGGCGCGCGATGAAGCGGTCGCGCTCGGCGGTCTCCGTGTACAGGCCGTAGAAGGCGGGCAGGTCCTCGTACCCGCCCCGCACCACCTTGACCCCGGCCTTCTCCGCCTTCTTCACGTTGCGCCGCCACTGCTGGTTGAGGCCGCGCTGGATCTCCTCCAACGACCGCCCCGCGAACGGCACCTGGAAGACGTACCGGGGCTGCCCGGCCGCGAACCCCTCCTCGCCGCCCGCCTCGGCCTGCCGCCACCCCGTCCGGCGCAGCCGCTCGGCGAGGCCGGCGCCACGGGTGTCGTACGACGTGGGCTCGGCGTCTCCCAGCCGCCGGGCGGCCGGATCGGCGATGGCCTCCTTGACCGCCTCCGCGCTCCACCGCCGTACGGCGACCGGCGGCCCCATCTTCACCGCGAACGCCCCGCGCCCCTTCAGGTACGCCAGCAGCGGGTCGAGCCAGCGCTCCAGCTCCGGGTCGTGCCAGTCGATGACGGGCCCCTCCGGCAGGTACGCCAGATACCGCTTCACCCGGGGCACCGCGCGCAGCAGCACCAGTCCGGCCCCGACGATCCGCCCCTCCCCGTCGAACCAGCCCACGCTCTCGGCCGCCCAGTCGGGCTTCACGTCCCCCCAGGACGGCACCTGCATATGGCTGACGGAGGGCCGGGTCCCGGCGAAGGCGAGATGCTCGGCACGCGAGATGGGCCGGAGGCGGAGGGCTGCGGTCATGGGCGGTGCTCCTGTACGGGTCGGCGACGGCTCACTGACGACGCGCACCGGCCGGGGCGGCGGACAGCACGACGGAACGGGGCGGCGGCCGGGTCCGGTGGCGTCGGGGTCAAGAACAACAGACGCGGACCGGCCGGGAATCGTTTCGGCGCGCGGGTGGGCGAGCGCGTGTCGGCGACGCCGGACCCGCCGGCGGCGGAACCCACGACGACTGACGATGACAGACATCATCCTGAGATGCCCGTCGCCCGGCACCCGGCATCCGGCACCCGCTCGGTGCGGGCTGCCCGTCGGCCGCCGGGGCCGTCACCCCAGCTGCGCGAGCAGTTCCTCGGTGGTGAGGATGGCGTGGGCGAAGGTCGGGCCGTTGATCGCGTGGGCGGCGCGCATGCCCTCTTGGCCGAAGGCGGCGGTGGCGTCCTTGACCAGGGTGACGTGGTACCCGAGCTCCATGCCGAAACGGCCGGTCGCCTCGATGCAGGTGTTGGCGATCAGGCCGATCAGGACGATGCGGCGGATGCCGTGCTGCTTGAGCTGCAGATCGAGGTCGGTGTTGGCGAAGCCGCTCGACCCCCAGTGCTCGTGGGCGACGACGTCTCCGGGCCGGGGCTGGAAGTCGTCGCTGAACGTCCCGCCCCACGTGCCCTTGGCGAAGACCTCCTTCTCCGCCGAGCCGAGCTGGTAGGGGGTGGGGAAGTCGAAGGAGACGTAGTCACCGGGCTCCCAGCGGTGGTGCGGCACGAAGATGATCTTCAATCCCCGGGCACGTGCGGTCGCGACCACCTCCCGCAGGTGGTCGAGCAGGTTCACCTCCTCGGCGACCGCCTTCACGCGGGGCCAGATCTTGCCGCCCTCGCTGAGGAAGTCGTTGTAGGGGTCGACCAGCAGAATGGCGGTGGTCGAGGCGTCGTAGCTCATGACGGTCTCCTGTTCGGTCCGGCGCTTGCGCGCCCCACGGCGCAGGCGTGCCCGCGTCGGCGGCTTCGGCGGCTTCGGCGGCTTCGGCGGCTTCGGCGGAGAATTCCCGGATCCCGAGGAGCTCGACGCGAGCGCCGGTTTCCGGGTCGATCGCATCCGAAATCGACACGAGGCGGCAACGATCGCGCTCGCCGATGCCCTCGGCGTACTGCCGAACCATCAGATTGCCGACCTGCTCCACGTCGACCGTCAATCCGGCTCTCCGAGCGCGCCGGGTATTCCCCGCCGGCGAGGGTGAAGACCCCCTCCACCAGGTCGATCGCGGTCGGCGGAGCCTGGACGACGGCTTCGGGAACCGATTCGGCGACAACGCGCTCAGTCATTTCTCTCGGCCATGTGCTGATCTCCGCGGTGACGCGTCCGTCAAGCGCAGACGGATCACATTCCTCCATGGTGCGAGAGACCGGCCCAGGGCGCCTCCGGGCGCGCACCGGCTGGAGGCCGCCCGGCACGCGTGGGCGACGGAGTCCGCGCTATCGGGCCCCGAACACCCCGAGCGCCTCCCCGTCCGACGCGCGGGCCCGGAGGAAGTAGTCGGCCCATTCCTCGATGCCGGGGTAGGCGCACTCCGCCACGAGACGGGCGACGGCCGCCGGGATGTCGTACGGGGTGACGCGCAGGTCGGTGCCGGGGCCGAGCAGGCACCAGTGGGCGCCCGGGCGGCCGTACGGCATGCCGACGCTGCCGGGGTTGACGATCAGACGGCCGTGGGCGAGGCGCAGGTAGGGCATGTGGGTGTGGCCGCAGACGACCGTGCCGATGTCGGGTGCGACGGGGGCGAGGACCTCCGCCCAGCGGTCCAGAGGGGAGTCGACCAGGACGATCTCCTCGTCGTCGCGGGGTGTCGCGTGGCAGAAGAGGACGCGGCCGAGGCCTCGGACCGTCAGGACGGCCGTCCCGGGGAGGGCGGCCAGGAAGTCGACCTGGTCGTCCCGGAGCGCGTCCGCCGCGAACGGGCCGATCGGGTCCGGGATCCCGGCGCGCTCTCCCCTGCGGTACTCCACCAGCTCCCGGTCGGCGTTCCCCGACACCCACAGCACCCGGTCGCCCAGGCCGCGCAGCACGTCGACCGTCTCGGCCGGCTGCGGGCCCGCCGTGATGTCGCCGGTGAGGACGATGCGGTCGGCCGCGGCCACGTCCGGCTCCGCCAGCACCGCCTCCAGCGCCGGGAGCACCCCGTGGATGTCGGAGAGCACCGCCACCCGGCCGAACCCTGCCTCGTCACCGGTCACTTGCCCTCCTCGTCCAGCGCTTGCGCCAGCACCTCCGCCAGATGCCTACCCCGCACCCCGGCCAGCTGCTCCAGCTGCGTCCGGCACGAGAAGCCGTCGGCCAGGACCACCGTGCCGGGCTCCGCCTCCCGTACCGCCGGCAGGAGCTGTTCCTCCGCGCATGTCCTCGACACCTCGAAGTGCCCCTTCTCGAAGCCGAAGTTGCCGGCCAGGCCGCAGCAGCCGCCGACGAGGCCGCCGGTGAGGGCGGCGGCCTCGCGGAGACGGCGGTCGGGGGCGTCGCCGAGGACCGCGTGCTGGTGGCAGTGGGTCTGGCCGGTGACCGGCCGGTCCAGGCGGGGCGGGGTCCAGTCGGGGGCCAGGCGCTCCAGCGCCTCCGCGAAGGTGAGCACCCGCGCCGCGAGACGGGCGGCTCGGGGGTCGTCCGGGAGCAGCTCCGGCAGGTCGGCCCGGAGGGCGGCGGCACAGCTGGGCTCCAGGACGACGAACGGCGGCGGGTAGGGGGCCGAGTCATCCGGATCCACGCCCCGATCCGGATCCACGCCCCGATGCGGATCCACACCCTGATCCGGATCCCGATCCCGGCGCAGACCCCCCTCCAGATCCGACAGATCCGATAGAAGATCCGATAGATCGGTCAGATCAGACAGATCAGGCAGATCCGAAGGCAGCAGCAGAAGCGGCTCCAGAAGGTCCAGTGTCCGGCGCAACACCGTGCGGGCCCGGTCCAGTTGGCCCGTCGAGAGGTAGGTCAGGCCGCAGCAGGCGCGAACCCGGCGGGTCCCCCACGGGAACACGCCGATGCTCTGCGGCTCGCCGTCGTCCGACCGCCGCACCTTCCACCGCCGGGACGGCAGCGCCACGACCCCCACGCCCGCCGCCTCCAGGACCCGTACGGCGGCGCGGCCCACGGACGGCGACAGGTGTTCCGTGAACGTGTCCGGCCACAGGAACGCGAGCCGCTCCGGGAGGTCCGGCCGCCGTCCCGCCCGTGCGTCCGCCGTCCACTCCCGCAGGCGCCCGCGCTCCCGGCGCCGCTCCCAGCGGCTGAACGGCTCCGCCGCCAGGCGCGGGATCCGCCGCTCCGGCGCGATCCCGCCCAGCCGCTTGGCGAGCGCCGCCACGGGCCGCAGCGAGGCGAGCGCGTTGACCAGCCGCGCCGTGCGGGTGCGGGCCACCAGTCGCAGCCACTCCGGCAGCCGGCCCATGCTGTAGTGCGCCAGGGGCCGCCTCCGACCCGCATAGTGGTGGTGCAGGAACTCCGCCTTGTACGTCGCCATGTCCACCCCGACCGGGCAGTCCGACCGGCAGCCCTTGCAGGACAGGCAGAGGTCGAGGGCGTCCCTGACCTCCGTCGAACGCCAGCCGTCCGTGACCAGTTCGCCCGCCAGCATCTCGTGCAGCAGCCGGGCCCGGCCGCGCGTGGAGTGCGCCTCCTCGCCCGTGGCCCGGAAGGACGGGCACATGACGGACGCGCCGGACGGCTCGGCCGTACGGCACTTGGCCACGCCCACGCAGCGGCGGACCGCCGCCGAGAAGTCGCCGCCGTCGGACGGGTAGCCGAAGGCCACGGGCACCGGTTCGCGCGGGAGGACGGCGAAGCGGAGGTTCGAGTCCAGGGGGGCGGGCCGGACCAGCATGCCCGGGTTCAGGAGGTCGTCCGGGTCCCACACCCCCTTCGCCCGCTCGAACAGCGCCACCAGCTGAGCGCCGTACATCCTCGGGAGGAGTTCCGCCCGCGCCTGGCCGTCGCCGTGCTCCCCGGACAGGGAGCCGCCGTGTGCCACCACCACGTCCGCCAGTTCCGCCGAGAACCGGCGGAAGCGGGCCACGCCCGCCTCGCTCAGCAGGTCGAAGTCGATACGGACGTGGATGCAGCCGTCGCCGAAGTGGCCGTACGGCGTGCCGCGCAGGTGATGGGCCGTCAGCAGGGCCCGGAAGTCGCGCAGGTACGCGCCCAGGCGGGCCGGCGGCACCGCGCAGTCCTCCCAGCCCGGCCAGGCCTCGCTGCCGTCCGGCATCCGCGTCGCCGTACCGGAGGCGTCCTCGCGGACGCGCCACAGCGCGCGCTGCCCGGCCGCGTCGGTGACGACCAGGGCGTCGACGACGTCCGCGGCCCCGACGATCGTCTCCGCACGCGCGCGTGCCTCCGCCGCCGTCTCCCCGCCCGTCTCGACGAACAGCCAGGCGCCGCCCCGGGGCAGTCCGGCCGTGGACGGCACCAGGTCGGCCGCCATGCCCTCGACGGTGAGCGGTCCGTACCGCAGCAGCCCGGCCGCCGCCTCCGCCGCCGCGCTCTCGTCGCCGTATCCGAGCACCGCCAGCGCACGCGCGCGTGGCGCCTCCACGAGCCGTACCGTCGCCTCCGTGAGGATCCCCAGCGTGCCCTCGCTCCCGCAGAAGGACCGGGCGACGTCCGCGCCCTTCTCGGGGAGGAGGGCGTCCAGGGCGTAGCCGGAGATGCGGCGGGGCAGCTCCGGGAAGCCCGTGCGCAGCCGCGCCAACTCCTCCTCGACCAGCGCCCGCAGGCCCTCCGGCGCCCCGGCCCAGTCCCGCCCGAGCAGCAGCCGCCGCCCCCGCGCGGTGAGCACGTCCAGCTCCCGGACGCTGTCCGCCGTCGTCCCCCAGGCCACGCTGTGCGACCCGCAGGAGTTGTTGCCGATCATCCCGCCGAGCGTGCAGCGGCCGTGCGTGGAGGGGTCCGGGCCGAAGCGCAGGCCGTGCGGGGCGGCGGCCTCCTGGAGGCGGTCGAGGACCAGACCCGGCTGGACGACGGCCGTCCGGGTGGCCGGGTCGAGGCCGACCAGGCGGTTCATGTGCCGGGTGAAGTCCAGGACCACGCCCGTGCCGGTCGCCTGCCCCGCGATCGAGGTACCGCCGCCCCGGGCGACCACCGGGACGCCGCGGGTCCGGCACACCTCCAGTACGGCCGCCACGTCGTCGGCGTCCCGGGGGGCCACCACCCCCACCGGAACCCGCCGGTAGTTGGACGCGTCCATGGTGACCAGCGCCCGGGACGTGACGTCGAAGCCGACCTCACCCCGAACGGCGTTCCGCAGTTCCGTCGCGAGCTCCGAGAATTCCGACATGTGTCCACTCAACCAGCCCGCCCCGCGGAACGACCCGCTCGCACGCGCACCCACGCGTCTCACCCGACGGACGAGGTTTCACCCAGGTTTCCCCCACCGGCTAACCTCACCCCGTGGCTGACATCCAGATCCCCGCTGACATCAAGCCCGCCGACGGACGCTTCGGCGCTGGCCCCTCCAAGGTGCGGACGGAAGCGCTGGACGCGCTGGCCGCCACCGGTACCTCCCTGCTGGGCACTTCCCACCGCCAGGCCCCGGTGAAGAACCTGGTCGGCCGGGTCCGCGAGGGCATCAGCGCCCTGTTCTCCCTCCCGGACGGCTACGAGGTCGTCCTCGGCAACGGCGGCTCCACCGCCTTCTGGGACGTCGCCACGCACGGCCTGATCGACAACAAGTCGCAGCACCTCAATTTCGGCGAGTTCTCCTCCAAGTTCGCCAAGGCCGCGAAGCTCGCCCCCTGGCTGGCCGAGCCCACCGTCATCGCGTCCGACCCGGGCACCCACCCGGAGCCGCAGGCCGAGGCCGGCGTCGACGTGTACGCGTTCACGCACAACGAGACCTCGACCGGTGTCGCCATGCCGATCAGGCGGGTCGCGGGCGCCGACGAGGGCGCGCTGGTCCTCGTGGACGCCACCTCCGGCGCCGGCGGCCTCCCGGTGGACGTCGCCGAGACCGACGTCTACTACTTCGCCCCGCAGAAGTCCTTCGCCTCCGACGGCGGCCTGTGGATCGGCGTCTTCTCGCCGGCCGCGATCGAGCGCGCCGAGCGCGTCCACGCGTCCGGCCGCCACGTCCCGGAGTTCTTCAGCCTCCCCACGGCGATCGACAACTCCCGCAAGAACCAGACGTACAACACCCCGGCGCTCGCCACCCTGTTCCTGCTCGACCAGCAGCTGGAGTGGCTCAACGGCCAGGGCGGCCTCGCCTTCTCCACGGCCCGCACGAAGGACTCCTCGACCCGCCTGTACACCTGGGCCGAGGAGTCCAAGTACGCCACCCCGTTCGTCGCCGACCCGGCCAAGCGCTCGCAGGTCATCGGCACGATCGACTTCGCCGACGAGATCGACGCGGCCGCCGTCGCCAAGGTGCTGCGCGCCAACGGCATCGTCGACACCGAGCCCTACCGCAAGCTCGGCCGCAACCAGCTGCGCGTCGCGATGTTCCCGGCGATCGACCCGGCGGACGTCGAGGCGCTGACGAAGTGCGTCGACTACGTGATCGAGAAGCTCTGACCACCGCGTCCGTACGACGGTGAGGGGCGCCCGGCGGATCACCGCGGGGCGCCCCTCCCGTTGTCACTCCCCGATGAGCCGCTGGTAGGCCTTGGCGTCCAGCAGCCCGTTGGAGGACGCCCCGCTCTTGGTCCTGATCTTGAACAGCCACATGTCGTACGGGTCGGAGTTGACCATCTCGGGTTCGTCGGCGACCTCGGTGTTGATCTCGACGATCTCCCCGGTGAGCGGGCTGAACAGGTCGGACGCCGCCTTCACCGACTCCACGGTGCCGACGGCGTCACCTGCCTCGACCTTCTTGCCGACGCTGGGCAGCTCGAAGAAGACGATGTCACCGAGCGTCTTCTGGGCGTGGTCGGTGATGCCGACGGTCGCGATGCCGTCGTTTCCGTTACGGATCCACTCGTGGTCGTCGGTGTAGCGGAGGTCGGCGGGCACCTGGGACATGTCAGCTCCATCAGCCGTCGTGGGGGCGGTGTCCGGCCGCCCCTGTCGGCGACCGGCGGGAACAGCCTGCGGCACCGGCGCCCGTAGCCGTGTATTTCGGGCATCCCGGTCGGCCACCCGGGTGACGACCGCCACCGCCGACGTGGCGTCACGCAACCGTCGCGGTGACGGAGTTGATGGCACCGGTCGAGGTGACGACGACCGTCACCGTGACGGGCCGGACCCGGCTGGGCGCTCCCGTCGGCGGGACCAGGACGAAGGTCGGCTTGACGTTGAGCGTCGTGGTCGCCGCCGCCGAGAAGGGGGCGTTGATCCGCTGGGCGCCGACGAGGTAGTACTTCCCGTTGCTGGGGACGCCGCCGGCGGTGACGTCGTCCAGGCTGCTGATGATCTGGGCGGCACCGCCGCCGGCCGCGACGGGGAGGGTGATGACGGTGACGTCGAGGGTGCCCCTGACATGGACCGTCTCGCTCGGGCCGGCGAAGTCGCCTTCGATCGGCACGCTCACCGACCGGAACTGCGGAAGGGCGGCTGCGGCCCGGACCGTCCCGGCGGGCTCGGCGGCGGTGGCGGTGCCGGCGGTCACCGGGGCGGTCAGGCCCAGGGCTGCCGTGAGCAGGCAGACGTTCCCGGCCAGGCGCAGGGCGTTGCGGCGCATGGGTACTCCCATTCGGTGAAGCGGGACCCGATCGCCTGTTGCCGCCCCCGTCCCGCGGGACGTCTCCCAGCGTGCCGGGACCGGCGCGCCGCCGCCGCGCCGGTGAGCCGGACGGGTGATATTCGGCGAGGGATCAGTGACGGCGCGTGGTCGGGCGCCGCAGCCGCCGCAGCCCGAAGAGCGCGAGCAGGGCGACCCCGACGACGACCGCACCGACCTTGGCCCCGCCGCCCAGGGATCCGCTTTCGTCCTTGCTCGCGGCCGCCGAACTCCCGCCGCCCGACGGCGACGCCTTGCCCGACCCCCCGGGCACGTCCTCGGCCTGCACCGGGCTGTCGGCCCCCTCGCTCCCGTACATCAGCTTCGTCCCGTCGGCGGAGTAGCTGACCGACTCGCCCTGCTTCTGGAGCGGCACGTCGAGCCGCCCCTCGCGCTTGATCGCGCCGCCGTTCCAGTCGTAGTAGATGCCGCCGAAGTAGCCACGTACGGCGAGCTGCCTGCCGTCGGGCGAGAAGGCCGCGTCGGTGGCCCAGAGGTCGACGGCGGCGACGGGCCTGAAGATGTTCGTGCCCGTCGGGGAGAGGGTCGCCGGGCCCTCGTAGAGATGCCCGCCGTCCTCCTTCTTGTCGATGATGTACACCCGCCCGGTCTTCGGGTGGACGATCAGCGACTCGGCGTTCCGCGCCCCGTTGGAGTACTTGACGACGTACTGGGTGGCCCGGACGGTCTGGTCGACGAGCTTCTTCGGCTCGGGCAGCTTGTAGATCCACACGTACGGCCAGCTGCCGTCGAGGTTGTCGCCGATGTCGCCGACGTAGATCTGGTTGTCGGGTCCGATGGAGATGGCCTCGACGTCCCGGGGCGTGCCGACCCCGCTGAGCGTGATCCTCGCGACGGTCTTCCCGGTCGCGCTGTCGACGGCGTAGATGTACGGGCCGTCGCCGCTGTCGTTGTGCGTCCAGTAGATGCCGGGGTGCAGGTGGGAGGCGGCGAGTCCGCTGGACTCCTTGATCCGCGGATCCGTGATCGTGAACCCCTTGTCACCGGTACCGTCGCCGGCGGCGGAGGCGGGTGCGGCGGCGAGGGCACCCGTGAGCAGGACACCGGCGAGGAGGGCGAGCGATCGTGGACGCATGGGCCCAAGCCTGCCATCCCGTGCTGTGTCCGAACGCGGCGGACGTGTCGGTCCTCACACCCCGCGGCTCCCGCTGATCGTCCATCATGAGCGGATGCTCAGGTTCATGCCCGTCGGGGACTCGATGACGATCGGCAGCGCGGGCGAGCACACGTGGCGGTACCGCATGTGGCAGCACCTGTGCGAGACGTACGGCGGCCCGTTCACGCTGGTCGGCCCCCGCGAGACGCTGTACGACAAGCTGGCCGAGGCGCCCGTCTCGTACGCCTACGCCGACCCCGGCTTCCCCCGCGCCCACCTGGCCGGCTGGGGCGAGGGCTGGCTGCACATGGCGCCGCTGATCGGGGAGGCGGTGCGGTCCTGCCGCGCCGACGTGCTCCTCGTCTCCCTCGGCCTGATCGACCTGGGCTTCTACACGAACGCGGAGCAGACGGCGGCGAACATGCGCGCCTTCGTGGCGAACGCGCGGGAGGCCAGGGCGGGCGTCCGCATGGTGCTGCTGCCGGTGATCCCGAACATCCGCGCCACCTCGGACGGGCCGTTCGCGGAACAGGTGGCCCTCTTCAACGAGCTGCTGGCGAAGGCGGCGGCCGACCTGGACGAACCCCGCTCCCCGATCCTCATGGCCTCGCCGCCGGAGTCGTACGACATCCACACGGACACCTACGACGGCACCCACCCGAACGCGAACGGCGAGCACCGGATCGCGGAGGCGTTCGCGGAGGCGATGTGGCAGGGGTGGGGAATCGGCCAGGAGTACGAACCGGGAACGGGCTGACCGAATTCCGCCGTTGCCCGGTCACCGTGCGTATCGTTGTACGGCGCGGCCGCACCCGTCCGTGGGGCGGCCGGGGAGGAGCGCCACGATGACCGTCCTGGAGGACCGGATCGAGATGGCCGACGCCGACGCCAACACCAAGCGCCTGGACGAGTGGTTCGAGCGCCTTGAGCGGATGCCCGTCCCCGAAGGATTCAGGGTCGAGATCGTCGGGGGCAACGTATTCATGGTGCCGCAGCGGAACACGCGTTGGCAGATCATCCGCCAGATCCTGCGGGCCCTGGAAGACAGGTTCGGGGAGGATGTCCTGGTCTTCAGCGACGTCCGTGTCGATTTCCCCGGCTTCGAGAACGGCTTCTGCCCGGACATCGCCCTGCTCAAGGACTCGGCCAAGCCCGATGACACGGGCCACTGGCGCTATCAGGACGTCCAGTTCGTCGCCGAGGTGATCTCCAAGGGCACGGCCGCCAACGACTACGGCCCGAAGCGGACCGCGTACGCGGAGGCCGAGGTCCCCGTCTATGTCGTCGCCGACCCCTACCAGGGGCGCTGCCACGTCTACACCGACCCCAAGGACGGCGACTACGACGACCCGACGCGGGTGGACTTCGGCACCGACGTCGACCTGACCGGCACGGTGGTCGACCTCGTCCTCAGGACCGACAAGTTCCCGACCGACTAGCTCCCCCGGCCAACCAGCCCGAAGTCCTTGCCTAGAGCGCACTCCACGCCGTTGGCTGGGTGACCATGAAGTACACGCAGCTCGGACGTACCGGACTCAAGGTCAGCCGACTCGTCCTCGGCACCATGAACTTCGGCCCGCAGACCGACGAGGCCGACAGCCACGCGATCATGGACGCGGCCCTCGACGCGGGCATCAACTTCTTCGACACCGCCAACGTGTACGGGTGGGGTGAGAACAAGGGGCGGACCGAGGAGATCATCGGCAACTGGTTCGCCAAGAGCCCCGTCCACCGCGACAAGGTCGTGCTCGCCACCAAGGTGTACGGCAACATGGCCGGCGACGGCGACGCCTGGCCCAACCACGACAAGCTCTCCGCGCTGAACATCCGGCGCGCGGTCGACGCCAGCCTCAAGCGGCTGCAGACCGACTACATCGACGTCTACCAGTTCCACCACGTCGACCGGCGGACCCCCTTCGAGGAGATCTGGCAGGCGATCGACACCCTCGTCACGCAGGGCAAGATCCTCTACGTCGGTTCCTCGAACTTCCCCGGGTACAAGATCGCCCAGGCCAACGAGATCGCCGCCCGGCGCGGCGGGACCATCGGGCTGGTCAGCGAGCAGTGCCTCTACAACCTCGCCGAGCGCCGCGCCGAGATGGAGGTCATCCCGGCCGCGCAGGAGTACGGCCTCGGGGTCATCCCCTGGTCGCCGCTGCACGGCGGGCTGCTCGGCGGCGTGATCAGGAAGGAGGTCGAGGGCGGGCGCCGGGCCAGTGGCCGGGCCGCCGACGCCCTCGCCAACACCACCCTCCGCGCCCAGATCCAGGCCTACGAGGACCTGCTGGACAAGCACGGCGTGGAGCCGGGTGAGGCCGCCCTGGCGTGGCTGCTGACCCGTCCCGGCGTCACCGGCCCGATCGTCGGCCCGCGCACCGGCGAGCAGCTGGCCTCGGCGCTGCGGGCCGTGGAGCTGGAACTGAGCGAGGAGCTCCTGTCCGGCCTGGACGAGGTCTTCCCGGGCCCGGGACCGTCCCCGGAGGCCTTCGCCTGGTAGTCGCCCCCAGGGCCGACGCCCCGCAAGGGGCCTCGCCTGGCAGCCGGCCTGAGGGTCAGCGCCCCGAAAGGGGCCTCGCCTGGCAGCCGGCCTGAGGATCAGCGCCCCGAAAGGGGCCTCGCCTGACAGCCGGCCTGAGGATCAGCGCCCCGAAAGGGGCCTCGCCTGACAGCCGGCCTGAGGATCAGCGCCCCGCAAGGAGCCTCGCCTGACAGCCGGCCTGAGGATCAGCGCCCCGAAAGGGGCGCGGGGAACTGCGCGACCAGCCACCGACCGCTCGCGGCCGAAAACTGACCGCAGTTCCCCAGCCGCCCCGGCCCTCACCTCATGGCCGACGCCACTGCCACCACCACGAACAACAACACGAGCGCACCGGCCATGATCCGGTTCCTGGTCTTCGGGTCCACGGCACCGAGCCTAACCGCCCGCGCCGAGCCCCCAGCGGCCGACCACCTCGTACCGCGGCTGCTCCCCCGGCACCCCCGACGTCGGCAGATTGCTCCGCACCAGCGCCAGCTCCCCGACCGTCCAGGTCCGGCTCGCGAACCCGGCGAGCACCGCCACGTACGGCCCTGCCTGCACCGCGTCCCGGCTGCGGGCCACCGTCAGGTGGGCCTTGTAGCGGCGGTGCTCCCCCATGTCCACGCCCGCCTTCCGGGCCGCCGCCTCCGCGCGGTCGGCCAGCAGGCGGAGGGTGTCCAGGTCGCCGTCGGCCCCCGCCCACAGCGCCCTGCCGTGCCCGAACTGCCCGCCGCCCGCGACGGCCAGCGCGAAGGGCGGGGTGCGGTGGGCGGCGCGGGCGAGGCGGTCCGAGAGGTCCGGCACGACGTCGTCGTCGACCTCGCCGTAGAACGCGAGGGTGTAGTGCCAGCCGGGGCGGCCGGTCCAGCGCAGCGCCTGCGCACCGGGCAGCTTCTTCAACTCGGCCACGCATGCGGCGAGTTCGGCGGCCACGTCCTCCGGGGGCAGCACGGCGGCGAAGAGTCTCATGCGGACCACCCTGCCATCATGGGGCGATGCGGATCACCATCAGAGACGGCCTGCCTGGCCCACCTGCCGCCGCCCGGTGAGCCCGAGCGGTACGCGGGCGCCGACGGGAAGCTCGTCCGCTACTACGAGAGCAACGGCTTCACCCGCACCGGCACCTGCACGGCTGTGCGCGACTGGCCGGGACAGGATCCGGCCCGGAGGCTGTAGCCGTGGTCACAGCCTCCGGGCCGGTCGCCGTACGCGTTCGTGGCTCACGCGGCCGGTGCGAGCTCTTCCTGCTGTTCTCTCGGGACGAAGCGGACCCGGGGGTGGCCGCCGTGCCAGCCGACCGACAGGCGGAGGTTGCCGACCCGGGCCAGGACGAGGCCGATGACGACCGCCGCGGCCGCGGCGATCGCGCCGCCGACGGCGAGGCCCGCCCGGACGCCGTAGGTGTCCGTGATCCAGCCGGCGATGGGCGCGCCGATGGGTGAGCCGCCCATGAACACCATCATGTAGAGGGCCATCACCCGGCCCCGCATGGCCGGGTCGGTGCCCATCTGGACGGTGGTGTTGGCGGTGACGTTGACCGTCATGCCGAACATGCCGATCGGGACCATGAGCAGGGAGAACAGCCAGAGGGACGGGGCGGTCGCGGCCACCAGCTCCAGGCCGCCGAAGGCGACCGCCGCCGCGAGCATCACGCGCAGCTTGGCCGTGCCTCGTCTGGCCGCGAGCAGGGCGCCGGCCAGGGAGCCGGCCGCCATCAGGGTGTTGAAGAGGCTGTAGGAGCCGGCGCCCGCGTGGAAGACGTCGTCCGCGAAGGCGGAGAGGTAGACCGGGAAGTTGAAGCCGAAGGTGCCGATGAACCCGATCAGGATGATGGTCCAGGTCAGGTCCGGGCGTCCGGCGACATAGCGCAGGCCCTCTCTGAGCTGCCCCTTCCCCCTCGGGGTGCGCTGGACGACGTGCAGGTCACGTGCGCGCATGAGCAGCAGGCCCACGAGCGGGGCCACGAAGGACAGGCCGTTGAAGAGGAACGCCCAGCCGGTGCCCACGCCGGTGATCATGAGGCCGGCGACGGCCGGGCCGACGAGGCGGGCGGACTGGAAGTTCGCGGAGTTCAGGCTGACCGCGTTCTGCAGCTGGTCCGGGCCGACCATCTCGGAGACGAAGGACTGGCGGGCCGGGTTGTCGACGACCGTGGCGAGGCCAACGACGAAGGCGGCGAGGTAGACGTGCCAGACCTGGACATGGCCGGAGAGGGTCAGCAGCGCCAGCGCGATGCCGGTGAGGGCCATCGACGTCTGGGTGACGAGGAGGGCACGCCGCTTGTTGAGGCGGTCGACCAGGACCCCGCCGTAGAGGCCGAACAGCAGCATCGGCAGGAACTGCAGGGCGGTGGTGACGCCGACGGCGGTCGCGGAGCCGGTGAGGCTCAGGACCAGCCAGTCCTGCGCGATGCGCTGCATCCAGGTGCCTATGTTCGAGACGACCTGGCCGGCGAAGAACAGCCGGTAGTTCCTGACCTTCAGCGAGCTGAACATCGAGGAGCTGCGGGCTGCGGGGGTAGTAGGGGCGGTCGGTGCGGGGGCGGAAGGTGTTCCGGGTCCCGTACTCAAACGGATTCGCCTCCTCCTTCTATCGGCTGTTACAGGTGTGCGAGCTTCTCCAGCACGGGGGCGGCGGCGCGCAGTTTCGCCCACTCGTCCTCGTCGAGGCCGTCGACCAGGCCGGCCAGGAACGCGTTGCGCTTGCGACGGCTCTCCTCAAGCATCGTCTCGGCCTGTTCGGTCCTGGTGACGACCTTCTGGCGCCGGTCCTCGGGGTGCGGCTCCAGCCGGACCAGTCCCTTGGCTTCCAGCAGCGCCACGATGCGGGTCATCGAGGGCGGCTGGACGTGCTCCTTGCGTGCCAGCTCACCGGGGGTGGCCTGGCCGCAGTTGGAGAGGGTGCCCAGCACCGACATCTCGGTGGGGCTCAGTGACTCGTCGACCCGCTGGTGCTTGAGCCGTCGCGAGAGTCGCATCACGGCGGAGCGGAGGGAGTTCACGGCGGCCGCGTCGTCGCCATGGGTAAGGTCCGGCATGTTCTTTAGAGTAACTCATTACTCTACCTAAAGACCACTCGGACACGCCGATATGCCCGTGACCTCGGCCACTGGACCCGGGAGTCCGGGGGCACCCCCCGGAAAACATCGCGTCACCCTTCCGAGTGAGTCAGAACCGGAAAGTGACGCATCGGGCGCGCGGATGTGGCGCCCTCGTATGCATGGGGACCAGTGTGCTCAGCCTGCGGATAGACGGGGAGCTGCTCGAACGGCTCCGGTGTCATGCGGCGAAAAGAGGAATGAGCGTCCAGGACTACGTGGTCCGGACGCTCATTCGGGACGACTTCGACGAACGGTTCTCGGCCGCCGTCGAGGAGACGGAGAGGTTCTACGGCGACCAGGTCAGGGTCACGTGAGACCCAGCGCCGGCATCAGGTAGTAGAACGCGAACACCGCCGAGACCACGTACATCGCGACCGGGATCTCCCTGGCCCGGCCGGCGGCCAGGCGCAGCACCACGAAGGTGATGAAGCCCATGCCGATGCCGTTCGTGATCGAGTAGGTGAACGGCATCATCACCATGGTCACGAAGGCCGGGATGGCGAGGGTGTGGTCGGCCCAGTCGATCTCCTTGATCGAACCGGCCAGGATCAGGAAGCCGACCGCGAACAGCGCCGGGGTGGCCGCCTGGGACGGGACCATCGTGGCGACGGGGGTGAGGAACAGCGCCACGGTGAACAGCCCGCCGGTGACGACGTTGGCGAAGCCGGTGCGGGCACCCTCGCCGACGCCGGCCGTCGACTCGACGAAGCAGGTGGTGGCGGAGGAGGAGCTGGCACCGCCGACCGCGACCGCGACACCGTCGATGAAGAGGACCTTGTTGATGCCCGGCATGTAGCCCTGGGCGTCGGTCAGCTTGGCCTCGTCGCTGACGCCCATGATCGTGCCCATGGCGTCGAAGAAGCAGGACAGCAGGACCGTGAAGACGAACAGGATGCCGGTCAGCACGCCGACCTTGTCGAAGCCGCCGAAGAGGCTGACCTTGCCGAGCAGGCCGAAGTCCGGGGTGGCGGCCGGGTTGCCGGGCCACTTCGGGACGGTCAGGCCCCAGGTCGTCACGTGCGCGACGGCGTTGATGACCAGCGCGAGCACGGTCATCGCGACGATCGAGATCAGGATCGCGCCGGAGACCTTGCGGACGATCAGCGCGAGGGTGAGCAGCACGCCGAGCACGAAGACGAGCACCGGCCAGCCGTTGAGGTGACCGTCGGCGCCGAGCTGGAGCGGGACGGTGGTCTGGGCGACGTCCGGGATGCGGGTGACGAAGCCGGAGTCCACCAGGCCGATCAGCATGATGAACAGGCCGATACCGATCGAGATCGCCTTGCGCAGGCTGTAGGGGACGGCGTTCATCACGCGCTCGCGCAGACCGCTGGCGACCAGCAGCATCACGACGATGCCGGCGAGCACCACCATGCCCATGGCGTCCGGCCAGGACATCCGGGGGGCCAGCTGGAGCGCGACGACGGAGTTCACGCCGAGGCCGGCGGCGAGGGCGATCGGGACGTTGCCGATGACGCCCATCAGCAGCGTCGTGAAGGCCGCGGTGATGACGGTGGCGGTGACCAGCTGACCGTGGTCGAGCTGGTGGCCGTACATGTCCTTCGCGCTGCCGAGGATGATCGGGTTCAGCACGATGATGTACGCCATCGCGAAGAAGGTGGCGAAGCCGCCGCGTACCTCGCGGGCGAGGGTGCTGCCCCGCTCGGAGATCTTGAAGTAACGGTCCAGCGCGCCGTACGCGGGGGTCGCACCCGGCTGTTCGGGGGCGGGGGCCTGAGTGGAAGCCGGGCTCGACATTGGATGTTCCTACGATCAGAAGTGGTCAAACACAAACGGTTTCAGTATGAACATATGATGCCTACTTCGCTATCTCCGCGCGTAGACCCCGCAGGTGCGTAAGCTGAGCGCCATGGCGAAGTGGACCCCTCAGCACGAGGCACCCGAGCCCCTTGAGGGCCCTGTCGTCCCGACGATCATCGGCGGCACGATCATCTGGTTCGTCCTCTTCCTGGCGCAGCTCCCCTTCTACGGCTGGTACTCCGACCACGGCCACACCTGGTGGATCTGGACCTGCCTGGCCGGCGGCGGCCTCGGCCTGATCGGCGTGTACTACGTGAAGCGACGGGACGCGGCGATCAAGGCGCATGGTGCGGCGGCCGAGTAGGGAATCACCGCGAGGCAGGAAGGGACGGGCTGCGCGCTCCGCCGGAAGTGCCTGCCGACTGCTGACTGCCGACCGCGCCGCCCTCGTGGCTGGTCGCGCAGTTCCTCCCCCGGCCTTCGGCCGGGGGGACCCCCAGCGCCCCTGACGGGGCGCTGCGCCAGCGGGCTCCGTTTCTTTCGAGGTGACTTCTCAGCTCACCGAGTCGGGCGGGTGGGTGGGCAAGACGTGTCGGCGTCTACAACCTGCGCACGAGTTCGGTCCTCCCCTGGTCGGATCTTCCGGGCACTCGGCAGGTGAACGCGCAAATCCGCACGTACCGTCGAATGCATGCAGCACATCGACGCGGGCGCCGAGCTCGACCCTGTGCATCCCGTACCGCTGCCGGCGCCCGTGCGGACGACCGGCCTGACAACCGCCGAGGTCGCCGAGCGGGTCGCGCGCGGCGAGGTGAACGACGTACCGGTACGCAGCAGCCGCTCGTTCGGCGAGATCGTGCGCGCGAACGTCTTCACCCGGTTCAACGCGATCATCGGCGTGCTGTGGCTGATCATGCTGGTCGTGGCGCCGATCCAGGACAGCCTGTTCGGCTTCGTGATCCTCGCCAACACGGGCATCGGCATCGTGCAGGAGTGGCGGGCGAAGCAGACCCTGGACTCGCTCGCGGTGATCGGCGAGTCACGGCCGACCGTGCGCCGGGACGGGGCCGCCGTGGAGGTGAGCACGAACGAGATCGTGCTCGGTGATCTCATAGAGATCGGGCCCGGCGACAAGATCGTCGTGGACGGGGTGTGTGCCGAGGCGGACGGGCTGGAGATCGACGAGTCGCTGCTCACCGGTGAGGCCGACCCGGTCGTCAAACGCCCCGGCGACCAGGTGATGTCGGGCTCCTTCGTGGTGGCCGGCGGCGGCGCCTTCGCGGCGACGAAGGTCGGCCGGGAGGCGTACGCGGCGCAGCTCGCCGAGGAGGCGTCCCGGTTCACGCTCGTCCACTCCGAGCTGCGCTCCGGTATCTCGACCATCCTCAAGTACGTGACCTGGATGATGGTCCCGGCCGCGATCGGCCTGGTCGCCACCCAGCTGGTCGTGAAGAACAACGGCCTCAAGGACGCCGTCGCCCGCACGGTCGGCGGCATCGTCCCGATGGTCCCCGAGGGCCTGGTCCTGCTCACCTCCGTCGCCTTCGCGATCGGCGTGATCCGGCTGGGCCGCCAGCAGTGCCTGGTCCAGGAACTCCCCGCGATCGAGGGCCTCGCCCGGATCGACACCGTCTGCCTCGACAAGACCGGCACCCTCACCGAGGGCGGGATGGACGTCACCGAGCTGCGGGCGCTGGACGGGGTCGACGAGACGTACGTACGCAAGGTGCTGGGCTCGCTCGGCGAGTCCGACCCGCGCCCCAACGCCTCCCTCCAGGCGATCATCGACGCCTACCCGGACAGCGAGGACTGGCGGTGCGTGGAGTCGCTGCCCTTCTCCTCCGCCCGCAAGTACAGCGGGGCGACCTTCAGCGAGGGCGACGGGGAGCTGAGCACCTGGCTGCTGGGGGCGCCGGACGTGCTCCTCGGCGCCGACGACCCGGCCCTGGCCGAAACCGTGCGCCTCAACGAGCAGGGGCTGCGGGTGCTGCTGCTCGCCCGCGCCGGCCGGGACCTCGACGACCCGAAGGTGTCGCAGGGGGCCCGCGCCACCGCGCTGGTGGTCCTGGAGCAGCGGCTCCGCCCGGACGCCGCCGACACCCTGCGCTACTTCGCCGACCAGGACGTCCGGGCCAAGGTCATCTCCGGCGACAACGCGGTGTCGGTGGGTGCGGTGGCAGCCAAGCTCGGCCTCAGCGGTACGACGGTGGACGCGCGCCGGCTGCCCGCCGAGCCGGGCGAGATGGCCGAGGCCCTCGACTCGGGCACCGTCTTCGGCCGGGTCACCCCGCAGCAGAAGCGGGACATGGTGGGGGCTCTGCAGTCGCGCGGGCACACGGTCGCGATGACCGGCGACGGCGTGAACGACGTGCTCGCCCTCAAGGACGCCGACATCGGGGTCTCGATGGGCTCGGGGTCGGAGGCGACCCGGGCGGTGGCGCAGATCGTGCTGCTCAACAACAGCTTCGCCACGCTGCCCTCGGTGGTGGCCGAGGGGCGGCGGGTGATCGGCAACATCACCCGGGTCGCGACGCTGTTCCTGGTCAAGACGGTGTACTCGGTGCTGCTCGCGGTGCTCGTGGTCTGCTGGCAGGTCGAGTACCCGTTCCTGCCGAGGCACCTGACCCTGCTGTCCACCCTGACCATCGGCATCCCGGCCTTCTTCCTCGCCCTGGCGCCGAACAAGGAACGGGCCCAGCCGCACTTCGTCCGCCGGGTGATGCGGTACTCGGTCCCGGGGGGTGTGGTGGCCGGCGTCGCGACCTTCGTGACGTACCTGATCGCCCGCCACTACTACACGGGAACCGGGTCCCTGGACGCCGAGACCAGTGCCGCGACCCTGACCCTGTTCCTGATCTCGATGTGGGTGCTGGCGATCATCGCCCGCCCGTACACGTGGTGGCGGGTGGCCCTGGTGGCCTCGATGGGCCTGGCCTTCGTGTTCGTGCTCGCCGTGCCCGCGCTGCAGAGCTTCTTCGCGTTGAAGCTGGTGGGGGTGGCGATGCCGTGGACTGCCGTCGGCATCGCCGTGGTGGGGTCGGCCGTGCTGGAGCTTCTTTGGAAGTGGGTGGAGCGGAAGTATCCGGTGTGATGCGGTGGTCACGGTGGGGGGAACCGCGCGGGCCCGGTGGGGGCTGGTCGCGCCCGCGCGGCGAAGCCGCACATCAAATACAGCCCCGCGCCCCTAAAGGGGCTTACTGCACGTCGACGTAGTCGCCCGTGGCGCTGACCGCCGGGGTCGTCGAGGTGCCCGCGAAGGAGAAGCGGTAGTAGCCGTCGGACGTCGCGGTGGTCGTCGTCTTCAGGGCGCCCGTGGAGGACGACTTGATGGTCTTCAGCGTGGTGTAGGTGCTGGAGCCCTTCTTGCGGAACTGCAGCTTCACCGACTGGCTGCCGTAGCCGGCGTACTTGCCGGTGTCCCAGTTGGCCCGGGTCAGGGAACCGGTGACCGTGATGGTCTTGCCCTTCTTCACCGGCTCCGGGGTGGCGTTGGCGGTCAGCTTGGACGCGCGCTGGACCAGGGTGGTGGCGAGGCCGCTCTGGTCCTTGTAGCCGACCTTGCTCAGGTCGGGGTCGGTCAGGCTCTGGCCGTTGAAGGCGACGGCCTCGGCGGCCACGTTCCAGCTGCCGGCCCAGACGCTCTCCAGGTCGCCGTCGGCCGGGTGGATGTTGATCGCGCCGGCGCAGGTGGCGGTGGTCGAGGAGGTGGCGGTGCAGGTGGCCGAGTCGGCGTCGCCGTACAGCTCGGGGGCGGAGTCGCTGTAGGAGCCCTTGTAGAGGAAGACGTCCGTGTAGAAGTCCTTCGCGGTGATGTCCACGTCGGCGCCGTGCGTCAGCTTGTACGTGTACTTGACGGTGACCTCGGCGGAGGTACCGACCTTGACCGCCTTGGCGATCGAGACGCTGGAGAAACTGGCGTTCAGCGTGTACGGCGTGCCCGAGTCGCCAACGGCCTGTGCGGCCGGGACTGCGAGGGCGGAGAGAGCCAGGGCGCCGGAGACGGCGGCCACGGTGGCACGAATGCGCATGGATTCCCCAGTGGGAACAGTGGGCGCGAGGCCCAAGTGATCTAGGGAGTCTGTTGACTCGGGTGATCAGATCCACGAGGCATGCGCGAGGTTGTACGGGCGAGACGTAATCCGGCCAGATTTTATTTCCTTTGCGACCGGATTACGTCTCCTTGGGGTTACTCCCGGTGCTGCTACTTCACGCCGACGTAGTCACCCGTCGCGTTGACCGCCGGGGTGGTGGAGGTGCCGACGAAGGAGAAGCGGTAGTAGCCGTCCACCGTCGCCTTGGTGGTCGTCTTCAGGGTGCCGGTCGAGGACGACTTGATGCCCTTGACGTTGGTGTAGGTGGTGCTGCCCTTCTTGCGGAACTGCAGCCGCACGGACTGGCCGGCGTAGCCGTGGTACTTGCCGTCGTCCCAGTTGGCCCGGGACAGCTTGCCGGTGACCGTGATGGTCTTGCCCTTCTTCACCGGCTCCGGGGCGGCGTCGACCGACAGCTTCGACAGGCGCTGGAGCCTGGTGGTGGCCAGGTTGTCCTGCTCGGCGTAGCCGATCTTGCTCCAGTCGTCGCCGGTCGGGTCCTGGCCGTTGAGCGCGATCGCGAAGCCGATCGCCTTCCACGAGGTGGCGTCGGCGTTGGCGAGCTCGTCGTCCGCGTAGATGTCGATGGTGCCCTTGCAGGTGGCGGTGGTCGCCGAGGTGTCCGTGCAGGTCGGGAAGTCGTCGCCGTAGAGCACGTTCGCCGGGTCGTCGACGCTGCCACGGTAGATCTCGACGTCCATCAGGAAGTCGTCGGCGTGGATGTCGACGTCCGCGCCGTGCGTCACCGTGTAGGTGACCGGGAACGTCCCGTGGGTCGTGGTGCCCGCGACGAGCGGCTTGCCCTTGTTGACCGTCACGGCGGAGAAGGTCAGGTCGAGCGGGTAGGGGTCGCCGGCGTCGTCCGCGGTGGACG
The DNA here is from genome assembly GCF_042957285.1 of Streptomyces sp. NPDC008092. Taxonomy (NCBI): domain Bacteria; kingdom Bacillati; phylum Actinomycetota; class Actinomycetes; order Kitasatosporales; family Streptomycetaceae; genus Streptomyces; species Streptomyces sp. NPDC008092. The sequence continues at coordinate 517,071 of NZ_JBIBHY010000005.1, forward strand.
AGGTGTACGCCGAGCGGCCGACGGTGCCCTGGTGCTCCTGGACGAGCTTCGCCAGGTCGGCCGGGCTGTACGAGGTGCCGCCGGCGGCCAGTGCGGCCGGCACGGTGAGGGCGGAGAGGGCCAGGGCGCCGGAGACGGCGGCCACGGTGACGCGCATACGCATGTGCTTCCTCGGAGAGAAGAGATGAGAAGAGCAGGCGTGGGGGGTTGGGGGGGTGACCGGACCTGCGGAGGGCTACTTCACGTCGACGAAGTCGCCGGTGGAGCTGACCGCGCCCGTGGTCCCGTTGCCCGCGAAGGAGTAGCGGTAGTAGCCGTCCACGGTCGCCTTGGTCGTCGTCTTCAGGGCGCCCGCCGAGGTGGCCTTGACGGTCTTCAGCGTGGTGTAGGTGCTGGAACTCTTCTTGCGGAACTGCAGCTGCACCGACTGGCTGCCGTACGCGCCGTACTTGAGGGACTCCCAGTTGGCGCGGGTCAGGCTGCCGGTGACCGTGAGGGTCTTGCCCTTCTTCACCGGCTCCGGCGTGGCGTTGGCCGTCAGCTTGGCGGCGCGCTGGAACTTGAACGAGCCCGCCTTCTGGAGCCAGACGAAGTCCCCGTCCTTGGCGTCGACCCATGCGTCGACGTACCAGGTACCGGCGCTCGCGTTGCTGAGATAGTCGACCTTCGGGTCGATCTTCACGCTGGCGGTGCAGGTCGAGGTGGTCGAACTGGCCGCCACACAGGTCGGCTTGGACGTGGTGAAGAAGCCGTAGTCCGGTCCCGACAGCGCGAAGTTGTCGGCGCTCGCGATACCGGAGTTGTCCTTGGCCGTCACCGCGACCTTGACGGTCACCGCGCCGGACGTGCCCACGACCACCTTGTTGTCGCCGTCGACGACGACCTTGGTGATCGCGGTGTCACCGGACCCCCCGTCGGCCTGGGCCACCGGCACCGCGACCGCGCAGAGGGCCAGGGCGCCCGTGGCACAGGCTCCGAAGACTCGTATACGCATGAGTTCCCCACGTTGAGTTGATCAGCGAGTCTTGCTGACTCGCTGATCAGACTTCGAAGGCGGGGGAACGGTTGTACGGGTCCGGAAAGTTGTGTCCGGCCTGTGAAGATCAGTCGAACCAGCGGTCCCGGGCCAGCTCCTCCGTCCGGGACGGGTCCTCCAGGAGGGCCGCCACCTCGAAGCGGCGCGGCCACTGGCCCGCCGCCCAGGCCAGACCGGCCGCCACCCCCTCCAGGGTCGCGGCGTGCAGGACGCCGTCGCCGGTGAGGCGCCAGTCGATCTCGACGCCGTCGACCACCAGTTCCTCGTGTTCGACGTACGTCCGCGGGGTGCGCGGGCCGAGCAGGACGTGCACCGGGTCCGGGACGTCGTGCTCCGTGCCCTCCGAGTCGACCGAACCGGTCACCGACTCGCTCAGCCGCCGCACCTGGAACAGCTCGGCCAGTTCGGCGGCCCGGGACGGCCGTACCGGCAGCAGCGGGACACCGGCCGTGAACGGCAGCAGATCGGGCGAGTCGACGACCACCGCGTCCGCCGCGTCCACGACCTCCACCCGGCCGTCGGTCACCGCCCGCACCTCGTCCGGCAGGGTCACCTGCTCGGGGTCCAGGTCCGCCAGCGCGCCGTACAGCGCGTGCAGTTGGGCGCCGGTGACGGAGAGGTCCGGGTCGGCGAGGCGGTCGAGGAGTTCGGCGGCGCCGCCGGGCTCGTCGAGAAGGGCGGCCACCGAGGTCCGTACGCCCAGCGCCCGCAGCACCTGCTCGTCCTCGAAGCCGGTCGCGTCGGCCTCCTCGTAGAGGCCGCGCAGCAGCGGGTCGCCGCCGGCCGCCAGCAGGCCGGCCGGGCGGCGGCCGTCGAGGACCGGGTGCCCGCGCAGCCACCACGCGGTGTACGGCCGTACGACCTCGTGCGTGCCGTCGGGCAGCAGGATGCGGACCGGCTGGGTGAGGGCGTCGCGCAGCGGCGGCCGGGCGAGCAGGGCGAGGGCCTCGGGCCAGTGGTCCTCGGCCACGAGGTCGAGGTCGCGGACCGCGATCAGCTCGGTGGCGACCGGCGGGACGGGGGTTTCGGGGAAGCGGTCGAGGATGTCCTCGCACCAGACGTCGACGGCGTCGAGCAGGCCCGCGTCGTCGGGTTCGGCGAAGTCGCCCTCGCGGGGCTCCAGTTCGTCCGGGTCCAGGACGACGTCGGTGGCGCGGACGAGCGCGAAGTTCGCGAGGACCCCGCAGGCGGCGAGCGGTCCCTCGCCCCACTTCTCGGCCAGCTCGGCGTCCACTGCCGCCAGTTCGCCCTCCCGGATCACCCGGGCGAAGGAGCTGCCGGGGAAGACCAGTTCACCGGCCGGGGCCGGCTCGCCGTCCTCGTCGGGGAGTGCCAGCGCGCCCAGCCAGGGCTCGTCACCCGGCTCGAGACCGGCGTCCCGGACCAGCGCGAGCACGGTCTCCGCCAGCTCCTCGGCGTCCGGTGCGTCCTCCTCCCAGTTCACGCCCCCCTCGTCGTCCAGCGAGGCCGCGACCGCGGCCCGTACCTGCGGGGTGGTGAGGACCGCGCGGGGGCTCGCGGGGAGGGCGCCGAGCTTCTCCAGGAGCGGGTGGGCGGCGTCCTGGTGGGCGACCTTGAGACCGAGCCGGGCGAGCGTCTCGGGGTCGATGGCGGTCGCGTCCGGGGTGGGCAGCAGGACCTGCCGGGGACCGATGGTGGTCCTGCCGTCCGCGAGCGGCACCGGCAGCCCCGAGAGCCGCTCCGGGTCGACGCCCGCGAGGCTGTCGTAGAGCCGCCACCACCAGTCCGGGTCCTTCTCCAGACCGGCCAGGCGGTCGACGGCGTCGGCGAGCGGCAGCCGGGCGACGGAGAGGGTGCGCAGCTCGACGCGGCGTTCGAGACCGGCGGGCAGGAGTGTCGGCAGCACCTCGGCCAGGACCCGGACGGTCTCCGCGCCCGCGCCCTCCACGATCTCGGCGTCCCGCGGCCGCAGCGCCTCCGGGAGGTCGGAGTCGTCGCTGGCCACGGCGGGCGGCAGGAACGCGGTGCGCGGCAGCCGCTCCAGGATCGCCTGGCGCAGCGCGCCGTCCAGCTCGCCCTTGCCGAGCGGGCCGGGCACCAGGTGGATGATCCCCTCCCCCACCGGCCGCCAGTCGCCGAGGAGTTCGGCGTAGGCGTCGGCCGCGCGCTGCACCAGGAAGTCGGTGAGCGGGCCGGGCGCGGCGTGCCGGCGGGTGGTGTCGAGGGGGAAGGAGGCGATGAGCAGGGCGGGCACGCCGAGGGGCTCGTCGCTGGGGGTGGGGGCGTGTACGACGGCTGCGGTGCGCGGCCGGTCGGGGGCGCCCTGGCCGTCCGTGGGCACGGCCCAGGTCAGCGACCAGTGCGGCCGCAGCCGCTCCTCGACCGGCCGGTCGGCGAGCAGGTCGGGGGTGAGCGGGCCGTGCGCGGAGACGGTGCGCCAGCGGGTCGTGCCGTGCTGCGAGTCCGCCACGACGGTGAGCGCGCCGTCGGTGCTGCGGCGCAGGGTGCGGGTGGTGTCGGCGTTCTCGACCACGACCTCTTCGAGACCGGGGAGGGCGAGGAGCAGGGCGTCGTCCACGGCGTCGAGGAGGCGCTCGGCGAGATCGGCGGCCGCGGTGTCCCGCAACGGCAGGATCACGACCGTGTCGTACGGGTCCGGGGCGGTGCCCTCGGCGGCGAACGGGAGCCGCAGGAGCGGGACATGGCCGTCCCGCCGGCGGATCTCGTCCCCCAGCCCGGGGCTGTGCCGGGCGGTCTCCTCGGCCAGTTCGCGGGCCTCTGCCAGGGACCAGCGCACGCCACCGTGCCGTCCCACGACCGCGGGTTCGTCGGTCACGGCCAGCACGGCGGCGAAGCCGACGCCGAACCGCCCCACCGCCCCCTCGCCGTCCCCCCGCTTCGCGGACGCGCGCAGGGTGGAGAGGGACTCGACGCCGGCCGCGTCCAGCGGGGCGCCGGTGTTGGCGGCGAACAGGACGCCGTCGCGGAGGGTGAGCCGGAACCGTCCGGGCACCCCGGCGCGGGCGGCCGCGTCCGCCGCGTTCTGAGCCAGCTCCACGACGAGCCGGTCCCGGTACCCCCCGAGGACCAGGTCCTCCTCGGCGTTGGCGTCTTCCCGGAACCGTGCGGGGCTGGTGGCCCAGGCGTCGAGGACACCGCGGCGCAGGCGGGCGGTGCCGAAGGGGTCGGCGCCCTCGGCGGCGGGCCGCACGAACTTGCTCACGTTCACTCTCCTCATCGGCGTGAGGAGAAGGTACCGCGCGCCAGGGTCTCACCCGCGCGCCCGCCGGGCTCGCCTGGCCGAGAAACGGGCGCCGGGTCGCGCGTGCGGAAGGGGCGCCCCGGAGGGGGCGCCGGGGGTCTCCCGGCCGAAGCCCGGGAAGGAACCGCGGGACCAGCCACGACGGCACCGCGGTCGCCGGTTCGCCGGCCGGGGTCCACGGTCCCGGGCGCGCTCTCCTGAAGGCGGCGGCCGGCGCGCTCCCGTCGGCGGCGGGGTCCGGCCTGCCGGGGCGTACGTGACGCGGACCGGCCGGGCGGACCCCGGCTGACAGGGCGTCGGCCGCTACGAGTGGCCGAGCTCCGCCGACGTCTCGTCCTCCGTCGCCGGTACCGAACCGGAGTCGGAGGCGGGGCGGAGGGGGAAGGGGTCGACCCGCGTCTCGTCGATGACCGGCGGGGCCGGCTGGGGCGGCTTCGGCATGACCGCGGCCTCGGAGTGGCCGCCGCAGCCGTAGGAGAGGGAGACGACCCGGCCGTCGGCCGGGGAGAACTCGTTGGCGCAGACGCCGAAGGCCTGGCCGAGGGAGCCGCCGATGGGGGTGAGGAAGCCGCAGCTCACGCAGGTCGCGGGGGCCGCCTGCGCCATGGGGGTCTTGGCGCCGAACGACTCCTCCCAGCGGTCGGCGGCGATGTGCAGGCCGTAGCGGGACAGCACCCGGGCGCGGCGCATGCCGAGTTCCTCGGCGACCGAGGCGATCGTGCCCCGGGAGGGGACCGTGGGGAGGTGCGCGGGGGTGCCCGCGGTGACGTCGGCGTCTTCCGCCTCCGCCAGTTCCTCCATCTCCTGCGAGACCGGGGAGTTCGGCTCCGGTCCGTCCTCGCCGGTGTAGCCGGGCTCCAGGCGGAGGTCCTCGGCCTCGGTGGGCAGCAGGTCGCCGGGGCCCATGTCGCCGGGGCGCAGCCGCTCGCTCCACGGCACCCACTCGGGGGCGAGGAGGGCGTCGGGGCCGGGGAGGAGGACCACCTCGTCCAGGGTGACGACCTTGGCGCGGGAGGCGCGGGCCACCGTCACCGCCCAGCGCCAGCCGCGGTATCCCAGCTCCTTGCACTCGAAGAAGTGCGTGACCACGCGATCGCCCTCGGCCACCGCTCCGGCGTGCTCGCCGACCACCCCGGGTGCGGCGGCCTCCTCGGCGGCTCCACGGGCGAGGTCGACGGCCTCGGCGCACAGACGGTCGGGGGTGCGGCTTCGCGTTGTCGCTGCGCTCACAGGTATCGCTTCTCTCCTACGCCGTCTCACGAGTGCGGTTGCCTCCGGCGGTGGGGCGGACGGAGCGGACCTGTGGGCCGCATCGACGTCCGCGTCCGATCGCGCTCGGGCGCACCTGTGCCATCCATTCTGCTTTATGGCTGAGATACGCACGCTACCCCGTCGCCGGTGGATGGGGACAGTCCGGCGTGCGAGCGGGGAGGGGGAGAGCCGACGGGGGTGGGGTGCGGGCCGGTTTCGGGGCGGGGGCGGGGTGGGTTTCGGGGTGGGGGCGGGGTGGGTTTCGGGGTGGGCGCGAGGGAGGTGTTCTGAAGGCGGGGGGTGTTTTTTTTCGGGGTGGTGGCGGGTTGTGGGACGGGTGCGGGTGGGTGGGGGCTGCTCGCGCAGTTCCCCGCGCCCCTTACGGGGCGCTGCCCAGCCGCGTCCTACATACGGCGGCACCTGGCAAGCGCCGGTAAGCGAAACTCCCCGCCCCCGGCCTGCTGGCGACTCGCTTGGTCACAAAGTGCACTAGGAACAGCACTCTCAGGGCACTATGAAGCACGTGGCAACCGCGAGGTCACCCCAACGGGCTGTCGGGGTCGGTAGCGGTGCGGGCCGGATGCGCGGTGCCGTCCGCTCGGTCGGCCGTGCCCTGCACCTTCCGGTGACCGGTACCGCCCGTTCCATCCGCAAGGCCACCCACGCGCACGGCGCCGGCGAGTCCGGGCTGGGGAAACTGATCGAACTGCACGCGGTCAACGGCGCCGGTGACGTGATGATCACCGTCGCGCTCGCCTCGACCGTGTTCTTCTCCGTGCCCACCGACGAGGCCCGCGGCCGCGTCGCGCTCTACCTCGCGATCACGATGGCACCCTTCACCGTCCTCGCCCCGGTCATCGGCCCGCTGCTCGACCGGCTGCCGCACGGGCGCCGGGCCGCGATGGCCGGCGCGATGCTCGCCCGGGCGCTGCTCGCGCTGATCATCGCGGGCGCGGTGGCCGGCGGCGGCCTGGAGCTGTATCCGGCCGCGCTCGGGGTGCTGGTCGCGTCGAAGGCGTACGGCGTGGTGCGCAGTGCCGTCGTGCCCAGACTCCTGCCGCCCCGGTTCTCGCTGGTGAAGGCCAACTCGCGGGTCACCCTCGCCGGGCTGCTGACCACCGGCGTCGCCGCGCCGATCGGGGCCGGGCTGCACGCGATCGGCGACCCGTGGCCGCTCTACGGCGCCTTCGTGATCTTCGTGGCGGGAACCTTTCTCTCCTTCTCGCTGCCGCCCAAGGTCGACTCCGCGAAGGGCGAGGACGTGGCGCTGCTCGCCGCCGACGAGGAGCACCTGCACGGCCCGCACCGCAAGGACGCGCGGCGGCCGGGGCTGCGGACGGTCGGGCCCGCCGTCACCCATGCCCTCGGCGCCAACGCGGCCCTGCGCTGCCTCTCCGGCTTCCTGATCTTCTTCCTGGCGTTCCTGCTCCGCGAGCACCCGCTGACCGGCGAGAGCGCGGCCGTGTCGCTGGGGATCGTGGGGGTCGCGGCGGGCGTCGGCAACGCGCTCGGCACGGCGATGGGGTCGTGGCTGCGCTCCCGGGCGCCGGAGATCATCATCGTGGCGGCGGTGGCCGCGGTGCTGGGCACGGCGATCGTCGCGGCGCTGTTCTTCGGCGCGTTCCTGGTGGCCGTGCTGGCGGCGATGGCCGGGTTCGGGCAGGCGCTGGCCAAGCTCTCCCTGGACGCGCTGATCCAGCGGGACGTGCCGGAGCTGGTGCGCACGTCCGCGTTCGCCCGTTCGGAGACGCTGCTCCAGGTTGCCTGGGTGTTCGGCGGCGCGGTGGGCATCGTGATGCCGCTGAACGGCACCCTGGGACTGGTGGTGGCCGCCGCGATCGTGGCGGCCGGCTGGCTGGCCACCCTGCGCGGTCTGATCGGCTCCGCCCGGCACGGGACCCACCCCCGCCCGCGAGTGGCGTAACGAACCGGGCACGCCGTACCCCACATGGGGAGACGGCCCGGACCGCCCGATAGCCTTCGGCCATGACCACGCTGCACTCCCGCTCGCGACGCCGCCGCGTCGTCGCCGCCGCCGGCGCCGTTTCCGCCGGACTGCTCGTCCTGTCTGCCTGTGACAAGCCGACGCCGATCGCCACGATCACCGTGGGTACGAACTCGGTCAACTCCGAGGCCACCTGCTACAACGACGGCAAGGCCCTGGACACGGCCTCCCTCACGAAGTGCCTGAAGGACACCGGGATCAAGTCCATCAAGGTGGACCCGGACGACACGGTCCGCTTCGGCGTCGACCCGAAGATCGCTGACAACGGCTGGACGATCCTGATGAACGGTCAGGCGCTCACCGACTCCAGCTCCAAGACCTACCGCACCATCCCGGGCAGCGTGTTCTTCAACGCCCAGTACGGCGCCTCCGGCAACTCGACCCTCGTCTCCATCAAGGAGGGCGACAAGTCGGTGCTGGGTCTGTGGTCCTTCAAGCTCAAGAAGGACGCCTGACCACGTCCGCCGCGCGGATCCTCGTGACCACCGCGGTCCCGGCCGAACGGGACGCGGTGGCCCGGGCGTTCGCACCTCCGGAAGAGGTGCGGCTGCCGGCCGCGACGCTGCTGCGCACCGCCGGCGGGTACGACCTGATGGCCGCCGGGGTCGGTCCGGCCCTGGCCGCCGCCGGCACCGCGACCGCCCTCACCGCCGCCGCTCTCGACGGCCACCCCTACGCGCTGGTCGTCTCCGCCGGGATCGCCGGCGGTTTCCAGCCGGAGGCCCCGGTCGGCTCGCTGGTCGTGGCCGACGAGATCACCGTGGCCGATCTGGGCGCGGAGACGGCCGACAGATTCCTGCCGGTCACCGAACTGGGCTTCGGGACCGTCAGCCACCATCCGCCAAATTCACTCGTACGAGTGACGGCTCAGGTCACCGGAGCCCGCCCCGGAGCGGTACTCACCGTCTCCACGGTGACCGGGACCGCCGCCCGCGCGGCCGAACTGCGCACCCGGCACCCGGGCGCCCTCGCCGAGGCCATGGAGGGCTTCGGCGTCGCCGAGGCGGCCGCCACGCACGGCGTGCCCGTGCTGGAGCTGCGCGCGGTCTCCAACCCCGTCGGCCCCCGCGACCGTGCCGCCTGGCGCATCGGCGACGCCCTGGCCGCCCTGACCGAGGCCTTCGGGAAGCTCGTGCCCGCCCTGGAGAGTTGGAACCCACATGACCACCGCTGACCCGCTGCGCATCGCGTACTCGCCCTGCCCGAACGACACCTTCGTCTTCGACGCCCTCGCCCACGGCCGGATCCCGGGCGCACCCGCGCTCGACGTGACCTTCGCGGACATCGACATCACCAACGGCATGGCCGAGCGCGGCGAGTCGGACGCGCTGAAGGTGTCGTACGCCGTGCTGCCGTACGTCCTCGACGAGTACGCGCTGCTGCCCTGCGGGGGCGCGCTGGGCCGGGGCTGCGGGCCGCTGGTGCTGACGAGGGAGGCGGGCGCGGACCTGACCGGCCGTACGGTCGCCGTGCCGAGCGAGCGGTCGACGGCGTACCTGCTGTTCCGCCTCTGGGCCGCGGACACGCTCCCCGGCGGTGTCGGCGAGATCGTGGTCATGCCCTTCCACGAGATCATGCCGGCCGTGCGGGACGGGAAGGTCGACGCGGGGCTCGTCATCCACGAGGCGCGCTTCACGTACCAGAACTACGGCCTGCACAAGCTCGCGGACATGGGCGAGCACTGGGAGAACACGACGGGCCTGCCGATCCCGCTGGGCGCGATCATCGCCAAGCGGTCGCTGGGCGCGGAGCGGCTCACCCGCCTCGCCGCGGCGATCCGTGCGTCCGTCCACGCGGCCTGGGACGATCCCGAGGTCTCCCGGCCGTATGTCATGGCGCACGCCCAGGAGATGGACCCGGCCGTCGCCGACCAGCACATCGGGCTCTACGTCAACGAGTTCACCGCGGAACTCGGCGAGGACGGTTACGCGGCGGTGCGCGGACTGCTCACCCGCGCGGCGGCCGAGGGACTCGTCCCGCCCCTCGGCCCGCACGCACTCGATTTCCCCTGAAAAACGCCCGGGGCTTACCGCTTCCGAGAGGCATATGCCTCATGCGCGGCTCCCCGGCTACACGTCCAGCTGGTCCGCGACCGCGCGCAGCAGCCCGGCGATCTTCGATCCGGCGGCCTTGTCCGGGTAACGGCCGCGCTCCAGCATCGGCGTGATGTTTTCGAGCAGGGTCGTCAGGTCCTGCACGATCGAGGCCAGCTCGTCCGGCTTCTTGCGCTGGGCGGCGGCGACCGACGGGGTGGGGTCGAGCAGGACCACGGACAGCGCCTGGTCACCGCGCTGACCGGCGACGACGCCGAACTCCACGCGCTGGCCCGGCTTGAGTGCGTCGACCCCGTCGGGGAGAACCGAGGAATGGACGAAGACGTCACCGCCGTCGTCGCGGGAGAGAAAGCCGAAGCCCTTCTCACTGTTGAACCACTTGACCTTGCCGGTAGGCACGTCTGTCCTCGTCCTCGTATCTCGTCGGAAACTGCTCGGAAAACTTCTGAATGCAACAGCTCTGGAACGGGCCTTGATAGCACTGGGGCGGGTCGACCACGACCCGCCGGTACCAAGGCTAATGGTCTTCGGGCGCGTGACAAGACGTCGCCCGGTTGTTCCTTCGGGCAGGGAACTACCCTGGTCGAGTGCGTGACAAAACCCAAGCGAATTCCGCCGGGCCCGGTGACCGACTGGTCCGTACCGGCGCCGTGGTCTTCTTCATCGGTACGGTGGCCACACTCGTCACCGTGATACCGCTGTTCCTCGGTGCGAAGCCTTTTCCGACGTACATGTACCTGCTGAGCATGCTCATGGGCGTCGGCTTCCTGGTCGCGGCCGCCGGAGTGCTCCAGTCGGTCGCGGCCGGACGCCGTCAGGCGCGGGAGGCGTCCTCCCGGTAGCCGCCCTCGCGGTACCCGGCCAGCCAGGCGGGCAGCTCGGTGAGATCCGCGAGCACCACGTCGGCGCCGGCCGCGCGCAGCTCCTCCGCGTCGCAGGGCCCGGTGGCCACCGCCACCGACAGGGCTCCCGCCTTCCGCGCCCCGCGTACGTCTCCGACGTGGTCGCCGACGTACGCGCCCGCGGCGTGCTCGCGCAGCGCCACCGCCTTCTGCTCGGCCCACAGGTCGCCGACGACCGCGTCCGGGACTATGCCGAGGTGGCTGAGGTGGAGCTTCGCGTTGGGCTCGTACTTCGCGGTGACCACCACGCTCTTCCCGCCGGCCGCCCGCACCGCCGCGATCGCCTCCCGCGCACCCGGCATGGCCGGCGTCGCCGCGATGGCGATCTCCGGGTACATGGCCCGGTACAGATCACTCACCTCCGCGATCCGCCCGGCCGGAAACCAGTGCACCAGCTCGTCGGCGAGCGGCGGCCCCAGCCGGGTCACCGCCAGATCGGCATCGATGTACGTCCCGGTCCGCTCGGCGAGCGCCAGATAGGTGGCGTGGATGCCCGGGCGGGAGTCGATGAGGGTCATGTCGAGATCGAAGCCGACGGTGAGGGGGCGAGAAGTCATATGCGCCATTGTGCAGGGGAGGGGGTGGCCGTGGGTGGGCTGGGGACGCTCGCGTGGGTGGGGGCTGGGGCCGGGGGTAGGGACGCTCACCGGCGCTTGCCGGGTGCCTCCCCCAGCCTTCGGCCGGGGGGACCCCCAGCGCCCACCCGTGCCGCCCCAGCGGCACGACTGCCCGCGGCTATATGAGACACGGCTGGAGAGCGCCCCGTAAGGGGCGCGGGGAACTGCGCGACCAGCCCCCACGCACCCGCAGCCGCCCGACAACCGACCGCCCCACCCCCTACCGCGCCCGGCCCACCCCCTACCGCGACCTCTGCGACCGCCACACCACATAAACGGCCGAGGCCAGCGCAGCGCCCCGTACCACCCACGGCCACGTCTCCCCCACCGCACCGCTCATCTGCCCCTCGGCGATCGGCGCGCCCCAGCGCCCCGCGCTGCGCCCCCACAGCCACACCAGGCCGGCCGCGACGGACAGCCCCGGTACCCACATCACGGCCAGCTTCGTCTCCGCCGGGGTGAGCCGTCGGGAGCCGTAGGCGATGGCCCAGCCGAGGACGAGCGCGAACCAGTTGCCGAGGACCGCGCCGGCCACGAGCGCGGCGGCCGCGAGCAGCAGGAGCGGGTTGCTCCAGCCCACCGCGGGACGGAGGCGGCGGCGTCCGGACGGCGCGGCCTCCTCCACCGCGGGGGCCGCCTCCGGTTCGGCCGGCTCCTCCGCCGGCTCCGGCTTCCGCAGCCGCGGCCTGCTGAGCAGTTCGGGGATCTCCACTCCGCCGACGAACCCCGGCACCCCGTCCCCGTCCCCGAACGGGCTGCTGTCCACCCGCCACCAGTCGGGCGGCGCCGTGGGCCCGTCCGGCTCCGCGGGCCGCGGGCGCGGTACGCCGCGCCGTACCTCCCCGGCCGGTGCCGGAGGCTGTGCGTCCCGCTGGACGGGGACCGCGCCCGACGGCGGCTGCGGTGCACCCGGCTCCGTCGTACCGCCCGCCGCCTCGACGACCTCGTCGGGCGTGCCCAGCCGGTCCAGGATGCGCCGTACCGCGGCGGGGCTGTCGACGGTCGCCTTCGCCCGTTGCCGGTCGATGTCGTTGCGCAGGCCGGAGACCAGCCGCATCCGCTCCGCCGACGACAGCTGGCGCTGGTGCGCGATGTCGCCGACGCGGCTCAGATACTCGTAGACGACCTGATCGCTCTCGATACCCACGAAGTCCCCTCCGGGGCCGGTGCGTTGCCCTGACAACTTGGATTACCCCGTCGGGACGACGGTAGCGCAGGTCATGGCTCAGGTCGGCCGGCACACCAGCGGGTAGCGGGTCTCGGAGCAGGGGCGGTTGCCGTACTCGCGCAGGATGTCCTTGCCGCCCTGGTCCGTGAGGTAGCGCAGGAAGGCCGCGGCGATGGAGCCGGCGGGCGGTTCGCCGTAGGTGTAGGCGTACTCGGTCTGCCAGTACGGGTACGTGCCCTGTTCGACGCCTTCGAGGGTGGGCGGCATGCCGCCGACGTCCAGCTTGACGAGGTTGCCGGCCGGCACGCTGCTGACCTCGCTGTAGCCGAGGCCGCCGGGGTCGGCGCTCACGGCGTCCAGCAGGCTGTCGGTGGTGGTGACTTCGCAGACGCCGTACTTGTCGGAGCCGAGCGCCGCGCAGTCGTTGACGTCGGCCTCCGGTACCGGCTTCCCCGCGAGGACGCGTTGTTCGAGGGCGTTGCGGGTGCCGGAGCCGCGGTGGCGGTTGATCAGGTGGACGGGGACGTCGTGGCCGCCGACCTGGGACCAGTTCCTGACCTTGCCCGCGTAGAGGTCGCGGATCTGCTGGAGGGAGAGGTTGTGGACGTCGGCGGCTTCGTTCACGACGAGGGTGAACAGGGAGTAGACGACCGGCCGGGGCAGCAGCTGGGCGTGGTTGCCCTCGGCCGGGCCGTCGGTGAAGGCGATGTGGTCGCCGAGTCCCGCGTCGCCCTTGATCCCGGCGGCCTTGCCGGCCTGCTGAAGGGTGGTGAGGCCGTCGGTGCTGCTCTGGAAGGTGCCGTCGTCGATGGGGATGTCGGCCCCCTTGGCCGCGCACAGCTTGGTGTACTGCCTGGCCGCCGCCGTCACCGCGGGCGCGAACGCGGTCGAGCCCGACAGGTGCAGGGTGCCGCCGACGCAGTCCAGCGGGGCGGGCTTGGCGGGGAAGAACAGGGTGAGGCTCGCCTGGACGAGGACCGCCGCCGCCAGCAGGGCCAGACCGCCCACCGCCGGCCGGGAGGCGAAGGTGTGGCTCTCGGTGTGGGCCAGCTTGAGCCGGGCCAGCCAGCGGACCCAGGCGAAGGAGTGGTCCATGCCCCCGGTGACCGCGGCCTGGAACTCCGGCGGCGGGAAGGGCGCGTGCTCGCTGCCGCCCCGCCGCTCAAGGACCGCCAGGATCTTGTAGTGGGCGCCGGGGTTCAGCGTCACCTTGGGCAGCCGGATGACGCCGACGCCGTCCTCCCAGTCCTTTCCGAAGCCGTCGGTCTCCTGGGTCCTGCCGTCGCGGGTGGTGACGAAGAAGTGCCGGAGGGTGGGCTGGCTGAGTTCGGTGACCGCCATGCCGACGACCCGGCGGTCCCGGAACAGCACCCGGATCCCGGTCCTGTCGTCGGGCGGCGTCAGGTAGTCGCCGGGGACGATCTCCCGCCAGCCGGCGTTCTCGATCCGCACCAGCACGAACGAGGGTTCCACCAGCTCGTGGCCGTCGTCCCGCATCCTCGCCAGGACGTCGGCGCTCGGTGCGTGCGCGGTGTCCGTGGCCAGGGTGTCCATCTGGAGCCGGTAGCCGAGCCGCTTGCGGCGGATGACGACGAACTCCCAGAAGAACGCCAGCACGGGGATCACGACGCTGAAGATCGCGACGACGTTGTTGAAGTTGAGATCGACGCCGAGCGTTCTCACGACCGCATCCCCCGAATCGTCGTGTCCCACCGCGTTGTTGACATCGCGCGGTGGTCAGGGAGCCCAGGGTGACGACCGGGTGCCGAGCGTTGCCAGAGGTGCCGCGATCCTCCCGCTGAAATTCATTCGCCGGACATCTGCGCAACGTTCTGTTCGCCCCGTGGCTGCCCCTTACACAGAAACGGCCGGGGGACGGGTGATCCCGGTGCCCGCCCCGCACCCGCTACCGTGGGTCGGATGAGCAACCCGGCCACCCCGCCGCGTTCCCTCGCGGAGGCGCTTCGGGCCAGGGACGACGCCTCCCTGGCCGTACTGCTGCGTGCCCGCCCCGACCTCATCACCCCCGTCCCCACCGACCTGACGCAGCTGGCCACCCGGGCCGGCACCCGCGCCTCGGTGCTGCGCGCGCTGGAACGGCTGGACCGCTTCGCCCTGCAGACCGCGGAGGCGCTGTCGGTGGCCGGCGACCCGGCGTCGTACCAGGAGCTGCTGGGGCTGATGGCCGGGGACGGCGAGGACCCGGCCGTCGCCGGCGAGCTGCCGCGGGCCGTGGCGGCGCTCCGCGACCAGGCGCTGGTGTGGGGTGACGACGACCGGCTGCGGCTGGTGCGGACCGCGCGCGAGGTGCTCGCCCCGTCCCCGCAGCACCCGTCGCCGACCGGTCTCGGCCCGACCGTGCGGGAGGCCACCTCGGGGATGTCGCCGGGCCGGATCCAGGAGATCGTGGCCGCCGCCGGGCTGCCCTCCACGCACGACCCGGTCTCCGCTGTGGACGCGCTCACCAAGCTGTTCGGGCACCGGAAGAAGATGGCGAAGCTGCTCGCCGCCGCGCCCGCCGAGTCCCGCGAGGTCCTCTCCCGGCTGGTCTGGGGGCCGCCGTACGGGCAGGTCACGCCCGAACCGGCCGCCCATCTGCGCTGGCTCCTCGACCGCGGCCTGCTGCTGCCGACCGCGCCGGGCACGGTCGTCCTCCCCCGCGAGGTCGCCCTGCACCTGCGCGAGGGCCGGGCGCACCGTGAACCGGAGCCTGTGCCGCCCGCCGTGGAGCCGGCCGCGGCCCACCGTCCACAGGTTGTGGACGCGACCGCGGCCGGGCAGGCCTACACCACGCTCGCGACCGTCGAGGAGCTGCTGAAGGACTGGGACGAGGGCGGCCCCGCGGTACTGCGGGCCGGCGGCCTGAGCGTCCGGGACCTCAAGCGGACGGCCGTCGCCCTGGACGTGCCCGAGCCGGTCGCCGCGTTCTGGGTCGAGCTGGCCTACGCGGCCGGGCTGCTCGCCTCCGACGGCGAGGCCGACGAACGCTACGCGGCCACCCCCGCCTACGACGAGTGGCTGGACCGGCCGCCCGCCGAACGCTGGGCCCAGCTCGCGGAGGCCTGGCTCACCGCGACCCGCACCTCCGGGCTGGTCGGCGGCCGGGACGCCAAGGACCGTGCCCTGTCCGCGCTCGGCCCCGGCCTCGACCGCTCCGCCGCGCCCGAGGTACGGCACCGGGTGCTGACCCTCCTCGCCGCGCTCCCGGAGGGCACCTCACCGGCCGCCGACCCGGTGCTGGCCCGGCTGCGCTGGGAGCGCCCGCTGCGCGGCCCCCAGCAGCACGGCGACGACCTGCGCACCCGGCTGGCCCGCTGGACCCTGTCGGAGGCCGAGCTGCTGGGCGTGACGGGCCGCGGGGCGCTGTCGGCGCACGGCCGCACGCTCCTCGGCGCACCGGCCGTGGAGAAGACGCCCGGCGGGCAGGCGGCGGAGCCGTCCGGCCCCGGCGACAAGCTCCCGGTGCGCCACCACCACCTCGCCCCCGCCCTCGAACCCCTCTCCCCGCCCGAACAGGCCGTCGCCACCGCCACCGCCGGCCGGCTGCTCGCCCCGCTCCTCCCCGAGCCCCTCGACCACGTCCTGCTCCAGGCCGACCTGACCGCGGTCGCCCCGGGCCCGCTGCGCCGCCCGCTCGCCGACGCGCTGGGCGTCCTCGCCGACGTGGAGTCGAAGGGCGGCGCCACGGTCTACCGCTTCACGCCCGCCTCCGTCCGCCGCGCCCTGGACGCCGGCCAGACCGCCGCCGACCTGCACGCCTTCCTGACCACCCACTCCCGTACGCCGGTCCCGCAGCCGCTCGCCTACCTGATCGACGACGTGGCCCGCAGGCACGGACACCTGCGGGTGGGCGCGGCCTCGGCGTACGTCCGCTGCGACGACGACAGCGTCCTCAACGAGATCATGGCCGACAAGCGCGCGGCGGGCCTGCGCCTGCGCCGCCTGGCCCCGACGGTGCTCGCCACCCAGGCCGACCCGGCCGCCCTCCTGGAAGGCCTGCGCGCGATGGGCTACGCGCCCGCCGCCGAGTCCGCCGAGGGCGACGTCCTGATCACCCGCGCCCACGCCCACCGCACCCCGCCGCGCACGGCTCCCGAGCCGGTCCCGGACGGCCCGCCGCCGCCGGACTCCACCCTCCTGGCGGCGGCGATCCGCGCGATCCGCGCGGGCGACCTCGCCGCCACCGCCCCGCGCAAGTCGGCCGGCGCCGCGGTCAGGGGCGGCGAGCTCCCGCGCACCACCGCCGCCGAGACCCTCGCCACCATGCAGGCCGCGGTGCTCACCGGCGACACCCTCTGGATCGGCTACGTCAACGCCGAGGGCACCGCCAGCCAGCGCGTCATCGCGCCGATCCGCGTGGAGGGCGGCTTCGTCACGGCGTACGACCACACAGCGGACGAGGTCCGCACCTATCCCCTGCACCGGGTGACGGGCGTGGCGGAACTCGCGGAGGAGTAGGTGATCATCTTGCAGGCCGTGCACCTGCATGCGTCACTGGCGTAGAAACAACCAACACATCCCTTTTTGGGAGGATTTGGAATGGTTGACCTTTCCACTTCACGGGACTCCACGGTCGCCGTCTGGTCGGAATTCTGCGCCATCGCCCCCAGCCCGGAACTCCGCGGCCGGATGCAGCAGGAACTGGAGCGGGTCCGCGGCGAGTCGGACGTGGCGAGTCTGTTCCGCCTAGGCGGCAACCCCCGCAGGTTCGGCTACGGCGACGGCGTCAACATGCCGCCCGAGGCGTTCGCCCCGGGGACGTCGCTGGAGGCCATCCGCGCCACGGCCGCCGCACGGACCCCGCTGACCGGCACGGTCCGGGTCGTCGTCGTCCTGGCGGACTTCACGGACAAGCCGATGACGGCGGACAACGAGCACTTCGAGAAGCTGTTCTTCTCACAAGGCGAGCTCCCGCACGGCAGCGTCCGGGACTACTACCGTGAAGTGACCCACGGCCTGGTCGACATCGTCGGCGAGGTCATCGGCCCGGTCCGGATGCCGCAGAAGCTCTCCTGGTACGCCAACAACAACTTCGGCATCGGCAAACCGACCGGCGAGCCGCGCGCACAGATCCTGGCCCGGGACGCCGCCGTCGGCGCCGACCCGCTCATCAACTACGCCCCGTACGACAACGACGGCAACGGCTTCGTGGACGCCTTCATCGTCGTGCACTCCGGCCCCGGCGGCGAGGCCACCGGCAACCGGGGAGACCTCTGGTCGCACAAATGGGTCCTGCCGAACGCGTACAACGCCGACGGCGCCCAGATCTTCGGCTACCTCACCATTCCCGAGGACGCCAAGATCGGGGTCTGCGCCCACGAGCTGGGCCACCTGCTGTTCGGCTTCCCCGACCTGTACGACATCGACGGTTCGTCGGAAGGCATCGGCAACTGGTGTCTGATGGCCGCCGGTTCATGGGGCGGCGACGTCCCCGGCGAGCGGCCGGCGCATCCGTCGGCCTGGTGCAAGATCCAGCAGGGCTGGGCCAAGGCCGTCAACGTCACCAGCAACGGGCAGCTGTCCGTCCCCGACATCAAGAACGGCTTCGAGGCGTACCGGCTGTGGACCGACGGCATGCACGGGAAGGAGTACTTCCTGATCGAGAACCGGCAGCAGACGGGCTACGACAAGTCGCTGCCCGCCTCGGGCATGCAGGTCTGGCACATCGACGAGAGCCAGCGGGACAACAGCAACGAGAACCACTACATGGTGGGCCTCGTCCAGGCGGACGACCAGCGCGACCTGGAGTCCGCGGCGAACCGCGGCGACGCCGGCGACGTCTACCCCGGCAGCACCGGCAACAGCTCGTTCGGCCCGTCGACCAAGCCCAGCTCCCGGTCGTACGCCGGCACCCCGACCGGCGTCTCGGTCACGGACATCTCGGCGCCCGCCGCCACGATGACCGCGTCGGTGTCGGTCTCGGCGGGGGTTCCGGTACGCGCGACCGCCCCCACCGCCGGCGCCAGGCGGGACACGGAGGACGTGCCCGGGCTGGTCAAGACGATCCACGACCTGCAGGAACGGCTCGCCACGCTGGAGCAGGCCGTCGCCCCCTGGGCCGGCGCCGAGGCCTATCTGGAACAGGCCGTGCGGTCGGGCAAGACGGGCACCCCGGAGTCCGTCAAGGCCGGGAACGGGTACGGCGCCCGTCCGGGCGAAGGCCCGCGCCACCGGTGACCGCCGGCCATGGTGCAGGTGGTCGAGAACCGCACTGATCTGACCGCGCGGCTGGTCACGACCGAGCCGCACCCGCGGCTGGCGGGCTGGGACCTGGCGGAGGTGGACGTACTCGGCGCCGAACCGGTGGCCGGATACGCCGACCTGCTGTCGGGCAGCATCGGACAGCGCCTCCCGCTCGCCGTGCCCAGCCCGCTCCTCGCGGACGCGGTGCCCGGGTCCGTCCTGCGCGCCCGGGCCAGACTGGCCGCCCCGGGCGAGGCGATGGTCGAGAAGAACCCCACCCCGGGCACCTTCGCCGTCGAACCGCCGGGCTGAGGCGATGCCGCCTCCTGAGGGGCCGGTCTCCGGCCGGCCCCTCAGCAGTACCGCACCGGCGCGTCCGCCGGCAGGCCGAAGTGGGTGCGGGCCGCGGTCCGCAGCCCGCCGGACGTCATCTCCCGGTCGAGGCGGGACGCGGCGTAGCGGCTGAAGTGGCTCTCCTCCCACTCGCCGTAGCCGTCGTCCTCCGGCGCCTGCTCCTCGGAGACGACGCGGTAGCCGCCGCCGGCCGGGTCCCGCTCCAGCCGGACCACCTCCGGTATCTCCGCGCCACCGCACAGCACCAGGGCGCCGGCGTGCTCGCCGTACTCCTCGCACAGGGTGTTGACGCCGGCCCGCACCCGGCCCCCGCTCTCCTGGAGGTCCAGCGCCTCGGCCCGGCAGAACCACCGCGAGCGGAGCGCGGGCTCGCTCTCCCCGGCCCCGGTGCCGGCGGACTGCGTCACGAGCCGCGCCTCGATCGCGGGGCGTATCTCGGCCCACAGGCCCGCGTCGACCGCGCTCGACCCGCGCGCCCACACCCCGGCCGCCACCAGCACCACCACGGCCCCCGCGCCGGTACCCCAGATGCGTACGGACGTCACCCCAGCCTCCCCACCGAGCCGCGCTCAGCCGCGCCTCCCTCGGACATGACACCCGAAACGGACCCAAGGTTGCACAGGACGATCAGATGCATCCTAAAGACAGTCATGAGCGGTGCACGTTCCGTCGAACGGCGAAGGTGATCGCTCGCCCATGAGGCACACTGGAACTTTGGCCCGTGACGATGGCCGCCATGGCGATGGCCGCACGGTCCGAACGGAAAGGGTGCAGCGCGTGAATGGTCCGTTGATCGTCCAGTCCGACAAGACCCTGCTCCTGGAAGTCGACCACGAGCGGGCCGACGACTGCCGCCGGGCCATCGCGCCCTTCGCCGAGCTGGAGCGGGCGCCGGAGCACATCCACACCTACCGGGTGACCCCGCTGGGGCTGTGGAACGCGCGGGCGGCCGGGCACGACGCCGAGCAGGTCGTGGACGCGCTGGTCGAGTACAGCCGCTACCCGGTGCCGCACGCCCTGCTGGTCGACATCGCCGAGACGATGGACCGGTACGGGCGGCTGACGCTCAGCAAGCACCCGGCGCACGGGCTGGTGCTCACCACCACCGACCGGCCCGTCCTGGAGGAGATCCTGCGCTCCAAGCGGATCGCCCCGCTGGTCGGCGCCCGGATCGACCCGGACACCGTGGCCGTGCACCCCTCCGAGCGCGGGCAGATCAAGCAGACCCTGCTGAAGCTGGGCTGGCCCGCCGAGGACCTCGCCGGGTACGTGGACGGGGAGGCCCACCCGATCGAGCTCGCCGAGGACGGCTGGGCGCTGCGGCCGTACCAGAAGCAGGCCGTGGAGAACTTCTGGCACGGCGGGAGCGGGGTCGTCGTCCTGCCCTGCGGGGCCGGGAAGACCCTGGTCGGGGCCGGGTCCATGGCGCAGGCGAAGTCGACCACGCTGATCCTGGTGACGAACACCGTCTCCGCGCGGCAGTGGAAGCACGAGCTGGTGAAGCGGACCAGCCTCACCGAGGACGAGATCGGCGAGTACAGCGGGACCCGGAAGGAGATCCGGCCCGTCACGATCGCCACGTACCAGGTCCTGACGACCAGGCGGAAGGGCGTCTACCCGCACCTGGAGCTCTTCGACTCCCGCGACTGGGGTCTGATCGTCTACGACGAGGTCCATCTGCTGCCGGCTCCTGTCTTCAAGTTCACCGCCGATCTGCAGGCGCGCCGGCGGCTGGGGCTGACGGCCACCCTCGTGCGCGAGGACGGCCGGGAATCGGACGTGTTCTCCCTCATCGGGCCCAAGCGGTTCGACGCCCCGTGGAAGGAGATCGAGGCGCAGGGCTACATCGCACCCGCCGACTGCGTGGAGGTGCGGGTGAACCTCACGGACTCGGAGCGGCTCGCCTACGCCACCGCCGAGACCGAGGAGAAGTACCGCTTCTGTGCGACCACCGCGACCAAGCGGAAGGTCACGGAGGCGATCGTGAAGCGCTTCGCGGGGCAGCAGATCCTCGTCATCGGCCAGTACATCGACCAGCTCGACGAGCTGGGCGAGCACCTGAACGCCCCGGTCATCAAGGGCGAGACCTCCAACGCCCAGCGCGAGAAGCTCTTCGACGCCTTCCGCGAGGGCGAGATCAGCGTGCTGGTCGTCTCGAAGGTCGCCAACTTCTCCATCGACCTGCCGGAGGCGACGGTCGCCATCCAGGTGTCCGGCACCTTCGGGTCAAGGCAGGAGGAGGCCCAGCGGCTGGGACGCGTGCTGCGCCCCAAGGCCGACGGCCACCAGGCCCACTTCTACTCGGTCGTCGCCCGCGACACCATCGACCAGGACTTCGCCGCCCACCGGCAGCGGTTCCTGGCGGAGCAGGGGTACGCCTACCGGATCATGGACGCGGACGAGCTGCTGGCGGAGGGCTGAGGGTCCGCCGAGAGGCCTCCGGGAGGGCGGTGCCGGACCGCCGCTCCGGCAGGGTGCCGCCCCGCCGCCGCAGGGCGAGCGCGGCGCACGCCAGCAACGCCAGCCCCAGCAGGGGGTACGGCGACGCCCACGTCTGCTGCCACCACGGCAGATGCAGGTCCAGGTCGCCCTGGTGGGGCACCAGCCACATCGTGCGGGCCGTGAAGACCAGCGCCGCCGCGGCCGCGAGGAGGGTCCGCCCCTCGGCCAGCAGGACCGCCAGCAGCGGGACGCACCACACCCAGTGGTGGGACCAGCTGATCGGGCAGACCAGCAGGGCCGTGAACGCGGTGAGCAGGATGCCCCAGCGGTCGGAGCGGGGCGTGCGGGGAGCACGGGCGCGGCACGTGCGGGTGGCGAGCCACAGGCCCGTCACCGCCGTCGCGGCCGCGGGGAGCGCCCAGACCAGGCCCGGTGCCGCCGTACCCGTCACCCTTGCGGCCAGGCCCTGGAGCGACTGGTTGTCGATGATCCAGGCCTTGCCGACCCGGCCGGTCTCGAACAGTCGCCGCGTCCAGAAGTCCGCGGTGGCCGCCGGGAGGAGCAGAGCGCCGAGCAGGGCCGTGCCGGCGAAGGACGCCGTCGCGGTGGCCGCCTCCTTTCTGCGTGCGGTGAGGAACAGGTAGGCGATGAAGATCGCCGGGGTGAGTTTGACGCCCGCCGCGATGCCCAGGGCCAGGCCCTTGGCGCGGGCGCCGGGCGGGCGGGTGAGGTCCCAGAGGACCAGGCCGGTGATCGCCAGGTTGACCTGGCCGAAGAGGAGCGTCTGGAAGACCGGCTCCAGCCAGAGGGCGAGTGCGGTCGCCGCGCACAGCAGCGGGAGGGGTGCCGTGCGGCCGGCCAGACGGGCGGAGAGGGCGATGAGCCAGGCGAGCAGGAGCGCGTTGCCCGCGAGGAACACCGCTTTCAGGGCCGGGACGGGGATCCAGGTCGTCGGGACGAACAGGACCGCCGCGAAGGGCGGATACGTCGCCGGCAGCCGCCACTCGGTGACCGTGAAGCCGTACAGGTCACCGCCGTGGACCACGGCTTCGCCCTCGGCCCGGTAGACCAGCAGGTCGGCCATCGGGGCGCGGAGCAGGATGCAGAGGGCGGCGAAGGAGCAGAGGGAGGCCGTGAGCAGGGCGAGGGACAGGAGGAGAGGCAGGGGCGAGAAGGACGCGGAGGCGGGAGAGACGAGGGAGACAGAGGAGGCGGGGGGTGACGTCACCGTCCGGTTCGGCACGGGGGCGACCCTATGCCGTTACTTGCGGCGTATGCCCGCTTCCTCGCCGTATTCACCGAGTATCGCGACGCTGAACGCCGCGCTGACGAAGACCTTGACGGCGCGCAGGGCGTCACCGAGGCGGTGGTGGGGCTGGGGGACTCCGTCGAGGGCCGTGGCGCCCGGGGGACGGCTGGGGGCTGGGTGAATGGTTGCTGCGCTCATGCCTCAATGGTGGAACTTCGGGCATAAGGACGGCATCGGTCCACGGGTCCAATTTCCGGCATCCTCCGGTCCACCCCCCGATGGACGCCGTCCCCCACCTACGCCCCACCCTCCGGGTGACACTCCCCCTAGGGGACGGCGCGCGGGCAGCCCGAGCACGGCCCGCCCCGGATAATCCATTGGCCTCCCCCGCCCCCACCTCACTACAATCTCCGCTCTTGCCCGCCTCCGCCCACGGAGTGCTGCCGCCCGGACGGAAACCGGTCGGCTGATCGCCACCTGTGCGCCATCCACACCTTGAGCGCCATCGACTCGCAGGCCTTCGGAGGCACCCCCTTGTCCACGCCCGCCCACGACCCGCTGACGGAACCGCACCCCGACCCCCTCTCCCGGGAACGCTCGCATCTCGCCGAGTCCCGCGCCGCGCTGCGCACCATGCGGGAGGACGTCGAGTCGCTGGACATCAGCGACGTCACCGCGAACTGGGTCAACGCCGAGGTCCTCGCCCGCCAGATGGAGGAGCGCATCAAGGCGCTGGCCGACCTCAGCGACACCCCGCTGTTCTTCGGCCGTCTCGACTACCTGCACGCCCCCGGCGCCGACCAGGCCGAGGGCGCGTACGGCGAACGTTTCTACATCGGGCGCCGGCACGTGCACGACCACGACGGCGACCCGATGGTCATCGACTGGCGCGCGCCGGTCTCGCAGCCGTTCTACCGGGCGTCCAAGAAGGACCCGATGGACATCGCGCTGCGCCGCCGCTTCGGGTACACCCGCGGGGACAT
Source organism: Streptomyces sp. NPDC008092 (assembly GCF_042957285.1). NCBI lineage: Bacteria > Bacillati > Actinomycetota > Actinomycetes > Kitasatosporales > Streptomycetaceae > Streptomyces > Streptomyces sp. NPDC008092. The sequence continues at coordinate 540,538 of NZ_JBIBHY010000005.1, forward strand.
CACGGCGTACGAGGACGAGCACCTCTCCGACCCCGCCGAGGCCGCCCGCACCAGCAAGCTGCTCCAGCAGGAGATCGAGCGCCCGCGCGTCGGCCCGATGCGCGACATCGTGGCGACCATCCAGCCCGAGCAGGACGAGATCGTGCGGTCGGGCCTGTCCGGCACGGTCTGCGTGCAGGGCGGCCCCGGGACCGGGAAGACGGCCGTCGGCCTGCACCGGGTCGCGTACCTCCTCTACGCGCACCGGGAGCGGCTCGCCCGCACCGGCACCCTGGTCATCGGGCCGAACCGCTCCTTCCTGCACTACATCGAGCAGGTGCTGCCGGCGCTGGGCGAGCTGACCGTGCAGCAGGCGACGGTGGACGACCTGGTGGCGAAGGACGTCGACGTACGCGGCACCGACGACGCCCCCGCCGCGGTCATCAAGGGCGACGCCCGGATGGCGGAGGTCCTGCGCAGGGCCGTCTACGCGCACGTCACGCCGCCCGCCGAACCGGTCGTGGTGGTGCGCGGCTCCCGGCGCTGGCGGGTCCCGGCGTACGAACTGGAGGACATCGTCCGCGAGCTGCTGGACCGGGGCATCCGGTACGGCGCGGCGCGCGAGGCCCTGCCGCAGCGCATCGCGCACGCCGTGCTGGTCCAGATGGAGCGCTCGGGAGAGGCGCCCGACGACCGTGTGCAGGACTCGGTGGCCCGCAACGCGGCGGTGAAGGCGGCCGTCAAGCACATCTGGCCGCCGGTCGACCCGGCGAAGCTCGTGCTGCGCCTGCTCACGGACGCGGACTTCCTCGCGGAGCACGCCGCCGGGATCCTCGACGAGGACGAACAGAAGACGATCCTGTGGGCGAAGCCGGTGCGCAGCGTCAAGGCGGCCAAGTGGTCGGCCGCCGACGCGGTGCTGATCGACGAGACGACGGATCTCGTCCAGCGCACGCACTCGCTCGGCCATGTCGTCCTGGACGAGGCGCAGGACCTCTCCCCCATGCAGTACCGCGCGGTCGGCCGCCGCTGCACCACCGGGTCGGCGACCGTCCTCGGCGACCTGGCGCAGGGCACCACGCCGTGGGCGACCCGGAGCTGGGACGAGGCGCTGGCCCACCTCGGCAAGACCGACGGGGTGATCGAGGAGCTGACGGCGGGTTTCCGCGTCCCGACCGACGTCATCACCTACGCCTCCCGGCTCCTCCCGCACATCGCGCCGGGCCTCACCCCGGTCGCCTCGGTCCGTGAGAACCCCGGGTTCTTCCAGGTCCGTACAACCGAGGACACCACCGAGGTGGTCTCAGCCTGCGAGGAGTTGCTGGGCAACGAGGGTTCCACGGGCCTGATCGCGGCGGACGCGCGGGTGCCCGCACTGGCCGAAGCGCTCACCGCGGCCGGGATCACCTACCTGAACCCCGGCGAGGAGACCACCGACGAGACCCGCCTCACCCTGGTCCCGGCGTCCCTGGCCAAGGGTCTGGAGTACGACTACGTGGTCCTCGACGAGCCCCGGGCCGTGGTCGACGGAGAACCGGACGAACGCACCGGCCTGCGCCGGCTGTACGTGGCCCTGACCCGGGCGGTGTCGGGCCTGATCGTGACGCATACGGCTCCGCTGCCGCCGCAGCTGGGCTGAGCAGCGGCCTCCCCGGAGGGACGGCGAGGCCAGGTGGCGTGCCGCCCGAGGATCGTCGCCCCGTGCGAGTGCGTGGGGGCTGGTCGCGCAGTTCCCCGCGCCCCTACGGGGCGCTGCCCCGCTCAGGCGGACTCCGTGCGGGCCCCGTCCGTCCCGGCGTAACCGCCGGCCTCGTCGGCCTCGCCCTGGGCCGCGGCGAGCGGTCCCAGGTGCTGTGCGGCGCTGTCCAGGAGTCCGAGGTCGGCCTTGGTGTGGGCGACGGCGGCGTCGATCAGGACGGCGACCAGCGGTTCGTCGGCGTGGGTCCGGCGCTGCCGGGCCAGGCCCGCGAGTTCGGACAGGTACGTCTGGCGTTGCGCCTCGATCAGCGTGGTCAGGGCCTGCGGGCCGAGCGCGGAGGCGCCGAGGAGCTTCAGGAAGAGTTCGTCGCGGAAGCCGCCGACGCGCACCCAGGCGGTGGTCGCCCAGGAGCGCAGTTCGGCCTCGCCCGCCTCGGTGAGCGTGTAGAGGTTCTTGTCGGGCCGGTCGGCCTGCGCGACCTGCGAGCGCGAGACATAGCCGTCCCGGACCAGCCGTTCGAGGATCTGGTAGAGGTGCCCGATGTTCAGGCCGCCCCACTGCGGGCCGATGGCCTCCTCGAAGCGGGCCTTGAGTTCGTATCCGTGGTTCGGCCGCCGGGTGAGCAGCGCGAGCACGGCGTGGTGGAGCGGCATATACGTCCCTTCTACATTGTGACAACATACCTCTGCATTGCCGCAATGTAGGTGCGGCGATGCATGTGCCGCGATGTACGAGGGCGAGGCTGCATCAATGGCTGTGAGCGTGGCGTTGCGCGGGGTGAGCCGCCGGTATCCCGGGCTGACCGCCCTGGACGGGGTCGACCTGGAGGTCGCGGCGGGCGAGGTGGTGATGCTGACCGGGCCGTCCGGTGCCGGCAAGTCCACCGTGCTGCACGTGACGGGGGGCATGGACCAGCCCGACGAGGGGCACGTCGAGATCGACGGCAAGGAACTGGTGCGCCGGGACCTGGACCGGCACCGCCGGCGGATCGGCTTCGTCTTCCAGCGCTTCCACCTGCTGCCCGCGCTGACCGCGCTGGACAACGTGCTCGCCCCCGTCCTGCCGCGCAAGGTCGACTTCGACCGGCGGGCGCGCGGCATGGAACTGCTCGAAGCGGTCGGCCTGGACCACCGGGCGGACGCCCTGCCCTCCCAGCTGTCGGGCGGCCAGCAGCAACGCGTCGCCGTCGCCCGCGCGCTGATCAACCGGCCGGGGCTGCTACTGGCCGACGAGCCCACCGGCAACCTGGACAGCGTCATCGGGCGGGAGATCGTCGACCTGCTGATGTCGCTGCGCGAGCGGTACGGGATGACGATGCTGATCGCCACCCACGACGCGGAGGTCGCCGCCAACGGCGACCGGGTGGTGCGGCTGCAGGACGGCAGGATCACCTCGGACCAGCGGGTCACGCCGGCCGGCGACGTGCTGCACCGGCTGGGGGGCCTGCGCCCGTGATCACGATGATCCTCGACCAGCTCCGGCGGCGGCGCGGGCGCGCGCTGGCCCTGGCCACCGGAATCCTGGTGGCGGCGACCAGCTTCACCCTGCTGACCGCGACGGTGAGCACGAGCCAGGCGACCACCGTGGGCACGGTACGGAAGAACGCCCGGTCCGCGTACGACGTCCTGGTCCGCCCGCCCGACGCGCAGACGGCCGTGGAGCGGCAGAGCGGTCTGGTGGCGCCGAACTTCCTGTCCGGCACGTTCGGCGGCATCACCATGGACCAGTACCGGCGCATCCGCGACCTGGCCGGGGTCGAGGTGGCCGCGCCGGTCGCCAACATCGGCTACCTCATGGTGTCGAGCACGGTCACCGTCGACGTGTCCCGCTTCCTGGACGGCAAGGCCTCCCGGCAGATCCTGCGCATCAGCCCGACGCTCACCTCCGGCCTCGGCACCTACCGCACCTCCGACGAGTACGTGTACCTCACCCGCTCCCCCCTGACGTCGGCGGGCACGGCGGAGGACCTGTTCCAGTCCGACACCCTGGAGCAGGGCACGGCCGACAAGAGCACCCGGCGGTACCAGCTGAAGGGGAAGTACGACGTCTGCTTCTACTTCAACTGGGACAAGACCGAGCAGACCGAGTTCAACCTGAAGCTGCCGATGAGGCCGAACATGATCGCCGAGGACCTCAGGGACAAGTCGCCGTTCGACCCGGACCTGAGTTCGCGGATGAACTGCCAGTCCGGCCGGGACAAGGCCACCGTCGACGTCCCGGTCAGTTACCCGGTGCTGCTGTCCGCCATCGACCCGGCGGCCGAGGACAGGCTGGTGGGCCTCGGCTCCACCGTCACCTCGGGCCGGATGCTCACCGAGCGGGACAAGCCGTGGACGGTGTCGTTCGCCAAGAGCGTCCACGGGCAGCACGACTCCTACATCCCGGCGCTGCTCAGCAGCAACCCGCTGACCACCGGAACGCTCGACGCCGCCGTCGAACGGCTCGACACCGGCGACCCGGCCGGACTGCCCTCGAAACTGGGCAACCCGACGGCCGACAGCTTCGTCCGCGGCCTGCACGGCACCACGGTCGGCAGGACCCGGGTCGACCTGAACAAGGGCTACCGGAAGGCGCTGACCGAGGACTCCTTCGACACCGGGAACTACTGGACGGTCGGCCCGGTCACCTACTTCCGGAACTCCGGCGGCGACCTCGCCGCGCGGACGCAGCCGGCGCAGCGGCGCGGCCTGTGGGTCACCGCCTCGGACCAGCAGCCGTTCACCAACGTCCCCGAGGAGAACCACCAGGGCACCCAGTACCGGAAGGTGACCAGTCACGGCGCCACGGAATGCGTCGGCCTGGGCTCCTGCGACGGCGTCGACTCCGGGCGCCTGCCCAATCCCTTCGTCCGCCTGGTCGGCCGCTACGACACCAGCAGACTGCACGGCTTCTCGGCGCTGTCCGAGGCCCCGCTGGAGACCTACGAGACACCGCAGGTCACCGGCGCGGACAGCGCGACCCGGGCGAAGCTCGGCGGCAGGCCGCTGCGGCCCGACCGCAACCTGGGCGGCTACCTGAGTCCGCCGCCCACCATGCTGACCACGATGGACTCCGTCACCGCGCTCACCAAGAGCCGCCGGGTCCCGGGCCTCCAGGACAAGGCGCCGGTCAGCGCGATCAGGATCCGGGTGGCCGGAGTGACCGGCGTCGACACCGCCTCCCGGGCCCGGGTGAACGCCGTGGCCGGGGCGATCCGGGCCGCCTACCCCCGGCTCCAGGTCGACGTGACCGTCGGCAGCTCGCCCGCCCCGCAGACGGTGGCGCTGAGCGGGTCGGCGCGGGTCACGGAGCGCTGGGTCGCCAAGGGCGTGGCGCTGCGCATCCTCAGGGCGGTGGACACCAAGAGCGCGGTGCTCTTCATGCTGGTCCTCGTCGTGTGCGCGCTCTTCCTCGGCCAGGCGGCGCTGGCCTCGGTGCGCTCCCGCCGCACCGAGATCGGCACGCTGCGCTGCCTGGGCTGGAGCGGCGGCGAGGTACTCCGCCTGGTCCTCGGCGAACTGGCGTTGATCGGCCTCGCCGCCGGAGCCGCGGGCGCGCTGCTCGCGTACGTGCTGGGCCGGGCGCTGGGCCAGCCCGAGGCCGGTGCCAAGTCGCTCCTCGTGCTCCCGGTGGCACTGCTGCTGGCCACCGCGGCGGGCCTGATCCCCGCCTGGCTCGCCACCCGGCTGGGACCGATGGAAGCCGTCAGGCCGCCGGTGACGGCGGCCCGGCGCGCCCGCCCGGTGCGTTCGGTGGCCGGACTGGCCGTGCTCAACCTGCTGCGGGTGCGGGGCCGCACGCTGCTGGGTGCGGCGGGGCTGGCGCTCGGAGTGGCCGCCTTCACGGTGCTGCTCGCCCTGACGCTGGCCTTCCGGGGCGAGGTGGCCGGGTCGCTGCTCGGCAGCGCCGTGGTGGCGCAGGCGCGCGAGGCCGACTACCTCAGTGTCGCCCTGTCCCTGCTGCTGGGCGCCGCCGGCGCCATCGACGTCCTGGTCATCTCGCAGCGCGAGCGCGCCGCGGACCTCGCGGTGCTGCGGGCGACCGGCTGGACCGACCGCGAGCTGGCGAGGCTGACCCTCTACGAGGGGATCGGACTGGCCCTGCTGGGCGGCCTGTCCGGCGCGGTGGCCGGTCTGGCCGGGGTGCTGGCACTCGGCCGGGGTGTGCTGCACGGACACCTGTTCACGGTCGCCGGTGCCGCGCTGCTGGCCACGCTCGCCGCGACCGCCCTGGTGGTGGCGGCGCTGACGGTACCGATCCGGGGGCTGTCCCGGATCGCCCCCGCCCACCTGCTCGCCGCCGACTGACCCGGCCCCGATCCCGATCCCGGCCCCGATGCCGACCCCGACCCCGGCCCCCGCCCCGGCCCCGGCCCGTCAACAGGGCCGGGGTCCTGGCGCGCCGGTCAGCGCGGTAGCGCGTACTCCGCCCCGTCGAGGACCCGGCGCCAGGACCGCACCGCCTCCTCCGACACGGCCCCGTCCCAGCCCGCCGGCCGGGCCGCGCCGCCGATGTGGAAGGCGTCGATGTCCGCGGCCCGCAGCTCGGGCACATGATCGAGCCGCAGGCCGCCGCCCACCAGGAGCGTCTGCTCGTACCCCGGCTCCCCGCGCCGCGCCGCCTCGGCCAGCAGTCTGGGCAGTCCCTCGTCCACGCCCTCCGCGGCCCCCGCGGTGAGGTAGGTGTCCAGGCCCGGCAGGTCGGCGAGCTGCTTGCGCAGGGCGTCGCGGTCGGCGGCCCGGTCGATGGCCCGGTGGAAGGTCCAGCGGCAGCCGTCCAGCCCGGCGACCACCCGCTCCACCGCGTCCAGGTCCACCGCGCCCTCCGCGTCCAGGAACCCGAGCACGAACTGGTCGGCCCCGGCCGCCCGCAGCTCCCCGGCCACCCCCACCAGACGGTCGGCGTCGCCCGCGGCGAACCCGTCCGCCAGTCGCAGCATCACGCGCAGGTCGATGTCGACGGCGGCCCGGATCGCGGCGAAGGTCCGGGGCGGCGGGGTCAGCCCGTCGGCCGCCATGTCGGTGACCAGTTCGAGGCGGTCCGCGCCTCCGGCCTGGGCGGCGACCGCGTCCTCGGCGTCGAGGGCGATCACCTCCAGGACTGCACGCGTGCTCATAGGGCCCCTTCCGTGGTGTTCCCCGTGCGCCTCCGGGCCGGTGGTCTAGTCCGGAGGTCTAGTCCAATCCAGGGTACGCGGGGAACACGGGCAGCCGCGAGACCGCCCCCGTCACACAGGGTCCGTATTCAGCCGTGGAGCTACGACGTACGGGCGTCGCCGCGTGCCCCGTGAAGCGGGCCGGGGTCCGGCTCCCGCTCCCGCTCCGGGTCCGGGTCCGGGTCCGGGTGGCGGGAGTCGCCGTCGGGAGCAGTGATGCGTCCCGCGCCGGGGCGATGTCAGTGGCGGGCGGGAGAATGGGCGCATGGCCGATCTCGACGCCCTGCGCGCCCGCTGGCTGACCGCCTTCCTCAGGTCACGGGACGACGACTCCCGCGCCCCCGACCCGCACCGGTACGCCGACGAACTGCTCCGCCGCTGGCAGGAGCCCCAGCGCCGGTACCACACGGTCACCCACCTCACGGCGGTCCTGGACCACGTCGACGTGCTCGCGGAGTACGCCGACGACCCGGACCTGGTCCGGCTCGCCGCCTGGTTCCACGACGCGGTCTACCTGCCGGACCGGTCGGAGAACGAGGAGCGCTCGGCCCGCCTCGCCGAACGCGCCCTCCCCGAGGCCGGGATCTCCGCGGCGAAGACCGCCGAGGTCGCCCGCCTGGTCCGGCTCACCGTCACCCACGACCCGGCCCCCGGCGACCGCAACGGCGAGGTCCTGTGCGACGCGGACCTCGCGATCCTCGCCGCCCCGCCCTCCGGGTACGCCGCCTACACCGCAGAGGTACGCGAGGAGTACCACTTCGTCCCGAACGACGCCTTCCGTACGGGCCGTTCCGCGATCCTGCGCCAACTCCTCGACCTGCCCCAGCTGTTCAGAACGCCGCACGGCCGGTCCGAGTGGGAGCCGACCGCCCGTTACAACCTCGCCGCGGAGCTGGAAATGCTGTCGACCGCCGAGGATCCGGCGTCCTAGGGTGCGAGCCATGCGGGAAATGGGCGGGGACCAGGTGGAAGAGGCCGTCGCGGGCTGTGTGGCCGCGCTGCGGCCCGCGGTGACGAGGGACTGGACGGCGGTACCGGCCGGCCGGCTGGACTGGAACTGCCACGAGACGGCGGTCCATGTCGCCGACGACCTCGTCGCGTACGCCGCCAATCTGGCCGGACGTGCCCAGGACGCGTACGTGCCCTTCGAGCTCAGGCTCGACGACGGGACCGACAACTCCGGTCTGCTGCACGTGATCGAGACGACCGGCGCCCTGCTCGCCGCCACCGTCCGCACGACTCCCCGCGAGGTCCGCGCCTTCCACCCGTACCCCTTCCGCAGCGCGGACCGCGCCGGGTTCGCCGCGATGGGCATCGCCGAAGTGCTGCTCCACACCCACGACATGGCCACCGGCCTCGGGCTCCCCTACCGGCCCTCCGAGGAGCTCGCCGAGTCCGTCCTGGCCTGGCTGTTCCCGCACGTCCAGCCCGGCCCCGCCGCCTGGCCGACCCTGCTGTGGGCCACCGGCCGCGGCGAGCTGCCCGGCCGCGCCCCGGTCACCGGCTGGCGCTGGCACAACAACCTGGTCATCCCCGCCGAGCGCCTCGACCTCGTCGGCATCCGCCCCGCCGAGGCCCGTGACCTGCGCCTCGGCGGCGACGGCGGCTTCGAGTGGGTCGACGGCGGCCCCTACGAGGGCACCCGGGACGCCGCCGGCTTCCTGCTGAAGGCGTACGAAGGGGGCGTCCACCGGCCGGAGTTCGGCGTCTTCGCCCTGGTCCGCAGGGCGGACGGCCGCGCGGTCGGCGGCATCGGCTTCCACTCCGCCCCGGACGAGGAGGGCCGGGTGGAGATCGGCTACGACCTGGCCGAGGCCGCCCGCGGCCACGGCTACGCGACGGAAGCGCTCCGCGCGCTGGCCGGCTGGGCCCTGGCCCGCGACGACGTACGCACCCTGTTCGCCACCGTCGAGACCGCCAACACCGCCTCCCAGGCGGTCGTCACCCGCGCCGGGTTCGGCAAGGTGAGCGAGGGCGAGAAGGAGCTGGCCTTCGCGCTGCGGGCGGAATAGGGCCGCCGGACCTCAGGAGCCGCCGGACCTCAGGAGCCGTCAGGGGACGTCACCCGCGGGGCACGTGGGTCTTGCGCCGGCGCAGCCCCGCCCCGTGCAGCAGCCGCACCACCTCGCGGCTGCTGACCTCCACGGCACCGGCCCGGACCGCGTCCGGGTAGCGGTGCGAGGGGATGTCGTAGTGGTCGCGCTCGAAGGCGCGGCGCAGCACGCCCATGTCCGCGGCGAAGGCGTGCAGTTCGGCGTACGAGACGTCGCTGACCAGGTGGGACCACATCCGGCCGTGGCCCGGCCAGTTCGGCGGGTCGATGTACACCGTCATGAGAACTCCGTCATGAGAACCCCGTCATGAGTACCCCGTCATGAGCACCGTCACGAGGACGACATCCCGCCCATGGCGCCGCCCAGGGAACCGACGGAGGCAACCTTCACGCCCGCCTTGTGGCACACCCAGTGCGGGTCCGGGCCGAGTTCCGGTTCGACGTCCAGGGCGTGCGGGTCGCCGGAGCCGCACACCGGGCACAGCGGCCAGCGGCCGTACCGCTCCAGGAGCGCGTCCTGTACGTCCTGGGCCACCAGCCCCGCCACGTACCCCGCGCCCTCCGGCCACTGCTCCACCCACCAGCGGCGCTGTACGACGGAGTCCTCGACCAGCGAGACCACGTCCGCCTCGGCGACCTCGCCCGCGACCAGGTCGGCGAGCACGAGGGCGCGGGCTGCGTGCAGCGCCTGTTCCAGGGGGCTTACGGGGTCCATGGTCCTATTGTGCGCGGTCTTGACCGAGTACCCGAAACGAAAATATCTTTCAAGGGTGACCGAGGATGTGAAGGAAATTTTCGGCGGCCGTGGCAGCCGGGGAAGCGGTGACGCGCCGCCGGCCCCCGCCGCCCTCGCGGCGAAGGTGCGGACCCTCGCGCCCTCCATGACCCGTTCCGTGCAGCGCGTCGCCGAGGCCGTCGCGAGCGACCCGGCCGGCTGCGCGGCCCTCACGGTCACCGGCCTCGCGGAACTGACCGGCACCAGCGAGGCGACCGTCGTCCGCACGGCCCGGCTGCTCGGTTATCCCGGCTACCGCGACCTGCGGCTCGCCCTCGCCGGGCTGGCCGCGCAGCAGCAGTCGGGGCGGGCGCCCGCGATCACCACCGACATCGCCGTCGACGACCCGATCGCCGACGTCGTCGCGAAACTGGCCTACGACGAGCAGCAGACCCTCGCGGACACGGCGGCCGGCCTCGACACGGTGCAGTTGGGGGCCGCGGTGAGCGCGCTCGCCGGGGCGCGGCGGACCGATGTGTACGGCATCGGGGCGTCGGGGCTGGTGGCGCAGGACCTCACGCAGAAGCTGCTGCGGATAGGGCTGATAGCGCACGCCCACAGCGATCCGCATCTCGCGGTCACCAACGCGGTGCAGTTGCGGGCCGGGGACGTGGCGATAGCGATCACGCACTCCGGGTCGACCGGGGATGTCATAGAGCCGCTGCGGGTGGCGTTCGAACGGGGGGCCACGACCGTCGCGATCACCGGGCGGCCGGGGTCTTCGGTGACGCAGTACGCCGACCATGTGCTGACGACGTCGACGGCGCGGGAGAGCGAGCTGCGGCCGGCGGCGATGTCGTCGCGGACCGGGCAGTTGCTGGTGGTGGACTGTCTGTTCGTGGGGGTGGCGCAGCGGACGTACGAGGCGGCTGCGCCGGCGTTGGCGGCGTCGTACGAGGCGTTGGCTCATCGGCACCGGAGTGTGCCTCGATAGACCGTAGGGGTGCGTGTGGTCGAGCGGCTGCGGGTCCGTCGTGGCTTGTCGCGCAGTTCCTCCCCCGGCCTTCGGCCGGGGGTACCCCCAGCGCCCCTAAGCAAGTGCACTCGTCCGCGTTGAAAAGAGCCGTATCCGAATGACCACCGAACACCGCTCCCTTCGCAGCGAGCTCGAAACGCTCACCACCGAGGCGTTCCGCCCCGAGCTGGCCGAGATCGACACCCTTCCCACCCTCGACATCGCTCGGCTCATGAACGGCGAGGACGCCGGGGTGGCCGCTGCCGTGGCTCTGCGGTTGCCGGAGATCTCGGCGGCGATCGACGGCATCGCCGCCCGGATGGCCCAGGGCGGCCGGCTGGTCTACGCCGGGGCCGGTACCGCGGGGCGGCTCGGGATCCTGGACGCGTCCGAGTGCCCGCCGACCTTCAACACCCGGCCCGGTCAGGTCGTCGGGGTCATCGCGGGCGGGCCGGCGGCCATGGTCACGTCCGTCGAGGGGGCCGAGGACTCGGCGGAGCTGGCCCGTGCGGACCTCGGCGCGCTCGGGATCGGCGCGGCCGACACCGTCGTCGGCATCTCGGCCTCCGGCCGCACCCCCTACGCCGTCGGCGCCGTCGAGCACGCCCGCGCCCTGGGTGCCCTGACCGTCGGCCTCTCCTGCAACGCGGGCAGCGCGCTCGCGGCCGCGGCCGAGCACGGGATCGAGGTCGTGGTCGGCCCCGAACTGCTCACCGGCTCCACCCGCCTCAAGGCCGGCACCGCCCAGAAGCTCGTCCTCAACATGCTGTCGACGATCACGATGATCCGGCTCGGCAAGACCTACGGGAACCTGATGGTCGACGTCCGCGCCTCGAACGAGAAGCTGCGGGCCCGTTCGCGGCGGATCGTCGCGCTCGCCACGGGCGCCCCGGACGACGAGATCGAGGCGGCGCTCACCGCCACCGACGGCGAGGTGAAGCCCGCCGTCCTGGTGATCCTGGCCGGTGTCGACGGGCCCACCGCAGCCCGCCTTCTGGAGGAGTCCGGCGGTCATCTGCGCGCGGCGCTCACCGCGACGGGCGGCTGACGCGCACGCTCGGGGGGTGCAGAGATCGTCGTACGACACCGCCACCGCGCTGCTGCCCCTGGTCGGCGGCCCCGGGAACGTCACCTCCGTCGCCCACTGCATGACCCGGCTGCGGCTCGGCATCGCCGACCGGGAGAGGGTCGACGCGGAGGCGGTGCGGGCGGTGCCCGGGGTGCTGGGGGTGGTGACCGACGGGGACACCCTCCAGGTGGTGATCGGCCCGGGTGCGGTGGTGGCGGTGACCGCCGAGTTCGAAACGCTGCTGGACGCCGCCGCGACGGCCCGGCGCGCGCCCGGCGACGCCCGGCCGGACGGCTTCGGCGCGGATCTCGCCGCCCGTGGCGCCGAACTGAAAGCTGCCCGTGCCCGGCGCAACGCGACCCCCGTCAAGACGGCCCTGCGCCGCGTCGCCGACATCTTCGTGCCGCTCATCCCCGCGCTGATCGGCTGCGGGGTGCTCGCCGGCCTCAACGGGCTCCTCGTCAATGCCGGTTGGCTGCCCTGGCTGACCCCCGCCCTCGCCGCCGTCGCCTCCGGCTTCATGGCCCTGATCAGCGTCTTCGTCGGGTACAACACGGCGAAGGTGTTCGGCGGGACGCCCGTCCTCGGGGGTGCGGTCGCGGCGGTCGTCGTCTATCCGGGCGTCGCGAAGGTGACGGCGTTCGGGGTGGCGCTGGCGCCCGGTCAGGGCGGGGTCCTCGGGGCGCTGGCGGCGGCGCTGCTCGCCGTCGGCGTCGAGAGGTGGTGCCGGGGGCGCGTCCCGGACGCCCTGGACGTGCTCCTCACCCCCACCGTCACCGTCCTCGTCGCGGGCCTCGCCACCCTCTACGGCCTCATGTACGCGGCCGGTCTCGTCTCCTCCGCCATCGGCACCGCGGCCAACTGGCTGCTCGCCACCACCGGCCCGCTCGCCGGCCTGGTCCTCGGCGGCCTCTTCCTCCCCCTCGTGATGCTGGGCCTGCACCAGGCCCTGATCCCCATCCACACCACCCTCATCCAGCAGCAGGGCTACACGGTCCTGCTCCCCCTCCTCGCCATGGCGGGCGCGGGTCAGGTGGGTGCGGCGATCGCCGTCTACGCCCGCCTCCGCCACGACACCGCACTCCGCACGACCATCAGATCGGCGCTCCCGGCGGGCCTGCTGGGCGTCGGCGAGCCCCTCATCTACGGCGTCTCGCTCCCGCTCGGCCGCCCCTTCCTGACCGCCTGCGCGGGCGGGGCGGCGGGCGGCGCCTTCGTCGGCTTCTTCGCGGTGCTCGGCGACCGGGTGGGCGCCACGGCGATCGGCCCCTCGGGCTGGGCCCTGTTCCCGCTTCTCACGGGGAACAGGGGCCCGACCCTGGCGGCGGCGATCTACGCGGGCGGCCTGCTGACCGGTTACGCGGTCGGCTTCCTGGCCACGTACATCGGGTTCAACGGCTCCGGTACGCCGGGTGACCCGTCACCTCGGCGATCCAGGTGATGAAGTCACCGGGGTCGTCGTCGGCGCCGTGCCCGGCGTCCCAGTAGTACTTGATGTCGACGTCGTCGCCGAGGTTCTTCAGCCTGGCGGCGAAGTTGGCGGCAATGGTGAGCGAGGTGTCGCTGTCCTTCGTGCCGAGCCGGATCCACCAGTGCCGGGCCCGGTGCGGGTTGACCTGCCGCGCCACGTGGTACATGGCGTTCATCTGGTCGAGCTTCTTCGGGATGTCGGCGTCCAGGCGCGCGCTGTCGCCCTCCGCGTGCCGCAGGCTGTAGACGGTGAAGTGGCGGGTGGCGGTGGTGTCGGTGCCGAACTCGTTGCACTCCGGGGTCGACAGGTCGAAGGCGTCGAAGGCGGGCGCGCTCTTCCTGCGGGCGCCGACGTGGGTGAGGAAGTCCGCCCAGGAGAAGGTGGCGCTGGTGCCGTCCCAGGTGATGAAGGTGTTCGCGGCGAGGTAGGCGTCCCGGTCGGTGTCCGACAGGGCCGCCAGGTAGCGGGTGGCGGACGGCTCCAGGTGGGTGGTGACCAGGTACGCGTCGAGGTTCCGGTCGGTCAGCCGCCCGAACCCCGGCGCGGTCAGCCGCAGCGACGCCAGATACTCGGTGAACTGCGCCTTCAGATCGGCCGACACGCTCTGGTCGACACTCGAACCGTCGGCGAGCGGGTTGCCGCCCCAGCACCACTCGTACGACATGTCGGAGTGTTCGAGGTCGGTGATCGGGCACCAGTCGCCGCTCGCGAACACCGCGTCACTGGCGTCGGCCGCGCCGAGCGCCGCCAGTTCCGCCGCGTAGAGGGGGCTGTCGCCGGAGGAGCCGAGCAGGGCGGAGAGCGCACCACCCGCGCTCGTCCCGGCCGAGACGATCCGGTCGACGTTGCCCGGTATCAGCCCCCGGTTGGACTTCACGTACCGCACCGCCGCCTTGAGGTCGACGATGGCGGCGGGCGCACAGCCGTAGTAGACGCCGTTCGCGTCGACGAGGGTACGGCCCCGGGCCCCCGGCTCGACGACGACATACCCGGCGAGCAGCGCCAGCATCGTACGGTTCGGCCCGCTGTCCCCACCGCCGGGCCCACCAGGCCCACCAGGCCCCCCGGGCCCACCGGCTCCCCCGCCTCCCCCGATCCCGGTCGCGCTCGCCACCGACGAGGGCATGTACCCGCCCACGTTGTTGGCGAGCAGCACCGGCGCGTGGGTCGCATCCACGGCGACCCCGTCGACCGACACCGGCACGCTGACGTTGAGCCCCTGGTACGTGGCGTCCACCGGGTTCGCCACATAGCTGCTGACCTTGTAGAAGTGGTACGTCACATCGTGGGCGGTGCCCGCGGTGTCGGTGATGCTGGTGGTCAGCTCGGTGTAGGCGGTGGGGTCGAAGACCAGGGCCGAGTCCGTGTCCGTGCTCTCCTCGCGGGTCGCGGCCTGCGCGACGCCCGATCCGAACCCGACGGCCGGGACCGCAGTGGCCGCGGTGAGCCCCATGACCACAGTTCTGCGCTTCACTCGCTTCACTTCCGTCTCTTCTCTGGGCGGCTCATGCGGGCATGAGTGCAACAGCGGTTACTGAAGAGTTGCTGTGAAGTCGATGAGTTGCCGCCAGGATTGTTGACACCACCTGGTCAGGAGACAGCCGGCACACAGAAGTTGGCCAGTTTCAGCGGTCGCCGGCAGCGGCTCCTCCGGCGCCGAGCGCGTCGAGGATGTGCGGCCAGGCGGCCCTGCCGAGGAGCGCGTCCGCTTCGGGAGTGCCTCCGTACCTGAACCGCGGGGACGCCGTCGCGGGGCTCTCACCGGGAAGGCGTTGCCGGTGGCCGGCGTCGTCGCGGGCGATCAGACGCACGGCCGCCCCGGCCGACCGTCGGCGTTGCGCCAGCTGCTCGGCGAAGGGGAGCGACGGCCACATCGCATCATCGCCGCCCGCCACCAGGAGGAGATCCGCTCTGGCCGTGTCCACGGGGATCTCCGTCGGTGCAAGCGAGTGGGCGAAGGTCCGCTCGCTCAGTTCGTACCATCCCCGGATGGCGACCGGACCGCCGTCCGGCTCCGCGGGAACCCAGGAATCGTCCATCGGGACGAACGGCAGCGGGCGGTCCCGCCAGGTCCACGACGAGCGATACGGGTGCTGCGCTCCGTCGCGGCCCGGGCCGACATTGCACCAGACCCGCGAGGTGGGCGACAGCGCGATGGCCACGTCCACACGCGTGTCACGCACGGCCGTGAGCAGAGCGGCCTCAGCCCCCTTGGAGAAGCCGAGAATCCCGATGCGTCGCGCTCCGCCCTGCCGGAGGAGGTCGACGGCGGCGGTGAAGGTCTCCAGGGGAACCTCGCAGATCCCCGGCGGCTGCCCGGGCCCACCGAACCAGCGGATCGCCAAAGCCGCGAAGCCCTGCTGGGCGAGGATGCGCGCCCGCTCACGCTCGACGCGCCCACTGGACCCCGACAGGACCAGCACGCCGACCTCGCTCCCGTGCGCCGGCGCGATCAGAACCCCTTCCCAGGGACGGGCCAGCTCGCGCTCGGTCAGAGCACCCCCGACACCCTGCCCCCGCGCGGTCGCCGCCTCAACGCTCATGACTACGACACTACAGAGCGGGCTTACTCTCGCGGCGGCGCTCGCGCCGGGCATCCCATACGTCAACAGGGCAACCGCCGCGCCCCGTTGACCCGCCGCACCTGCGCCCGCAGCACCTCCTCGGGCGGCGCCGGCTCCAGCGACTCGGGCGGGCAGTCCCACTCCTTGCCTCCGACGACGGGCCGCACCTGCACGACACCGCCGACATGCCCCCTGACCTCGCCGATCCGCCCGTCCCGCACATCCGTCACGTACGTCCCGAACGGCGGCCGTTCCCCCCGCACCACCGACGCCAGCCGCTCCGCGACCCGCACGTTGCACCGCCCCAGCTCCACCAGGGCGAACGGCTCGTCGCTCGCGCCGGTCACCGGGTCGACACACAGCGACGGCAGCACGACACCGGCGCCCCGCAGGGCCAACCGCAGCGTCTCCACGACTTCTTCGGTGGGTCGCAGCACCATTCCCTACCTCCACGCTGAGTTTTCGGTTCGCCACACAGCGTGTCCGTCACGCCTCTAGCCTGGCTAGATACGGCATCCCAACAACGTCGGCTGTTGGACAGGGGCGTGCACATGGCAGGACCGAAAGACCTGGACCCGTCCTCGTCTCCGCGCGCCCTGCTGGGGGCGGAGTTGCGGCATGCGCGGGAGCGGAAAGGGTTGAGCCAGGCCGAATTGGGTCAGCTGGTGTTCGTCAGCGGGTCGTTCATCGGGCAGTTGGAGGCGGGGACGCGGCGGATGCAGCCGGATCATGCGCGCATGCTGGATGAGGTCCTCGACACAGGAGGCTTCTTCACGCGGAACTGCAAGGCAGCGGCCAAGTCCGAGTACCCGGAGCACTTCGCGGAGGTCGCCGAGTCCGAGGCTCAAGCCACGGCGATCAGGCAGTACACACCGCTACTGATCCCAGGGCTGCTCCAGACGCCCGCGTACGCACGAGCCGTTAACCGTGCACACGACCCGACGATCCCAGACGGGACCATCGAAGAATGGGTGGAAGGCCGGATGACGAGGGCCCGCCTCCTGGACCATCCAACAAAGCCGTTGTTGTGGGTGGTACTTGACGAGGCGGCATTACGCCGGGAGACCGGCGGCCGAGCGGTTATGGCGGAGGCGTTGCAGCACATCACCGAGTTGGCGCGACGGAGCCGGGCCATCGTGCAGGTGCTGCCGTTCAGTGCGGGTGCGCATTCGGCGATGGGAGGTGCTCTCAAGCTGATGGAGTTCGAGGATGCCCCTCCGCTCGTCTACTTCGAGGGAGCACACACCGGACGCTTGGAGGACGCCCCGGCCACCGTCACTCAACTGAGGTTTGTGTTTGATCTCCTCGTTGCCTCGGCACTCTCGCGCGAGAAGTCCCTGGCCCTGGTCGAGGCGTTGGCGGAGGATTACGCCCATGCGGAACATCCCTGACGACGACCTGAGCACGGCCATATGGCACAAGTCGAGCTACAGCGCCGGGGGCGGCGATGACTGCCTCGAAGTCACCCACGCCTTCCCCACCCTCATCCCCGTCCGCGACTCGAAAAATCCCCTCGGCCCGAAGCTCGTGTTTCGGTCGGCTGCCTGGTCGGCCTTCGTGGAGAGTGTCAAGAAGTGACCTCCCCGACCCGAAGGGCCGCCCATGACCAGCACCGTCGCCGACCTGATGCGCCGTAACCTGCTCGACGTCTTCAACGAACCGGACGCCGGGCGCCGCAACGCGGCCATCGCCGAGACGTACGCCGAGGACGTGGTGTGGCACGAGCCCGACCGCGTCGTCCGCGGCCGCGAGGCTCTCGCCGTGCGCGCCGCGGAGCTGCACGCGGAGCAGCCGGGCTGGGTCTTCCGGCCCGAGGGTCCCGTCTCCGTCACCGACGACCTCGGCCACCTCGGCTGGGTGTACGGCCCGGCCGGCGAACCACACGTCGCGACCGGCATGGACAGCGCCCACTGCAAGGACGGCGTCATCGTGGAGCTCTACACACTCATCTCCGGAGCCCCCCAGCCGTCCTGAACCGCCCCCCGAGGCTCAAGCGCCCAGCCCCGAGCCCTCTTTTCAAGGAACGGGTGGAGGGCCTCAACCCACCCTCCCACCCCGCGAGTTGACGGCACGCGTTCGACTTGCCACGCACAGTCACGATCGTCTAGCGTGCCCGCATACCGAACGAAACAGCCCCCGTCAGGCGCTACCAACACCTGCGGGGGCTTGACCAAAGAGATCGGAATCAGCGATCCCCATGGCTGACAGCCAGCTTAGTGCTGCCCCCTCGCCCACGCACGCCACCCCGCACCCCATGGCAAACCCGGGGTACGGAAAGCGGTCCGCGCCCGGCCAACAACGCCGTACCGCGCACGACTTCGCCCACCTCCCACCCCGCGAAGCCGCCATCGCCGCGTACGTCGACCGGCTCCCCAACGGCGCCGACATCTCCGTGAAGACGCTGGCCAAGCAGCTTCCGTACGGCCAGTGCGCCCTCCGGACTGCTCTCAACAACCTCCAGCGGGCCGGGCACTTGAGGCGGGGACGGGAACATCTGGCCGACTCGGGGAGCCGACGCTGGATCACCCGATCGTGGTTCTCCCGTACCGCACGCGACGATGACTGGTGGGCCGCGTTCACGCGAGGCGCCGTAGCGGAGCCGGAGCCGGAGCAGCCTCCCGACCGGGCCCGCCCCGCCGCCCCCACTCGCAGCCGGGCCCACATCCTCCTCGCCGCCCTCGGCCGTACCGCCCCGGCCCTCTCCCTCTCCCAGGCCGACTGCGTCGCGCTCGCCCCGCTGCTCACGGAGTGGTTCGCCCGCGACGCCACCGACGAGTACGCATTCCAGGCCCTCACCAGCGGTCTCCCCTCTCCCGTCCACCACCCGGCCGCCCTGCTCCGCAAACGCCTCACCGACAAGATCCCGCCCGAGCCGGTACGGCCGCCCGCCCGGCCGCCGCTGCGGATCCTGGAGTGCGCGAAGTGCGGGACACCGGGCCGTCCGGAGGCCCTGCCGGGCGGCATCTGCAGCGCATGCCGGGGCGAACGCGCCCCCAGCAGCCCCCACACGCCCCTGTCGCCTTCCGAGGTCCAGTCCCGCGTAGCCAAGATCCGTGGCGCGATGAATCAACGACGAGAGAGGACACCCGCATGACGGCTCCTACGGTCCGCCGACGCCACCCCGGGCACGATGGAGGGAAGGAGGCAACGCCATGACCCCTGGTACCGCTGAACGCCCGCAGATGCCTGTCGAGGACTTCGAAGACCTTGCTGCCGCGGCTCCCGAACACGTGCGGCTCGAATTCGTCGACGGTCGGGTCCGCACGAAGGACCCGCTCAGCGTCGAGGACTTCGAGGAACTGGAGAGCCGGGCTCCGGAGACGGTCCGGCTTGAGTACATCAACGGAAAACTAGAGGTCAAGGCAATGCCGGACGGCAACCACCGCGAGATCTTCATGTGGCTGCTGCGGCAATGCCTACTCCAGCGGCCCGATCTGAACCTCGTTCCCGAGTCCGGCGTCAAGGCAGAGGCCTATCGAAAAGGCCGCGCTCGTACCGACGGGACACTCGCACCTGTCGGCCGATTCAGGGGCGACGGCGAATGGTCAGACCCCGACGGCTCCCTCATGGCGGTGGAAATCACCTCCCACGACCGCGACACCAACAAGCGCGACCGCATCGACAAGCCCGTCGGTTACGCCGAGGCGGTCATCCCCGTCTACCTCCTCATCGACCGCGACGACAACACGGTCGTCGTCCACAGCGAACCGAAGGACGGCCGCTACCAGCAGTCCTCGTCCCACCCGTGGGGCGTGACCGTCGAACTTCCGCCCCCGGTGGGCATCACCCTCGACACCGAGACGCTGAAGGACTACGCCGACTGAACTCACCGCCGCGTTGTCAGCCCCCTGTGCAACCCTGGTCCTCATGAACCACTCCCAGCTCACCGCCCTGGGCCGGGCCCTTCGTCTCCTCGGCGAGCACGGGGAGGCCCTGACCGGGGACACCACCGACGGCAAGTTGCACGAGGTCAAGGACGATCTGCGGCGCGCTCTGGATCTGCTGGAGGAGAGCGTCAGCGGTGCCGCGCCGACCACCCGGTGTGCCGAGCATCCGCAGGGGCCCGTGGACGAGAGCGCACCCGATCTGTGCCTGCTGTGCGAGACGCGGCGGCGGGCCGCGCGGCGGTCGGAGTACGGCGGCGGGCCCCGGCCGGTGCCGGGCGAGGCCGTCAGCGCGTCCATGTCCCGGTACGGGGTGCGGGGCGACCGCCCGCAGCCCCAGCAGCGCTGGCTGCCGGAGGCGTGGAACGGCCGGGAGTGGGAGCTGTGCGGCACCCCCCGGCGCGACCGGCAGGAGGCCGAGCTGTACCTCGCCGCCCAGCGGCGCGGGTCCCGGCCCGCCATGGCCTACCGGCTGGTGCACGAGTTCACCGACTACGAGGTGCTCCGGGTGTGGGGCACGCCGGTGCAGGTGGACATCGAGCCGCTCGGCAACCTGTAGCGACTGCTGGCGCACGCCAGATTCTCTGACTAAAGTCAGAGAATGGATGCGGCGCAGATCGAACAGGTACGACGGTTCAACCGCACCGTCACCGAACGCGTGGGCGTGCTCCACGACCGCTACCTGGGCCGCGACCGGCCGATCGGCGAGGCCCGGCTGCTCTGGGAGATCGGCGAGCAGGGCCAGGACGTCCGGCACCTGCGGGAACGGCTCGGGCTCGACTCCGGGTACGTCAGCCGGCTGCTGCGCTCCCTGGAGGCCGCCGGGCTGGTGGCGGTGGAGCCGCACCCGCAGGACCGGCGGGTGCGTACCGTGCGGCTGACGGAGAAGGGCCGGGCGGAGCGCGCCCTGCTCGACGAGCGCAGCGACGACCTGGCCGGTTCCATGCTCCAGCCGCTCAACGCCGCACAGCGCGCCCGGCTGGTCGCGGCCATGGCCGAGGTCGACCGGCTGCTGACCGCCGGGACGGTCACCCTGGACGTCGTCGACCCCGGCCATCCCGACGCCCGGCACTGCCTGCTGGCCTACTTCGCCGAACTGCAGGAGCGCTTCGACACCGGCTTCGATCCCGCGCGCAGCCTGCTGCCCGACGCGGGCGAACTCCGGCCGCCGCGCGGCCTGTTCCTGGTCGCCCGGCTGCACGGCGAACCCGTCGGCTGTGCGGGGGTGAAGCTGCCGACCGGCGCTCCGGCGGAGATCAAGCGCATGTGGGTCGCCCCCCAGGCCCGCCGGCTCGGCCTCGCCCGCCGGTTCCTGACCGAGCTGGAGACGCGGGCGGCCCGGCACGGCCACGACACCCTGCGTCTGGACACCAACAAGACGCTCAGCGCCGCGATCAGCCTCTACCACTCCTTCGGCTTCCAGGAGGTCGCCGCCTTCAACGACGAGCCCTACGCCCACCACTGGTTCGAGAAGCGGATCACCGCGGCGCCGCCGGAGTGACGCACCCGCCCGAACGGACGGACCGGCACCTGTCAGTGCCCCCTGACAGGATGCGGGGATGACCTCGACCGGCCGCCTGCCGACCGACAACGGCGATCAGCCCCGTGCCCGCCTTCTGGAACTGGTCGCCGCCATCGAACCCTGGGACGGCCTGGAGCGCACCCACCTGAGGACCGCCGCGCGGTGGATCTCCAGCGGAGCCCCGCTCCACCGGGTGCGCAAGCCGGACGTTCCCGCGACGCACTTGGTGAGCTACTTCGTCGTCCTCGACGACACACGCGGGCAACTGCTGCTCGTCGCGCACCGCAAGGCGGGCCTGTGGCTGCCGCCCGGCGGACACGTCGAGCCGGGTGAGGACCCGTGGGCCGCGGTGGTCCGCGAATGCCGTGAGGAGCTGGGCATCGAGGCCACGGCATCGTCGGTCACCGGCGAACTCCCCCTCTTCCTGACCGTCACCGAAACGCGGGGGCCGGGCACCCACACCGACGTCTCGCTCTGGTACCTCCTCACCGCCGGCGCCGACACCATCACCTCCTACGACCGGGACGAGTTCGACGCGATCCGGTGGCTGACCGACGAGCAGGTGCTCGACGAGCCGGCCGAGCTGCTCGACCCCCACATGCACCGCTTCACCCGCAAGCTGCAGCACGCCCGGGCCGGAGGGCCCAGCCGGTAGCCTCTCCCCCGGCCATCCGCGGTGCCGTACGTGCCGGGCCCCGGGCCGGCGGCCGCGCCGGAACTGTCCCGTCCGTCCGTCACGCCGCCGCGGATCCCGGCAGGTCGGTGCCGGTGCCGTCCCGCGATCCCGCCATCTCCCGACTCGCCGTGGACACGGGCCGGACCGGGACCCAAAGATCGCCTGCAGCGCCGCTTCGTCCTCCAGCGGCTCCCGCCTTGCTCACCGCAACCAGATGCCAAGGATTGGAATATGTCATGAACCTGCCTGACGAGAGCCGTCGGATGTCCCGCCGCAGGCTGCTGACGCTCGCCGGCGGCGCCGCGGTGGCCACCGCGGCCGGCATCGGAATCGCCCCGTCGGCTGCCGCGGCGTCCTCGGCGACCGGCTACGGGATCGACTACTCCGACGCGTCGCTCACCGCCGCCTCGGTCGCCGCGGCGGGCTACGGCTTCGCGTGCCGTTACCTCAGCTGGCTGCCGAACTCGAAGGTCCTCACCCTGTCCGAGGCCCAGGCGCTGACCGCCGCGGGTCTGGGCATCGTCTCCAACTGGGAGTCCGACGGACTGCAGTCCTGGCAGAGCAGCGTCCCCTCCGACCCCTACTCCCAGGGGGCCGGGCATGCCACCGAGGCGCAGCGGCAGGCGCTGGCCAACGGGATGCCGTCGTCGCGGCCGATCTACTTCAGCGTCGACTTCGACCTTCAGTCCTCGATGTACTCCGCGCTCAACTCCTACTTCGACGGCGTCGCCTCGGTGATCGGCCGGTCCCGGACCGGTGCGTACGGCGGCTACCACGTGATCCAGGAGCTCTTCAACAACGGGAAGATAGCCTGGGGCTGGCAGACGTACGCGTGGTCCGGCGGGAACTGGGACAGCCGCGCGCAGTTGCGGCAGGTCCAGAACGGCATCACGGTCGCCGGGCACGACGCGGACCTCGACCAGGCGATGGCCGCCGACTTCGGGCAGTGGGGCGGCACGGGCGGCGGCGGTGGCGGTGTCATCCTGCCGTCCTGGCCGAACATCACCGACGGCATGACGGGCCCCAGCGTGCAGGCGGCGCAGTACCTCCTGCGCTACCACGGCGCCTCGATCACCGCCGACGGCCAGTTCGGATCGGCCACCCTCGCCGCGACCAAGAGCTTCCAGTCCGCCCACGGCCTCGGCGTCGACGGCCAGATCGGCCCGCAGACCTGGTCCGCACTGATCGTCCAGGTCCAGCAGGGTTCCAGCGGCGACGACGTCCGGGCCGCCCAGGTGGAGCTGAACCGGTTCGGCTACGGCCTCACTGTCGACGGCAACTTCGGCTCGGGCACCGACAGCGCCGCCCGCGCCTTCCAGTCCGCGCACGGCCTGGGCGTGGACGGGCAGGTGGGGCCGCAGACCTGGCAGATGCTCGTGGGTACCGGGAGCGGCGCCTCGGGCGGCGGCACCGTCGCGCCGCCCTGGCCGAACGTCATCGACGGCGACACCGGGAACAACGTGCTGGCCGCGCAGTACCTCCTGCGCTACCACGGTGCCTCGATCACCGCCGACGGCCAGTTCGGATCGGCCACCCTCGCCGCGACCAAGAGCTTCCAGTCCGCCCACGGCCTCGGCGTCGACGGCCAGATAGGCCCGCAGACCTGGTCCGCACTGATCGTCCAGGTCCAGCAGGGCTCCAGCGGCGACGACGTCCGGGCCGCCCAGGTGGAACTGAACAAGTTCGGCTACGGCCTCACTGTCGACGGCAACTTCGGCTCGGGCACCGACAGCGCCGCCCGCGCCTTCCAGTCCGCGCACGCCCTGGGGGTGGACGGCCAGGTGGGACCGCAGACCTGGCAGATGCTCGTCGGCAGCTGACCGCCGGGAGCCCCTCCGGTGGCGCTTGTGCGGGGCGGGGGGACCGCGACGGTCCGCTCGTCCCGCACAAGCGCACGGGCGCACAAGCCGTGGCCGCGGCCCTCACCCGCGCACCGGCCAGCGCTCCGGTTCCCTCCCCAGCAGCCGCAACGTCTCCTCCAGCGGCCCGGCGCCCGCCGGAACCTCCCCAGCGGGCGCGAAGGCGAACCCCGGCCCCCGCCGCGCCGGGTCGGCCGGCACGAGGCGCGCGACGGCGAGCGCCGCGCCGAGCACGTCGTCCGGCAGTTCCACCGCCGCGCCGAGGGTGGCTGCCACGTCCCAGGCGTGCACCACGTAGTCGACGAAGTGGAAGCTGATCGCCAGCCGTCCGGGAAAGCTCCCGCCGAGCTCCGGCAGTGCGAACTCCCGCTCGCCGGCCCCCGGTTCGCCGAACGCGCCGAGCGCCTCCGCGGCGGCCTCCCGGTGCACCCGCGACGGCTCGCCCATGTCCCGCGGCTCCCGCCACCGGGCTTCGTCCTCCCCGGCACCCCGTGCGGCGGCCGCGAAGCCGTGGTGCTGGGCCGCCATGTGCGCCACCAGCCGGCGCAACGTCCACCCCGCACAGGGGGTGTCCCGCTCCCAGTCCGCTCCGCCCGCCAGATCCACCACCCGCACCGCCTCACGCACGGCGATCCGGTCCAGCCCGACGATGTCCGCTCCGGTGACAGTCATGGCAGCGACCCTAAAACTGTGCGAACGATCGTGCTAGTTGTTTTCGCGCCACCCGCTCCCGTCAATTCGCCGTCGGTTCAGGAGACTTGCGGCACCCGCAGCGGATCCGCCGCAACCGCCCGCAGCCGTGCCGCTATCCCGACGCGGGCCCGCCGGTAGGCGGTCTCCTCGCCGCGCAGCACCGCGACCCCGTTGGCCGCCTCCATCAACGCGATCAGCTCGAAGGCAAGTTGGGGCACGTCGACGTCGGCCCGCAGCTCACCCGCCTCACGCGCCTCGGCGACGGTACGCTCCACGCAGGCCGACCAGTCCTGCTGGGCCCGGACCACGGCGTCGTGCACCGGCCCCGAGCGGGCGTCGAACTCGGCGATGACCTCGTAGAAGAAGCAGCCGCCCGGGAAGACCCGCCCGCGCGAGTACTCAAGCCATGCCTCGCACAGCCGCCAGACCCGCAGGACCCCCGCGGGGTCCGCCGCCAGCGGACGCATCACCCGCTCGGCGAAGACGCGTCCCGCCTCGCGCACGGTGGCGAGCTGCATCTCCTCCTTGGACCCGAAGAGCGCGAACACCCCGCTCTTGCTGAGCCCCAGCTCCGCGGCCAGCCGCCCGACGGACAGGGCCTCCAGCCCCTCCACGGACGCAATCGCGACGGTCCGGTCCAGCACCAGGCGCCGTGTCCGGTTCCCTCGCTCGACCCGTCCGTCCGGCTTTGCCGTGGATATGCCCTCGCCGCCTGTCACGCGGGGAACAGTAGCGCGCGGCATCGGTGATCCGGGGCCCCTCTCCGCCGGCCCCCGGCCCCGGGCCGTCAGCCGAGCAGCGGTGACGGGCTGAAGTCGTACCCCTCCCAGAGCCGGCGGGCCGTCTCCTCCGGATACGCCGTCACCGTCGGCACCGCGTCCAGGACCTGGGTGGCGCGGGCCTCGGTGTCGTAGGCCGGCCAGCCCGGGTCGCCGGTCGCCGCGAAGGACGTCCACGCGGTGCGGAAGCGGGCGGAGAGGGCCTCGGCCTCGGAGGTGACTCCGGTGCCCGCCCAGAGGAGGTTGGCGAGGTCCGCCTCGAAGGTGCCGAACAGGAGCGGGATGTCCAGGCCGTGGCAGGCGCCGAGGAGCCCGCCGTTGCCCGGGGCGCCCCAGGTCAGTTCGTAGAGGTGGGCCCGGCCGCCGCCCGCGGTCTGCGCCTCCGCCAGCCGCAGGGACGGTATGGCGAACAGCCAGTCGGTCTGCACCCGTTCGTACAGGTCGCTCGGCGAGGCGTCGGGGTGGGCCGCGCGGTAGGCGTGCTCGCCCGCCGCGCCGCCCGGTGCGAACAGGCGCAGGGCGCCGGTCGCCTGCTCCTCCGTGATCTTGCCGTACATCCCGCTCATGACCAGGAACAGGCGGAACTCGTCGCGGTTGTGGCCGACGAGGAGGTCCACGTCGCGGGCGGAGCCGGATGCCAGCGCCTGCCAGGGGGTGGTGGGGAGCACCTCGCCGTCGACCACCGGGGAGAAGGGGGTGACCGTCGGCGCGATCTGGCCCCAGCGGTCCACGTACTGGGGCATCTTGGCGCCGAGCGCCTGCCCGGCCTCCGTCAGCCGGCGCGGATCGGTCGTCGCCAGGTCGGCCGCCGTGGGGCGCAGACCGGCCTCGGCGGCGAGGGCCCTGCCGATGTCCTCGGCCAGGTCGGGGGAGAAGAAGGTGCCCGGGACGCTCTGCGCGATCGCCCGCCGGAACAGCCCGCGCGCCCTCGGCATCGCCAGCAGGGAAGCCACCGATCCGGCGCCCGCCGACTCGCCGAAGACCGTGACCCGGCCGGGGTCGCCGCCGAACGCCGTGATGTTCTCCCGCACCCACTCCAGCGCCGCCACCTGGTCCAGCAGGCCCCGGTTGGCGGGCGCCCCCTCGATCTGGGCGAAACCCTCCATGCCGACGCGGTAGTTGAGGGAGACCACGACCACGTCGCCGTCGCGGGCGATGCGCCGGGCGTCGTAGCCCGGGCTGCCGGAGTGGCCCAGTTTGTAGGCGCCGCCGTAGATCCACACCATCACCGGGCGCCGGGCGGCCGGGTCCGGGGCGGGTGTCCACACGTTCACCGTCAGCCAGTCGTCGCCCTCGGGGGCCTCCAGGACACCCGTGCGCCCCTGGATGCCCAGGTCCTGCGGGGGCGGCGGGCCGAAGGCGTACGCCTGACGCGTCCCCTCCCACGCCCGCGCCGGTCGTGGCGCGGCGAACCTGGCCGCTCCCACCGGGGGTTCGGCGAACGGTATCCCCCGGAAGACCGCCAGGCCGTCCTCCCGCAGGCCGCGCACGGCACCGGCGGCGGTGCGCACGACGGGGCCCTCGGCGGTGGAAGCCGGTTCGCGGGGCTCGGGGGACTCGCTCGTGGTCATGATCGCTCGCTTTCGACGGCTGGGTGCTGCCACTTCACGGCCGGTCACTGATGAAACGTCCGGCACTTCGCACTAGTGCCGAACACCCCTCACCCGTTGGAGTGAATCAAGGTCATCCACGTCAGCCGTGCCGGGCCACGAACGCCCTGACCTCCGCCTCGTCGATCTCGTACACCGTCTCATGGGCCCGCGGATCCCGCGCATGGAAGGTGTGGAACATCGGGCTCGCGGGCCCGCCCAGCTCCACCAGTGACGCCGACGCCCCGCGCACCGCCCGCTCACCGCCGGGCGCCACGGCCAGGTCGATCCGGTTGACCACCCCCGGCGTCACCCACACCGGCACCGACTCCAGCATCCCGCAGAGCTGGAGGTGGTAGTGGCCGGTGAGGATCACCCGTACGTCGCTCCCCCGGATCACCGCCGCCAGGTCGCCCGGATCGCGCAGCCCGAACGCCTGCTGGGTCAGCGACATGCCGAGGGCGAGGGGCGGGTGGTGGAGGGCGAGGACCGTGCCTCGCCCGGCCGGGGCGCGCAGCACCTCGCGCAGCCACTCCAGCTGGGACGCGCCGAGCCGGCCGTGGACCTTCCCGGGCACCAGCGAATCCAGGGTGACGAAGCGCCAGCCGCCGACCGTGCTCACGGCGGCGCGCTCCTGCTCGCCGAACACCAGCTCGGCCCGGTCGGTGCCGTCGGCGTCCAGATGCCCGCTGCCCAGCACCTTGGCGAACGCCCCGCGCTCGTCGTGGTTGCCGGTCGTGCACAGGACGGGGATGTTCCGGGCCTGCGCATAGGCGCCGACCAGAGTGCGCAGCGCCGTATAGGCCTCCACCGCGCCGTCGTCGGCGAGGTCACCGGTGACGACGACCGCGTCGAGGCCCTGGAGATGACGGAGTTCGTCGAGCATCAGCCGCAGCGACGCGGTGGCGTTGACGCCGCGTGCGTTGGGGGCGTCGGTGCGGTCCAGGTGGGTGTCCGAGAGATGGAGTATCCGCATGCCGGGACGGTACCGGTGGCCTCGGCGGCCGTCACGAG
Source organism: Streptomyces sp. NPDC008092 (assembly GCF_042957285.1). Taxonomy (NCBI): domain Bacteria; kingdom Bacillati; phylum Actinomycetota; class Actinomycetes; order Kitasatosporales; family Streptomycetaceae; genus Streptomyces; species Streptomyces sp. NPDC008092. The sequence goes on from NZ_JBIBHY010000005.1 coordinate 568,253, forward strand.
CGCATAACGAAGTGCGTGCGGCAGGCGGGCTGGTCCCGCACCCGACTTGAGTCGTTTTGGCAGCTCGGAACCGGTCCGCCGGACAGCCGGCGCACGGCCCGTGCATAGAATGCGCACCACTTGGAACGACGGTTTTCGGCCAGGTCAAGGGCCAGGAACACGCACCGGCCGTTCCTTGGGCATCTCGTGACCGTTCCCGGGAGACACCCTCACAGGTTCCTGGCGTCCCATGCCCCGGACAGCCACCGACCGGAGAGCCCAGCCGTGACGACACACACCACCTGCGCGACAGGCGAAGGACGATGAACGGCCTGCTCAGGCAGTTGCGCGTCTCGCTCCTGATCACCCTCGGGTTCGAGGTCTACACCTCGCTGGGGGACCTCGTATCGGGACTGATAGAGGGGAACTTCCTCGCAGCCCTGGGCGACCGGGCCTCGGACGCACTCGTCATCTGCACCCTCGTCGCCGCCATCCACTCGGTGATCTACGGCGCGATGCGCTTCGGCCGGCCGGAGACCCGCGAGGCGCGGGGCGTCCGGGCCGGGATCGGGGTGCTGATGGCGCTCGACGTGGCCCCGCTGTTCGCGACGGGCCATGTCGTCCTGGCCCTCATCCCGCTCCTGGCCGCCGTCGGCGGCTGGGTCTGGGGGAGGGAACAGGGCTCGGAGGCGGACGCCGGGCGCTGGGGCGCCCTGGTCTTCGGCGTCCTGTCCCTGTTCGTGCAGGGCGTGGTCGCCCTGGTCATGAGCATCGCGGGGTGGCTGTGAGCGTCTCCGCGGACACCGGCGCCATGTGGGCCACCCTGCTGCTGCTCGCGGGCCTGCCCGCGATCGGGTACGCGCTCTTCACGAGGCTCACCGGCCGGGGGCGCGGCGGGGCCGCCCCCTGGCGGGTGCAGGACGACCCGACGACCTGGGCCGGGGCGGCCGCGGCGGCCGCGGGCCATGCGCTCGCCGCGGTCGCCGTGGTCGGCGAGTGGGGCAGGGTGTTCGGGTTCCTGTCGACGGCGTACGGCGGCGGGTGCATCGCCGGCGCCCTCGTCTACGTGTACGACACCTGGGTGCGCGGGGGCGAGCAGCGCCGGAGTGCGCTGCGCCCCGCGCTCCTGCTCGTGGTGGCGTACGCGTTCGCCCTCGGGTTCTTCGGCCGGATCGCCGGCTGACCCGAGGGCGAACGGCGGGGTCAGCTCAGGGTCTTGAGCGCCGCCGCGTCGTACGACGCGAGCTCGTCCGTGCGGCCGGCGAGGACCTTCGCCGCCCACTCGGGGTCCTGGAGCAGGGCACGGCCGACGGCGACCATGTCGTACTCGTCGCGCTCCAGGCTGTCGAGGAGGTCCTCGATGCCCCTGGTCGCGGAGCCCTCGCCCGCGAAGGCCCTGATGAAGTCGCCGTCGAGACCGACCGAGCCGACGGTGATGGTGGGCCGGCCGGTGAGCTTCTTGGTCCAGCCGGCCAGGTTCAGGTCGGAGCCGTCGAACTCGGGGAGCCAGTAGCGGCGGGTGGAGGCGTGGAAGACGTCGACGCCGGCGGCGGCCAGCGGGGTGAGGATCGCCTCCAGCTCCTCGGGGGTCTCGGCGAGGCGGGCGTCGTAGTTGTCGGACTTCCACTGCGAGTAGCGGAAGACGATCGGGAACTCCGGGGAGACCGAGTCGCGTACGGCGGCCACGATCTCCGCCGCGAACCGGGTGCGGGCGACCGGGTCGCCGCCGTAGGCGTCGGTGCGGCGGTTGGTGCCGGCCCACAGGAACTGGTCGAGCAGGTAGCCGTGGGCGCCGTGCAGCTCGACGCCGTCGAAGCCGATGCGCTCGGCGGCGGCCGCGGCCTCGGCGAACGCGCGGATGACGTCGTCCAGGTCCTGGGAGGTCATCGCCCGGCCCTCGCCCTCGGTGCCGTCCAGGCGGATGCCGGAGGGGCCGACGGCGGGGGCGTCCGCGTAGGGCGCCTGGCCCTGCTTGCGGACCATGCCGATGTGCCACAGCTGCGGGACGATCGTGCCGCCGGCCGCGTGCACCCCCTCGGCGACCTTCGCCCAGCCCGCCAGCTGCTCCTCGCCGTGGAACCGCGGGACGCGGCTGCTGCCCCCGGCCGAGTCGTGGCCGACGTACGTCCCCTCGGTGACGATCAGACCGACACCCGCGGCGGCCCGGCGGGAGTAGTACGAGACCACGTCCTCGCCGGGAACGCCGCCGGGGCTGAACTGGCGGGTCATCGGCGCCATCACGATCCGGTTGGGGACCGTGAGCCCGTTCAGGGCGATGGGACGGGAGAGGATCTCGGCCGCGCGGGAGGCGGAGGGCGTGGTGACGGTCACGTGGGGGGCTCCTCGTGAGTAGGTCGGGTGCCGGGGGTGGTGGCACCCGAGTGCGTAGACCGAACGGTATGTGCACGCGCATCGAGTGCACGCGTGTGCACAACGATCTGCCCGGACGCGCACATTCCCCGCTCCCGCGCCGAAGCCGTGTGACCCCCGCCACGGAGCCCCGTCCTCATCCGACGACACCCGCACCGGCGTCGTGGGAGCATCCGGGGATGCTGACGCTCGCCGACGATCTCGGCCACCTCTCCTATGCCGTCGACGGTGACGGACCGCCGGTCGTGCTCGTGCACGCCGGTGTGGCGGATCACCGCATGTGGGACGCGGTCGTGCCCGCCCTCGCGGCACGGCACACGGTCGTCCGGTACGACCTGCGCGGCTTCGGCGAGTCCGCGCCCCCGGCCGGGCCGTTCGGCGAGACCGACGACCTGCGCCGCCTCCTCGACCACCTCGGCCTGGCACGGGTCCGGCTGGTCGGCGCCTCCTGGGGCGGCCGGGTGGCCGTGGAATTCGCCCTCGCCCACCCGGACCGGGTGCACTCCCTGGCGCTGCTCGCCCCGCCCTGGCCGGGATACGACTGGTCCGCGGAGATGGTCGCGTACGACGAGGCCGAGACGGCGGCCCTGGCCGCGGGCGACCTGGACGCCGCGGTCCGGGTGAACCTGGACATGTGGCTGCGCGGGCCGGCCCGCGGGTGGCACGAGGTGGCCGCGGGACTGGCCGACGGACTCCGCGGACCGCTGCGGACGTCGCTGGTGAACCAGGACGTCGTGGGCAGGTACTCCCGGGGCACGACGGCCGGGGACATCGGCGCCGTCTCCGTCCCCACCCTGGTGGGGATCGGCAGGCTCGACGTCCCCGACTTCCAGGACATCGCCCGCCGGTACGCCGCCGGGATCCCCGACGCCACCCTGGTCGAGTTCGCCGCCGCCGCGCACCTCGTCGCGCTGGACGCACCCGCCGAACTCACCGCGGTACTGGAGCCGTTCCTCGCGCGCTGACCCGGCGGCCGGGACCGGGGCCCGGCCGGGTACGCCGAAGGGCGGCACCCCCTGCCGAACAGGGGGTACCGCCCTCGGTGCTGCGTCGGAACTGCCGAGCCGTCAGGCTCAGAAGTCCATGTCACCGCCCGGCATGCCGCCCGGAGCGGCCGCGGCGGCCTTCTCCGGCTTGTCGGCGATGACGGCCTCGGTGGTGAGGAACAGCGCGGCGATGGAGGCGGCGTTCTGCAGGGCAGAGCGCGTCACCTTCGCCGGGTCGATGATGCCCTCGGCGATCAGGTCGACGTACTCGCCGGTCGCGGCGTTGAGGCCGTGACCCGGGGTGAGGTTGCGGACCTTCTCCACCACGACGCCGCCTTCGAGGCCGGCGTTGACGGCGATCTGCTTCAGCGGGGCCTCGAGCGCGAGCTTCACGGCCTGTGCGCCGGTCGCCTCGTCACCGTCCAGCTCCAGCTTCTCGAACACCTGGGAGGCCTGCAGCAGGGCCACGCCACCACCGGCGACGATGCCCTCCTCGACGGCCGCCTTGGCGTTGCGCACGGCGTCCTCGATGCGGTGCTTGCGCTCCTTGAGCTCGACCTCGGTCGCGGCACCGGCCTTGATGACGGCGACGCCACCGGCGAGCTTCGCCAGGCGCTCCTGGAGCTTCTCGCGGTCGTAGTCCGAGTCGGACTGCTCGATCTCGGCGCGGATCTGGTTGACCCGGCCGGCGACCTGGTCGGACGAGCCGGCGCCGTCGACGATGGTGGTCTCGTCCTTGGTGATGACCACCTTGCGGGCCTTGCCCAGCAGGTCGAGGGTCGTGTTCTCCAGCTTGAGACCGACCTCCTCGGAGATGACCTCGCCGCCGGTGAGGATGGCGATGTCGTTCAGCATCGCCTTGCGGCGGTCGCCGAAGCCCGGGGCCTTGACCGCGACGGACTTGAAGGTGCCGCGGATCTTGTTGACGACCAGGGTCGACAGGGCCTCGCCCTCGACGTCCTCGGCGATGATCAGCAGCGGCTTGCCCGACTGCATGACCTTCTCCAGGAGCGGGAGCAGGTCCTTGACGGAGCCGATCTTCGAGTTGGCGATCAGGATGTACGGGTCGTCGAGGGACGCCTCCATACGCTCCATGTCGGTGGCGAAGTACGCCGAGATGTAGCCCTTGTCGAAGCGCATACCCTCGGTGAGCTCCAGCTCCAGACCGAAGGTCTGGGACTCCTCGACGGTGATGACGCCTTCCTTGCCGACCTTGTCCATGGCCTCGGCGATGAGCTCGCCGATCTGGGTGTCGGCGGCGGAGATGGAGGCCGTGGAGGCGATCTGCTCCTTGGTCTCGACGTCCTTCGCCTGCTCCAGGAGGGCACCGGAGACAGCCTCGACGGCCTTCTCGATACCGCGCTTCAGGGCCATCGGGTTGGCGCCGGCGGCGACGTTGCGCAGGCCTTCCTTGACCAGGGCCTGGGCGAGGACGGTCGCGGTGGTCGTACCGTCACCGGCGACGTCGTCCGTCTTCTTGGCGACTTCCTTGACCAGCTCGGCGCCGATCTTCTCGTACGGGTCCTCCAGCTCGATCTCCTTGGCGATGGACACACCATCGTTGGTGATCGTGGGGGCGCCCCACTTCTTCTCAAGGACGACGTTGCGGCCCTTGGGGCCGAGGGTGACCTTGACGGCGTCGGCGAGCTGGTTCATACCGCGCTCAAGGCCGCGCCGCGCCTCCTCGTCGAACGCGATGATCTTGGCCATGTGAAGTGGTCCCTCCAGGACTGGGGGTGAGTCTTCAGGACCGCGCCCGCGCCCGCGACGGACGGCTCGCCGACCCGTGGGTTCCTTGCCCCACCCGGCCCGCGGGCCTCACCGACCCGGTCCTTCGTTGTCACTCTCACCTTCAGAGTGCTAACGCCAATGATTAGCACTCGGCCTAGGCGAGTGCAAGCGGCTCTCGCGGACTGGGGGCGCGGGACACGAGGACCGGAGGGTCCGGGACATGCCGAAGGGCCCGTACCCCGGGAGGCACGGGCCCTTCGAACAAGTACAGAAGAACGTCGCTGTCAGTCGGCGCGTGCTTCAGCTGGTCGCCAGCCGGACCATGTCCGCCTGCGGCCCCTTCTGGCCCTGCGAGATCTCGAAATCGACCCGCTGGCCTTCTTCCAGGGTGCGGTAGCCGTCCATCTGAATCGCGCTGTAGTGGACGAAAACATCCGCACCACCGTCGACCGCGATGAAGCCGTACCCCTTCTCCGCGTTGAACCACTTGACGGTGCCCTGAGCCATGCCTAACTCCCCTATTACTGGCCCTTGCACAGATCCACACTTCGCGGATCCGGGTCAGACCTCACCCCCCATTGGTTGGGGGCGTGCGCCGGAACGCGTCGACCGCGGCTGAATGTATCTGTCCAACTGCCGTCTGCAACAGGTCAATCGGACGAGAATTCTGGACGGAAGGGGTCCGGAATGTAGCAAGAATTCGGCCGAATTCAGGGCAAGTCGGGCCCCGTAAAGGTCACAAAAGCCGCATATAACCCGCATACTTTGGCTACTTCTTGCCGGGCTCGCGGTATCGAATACGGGGCTCCCGACCTGGAGATCGGGACCGTGTTCCCCAACTGTACCGCGCTCAACCACACAGAATTGCCCCCTCCGCTTCTCTCACGGAGGGGGCAATCAGATGAACAGTCGGTGATCGGCGTTACCGAAGGTAATGTTCGGTCATTCGATCAGCCTGTCATGCAGGTCAGCAGGTCAGCCGCCGGCGACGGCCGGGATGATGGAGACGCCGGCGCCGTCCGGGGTGGCGGTCTCCAGGCCCTGCTCGAAGCGGACGTCGTCGTCGTTGACGTACACGTTGACGAACCGGCGCAGCTTGCCCTGGTCGTCGAGAACGCGTGCGGAGATCCCGGTGTGCTTCTTCTCCAGGTCCGAGATGACCTCGCCGAGGGTGGCCCCTTCGGCGGCGACTTCGGCCTGACCACCGGTGTAGGTGCGCAGGATGGTGGGGATGCGAACGGTGACGCTCACGTTTTTACCTCCGGTCTGGGCAACGCCCTAATTCTCGGGGGACTCAGGCGAGCCCGGCTTCGCGGAAAGACTCCAGATTCGGGCGAATGGTCGCGGTGAGCCCGGTTCCCGCAACCGCGTCCAGCGTCTTCAGTCCATCACCGGTGTTGAGTACAACGACCGACTTCGCCGGATCAATCAGCCCATTCTCAATGAGCTTTTTGGTGACTCCAACCGTCACCCCGCCGGCCGTTTCCGCGAAGATTCCCTCGGTCCGCGCAAGCAGCTTGATCGCGTCGACGACCTGTTCGTCGTTCACGTCCTCCACCGCACCGCCGGTACGCCGCGCGATGTCGAGCACGTACGGCCCGTCGGCCGGGTTGCCGATGGCGAGGGACTTGGCGATGGTGTTCGGCTTCTGCGGGCGGACCACGTCGTGGCCCTCCTTGTAGGCCACCGACACCGGCGAGCACCCCTCGGCCTGGGCACCGAAGATCTTGTACGGCCTGTCCTCGACCAGCCCGAGCTTGATCAGCTCCTGCAGACCCTTGTCGATCTTCGTGAGCTGCGAGCCGGAGGCGATCGGGATGACCAGCTGGTCCGGGATCCGCCAGCCGAGCTGCTCGCAGATCTCGTACGCCAGGGTCTTGGAGCCCTCCGCGTAGTACGGCCGCAGGTTGACGTTGACGAAGCCCCAGCCCTCGCCGGCCGGGTCGCCGATCAGCTCGGAGCAGAAACGGTTCACGTCGTCGTAGTTGCCCTCGATGCCGACGAGCTCGCCGCCGTAGATCGCGGCCATGACGATCTTGCCCTGCTCCAGGTCGTGCGGGATGAACACACAGGAGCGGAAGCCGGCCCGGGCGGCGGCGGCACCGACCGCGCCGGCCAGGTTGCCGGTGGACGAGCAGGAGAGGGTGGTGTAGCCGAAGGCGCGGGCGGCCTCGACGGCCTGGGCGACGACGCGGTCCTTGAAGGAGTGCGTCGGGTTGCCGGAGTCGTCCTTCACGTACAGCCCGCCGGTGACCCCCAGCTCCTTCGCCAGGTTGTCGGCCTTGACGAGCTTGGTCCAGCCGGGGTTGATGTTCGGCTTGGTCGCCACGTCCGCGGGGACGGGCAGCAGCGGCGCGTAGCGCCAGATGTTCGCGGGACCCGCTTCGATCCGCTTCCGCAGCTCCTCGGTGTCGTAGGCCGAGAAGTCGTACGCGATCTCCAGCGGGCCGAAACACTCCTCGCACGCGAACACCGGACCGAGCGGGACGCGGTGACCGCACTCGCGGCAGCTCAGGGCAGCGGCGGGGCCGAGGTCTACGGTGGATTCCGTGGTGCTTGCAACAGTCTGCACAGCCATGTGAGGCGAGGCCCTTTCTCCTCATCTTCCTCACGACGCATCTCGCCGTGAGACGGATTTGGCACCTTCCCTAGCCGGGAGCCTCGCGAGCGATCGACACTGATCGGCGATCTACGAGAACCGACTGGAGGGTTGCCGGGGCTTCAACGGGCCGTTTCCCTCTGCCCCTCTGGATGAGCGGTATGTGGTTGTCAACGCCGGGTGACCCCAGGACATGCGATGGTCATCGGCGTTGTTCAAGACTGTAACCGAAGGCCAGGACAGTTGAGTGAGTCGTCCGAACCGCGAGATGGATCACACGTCGCCGTGTGGCCGTGACAGTGAGGAGCCGCTGACCGTGCTGGAAGAAGTCGAGCGCTGGCTGGCCACCCGCTCCTGGTCCGTAACCGACCGTCCGCTGCACCGGATCATGGCCGCCAAACGGTCCTCCGGGCAGACGGTCAGCGTCGTGCTGCCCGCGCTCAACGAGGAGGAGACCGTCGGCGACATCGTCGCGATCATCCGCCACGACCTCATGCAGCAGGTGCCGCTCGTCGACGAGATCGTGGTCGTCGACTCCGGCTCCACCGACCGCACCGCGGCCGTCGCCGCGGCGGCCGGCGCCCGCGTCGTGCACCGCGACGCGATCCTGCCCCGCATCCCCGCCGTCCCCGGCAAGGGCGAGGTCCTCTGGCGCTCCCTGCTGGTCACCACCGGGGACGTCGTCTGCTTCATCGACGCCGACCTGCGCGACTTCTCCTCCGACTTCGTCACCGGCATCGTCGGCCCGCTCCTCACCGACCCGGACGTGGACCTGGTCAAGGCGATGTACGACCGCCCGCTCGGCGGCGCCGCCGGACAGGGCGGCCGGGTCACCGAGCTGATGGCCCGCCCGCTGCTGAACATGCACTGGCCGCAGCTGGCCGGCTTCGTCCAGCCGCTCGGCGGCGAGTACGCGGCCCGCCGCTCGCTCCTCGAACAGCTCCCCTTCCCGGTCGGCTACGGCGTCGAGCTGGGCATGCTGGTCGACGCCCTGCACCTGGTCGGCCTCGACGCCCTCGCCCAGGTCGACGTCGGCGTCCGCAAACACCGCCACCAGGACGGCCAGGCCCTCGGCCGGATGTCCGCCGCGATCTACCGCACCGCCCAGCTCCGCCTGGCCCGCGGCCACCTGATCCGCCCCTCCCTCACCCAGTTCGAACGCGGCGAGGACGGCTTCGAACCGCGCACGTACTCCGTGGACACGGAGGAACGGCCGCCGATGGCGGAGATCGCGGAGTACGCCGAACGCAAGGTGGCGTGACGTCGCCGCAGGGCCGCGCACCGAGTGGCGTGACGCCTTCGTACCGGGCGGGCACCGGATGGCGCGTCTTCGCCGTACGGCCGTATACGGCGGCGCGTCGGGCCCGGCCGTACGTTTGAGCGTTTACGGGCCGGGCTAGGTTGACGCGTATGGCTTCCCCCATGGCTTCCACCGGCGGTGCCGAGGTGCTGGTCGCGTCCAACCGCGGCCCGGTCTCGTACGACCTGCGCGAGGACGGTTCGCTGCACGCCAAGCGGGGCGGCGGCGGACTGGTCTCGGGGCTGTCGGCGATCGGGCCGGACGCGAACGCGGTGTGGGTGTGCGCGGCGCTGGGCGACGGCGACCGGGAGGCGGTGCGGCGGGCCGGGGGCGGCCGGCTGCCGGCCGAGGACAGCGGCGGGCAGCAGGTCCGGATGCTCGACATCGACGCGGACGTGTTCTCCGACGCGTACAACGGCATCGCGAACTCGGTCCTGTGGTTCGTCCACCACATGCTCTACCAGACCCCGCTGGAGCCGGTCTTCGACGCGGAGTTCCGGCGCCGGTGGGCGTCCTACCAGGCCTACAACCGCGCCTTCGCGGAAGCGCTGGCGCAGGAGGCGGCCGACGGCGCGGTGGTGGTCATCCAGGACTACCACCTGGCGCTGGCCCCCCGGATGCTCCGCCGGCTCCGCCCCGACCTGCGGATCGGCCACTTCTCCCACACCCCCTGGGCGCCGCCGGACTACTTCCGCCTCCTCCCCGACGACATCGCGGCGGAGCTGCTGACCGGGATCCTGGGCGCGGACCACGCGGCGTTCCTGACGCGGCGGTGGGCGGACGCGTTCGTCGCCTGCTGCCACGCGGTGCTGGGACCGGGGATCCCGGCCGCCGATCCGTCGTCGGGCGGGACCCGGATCGGGGTGCACGGGCTGGGGGCCGACGCGGACTTCCTGCGGAAGCGGTCGCACGAGCCGGACGTCGGCGAGCGGATGGCCGCTCTTCGGGAGGAGATCGGCGGCGAAGGGCGGAAGACGATCGTCCGTGTCGACCGGACGGAGCTGTCGAAGAACATCGTGCGGGGGCTGCTGGCGTACCGGCAGCTGCTCGACGACCACCCCGAGTGGCGGGAGCGGGTGGTGCATGTCGCGTTCGCGTACCCGTCGCGGCAGGACCTGTCGGTGTACCGCGACTACACGGCGGAGGTGCAGCGGGTCGCGGACGAGATCAACTCGGTCTACGGGACGCCCGGTTGGACGCCGGTGGTGCTGCACGTCAAGGACGACTTCGCACGGTCGCTGGCGGCGTACCGGCTGGCCGACGTGGCGCTGGTGAACCCGATCCGGGACGGCATGAACCTGGTGGCGAAGGAGATCCCGGTGGTGTCCGACGAGGGGTGCGTGCTCGTGCTGTCGCGGGAGGCCGGGGCGTACGAGGAGCTGGGCGAGGACGCGGTGGTCGTGAACCCGTACGACATCGGGGGGACGGCGAAGGCGCTGGCGCTGGCGCTGGGCATGCCGGTGGAGGAGCGGGCGGAGCGGTGCAAGAGGTTGGCGGAGGCGGCTACGGGGTTGCCGCCGGCGCGGTGGTTTCTTGAGCAGGTGGAGGCGTTGGGCGGGTAGCCCCGGGTAGTGGTTCGGCTGCGGGCCGGTGGGGGCTGGTCGCGCAGTTCCTCCCCCAGCCTTCGGCCGGGGGTACCCCCAGCGCCCCTGAAGGGGCGCCACGGCTAGGGGGCGCTCAGAGCTGCCAGGCTTCTCAGCAGCCGTACCACTCCTTCCGGGCCCTCCGCCACCACGTCCGCGCGGTCTGCCAGGTCTGTCACCTCTGTGCTGCCGCTGCATACCAGCAGGCCCGGGACGCCTTCCTCGCGGAGTTTCTCTACGGCGGCGAAGGCGGGGATGTCGCCGAGGTCGTCGCCCGCGTAGAGGACCGCGCCCGCGGAGATGTGCCTCGCGTACTCACTGAGCGCCACGCCCTTGTCCATGCCCGGGGGGCGGAGTTCCAGGACCAGGCGGCCCGGTTCGACGATCAGGGCGTGCCGGGTGGCGAGGTCGGTGAGGGGGGTGCGGAGGGTTTCGAAGGTGGCCTGGGGGTCGTCGGCGCGGCGGGTGTGGACCGCGATCGCCCGGCCCTTCTCCTCGATCCAGGTGCCGTGCGAGGCTCCGGCGCGGTGGAGGACGGCGGGGAGTTCGGCGCGGACGGCGGCGATGCCGGGGTGCGGGGGCGGGGCGGTGATCTCGCCGGTGGCCGCGTCCCAGCGTTCGGCGCCGTAGTGGCCGAGGACGACGAGGCGTTCCAGGCCGGGTACGCCCGCGAAGCCGCCGTAGCGGACGGCCACCTCGGCCGGGCGGCCGGTGACGACGGCGACGGCGGCCACCTTCGGCGCGAGCGCCGCCAGCACCGGTACGGCGTCCGGGTGGGCCCGCGCCTGCTCGGGGTCGGCGACGATCGGCGCGAGCGTGCCGTCGAAGTCGAGGCCGACGAGCGCGGAGCCGGGCTGCGCGAGCAGTGCGGCGAGGCCGTCACGCCCGGCGGCGGTGCGGGGCGTCGGAAGGGGTTCCGTGATGTGGGTTCCCATACAGCCGACAGTATCGGCAGCACCCCGTCAACTGCGCGACCAGCCCCCACCGGCCCGCAGGTCAGGTCAGCGCTCCCCCCGCCGCGCGTCCCGCACCCTCCGCAGCCGGTTCACCGTCACCGGGTCATGGGCCAGCGCCCGCTCGTCGTCCAGCAGGGCGTTCAGGAGCTGGTAGTAGCGCACCGGAGCCAGGTCCAGTTCCTCGCGTATCGCGCGTTCCTTCGCGCCGGGGCTCGGGAAGCCCCGGCGTTCGAGGGCGAGGACGGCCCGCTCGCGCTCGCCCAGTTCATGCCGGTCCATGGCGAGAACGGTAGCGCTCAGCCGGTCGCCGCCGCCGTCCGGCTGTCCGCCGTCGCCGCCTCGGCCTGGAGCCGGGTGAGGACGCCGGTGGGGTTGCCGGCCGGGCTCACCGCCGTACCGATCTGCTTCTTGACGTCGGCGCTGATCGCGGCCCAGGAGGTCTTGCCCGCGGGGTAGAGCTCCGAGGTGGGCAGCTGTTCCAGGAAGGGGCGCAGCTGCTTGTCCTCGGCCCGGGTGGAGTCGGTCATCGCCTGGGACGCGGAGGTGGTGACGGGCAGCAGGCCGTACTCGCGGGAGAAGGCGAGGACGTTCTTCTCGCTGTAGACGTAGTTCAGGAAGTCGCCGACCTGCTCGGCGTGGCCGTTCTGCTTGAACGCCGCCATCCAGTCGGCGACGCCCATGGAGGCGGTGCCGGTGCTCTGGCCGGCGCGGGCGGGCATCGGGACCGTGCCGAACTCCACGCCCTTCTTCTCGGCCTGCTTGATGAGCGTGGGGTGGCCGTTGAGCATGCCGACCTGGCCGTCGGCGAAGGCGGCGAACGCGGTCGCGCGGTTCAGCCTGCCGGGGGCCACCGGGCCGGTCAGGTCCTTGCCGACCAGCTCGTCCTTGAGCCAGGTGAGGGTGTCGATGTTCTGCGAGGAGTCGATCGTGTACGTGCCGGTGTCGTCGGTGTAGCCGCTGCCGCCGCTGAGCAGCCACTGCATGGTCTCCGCCTGCGCCTCCTCGGGGCCCAGCGGCAGCGCGTACGGGTACTTCACGCCGTCCGCCTTGAGCGCCTTCGCGTCGGCCGCGAGCTCGTCCCAGGTGGTGGGCGGGGTGGTGATGCCGGCCTGGGCGAAGAGGGTCTTGTTGTAGAAGAGGACGCGCGTGGACGCGGCGAAAGGTATGCCGTACTGCGCGTGGTTCCACTGGCCGGCCTCGGCGAGCTGGGACGGGAAGTCGGCCTGGACCGGGATGGAGAGCAGGTCGCCGGCCTCGTACAGCTTGCCGGCGGCCGCGTAGTCGGCGTACGCGCCGATCTGCGCGAGGTCGGGGGCCTTGCCGGCGGCGACCATGTCCTTGACCTTGCGGTCGACGTCGTTCCACGAGTAGACGGTGACGTCGACCTTCACGCCGGAGTGCTGGGCCTCGTACGCCCTGGCCAGCTTGTCCCAGTACTTCTGGGAGCCGTTGGCGGCGGAGTCCCCGTAGTCGGCGGCGACGAGTCTGAGGGTGACGTCCGAGGATCCCGTCGTCCCGCATCCACCGAGGACCGCCGTCATGCCCGTTGCGGACACCACCGCGATCATTCCTGCCCTACGCCGCCGCACGTGTACTGCCCCTGTTCTCTTACTGTCTCGCCGTTCAATATGTGGACCCATAAGGTCTACACCACGTAAGTGGACTAGACCTCTTGCGGGTCGGAGGGCCACACTGTTCCCGTGAGACATGTCATCGCCCTGGACGTGGGCGGCACCGGAATGAAGGCCGCGCTGGTCGGCCCGGACGGCGAGCTGCTCCACCGGGACCGCCGGGCGACCGGCCGGGACCGCGGCCCCGACGCCGTCGTCACCGCCATCCTCGACTTCGCCGCCGAACTGAAGGCGTACGGCGAGCAGCGCCTCGGCGAGCCGGCGTCCGCGGCCGGGCTCGCGGTCCCCGGAATCGTGGACGAGCGGGCCGGCGTCGCGGTCTACGCGGCCAACCTCGGCTGGCGCGACGTCCCGCTGCGCGCCCTCCTCGCCGACCGCCTCGGCATCCCGGTCGCCCTCGGCCACGACGTCCGCACCGGCGGCCTGGCGGAGGGCAGGCTCGGCGCGGGCCGGGGCGCGGACCGCTTCTTCTTCGTGGCCCTCGGCACCGGGATCGCCGGCGGCTTCGGCCTGGACGGCCGGGTGGAGTCCGGTGCGCACGGCTTCGCGGGCGAGATCGGCCATGTCGTCGTACGGCCGCAGGGTGCCCCCTGTCCGTGCGGGCAGCGCGGCTGCCTGGAGCGGTACGCGTCGGCGGCCGCGGTGAGCGAGGCGTGGTCGAAGGCGGCCGGCGACCCGGACGCGGACGCGGCGGACTGCGCGAAGGCGGTCACGTCCGGTGACCCGAACGCCGTCCGGGTCTGGGGCGAGGCGGTGGCCGCCCTGGCCGACGGCCTGGTCACGGCTCTCACCCTGCTGGACCCGCGGGTGCTCATCGTCGGCGGCGGTCTGGCGGAGGCGGGGAGCGTCCTCTTCGAGCCGCTGCGGGAGGCGGTGGAAGCCCGGGTGACGTTCCAGAAACTGCCGGCGATCGTCCCGGCCGAGCTGGGGGACACGGCGGGTTGTTTGGGGGCGGGCCTGCTCGCCCAGGACTTGTTGAAGACGACGACTACTGCGGAGGTAACCCCCTGATGGCTGCGAAAGAGCCGCACTACAGCGCCCCTTCGGGGGCGCGGGGAACTGCGCGACCAGCCCCCACGGACCCGCAGCCCGCAGACCACGGACTGATCCTCTCCGGTGCCCGGGCCGTCCTCCCCACCGGAGTCGTCGAAGACGCCCGACTCGCCGTCGAGGGCACCCGGATCACCGCGAGCCCCGCTGCGAACGCCCAGGTCGTCGACCTCACCGGCCACTGGCTCCTGCCCGGCTTCGTGGACATCCACAACCACGGCGGCGGCGGAGCCTCCTTCAGCTCCGGCACCGCCGAACAGGTCCTCACCGGCGTCCGCACGCACCGCGCGCACGGCACGACCACCCTGGTCGCGTCCACCGTCACCGACGACATGGACGTCCTCGCCCGCCAGGCCGGTCTCCTCTCCGAGCTCGCCGAGCAGGGCGACATCGCCGGCATCCACTTCGAGGGGCCCTTCATCTCCCCGTGCCGCAAGGGTGCGCACTCCGAGGCGCTGCTGCGGGACCCGGACCCGGCGGAGGTCCGCAAGCTGGTCGACGCGGCGCGCGGGCACGCGAAGATGGTCACGCTCGCCACCGAACTCCCCGGCGGCATCGAGTCGGTACGGCTGCTCGCGGAGCACGGCGTGATCGCCGCCGTCGGCCACACGGACGCGACGTACGAGCAGACGGTGGCGGCGATCGACGCGGGCGCCACGGTCGCCACCCACCTGTACAACGCGATGCCGCAGATCGGCCACCGCGCGCCCGGCCCGATCACCGCGCTCCTGGAGGACGGGCGGGTGACGGTCGAGCTGATCAACGACGGCACGCACCTGCACCCCGCCGCCCTGCAACTCGCCTTCCACCACGCGGGTCCGGACCGGGTCGCGTTCATCACGGACGCGATGGACGCGGCCGGCAGCGGTGACGGCCGCTTCCTCCTCGGCCCCCTGGAGGTCGAGGTCACCGACGGGGTGGCCCGGCTGGTGGACGGCGGTGCCATCGCCGGCTCCACGCTGACGCTGGACCGCGCGCTGCGGCGGGCGGTCACCGTCGACAGGCTCCCCGTCGAGCACGCCGTCGCCGCCCTGTCCGCCAACCCGGCGCGGCTGCTGGGCCTGCAGGACCGCGTCGGCTCCCTGGAGCCCGGCAAGGACGCCGACGTTCTCGTGTTCGACGAGGACTTCACGCTGAAGGGCGTGCTGCGGCAGGGTGCGTGGGTGGTCGCACCGGAACTGTCCTGATCCCTCCCCTCGTTGAGAGACGGCGACCCTAGGCCGGTCGCCGTCTCTTTGGCATGATCGAGGCCCCCCGACCGACGGCACGGGCATGCGCGAGGGAGGTCGCCCGGTGATCCTCACCGTCACACTGAACACCGCCCTGGACATCACCTACCGGGTCGGCGCCCTGCGCCCGCACGCCTCGCACCGCGTCTCCGCCGTGACCGAACGGCCGGGCGGCAAGGGGGTGAACGTGGCCCGGGTGCTGGCCGCGCTGGGCCACGAGACGACGGTGACCGGGTTCGCGGGCGGCGCCACCGGGCGGGCGCTCCAGGAGCACCTCGCGGCCACCCCGGGCGTGCGGGACGCGCTGCTCCCGGTCACCGGTCCGACCCGGCGCACCGTCGCCGTCGTGGACGAACTGACGGGCGACACGACCCAGTTGAACGAGCCGGGCCCGCAGATAGCGCCCGCCGAGTGGGGCGCCTTCCTCGACCACTACGAGGAACTGCTGGCCGGGGCCTCGGCGGTGGCACTGTGCGGCAGCCTGCCGCCGGGAGTGCCGGTGGGTGCGTACGCGGGGCTGATAAAGGCCGCGCGGTCCGCCGCCGTCCCGGTCCTCCTCGACACCAGCGGGGAGCCGCTGCGGCGCGGGGTCGCGGCCCGCCCCGACCTGGTCAAGCCGAACACCGACGAACTGGCCGAACTCACCGGCTCCCACGACCCGGCCCGCGCCACCCAGGACGCCCGCCGGCGCGGCGCCCGCACGGTGGTCGCCTCGCTGGGCGCACAGGGCCTGCTGGCCCTCACCCCGGAGGGCCGCTGGCGTGCCGTCCCGCCCGGCCGCGAACGCGGCAACCCGACGGGCGCCGGCGACTCGGTGGCCGCCGGCCTGCTCTCCGGCCTGGTCGAACAGCTCCCCTGGCCGGACCGCCTGACCCGCGCGGTGGCCCTGTCGGCGGCGACGGTACGGGCCCCGGCGGCGGGTGAGTTCGACCGCCTCGCCTACGAGAAGCTGCTCGGCCGTGTCACGGTGACCACCGACGTGTCAGTGGCGTGACTCCGTCACTCCTTGACCTGGCCCTTCTTCAGCCACAGCTGGTCGAGAAGGACGTTGCACTTGTCGCCGTCCTGGCAGGAGATCGAGATCGTGTTGGTGCCCTTGTTGAGGGTCGGCCACGAGTAGGTCTTCGTCCAGCCCTTGGCGAAGTCACCGTCGGCGGCATGCGCGAAGTTGCCCAGGTTGACCTTGCTGCCGAAGGTCTTGCCGTTGATGGTGAGCGTCATCGACTGGTCCTCGCCGGCCGCGCTGTAGTGCGCGAAGACCGTGTACGTGCCGTCCGAGGGGATGCCGTTGACCGTCCAGGTGACGCCGGCGCCGGTCTGGTTGAGGTTCGTGACGTATATGCCGCCCTCGGCCTGGGCGCCCTTGACGTCCGAGGCCAGGTTCGCGCCGCCGTCCAGCCGCAGCGCCTTCGCGTCGATGGTCGGCAGTTCGCCCGACGCCGACACCGAGCTGGTGCTCGACGGCGACGGCGACGCGCTCTCCGACTGGGTCGGGGAGGTGGAGACGTCGCTGCTTGCCTTGTTGTCGTCGGAGTTGCCGTTGATCATCGCGAAGCTGATGCCGATGACGACGGCGGCGACCACCGCGACGGCGCCGATGAGGAGGCCCTTGGTGTTGGGACCCCGGCCGCGGCCCGCGGGCGGCATCGGCGCGCGGGTGGTCTCGGCGCCGCCCGGGAAGGTCTCCGGGGCCTGGTAGGCCGCGTTCGGCTGCTGGCCGTAGCCGGCGCCGGGCTGCTGCGGGATGGTCTGGCCGCCGTACTGCGACTGCGGTGCCTGCTGCTGGCCGCCGTACGTACGCTCGCCGACCGAGCGCACTCTGCTGACCTGATGCGGGTAGCCGTAGCCACCGGAGCCGGACGGCGGCTGGGCCCCTCGGGCCTGACCATCGGCATAGAGGTAGCCGAACGGGTCGTCGTCCTCGGGCGTGCTCGCGCCGTTGTCGCCGGGCGTCATCCCTTGGTACTCCTCAACAGGTGCGGGCGGATGCAATACAGGTATTGAGTGTCGAGCGTACCCGGTCCGGCTGAGCCAAACGGGTGACTCGGATCGCATCAGCGCGATGACCTGCGGATCATCCGGCGCGGCGATGTGCTTTGGGACGAGATCGTTTCTCTACGTACATCCGCTCGTCGGCGGATTTCAGGACTTCGTCCGCCGTCATGCCGCAGTGCGCCCATCCGATGCCGAAACTGGCGCCCACCCGGACGGCCCGGCCCTCGGCCCGGATCGGCTGGATGATCTCGTTGCGCAGGCGTACGGCCAGGTCCTGGGCGTCGGCCTTGCCGAGGCCGTCGGCGAGGATCACGAACTCGTCGCCGCCGAGCCGGGCCACGGTGTCCCCGTCGCGGACGCCCCTGCTCAGGCGTCTGGCGACCTCGATGAGGACCGCGTCGCCCGCGTTGTGGCCGAACCGGTCGTTGATCGACTTGAAGCCGTCGAGGTCGCAGAAGAGCACCGCGAGCCCCTTGGCACCGTCGTCGCGGCCCTCCTCGGGGGCGACGGTGTGCACGTGGTGGTCGTAGCCGTCGTACGACGTTGATCCGCCCGCCACGCCCGCCGAGCCCGCGAAGTCGAAGCCGTGGCCGTTGGCGTCGTAGGCGGGGTGGCCGTAGGCCGCGTCCAGGGACTCCAGCTCCCCGGCGTGCCCGGCGCGCCGGCAGAGCCGGGAGGAGAGCCGGGAGCGCAGCTCCGCGGAGTTCGGGAGGCCGGTGAGGGAGTCGTGGGAGGCGCGGTGGGCGAGCTGGAGCTCGCGGCGCTTGCGCTCCTCTATGTCCTCGACGTGGGTGAGGAGGAAGCGGGGGCCGTCGGCGGCGTCGGCGACGACGGAGTTGCGGAGCGAGACCCAGACGTAGGTGCCGTCGCGGCGGCCCAGGCGGAGTTCGGCGCGGCCGCCCTCCGCGGAGGTGCGGAGCAGGGTGCCGATGTCCTCGGGGTGGACCAGGTCGGAGAAGGAGTAGCGGCGCATCGCGGAGGCGGGGCGGCCCAGCAGGCGGCACAGGGCGTCGTTGCTGCGCAGTATTCGGCCGTGCTGGTCGCCGCCCATCTCGGCTATCGCCATGCCGGAGGGGGCGTACTCGAAGGCCTGCCGGAAGCTCTCCTCGCTGGCCCGCAGCGCCTGCTGCTCGCGCTCCAGGCGAACCAGGGCGCGCTGCATGTTGGCGCGCAGCCGGGCGTTGCTGATCGCGATCGCGGCCTGGAAGGCGTACATCTGCAGGGCCTCGCGGCCCCAGGCGCCCGGGTGGCGGCCGTTGCGCGGGCGGTCGACGGAGATCACGCCGAGCAGTTCGCCGCAGGAGCTGCCCGATATGCCGGGCGTGTACATCGGGGCGAAGAGCCGGTCCGAGGGGTGCCACTCGTCCTCGAAGCGCGGTGCGGGGCCGTCGGTGTACCACTGCGGGACGTCGTCGTCGTCGAGGACCCAGCCCTCGGTGTGCGGTATGAAGACGAGGTCGCCCCAGTTCTCGCCCATGCCCAGCCGCCGGTCCCAGGAGTCACGGGAGCCGACCCGGCCGGTGATCAGGGCCTCGGCGGCGGAGTTTCCGGAGAAGGCGGCGACCACGAGGTCGCCGTCGGGGCGTACCAGGTTGACGCACGCCATCTCGTAGTTCAGAGCGGTGATCACGCCGTCGGCGACGGTCTGCAGTGTGTCCGCCAGGCTGCGGGCCGTGTTCATGTCGGCCATGACCTGGTGCAGCTGTCGCAGGGACGCAAGACGGACGTAGGGCTCCGAGTCGGCCTCCATGCTCGCCCTCCCCCCGAGACCTCGTAGCGAATCAAGGGTCTGCTTCGGCGCTACTTTTCCCCGCCACTGAATCACAGCGCGCTGCCCACTCGGTACACAGGGTCAACAATTAACGCCCCTTGTGACTCAAGTCACAGGAGAACGTGAACAATTGCGTGGAGATTCCGCGTTTTCCCTGTGCGTTTACTGAACACAGCCTTTGTGGGTGTGCGCACATGATGCACGTTACGGCCTTTCGCCGCGCCGCACCCCGCCGTTGGTCCTAGGACCCGGCTCGGGCCGATGGCCGATGCGGCCGTACCGGGTCCGACACTAGCGTTTCCGGCGTGCTGAAGACTCCCTCCCCCACCGCCGCAGAAGCCACCGGGCATGCTGTGGGGGTGAGCAACGAAGCGTTCAAGGCCGCCCTCTCCCGGCTCGCCGCCGGCGTGGTCCTGGTGACCGCTCAGGAGCCGCCGCTGGACCCGGACGACCCGCTGGCACCGGCCGGCGAGGACGTCGGCATGACCGCCACCGCGTTCCTGTCGGTATCGCTCGACCCGCCGTTGGTGCTGGTCAGCCTGCGTGAGGGCTCCCGGATGGACGACCTCCTCGACGAACAGCCGCGGTGGGCGGTCTCCGTGCTCACCGAGAGCCAGCGCCACATCGCCGGCCGCTTCGCGATGAAGGGCCGGATCAGCGACCGCCTGCTCTTCGAGGACATCCCGTACGTCCGCGGCGAGGCCAGCGGCGCCCCGCTGGTCGGCGGCGCCCTCGCGACCCTGGAGTGCCGCACCGAACAGCGCGTCACGGCCGGCGACCACACCCTCGTCATCGGCCGCGTCCTCACCGCCGAACTGCCGAGTGCGGAAGGCGGGCCGCTGATGTATTTCCGGGGGCGGTACCGGCAGTTGGGATGAGACCGCACGGTCGGTTTTGCAAAATTCCGACGGCGGCCGCCGAATGGGCCTTCTATAGTGCGCGGATGCGTTCTCTGCCCCGCCTCGAAGAATTGACCACCGCAAATTTGACGGCGGCACTACGCATTCGCGTCCGGCCCGAGCAGGAACACAACGTGGAGCCGGTCGCCGAGTCCCTCGCCGAGGCGTACGTCCACGCGCCGGGGGTCGCCTGGCCGCGGCTGATCGTCGACGGAGACCGCACGGTCGGCTTTCTGATGGCCTTCCTCGACATCGACTGGCGCACCGACGGCAGCCTGTTCCGCTCCGGCCTGTGGCGCCTCAACATCGACGCGGCGGAACAGGGCAGGGGCTACGGCCGGTTCGCGGTCGAGGCGGTGGCCGCGGAGATCCGCCGCCGGGGCGGCAAGGAGATGTACGTCACCTGGCATGCGGGTCCGGACGGGCCCGAGGAGTTCTACCTGCGGCTGGGCTTCCGCCGGACCGGCGAGGTCAGCGGGGACCAGCCGGTGGGGGTGCTGGCCCTCTGAGCGGGCCGTAGGGACAGGCCAGGACGGGCCAGGACGGGCCAGGACGGGCCAGGACGGGCCAGGACACGGGCCAGGACGGGCCAGGACACGGGCCAGGACGGGCCAGGACACGGGCCAGGACGGGCCAAGGAGGCAGGCGGCCGGGGGCAGGCCCGGGGAGCAGGCCCAGGCGCCCGGTGCCCGCCCCCCCGCGGACGTGCCTACACGGCGGTGGTGGTGGACTGAGCCGCCATCAAGTGGTCGACGAGCGCCAGCAGCACATCGCGGCCGTCCGCCCGGTCGCGGGCGTCGCAGAGCACCAGCGGCACCTGGGGGTCGAGGGCGAGCGCCGCGCGGATCTCCTCCGCGGTCCGGTCGCGGACCCCGTGGAAGCAGTTGACGCCGACGACGAAGGGGATGCCCCGGCTCTCGAAGAAGTCGATCGAGGCGAAGCTCACCTCCAGCCGCCGGGTGTCGACCAGGACCACCGCGCCCATCGCCCCGTTGACCAGGTCGTTCCACATGAACCAGAAACGCTCCTGGCCGGGGGTGCCGAACAGGTAGACCACGAGGTCGTCGCTGATGGTGATCCGCCCGAAGTCCAGCGCGACGGTGGTGGTGAACTTGCCGTTCACCCCCTCCAGGTCGTCGACACCGACGCTGGCCCGGGTCAGGTACTCCTCGGTGTGCAGCGGGGCGACCTCGCTCACCGCGCCCACCAGAGTCGTCTTCCCGACGCCGAACCCGCCGGCGACCAGGATCTTCACCGCCAGGGGAGCCGCCGGGGGAGCGGTGTCCGTACGGCCCGCCGTGTGGTCAGAGCTTGCGTAGTCCATCTCTCACCGCCTCGAGAACAGTCATGTCGGGATGGCCGCCGGCCGGGGTGAGCGGCTGCGGCGAACGGGCCCACATATAGCCGGAGTCGACCAGATCGCCGATGAGGATCTTGGTCAACGACACCGGGAGGCCCAGCTTGGCGGCGACTTCCACCACCGCCTTGGCCTCCCGGCAGAGCCCGAGGATCGTGCGGTGCTCCGGCTGCATCCTGCGCACCGCGAGCGCCGCCTGTGTGCTGACCTCGGGCAGCGTCGTCACCAGCGTGATCAGCGTCAGATCCGCCCGCTCCGGGGTGGTGCGCCCGCTGGTGATCGTGTACGGACGGACCAGTTGCTCGTCGGCGTCACCGTCGTCGAACCCCTCGGTCCAGTGCCTCATCCGGCTCTCCCCGCGTCATCGGACGGCGGGGTACGCGCGTCGGTGCCCAGCCGCTGGCCGACCTGCTGGACCAGGGTGTGCATCGCGACGCTCATCAGCTCGGCGTCGACCTCCTGGGAGGCGGTCACCGCCAGGTGGGTGCCGCGGCCGGCGGAGATCACGAACAGCCACAGGCCGGCCATCTCGACGATCACCTGGTGCACCGGGCCGCCGCCGAAGAGCTGCCCGGCGCCGCGGGCGAGGCTCTGCTGGCCGGTGGCGATCGCGGCGAGCCGTTCGGCGTCCGAGCGGTCGATGGTCCGCGAACGGCTCATCACCAGGCCGTCGTCCGACAGCACGATGGCGTGCCGGGTGCCCGTGACCTGGTCGACCAGGCCGTCCAGGAGCCAGTCCAGATCCACGTCGGTGGCCGTCGTGCGCTGCGTCATTCTCGATCATCCGTCCTAGGAGAGCCGGAACGGTTCGGCAGGGCGGGCCCTTCGCCCTTGCCGCCGCCGAAGCCGGTACCGTCACCGCTGCCGTCGTTGTCACGGCTGCCGTCGTTGCCGCCGCCGTTGTTGTCGCCGCCACCGCCGTTGTCGCCGCGACCGCCGTCGTCGCCGCGACCGCCGTTGTCGCCGTCGTCGTCGCCGCCGTGGCCGTGGTTGCGGTCGTAACCGTGGCCGCGGCCGTAGCCGTGGTTGCGGCCGGTGCCGTAGCCGGTGGCGCCGCCGCCGGTGCCGTCGTCCGGGTCGCCCTCGCTGCGGGCCAGCCGGGACTGCCGCTGGAACGCGCCGATCGTGGCCCCGGACCGGCCGGGCCGGTCCGGGATCGTCCAGAGCTCGGGCTCATGCGGTTCCGCCGGCTCCGCCGGGGTCTGGAGTTCGGGCGCCAGGCTGGCCTGGCGGACCCGCTGGGGCAGCGGCCGCGCCGTGGCCGACGGGGACGGGGACGGGGACAGAGCTGCCTCGACCTCGTTCACGATCTCGGCCTCGATCTGGGCCTCGATCTGGGCCTCGACCTCGGTCTCGTTCACGTCCGGCGGCTGGAGACCGGAGGCGGTGACGTTCGCCATCGCGTGTCCCCTGGCGCGGGTGGGCAACCGCCCGCCCTCGTACGGCGCCCGCGGACCGGTACCGGCGTCGTGCGGGTGCGGCCGCGGACCGACCGGCTGCGGGAGGGCCTCCGGGAGGACCTCCGGGGGGAGCGCGCCCGGCTGGGACGCCGTGCGGGGCTCCTCCACCACCACCTGTTCCGGCAGCAGTACGACCACCCGGGTGCCGCCGAAGGCGGACGGCCGCAGCTCCACCCGCAGGCCCAGGCCCGCCGACAGCCGGGCGACCACGTACAGGCCGAGCCGTACGTCGTCGGCCTGGGTCATCACGTCGAGCTGCGGCGGCGCCTCCATCAGCGCGTTGGCGGCGGCGTAGTGCTCGGGCTCCATGCCCAGGCCGCGGTCCTCGATCTCGACCGCGACGCCCCGGCCGACCCGCGCGGCCCGTACCTCGACCGGCGTCGGCGGCTTGGAGAAGGCGGCGGCGTTCTCCATCAGCTCGGCCAGGATGTGCACCAGCGTGCCCACCGCCCGCTCGGACACCCACGGCTCGTCCTCGACGTCGATCGAGATCCGGCGGTAGTCCTGCACCTCGCCCTGCGCGGCGCGCAGCACGTCGAGCAGCCGGACCGGCTTGCGCCAGCGGCGCTGCGGCTGGCCGCCGCCGAGGATGACCAGGTTCTCCTCGTAGCGGCGCAGCCGGGCGGTGAGGTGGTCCAGGTCGAACAGGCCCTCCAGAACCTCGGGGTCCTCGTGCCTGCGTTCCAGCTCGTCCAGCTTCCGCAGCTGGAGGCCGATGAGGATCTGGGTGCGCCGGGCGATCCGCTGGAGCAGCCGCTCGAAGCCGCGGTGCTGTTCGGCCTGGCGCACCGCGGTGGCCACGGCGCTGCGGCTGGCCGCGTTCAGGGCTCGCCCGAGCTCGCCTAGCTCGTCGGGGGTGGACTCGACCAGCCGGACCTCGCGGTCCACGTCGACGTTCTCGCCGCGCTCCAGCCGGGACACCACGTCGGGCAGCCGCTGCTGGAGTCCCACGGCTTCCTCGCGCAGGGCGTAGATCCGCCGGCGCAGGAGGACGGTGAGACGCCAGCTGGTGAGGATGACCAGGACCACGGCGAGCAGGCCGACGGCGCTGATGCTGATCAGGATCCACTGGAGCCGGCCGACGCTGTCGGCGGAGACCTTGTCGAGGTGCGCGACCCGGACCAGCACCAGGTTCATCAGCCGTGGGCGGTTGGCGTCCACCGATGCGCGCCACTGGGTGTGGATCTGGCCGAGCACCAGCTCACCCTGCGAGTGGTGGGGGCCGGCGACGATGACCTGCTCCTCCAGGCTCTGCTGGGTCTTCCACGACTTGGCGGACGTCGTCTTCTCGTACGCGTCGCGCTCGGCACCGGTGAGGCCGAGGGCGACCCGCTGGAGCAGGTACTCCTGAGCGCCGACGGCATCGACGAACACGTCGTACTCGTCGACCTGCAGATGCCCGGTCTGCCAGTCGCGGCCGAGCAGGGCGTCCTCGCGTCCGATCCGGTCGATGGCGCCGTAGAGGTCGACCAGGGTGTTCGCCAGCAGGGCGGCCTCGGCGTTGCTGCGGCGGCCGAGCGCGGTGAAGACGGTGATCAGCGAGTCGATGGTGCCGCTGTAGTAGTCGAAGCTCGCCTTCTGACCGGCCGACCCGGCGTCCACCGCCCGGCGCTGCGCGGCGAGCCGGTCGAGATCGCGCACGGCGGCGGACAGGGCCGCGCCGAGTCCCTGCTGCCCGTGCGAGGTGCTCTCGCCCGCCACCGGGCGGAACCCGGTCACCGCCTTGTCGGTCGCCGCCCGCGCCGCGGCCAGCCTGCCGCGGGCCTTGGCGCCGGGGTCGGCCTGCAGCTCCGCGGTGAGCCGCCGCTCCTCGTCGAGGGACTGGAAGAGGACGGACGACGGCCGGCCCAGCGAGGCGGACAGGTCGCTCTGGGCCTTCTCCGACTGCCAGCGGGTGGCCAGCTGATACGTGCTCAGGCCCCACAGGGGCGCCAGCGCGAGGCTCGGTACGACCACGAGGATGATCAGAACGGTGCGCAGGGGCAGTCGGCCGGAGCTGCCGCCCGAGCCGGCCGGCCCGGAGAGAAGGTCGGCTGACGCCGGCACAGCAGCGTCCGATGGCTGGTTCTCGACGGCCGCGACCCTGGCCCGTCTGCCCCCAAACCTGCCAAATCCGGTCACCTTAGGGACACTCCCCCCACCGTTCGGTGCATCCATGAGGAAAAAATCGCCAAAGTCCGGCGACTGGTGGCAGATAGTAGCCACATTGAGTGAAGCCCGTAAGCGTTTTGCCTTCACCCCGCGGATCCACCGGGTGGCGGAGCGGAGTCCTGGCCGGCCGGTCCGGAACCGCCGTCCGGCCGCGACTGCGAACGACGGACAGCGACCGACGGCGACCGACAGGGCCATGACCGGGGCGGCGACGATCCGCCCGGCGCCCGTCCGGTTCTCCGGGCAGCCGTCGCGCCGCGGCCACGAACCAGCCACCTGGCAGGATTTCAGCAGCTCAGACGCGGTTGACGGCGCCTCAGCGGCCCCGTCCGCCACCGCGGCTCCGGATTCCGGCGGCGAGCGGTCCACGGGCAGGCCGGCAGCCTCGCCGCCGGACGCCACGAACAGATCTTCGTTCTCGACTGCGTATACCGGCAGGCGGACCGGCCGGAAGGCCGGAAGGCCGGCAGTCCACGGAGCCGGCGTTACGACCAGTCGCGGCCGGTCCGACCCCGCTTGGTCTCCGAGCGCTGCTTCTTCTCCCGCAGCCGGCGTTCGTTGATCCCGCGCGGGATCCGGGTCGGGCGGCGCGGCTTGGGCGGCGGCGCGGTGGCCTCCGCGAGGAGCGCCGCGAGGCGTACGGCAGCGGTCTCGCGGTTGCGCCACTGGGAACGGTGCTCGGACGCCCGTACGACGATCACCCCGTCGACGAGCCGCCCCGCCAGCCGCTCCAGCGCCCGCTCCTTCCAGACCGGCGGCAGCGCCTCGGTGTTCGCGAGGTCGAAGCGGAGCTCCACCTGCGAGTCACTGGTGTTGACGTGCTGGCCGCCCGGCCCGGAGGACCGCGAGAAACGCCAGTTGAGCTCGGCCTCGGGGAGCGAGACGGAGCCGCGGATGACGTAAGGACCGGACATGTCCCCATGGTCGCGCGCCTGACCGGCACACGTCACGCGAATATCGTCTGTCACCCGTTCGGTAAAGAAAGTAAAGCGAGGTGGAACCTTCGGTACCCCTCGTGGCGTTCATACGGGTAGCTGTAGCTTCAAGCCCGTACGCGCCGCACGGTCGTACGCGAAACGAGGGAAAGGACTCCCGACCATGGCTGTAAGCCTCTCCAAGGGTGGCAACGTCTCACTCACCAAGGAGGCTCCGGGCCTGACCGCCGTCACCGTGGGCCTCGGCTGGGACGTCCGCACCACCACCGGCACGGACTTCGACCTCGACGCCTCGGCGATCGCGGTCAACACCCAGGGCAAGGTCTATTCCGACGCCCACTTCGTCTTCTTCAACAACAAGCAGACCCCGGACAACACGATCGTCCACACCGGCGACAACCGCACGGGCGAGGGCGCCGGCGACGACGAGGCGATCAACGTCAACCTGGCCGGCCTGCCCGCCGACATCGACAAGATCGTCTTCCCGGTCTCGATCTACGACGCGGAGACCCGCTCGCAGAACTTCGGCCAGGTCCGCAACGCCTACATCCGCATCGTCAACCAGGCCGGCGGCGCCGAGATCGCCCGCTACGACCTCTCCGAGGACGCGGCGACCGAGACGGCCATGGTCTTCGGCGAGCTGTACCGCAACGGCGCGGAGTGGAAGTTCCGCGCGGTGGGCCAGGGCTACGCCTCCGGCCTGGTGGGCATCGCCCAGGACTTCGGCGTCAACGTCTGACACACGCGGCACGCTGCGCTGTGCGGGAGCCCCTGGCCGGGTGGTTGCGGCCGGGGGCTCCCGGCTTTCGCCCAGTCCGCGGGCGGGACCGTGCGGGAACGCCGGAGCGGACCGCCGACCCCGCCGGAGCGCCTCGCCGGGCACGCCGAGCGGATCCCGCGGGGCCGCCCGGGCTCAGCGGAACGCGGCGGCGTTGCGGACGGCCCAGTCCGCGAAGGGACGCGGGGCGTTGCCGAGGACCCGCTGGACGTCCGGGCTGACGCGTGTCTCGGCCGGGTTCGGCGAGCCGAGGATGTCGAGGGTGTCCTCGGCCAGCTCCGCCGGCATGCTCTGGACCATGGCGGCCCTGGCCTCGTCGCGGGTGAGGTCGTGAAACCGCACGGGTGAGCCCAGCGCGGCGGCGATGGCCTCCGCCTGCCCGCGCGGGGTGATCACCTCCGGGCCGGTCAGCTCGTAGACGGCGCCCGTGTGCCGGTCGTCCAGCAGGCAGGCCGCCGCGACCTCGGCGATGTCCGCCGGGTCGACGATCGGCACCCCGACGTCGCCGAAGGGTGCGGCGACGACGCGCCGTGCGCGGACGGACCCGGCCCACCACAGGGCGTTGGACGCGAAACCGCCCGGCCGCAGGACGGCCCAGTCGAGGCCGGACCCGCGCAGTGTGTCCTCCAGCGCCCGCATCGCGATCCGCGTCGGCCCGAAGGGCCTGGTCGCCACGCCCTGCGAGGAGAGCAGGACGACCCGGCGCACCCCGTGGGCCGCGGCCAGGCCGATGATGTCGGCCGGGTCGGCCCCGGGGGCGTGCATGTCTCCGGACAACAACAGGAAGAGTGCCTTCGCCCCGGCCAGCGCGGGCTCAAGGCCGGCCGGGTCGGCCAGGTCGGCCGCCAGGTGGCGGACACCGTCCGGCACCGTCGCCGCGTGCCGCGACACAGCCGTCACCTCCTGGCCCGCCTCGGCCAGCGCCCGCGTCAACGGCCGGCCCACATTCCCGGTAGCCCCGGTCACCACGATCATGATCAGCTCCTCGTCGGATTTCCTCTGCGACGTTCACGCTAGGGAGCCGGGCTTACTTTCAGTAAGGACATACCTGAAGGTAAGCTCATCACATGGCGGAAGGCGCGCAGTTCACACGGACCGAGGCCGGCGAGCGGTATGACGTGTTTCACACCGACTGCCCGGCGCGCGACATGGTCGACCATGTGACCAGCAGGTGGGGCATCTGGGTGCTGATCTCCTTGCGGAGCAACGACCTCCGGTTCTATGAGCTGCGCGAGAGCATCCACGGCATCAGCGAGAAGATGCTCGCCCAGACCCTCCGCGCGCTGGTCCAGGACGACCTGGTCTGGCGGAAGGTCGAGCCGACGACACCGCCTCAGGTCACCTACGGGCTGACCGAGTTCGGCCGCGAGGTCAGCGAGCCGCTCACCGAACTGTTCGACCGGATCACACTGCGACTGTCGTCGCCCAGCACGGAGTAGCCCGCCCGCCCGGACAGGCTGCCCGCGTGATCCCCGCCCCCGCCCCCGCCCCCGCGCAAGACGGCACGGGCCGGGACCGGGGTGTCGCCGCAGCCCGGGAACGCGGGCCGCGGCCGCGAGGGACGTCACCGCCAAAGGAACGAAACGGGGAGAAAGAACCCCACCAAGCCCCACCCCTCCCGCCCGTCGCCCAGAGTCACTCCCGCGAGTGAATATGCCCAAGTGGGCTGGATTTGAGGCGGGTTGCGTGCCCTACGCTCAGCGCAACAACCGCAGAAAGACTTCGGCCCCCGCCGGGACGGCAATCCCAGTGCGAGGGCCTGACCACCCAGGAAGCGAAACCCTTCCCGATGGATACCGAAAACCCTAGCGCGCCCTCCTGCGCCCAGCCCCGTGTTGCCACTAAGAAGCACCCGAACCGGGGGTCCGGCGGCGGGCTCATTCACGAGAACACCCGCCACACCTCGCACTTCACAGTCGTCGGCAACGACCTGGCCCAGCACCCCGACCTGTCGGGGCTCGCGGTCGGGATCGGCGTGCACATCCAGTCCCTTCCGGCCGGTGCCCGGGTCGACATCAAGACGCTGGCGGAGCGCCTGAAGGAGGGCAGGACCCGCATCGCGGCCGCGCTGCGCGAGCTGGAGGCCGTCGGGTACCTGCGCCGCGAACGCGTACGCCTGCCCGACGGCCGCATCATCACCCGCACGGTCTTCTGCAACCGGCCCGGCCACAGCAGCCGCGCCCGCCGGACCGAAGCCGCGGCACGGCCGAAGCCACCGCAGAAGCCCGCCCGCAAGGCGCTCCCACCCGTGCCGCGCCCGGCCTGCCCCTCCCCCGTGCTCCTCCAGAAGGCCCTGGACCTGCTCGCGGACCTCCGCCGCCACGACTCTCGGCTGCTGCTGTCGACCGCCGACGCCGACCATCTGGCCCCGGGCGTCGCGGCCTGGCTGGAGCGCGACATCGCCCCCAGCGCCGTACGGCACGCCCTGACCGCGAGCCTGCCGGCCGAACCGCTCCACAGGCCCGCCGCCCTCCTGGCCCACCGCCTGAGGGACCGCCTGCCCGCGCCACCGCCCTTCCGCGCACCGGCTCCGCCACCAGCCGTACCCACCCGGATCCACAACTGCGACAGCTGCGACCGAGGCTTCCGCGCCCCGGCACCCGGCCTCTGCCGCGACTGCCGAACGGATCTCCCGGAGGAGACCTAGCATGAAAGCGACGATCCTTGCCCCTGGGCACAGAAGACGAGGAGCGAGCGCCATGACCATCGCGGCGGACGGTCTGCCCCGCTACGAAAACCTCTGACCGCCGAGGTCACATGTTCGCCACAACTCCCGTGCGCGATCAGGTCATTTGACCGGTCGATGGTCATGATCGTGCGCATGACGAAGACTTCGGTACCGAGGAACCTGACCGCGGCTGTCACTGCCGCGCTCCTTTCCGCGACCGCGGCGACGGCCGCGGCCCCGTCCGCGGCGGCCGTGACGGTGCCCGCCTGTTCCTCGACCGACGACTCCACCAGGCAGAACGGCGACCTCCACAGCCTGCCGAACCAGCGCGGCGTGGTGGTGCTCAAGCTGGACACCAGCGTGAACAGCCTGCCGGCCGAACTGCACGTCGGCTCGTGGACGGTGCCGGTCAGCTGGGTGCCCGGCGGTGCCGCGAACACCTGGCAGACCGACGGACCGATCCACCTCGACGCCTACGGCACCTGGAGCGCCTACGTCGACGCGCCGCTCATCAACCACCCCGGCCTGTCCACCGAGCTGTACGGCGTCGTGGACTACACCGTCCAGCCGGTCGTCCAGGCGGCCCGCACCGACCGGGCCGCGTCCGACGCCGACCACCGCACGGTGACCGTCTCCGGCACGGTGCTCGGCCGCGAGCCCTACACCGGCCGGCTCCAGCCGTACACCGGCCTCGCGACCGTGAGATGGCGGGACGAGACCGAGACGGACCCGGAGACGGCGGATGCCCCGCTGGCCGCCGACGGCACCTTCAGCCGGCCGGTCACCGTGGCGGGCAGCGCCTGGATCACCGTGACCGCCAACCCGGGCACCGATGCCGCGGCGCACGTCACGGGCACCACCACCTGCAAACTGGCGCCCGACCTCGGCCGGATCGACGGCGCCGTCAGCCTCGGCGCCAGGACCTCGGCCTCCCCGGTGGACTCCGGCGCCACGGTCACCCTGTCCGGCAAGGCGACCTGGACCGAGCAGGTCAGCCCGTACACCGTGCATCCCCTGGCGGGCCGCACGATCCAGGTGACCTACAGCGACGGGGGCTCCGCGCCGGCCGTCACCACCAGCACGGTGACCGGCGCCGACGGCTCGTACAGCGTGCAGGTCACCGTCACCCGTCCCGGCTCCTTCTCGCTCAGCACGTCCTCGGAGGCCCCCTACTTCGACAACGCCTGGGGCGACGTCACCCAGCAGGTGCGGATGCCGCTGTCGATCAAGGGCTTCAAGGCCACGCTGGGCGCCGACCACAAGGTCACGGCCGCCGGCACACTGGCGGCGACCGTGAGCCGTTCGCCCGGTCCGGCCGGCCAGGCCGTGGACCTGGAGTACTCGGCGAACGGACGTACCGGATGGACCCGTGTGGCCACCGGCAAGGCCGCGGCCGACGGCTCGTTCTCGATCGCCGCGGCCAACCGTGCCTCCGGCTGGTACCGGGCCCACCACCGCGCCTCCACGGCCTACCAGGACCAGGTCACCAGCGCGGTCAAGAAGTCACGGACCGCCAGCCGGGTCACCTCGCTGAAGATCACCCCGCAGCCGGTCGCCAAGGGGAAGACCCTCACGGTGACGGGGGTTCTGCAGCACGACACCACGGCCTGGAAGGCGTACGGCGGTCAGCGGGTCGCCGTCCTGTTCCGGGCGACCGGCTCCACCACCTGGAAGACCGTGACCACCGCGACCACGAACAGCACGGGCCACTTCACCGCCAAGCCGAAGGCGGCCAAGGACGGCACCTGGGTGATCGACTACGCGGGCAACAGCACCCACTTCGCCAGCCGCTCGGCGCAGGACTTCGTGGACGTCCGCTGAGCCCGTGCCGCCGGTGACCGCCCGAGGGACCCACCCGAACCGCAGGCCGGGCCGAGGCCACGCCCCGGCCTGTTCCGCCGGATAGGTTGCCCGCATGATCCTCGCCCCCGTCCCCCGCACCCCCGACCACGACATCCCGGCCCCGGTCCTCACCGAACTCACCGCCCTGTACGCCGCCGACCGGGAGTTCCACGCACTCGGCGGCGACTTCCCGGACCCGGACGACATCCGGCCGGAACAGGTGGCCGCCGCACTGGCCGACGAGCTGGCGAACCCGGACGCGGAGGTGCTGCTCGCGCGGGCCGAGGGGCGGCTGGTCGGCGTGGTCGTCACGCTGGACCGGCACCCCGACCCGTCCGACCCCGACCCGGCCGACCCGGACCCGTGGATCGGACTGCTGATGGTGGACGCGGGGGCGCAGGGGAAGGGGTACGGGCGGCGGATCGCGGAGGGCGTCGAGGAACGGTTCCGGGCGGCGGGCCGCAGCGCCGTGCGCCTCGCCGTACTGGAGAACAACCCGAAGGGCCTCGCCTTCTGGACCGCCCTGGGATACGAGGTGACCGGCCACCGCCCGGACCGCGGACACGGCCGGCCGTGCGCCGTACTGCGCAAGGAGCTGGCCGAGGGCGCGTAGCCGGCACGCCGGACCGCAACCCCTCGGGGCCGCAAGGAGCTGTGCGACCAGCCCCACGGCGCCATGACACCATCGGTACGTGCTCGACATCGGCTACGCCCTCTCCAACCGCTTCCCCGACCCGCCCCAGACGGACTACCGGCGCGTGGACGTCCACGCGCTGCGTCACGACCTGTTCTGCGGGGACGTCTACCTCGCCGACACCAAGGCGGACCGGGAACTGTCCACAGCCTGGGGATGGGTTCCGGTGCTGGACTTCGCGTGGGCGCTGTGCGACATCGTGGAGCGCATCGACCGCGACCCGGCGGGGTCCCGGGCCGCCCGGCCCCAGCACGCGGAGCTCGACTTCACCGAGTCCACCGACCGCATGCTCTTCGAGCGCCGGTTCGGCTGGGTGGACATCGAGGCGGACTGGATGCCGGCCGAGGAGCCGCCCCTCACCTTCTCCCACGCCGAACTGCGCCGGGAGGCCCGGGACTTCCTGCACGACCTGATCGCCGACCTCACCGACCTGCACGAGGGGCTGGCGGACAACCCGGCGATCTGGACGCTCCAGGCCCGTTTCCCGAGGGTGTCGTAGCCGTCCCGGCCCGTTGAACGACCGTACGGTGTACGGAGGTTGACCACCTGTCGAGGCGGGGGTGACATGTGACGCGGAAGGCGTTCCCGCCGCCCCGGCCGCGCCTACGTTGACTCCGTGCGGACGCAGCAAAAGGCAGGCGACAGCGGAAAGGACGCCTCCTCGGAGGCCTCCCGGGCACCGGCCACCGCCGCGCCCGTCGACTCCGGAGTCCCTGTCGGGCCCACGGAAGACGTGATGCGCGCCCTCCAGGGGAAGGCCGGGAACACGGCCGCCACGCTGGCGCTGCGGGACGCGAAGGGCAAGGGCGTCGCGCGGCCCCCCGCGGTACGCAGCCGGCCGGTGCGGCCCGTGGCGACCGTCGAGGAGGAGAACACCGGCCCCGGCCTCGTACTGCCGCCGTACCTGATGGACTTCCAGGCCGCCGGGCTGTCCACGGCGTACGGGCTGACCGGGCACGAGTTCGTACGGAACGCCGTGGCCGCCGTCGTCGGGCACGGCGACGGCACGGTCGCCGAGATCGGCGCCGAGCTCGCCGGACGCCCCGAGTCGTTCTACGGGCAGGGCCGCGCCTTCGCCGTCAGGGGCAGGACCGGCAAGGAGTGGTACGACGTCACCGTCACCGTCTCCCGCGCCCCCGACGACCGGCCGCCCGTCTTCCACCCCGGGGACCTGCTCGCGAACACCGCGCCGGACCCGGACGGGGCGCCGCTCGCCGCGGTGGACGACACCGAGGGCAAGGACACCAAGGTCGACGTCCAGCACAACACCGCCACCACCGTCGCGACCACCGCGAGCGGCAGCTCCAGCAAGGGCGCCGGCGGCATGGCCTTCGGGCTCGCGCCCGTCGTGCCGGGGCTCTGGCTGGGCGGCGCCGGCCTGCTGAACGCACAGCCCTGGCAGTCCTCACGGGAGTCCCGCAGCCAGCGCAACGTGGCCGAACCCCGGGTGCTGCGCAGCGAGAAGGGCTCGGTCGAGGCACCGCGCAAGGTGCGGTACGGCGTACGGATCAAGAAGCAGGGCACCCAGCAGGCGCAGACCTTCCACGGCTCGGGCGCCCTGACCCAGCGGGTGCCCACCGAACACCTCGTCCCGGCCGGCACCGAGGCGCCCGCCGCCCCGGAGGCCGTCGGCCCGGACACCGCCCGGCGCGTCTCGCTCGCCGACTCCATGGCCCCGGTCGCCGTCACCGACGCCGGTGCCCCGCACCAGGGCGGCGGCGGGCTCTTCGACGCCGTCTCCTCCGTCCTGCACCCCTCGCTGACCGCTGCCGGGGCGCCCGGCCGCGCGCGGCTCTACGAGGCCACCTCCACCGCGACCGTCCTGGAGGACCTGCCCCGGCTGCTGCGCGACGGCGTCACCGGCGAGGACCTCGCCTCCAAGGACGGCAGCAGCGTCGGCAGCTACCGCCTGCACGCCGAGATCACCGGCATGTCCCCCGCCTGGGGCACCGGCGGGACCCAGCTGCGCACCCACCAGCAGACCCAGCACACGGTCACCGAGAGCGCGGGCAAGGGGCGCGCCCTCACCGGCGGCCTGGGCCCGGCCATCGGCGTCGGCGTGGCCGGCAGCGCCGCCGTCCTGCGGGGTACGGCCATGCCGGTCGCGGCGGCCCGCAAGGCGCGGTTCACCGTGGCCGAGCAGACCGTCTCCAGCCGCCAGGGCGCGGAGGTGCGCGGCGACAAGGTGCTCTACCTCGCGACCGTCCGGTTCACCGCGGAGGGCACGGGGCCGCGCTCGGCCGAGATGGTCCTGCGCCCCGGGACACGGGTCGCCACGCACTCGATGCGGGTGTGGATGAGCCTGCGGGCCGACGAGGCGCGGTCGCTCGGGCTCCCGCTGCCGCCCGGCGCCGAGGCCAAAGATGGCAAAGACGCCAAAGAGGGCAAAGAGGGCAAGAAGCCCAAGGAGTTCATCGAGAAGCCGAAGCGGACCGACGAGGACGGCAACGAGACCGACGTCGAACGGCACCTCCCGTTCGGCGCCATGGGCTCCAGCGTCACCCTCAGCCAGCTCGACACCCGCCCCCTGGTGCGGGCCGTGCAGCAGCTGTTCGCGACCGATCCCCAGCTGGCCGGCTACCTGCCCGCCTTCGGCACCGACGCGCGCCCCACACCGCCGTCCAAGGAGGAGGCCGCCCTCCAGCGGCGCAACCACCGCGAGCTGATGGCCGCCCTGTCCGAGACCAACCTGCGGGTCAACAAGGACCAGCTGACCACGACCGGCATCCGGGTGCGGCTGCGCCGCAAGACCACCCTGCACTCCCACGACGTGCAGGTCCACGTCCGCGGGCAGCTCCGCGAGACCGGCTACCTCGGCGACACCGACGACTGGCTGGTGCGCAGCCACTCCGGTGTCACCGCGAACGCGCAGAGCGGACGCGGCAGTTCGCGCTCGATCGGCGGTCTGGTCCTCGGGCAGGCCAGGATCGTCCCCGGCATCCTGACCGGCTCGGCCCGCTACGAGAGGCACAGCACCGGCACCCGCCGCAACCAGGCCGGCCCCACCACCCGCACGGACGTCCTCACCAACGGCTCCGAGAAGGCCGGCACCTTCGGGGCGGCCCTGCGCTTCGACGTCGACGTCACCATGACCTCCCGGCAGCGCAAGCTGGGCCGCGCCCTCACCCCCGGCGCCCCGGGCCGGCACGCGCCCGAGGCGAGGCAGCTGGCGGACCTGCATCTGGACGAGCAGGACGTACGGCTGGTCACGCCCACGGAGTTCACCCTCGACGAGGAGGGCAAGCGGCGGCAGGACGCGGTGGGCGGCCGGCGCCGGGCACAGGCCCCGCGCCCCGAGCACGCCGTCGCCGCCGAGGGCATCGGCGACCTGGCCGGCCTCGTGCCCCGGCCGTCGGTCGGGCAGCCGCTGCGGGACTGGCAGCTGGTGGAGACGGTCGGCGACGGACAGGCCGTCCGGGACCTCGCCTTCCAGCTGCTGTCCAAGGCCGCCGCCCGCAACAAGGGGGTCCGCGAGGATCCCGCGCTGCAGACGGAGGGGCTCGCGCCGCGGCTGGCGATCGAGGAGCGGTTCGGGCCGCAGGCCATCACGGCGTCGCTGCGGCAGGCCGCGTCCTCCGGGTGGGTGGTGAAGAACCTGCGCTATCCGCGGCGGCTCGCCGCGCTGAACGGGGCCGTCGGCACCCGGCTCACGCTGACGAACCCGAAGTTCCTGCACCGGGGCGCGGGTCCCGGCACCGAGACCTTCGTGCTCGGCGGCCACCAGGCGGCCGGCCAGGAGGGGCAGGGCACCACCAGCACATGGCAGTTCGGCGCCACCGGCTCGGAGAACGACGCCGAGTGGCGGCTGGGCCAGGGCCTCTCCGGGAACCGCACCACGAGCCGCGGCGACGCCCGGTCCACGGCGCTGTCCGGCACGGTCGAGCGCAACGCCCACACCCCGAAGAAGGCGCCGCTCTACCTGGTCCAGTGCGACCTGCTCGTCACCATGGTCGCCGAGGTCGCGGTCACCGGCGGCGGCCCCTACGTGGCGACGGCCGCCCGCACCCTGCCGGCCGAGGCGGCGGTGTGGCTGACGGAGGCGCAGCTGCCGGCACCGATCCGCCGGCAGCTGAAGCTCGACCCCGAACCGGCGCCGATGACGTCGTCGTCCCGGCAGCCGGGGCAGCGGCCGGCGGAAAACTCCCGGGCGGCCGAGAGCAGCCGGGCGGGCGCCGAGCGCGAGGCCCGGGAAGGGGCACGGGAAGGGGTACAGACAGGGGGCCGTAGCAAAGGGGACGCGGCCGGATCGACCACGTCCGCGGCGCCGCGCACCGCCGGCCCCTCCTTCGCCCGCACGCTCCCTCTCGGCTTCGGCATGGTCGAGAACCTGCCGAACTTCGTGCCGCTGCTGGCCCGGCTGCGCACCCGCCTCGCGGAGAGCGGGCAGCAGAGCCTCGCCGACGACCTGCTGCCCCGGCAGCAACTGGCCGACCGCAACGACAACGTGCAGCGGCTGCTGCGCGTCCTGGACCGCGACGGCAGCGCGGGACTGCTGTCCGGCGCGATGGACGGCGGGGTCACCGTCGAGCTGTTCGACGGCCGCAAGACCCCGTACTGGGCGGTGTTCAAGGTCAACCGGCTCGCCGACGGCGCCTACGACGGTGCCGCGGACGACGGCCGGGACATGGAGTACATCACCGCGGCCGTCGCCCAGCAGGCCGCCACCCACGACGAGGGTGTGTCGACCGGTGTCGAGGGGATCTTCGCCGGCTCCGGCAAACCGGACGGCGGCGCCGGGCAGCTGAAGAGCACGGGCGGTGCGGCGGGGCTCGGCGTCGGCTCGGGCGGCTCACGGCGCTCCGGCACGGCGAGCCGCGGCCAGCTCGGCATGAAGACGGTCGCGGAGGCGAAGACCGCGAAGTCGTCGAAGATGCGGGTGCCGATCGAGGCGACCCTCGAACTGCACCGCGGCGACCGCCGGCTGGCGCTGGTCTCGCTGGGCCGCCAGGCGGTGACCCACCGCGTACTGGACAAGGACCTCGCCGCCCTCGGCCGGCTGACCGCGCCCCGCCCGCAGCCGGCGGCTCCGGCTCCCGGCCCGGGTGACGCCCGCCCGGCCGCGATCGGCAGCTGGCGCTCCGGCGGTGTGCGGCTGCCGATGGAGGCGCAGGTGAACGGCTTCCAAGGGGCCCCGCAGGTACGGGAGCTGGTCGGCTCCGCGGTCCGCGAGGCGGGCGGCGGCGACCGCTTCCGGTCCAAGGGCCAGGCCGCCGCGTACACCCTGCAGGAGGCCGTCTCCACCGAGTGGCTGCTCGCGGCGCTGCCGCTGCTGACCTCGGCCGGGGCGGAGCTGCCGCCGGTGCACGCCACCGGGGTGGAGGGCCAGGACCTGCGGGCGTCCCTGCACGCGCGGCTGCGGGACGGGCGGGTGCTGGGCGTCGGCGACAAGATGACCTTCGAGACGGTGGGGCAGAGCCACCTGGACGCGCCCCGGCCCACCCAGACGGACGGCCTGAGCGCCGCCGACCACGGCCGGTCGGCGCGCGGCCTCGCGGGCGCGGGGCTGCTCAACGCCGACGAGTTCCGCCTCAACCAGATGATGGGCAACGCCGGTGGTGCGGGCGGCGCGGCCGACACGGCGGTGAACGCGTCCGGCTCGATGCCGCTGCACAAGCCCAAGTCGGCGTCGGTCCTGGTCCAGTTCACGCTGGACGTGCGGGTGGTGGCGCGGGTGACCAACCGCGTCCGCTCGGGCCGTACCGGCACCGCCGTACGGGAGCTGGCCCTGCCCCGGCCGGTGGTGATCCGCATGCCGGAACCGGCGGTCCGCCGCATGCTTGCTGCGCAGCCGGACCGGCTTCAGGACCCGGACGACCATCTGGGGCTGCGGAAGAAGGCGGCGCCGGTGCCGCCGGCGAGCTGAAGGCCGGTTCACGGCTGCGGGCCGGTGGGGGCTGGTCGCGCAGTCCCTGGAGTCCGTCAGTTCTCGACGCGGATCCCCAGCTGTGCCGCCAGTACCGGTGCCAGATCCAGCAGCTGGGACATGCTGATCACCGCCCCAGCCAGCCGTTCCACCCCGGTCGCGATCTCCAGGGACGCGGCGCCCCGCAGATCGACGTCCTTCATCGTCACCCCCCTGAAGTCGGCCCCCTTCACCGTGCAGCCGATGAACTCGACGCGCTCCAGCACGGCGTTGCCGAAGTCCGGTTCCACCAGGACGCAGCCCTCGAAGACCACGTCCCTGAGCTTCGCGGTGCGCAGGTTGAGGTAGTCGATCTTGCCGCCGCGGATCACCACGCGCTCCAGGACGGCACCGTGCAGCTGGGTGCCGCCCAGCCGGGCGTCGACCAGCTCGACGTCGCGCAGGGTCGCGTCGGCCAGATCGGTGCCGACGCCTCTTATCGAGGTGAGGACCGTGTCCAGCACGCGCGCGTGCCGCAGCCCTGTCTCGTCGAAGGCGCACTCCGTCAGCGCACAGTCCATGAAGCGGGCGCCCGCCCCGTCCTGACCGGCGAAGTCCACCTCCCGGAACGCCTGCCCGTCGTAGTCCCCGTCCGGCTCCAGCCCGCCACCGCCCCAGGGCTCCAGCTCGGGCAGCCGCACCTCCGGCCGCCGCGCACCCTTCACCCTGCCTCCGCCGGCCCCACCGGCCGCTGTCCTCGCCATGCCCCCATAGTGCAGGCCGCCACTGACAATCACCGCTGCCCGCGAACCCGGCGACGGCCCGCCCTTGACCTCAAGCGCACTTGAGGCCGAACAGTCGAACCCCCGAACCGCCGAACCGCCGAACCAGCCATCACCTGCGGGAGTCCCTGTGCACGCCATCGTTCTGCACGCCTTCGGCCCTGCCGAGAACCTCGTCCACGAGAAGGTGGCGGACCCGGTGCCGGGTCCTGGCCAGGTGCGGATCGCCGTCGCCGCGGCCGGTGTCCACCTGCTCGACACGGCGCTGCGCCAGGGCCACCAGGGCCCGGCACCCCGGCCGACGGAACTTCCGACGATCCCCGGCCGCGAGGTCGCCGGGGTGGTCGAGGCGCTCGGCGACGGCGTCGACGGGCGGTGGCTCGGGCGGCGCGTCGTCGCCCATCTCGGCTTCGCGCCCGGAGGCTACGCCGAGCTGGCGGTCACCGAGGTCGAACGCCTGCATGAGATCCCGGAGAACCTCGGCTTCCCCGAGGCCGTGGCCATGATCGGCACGGGCCGCACGGCCCTCGGCATCCTGCAGTTCGCCGAGCCGGGGCCGGAGTCGGTGGTCCTCGTCCCGGCGGCCGCCGGCGGCATCGGCACGCTGCTCGTCCAGGCCGCCAAGCACGCGGGCGCCACCGTGATCGGCCTCGCGGGCGGCCCCGGGAAGACCGAGCGGGTCCGGGCCAACGGCGCCGACCTCGCCCTCGACTACACCGACCCCGGCTGGCCCGCCGAGGTCCGGGCCCGCTCCGGACCGGTCACCGTCGTCCTCGACGGCGTCGGCGGCGAGGTCGCCCGGCAGGCCGTCGCCCTGCTCGGCGAGGGCGGCCGGCACCTCGTCTTCGGCTGGTCGGCGGAGGGGATCGCGGCCGGCGGCGGGCACGTCGTCGAAGGGCTGTCGGAGTTCGTCCTCGGCCCCGCGATGCTCCGCCGGACCGGCGGCCCCGACCCGCTCCGCACCCTCGAACTCCGCGCCCTGGCCGAGGCCGCCCAGGGCCGGCTGCGCCCCGCCGTGACCCGCTTCCCGCTGACCGAGGCGGCAGCCGCACACCGTGCCCTGGAGACCCGGGCGACCATCGGAAAGGTGGTCCTGGAACCGTGACGGCGCGCGGGAGCGGCCGTGCCGTGACGGGCCGCTGTAGCGCCGGTCCGATGTGGAGTGCGGGTCGTGGCGGGTTGCTCGCGCAGTTCCCCGCGCCCCTTACGGGGCGCCACGGCAGGCGCCCCTTCAGGGGCGCTGGGGGTACCCCCGGCCGAAGGCTGGGGGAGGAACTGCGCGACCAGCCACGACGGCGCCGCTGCCGCCCGACCGCACGGCCCCCCGACCTCCTCGGCGACCGGCTCATCCGGAATGTCAATCACACACCCGGCGTTGCCGCCGTGCATGAATCGCCTCATGGGATTTCTCCGGGGACTCGGCGGCACGGTGTGGGCATACGTCCGCAGCGCCCCCGGTACGTACATCTGGCTGGCGATCCTCTTCGTGACGGCCTTCGCGCTGCACCGCATGTCACCGGAGTTCGAGCAGCAGTTCCTGCGGCAGCGGTCCACCAACATCCGGGAACTCTCGGACAACCCGGTGCGGGTGCTGGTCGCCAGCGCGATGTGGATCGAGGGCGGGCACTGGGTGCCGTACGCCTTCCTCTACACCGTCTTCCACGCGTCGGCGGAACGCTGGCTGGGTACCGTCCGCTGGCTCGCGGTGTGCGTGATCGCGCACGTCCTGGCCACCCTGATCAGCGAGGGCGCGCTGCTGAAGGGGATCCACGACGGCATCGTCCCGCACTCCGCGGTCAACACCCTGGACATCGGGGTGAGTTACGCGCTGGCCGGGGTGATCGCGGTGCTCGCGTACCGGATCGCGACCCCCTGGCGGTACCCGTACCTCGGGGCCGTCCTCCTCGTCTACGGGCTGCCGCTGACCGAGTCGCCGACCTTCACCGACCTCGGACACTTCGTCGCGGCACTGATCGGTCTCGCCTGCTATCCGCTGGTCAGAGGGCGCGGAAAAGCATGGAATCCGAAGGAGACACTGGCCGCGCTCAAGGGTTAACGTCCGCACATGAGCAGCTCGGCAAGCAGGTCGGCAGGCAGCGTCGTCAACGGCGGCATCTCCTTCTGGTACGCGGACGACGGCCTCCCGGCGGTACGGGAGCCGCTCGCCGGTGACGCCTCGGCGGACGTGGTGATCGTGGGCGGCGGCTACACCGGACTGTGGACCGCGTACTACCTGAAGAAGGCCGCGCCCTTCCTCCGGGTCACCGTCCTGGAGCAGAAGTTCTGCGGCTACGGCGCCTCCGGCCGCAACGGCGGCTGGCTCTACAACGGCATCGCCGGCCGCGACCGGTACGCCGCGCTGCACGGCCACGAGGCCGCCGTACGCCTCCAGAAGGCCATGAACGAGACCGTCAACGAGGTCGTGGCGGTCGCCGCCGCCGAGGGCATCGACGCCGACCTGCACAAGGGCGGGGTCCTTGAGGTCGCCACCACCCCGGCCCAGCTGGCCCGCCTGAAGGCGTTCCACGAGCACGAGCTGTCGTACGGCGAGAAGGACCGCGAGCTGTACGGCGCCGGGGAGGCCAGGGAGCGGATCCGCGTCGCCGACGCGGTGGGCGGCACCTGGACCCCGCACGGCGCCCGCCTGCACCCGGTGAAGCTGGTGAAGGGCCTGGTGGCGGCCGTGGCGGCACTCGGCGTGGACATCCACGAGTCCACCCCGGTGACCGAGATCCGGCCCCGGCACGCCGTCACGCCGTACGGCACGGTCCGCGCCCCCTACATCCTGCGCTGCACCGAGGGTTTCACCGCGAACCTGAAGGGCCAGAAGCGCACCTGGCTGCCGATGAACTCCTCGATGATCGCCACCGAGCCGCTCACGGCGGAGCAGTGGGCGTCGGTGGGCTGGGAGGGCCGGGAGACGCTGGGCGACATGGCGCACGCGTACATGTACGCGCAGCGCACGGCCGACGGGCGGATCGCGCTCGGCGGGCGCGGGGTGCCGTACCGGTTCGGCTCGCGGACGGACAACGACGGCCGCACGCAGGACGCGACGATCGAGGCGCTGCGCGAGATCCTCGTCCGGTTCTTCCCGTCCCTGGCGGCTGTCGCGGTCGAGCACGCCTGGTCGGGGGTGCTCGGGGTGCCGCGGGACTGGTGCGCGACCGTCACCCTGGACCGTACGACGGGGCTCGGCTGGGCCGGCGGCTACGTCGGTTCCGGGGTCGCCACCACCAACCTGGCCGCCCGCACCCTGCGCGACCTCGTCCAGCTCGACTCCGGCCAGGCCGGCCGCACCGCCCTCACCGAACTCCCCTGGGTGAACCACAAGGTCCGCAAATGGGAGCCGGAGCCCTTCCGCTGGCTCGGCGTCCAGGGCATGTACGCCACCTACCGCGCGGCCGACCAGCGCGAACGCCTCCACCCGAGCACCGAGTCGTCCCGACTGGCCCGAGTGGCGGACCGGGTGGCGGGGAGGCACTGAAAGAGCCCCCTGTCGGATTCGAACCGACGACCTTCGCTTTACAAGAGCGGCGCTCTGACCAGCTGAGCTAAGGAGGCGTGCGCGCACCCGGGGTGCGTGCCAGTGCAGTGTACCCAGGTCCCGGGTGCGGCCTGTCGAAAATTTCCGCGAAGTTCACAGGCCTCCAGGTACTGACATACAGGGTGAACGCCAGGTACCGTCCTGATCCAGTTCACTCGCGTGGACTACCCGAGTGGACTACACCAACCACCTTCCTACAACGGATCGTCCGGCACGTTCCTGCCGGTAGAAGGGGGCCTCTGAGCCATGGCCACTGTCACGTTCGACAAGGCGACCCGGATCTACCCGGGCTCCACCAAGCCCGCCGTCGACGGCCTCGACATCGCGATCGAGGACGGCGAGTTCCTCGTCCTGGTCGGCCCGTCGGGTTGCGGCAAGTCCACCTCGCTGCGGATGCTCGCGGGCCTGGAGGACGTCAACGGCGGCGCCATCCGCATCGGTGACCGCGACGTCACGCACCTGCCGCCGAAGGACCGGGACATCGCCATGGTGTTCCAGAACTACGCGCTCTACCCGCACATGAGCGTCGCCGACAACATGGGCTTCGCGCTCAAGATCGCCGGCGTCAACAAGGCGGAGATCCGGCAGAAGGTCGAGGAGGCCGCGAAGATCCTCGACCTCACCGAGTACCTGGACCGCAAGCCGAAGGCGCTCTCCGGCGGTCAGCGCCAGCGTGTCGCGATGGGCCGCGCCATCGTCCGTGAGCCGCAGGTCTTCCTCATGGACGAGCCGCTGTCCAACCTGGACGCCAAGCTCCGTGTCTCGACCCGTACGCAGATCGCGTCGCTGCAGCGCCGCCTCGGCATCACCACCGTCTACGTCACCCACGACCAGGTCGAGGCCATGACGATGGGCGACCGCGTCGCGGTCCTCAAGGACGGTCTGCTCCAGCAGGTCGACTCGCCGCGCAACATGTACGACCGCCCGGCCAACCTCTTCGTCGCCGGCTTCATCGGCTCCCCCGCCATGAACCTGGTCGAGGTCCCGATCACCGACGGCGGTGTGAAGTTCGGCAACAGCGTGGTGCCGGTGAGCCGTGAGGCGCTGCAGGCCGCCGCCGACAAGGGTGACCGCACGGTGACCGTCGGCGTCCGCCCCGAGCACTTCGACGTCGTCGAGCACAACGGCGAGGCCGCCTCCGCCCTGTCCAAGGACACCGAGGACGCCCCGGCCGGCCTCGCGGTCTCCGTGAACGTCGTCGAGGAGCTCGGCG
This sequence comes from Streptomyces sp. NPDC008092, assembly GCF_042957285.1. Lineage (NCBI taxonomy): Bacteria > Bacillati > Actinomycetota > Actinomycetes > Kitasatosporales > Streptomycetaceae > Streptomyces > Streptomyces sp. NPDC008092. The sequence goes on from NZ_JBIBHY010000005.1 coordinate 611,598, forward strand.
CCGACGGCTACGTCTACGGCAGCGCCAAGGTCGGCGACGACCTCAAGGACCTGGTCGTCCGCGTCAGCGGCCGCGCGGTCCCGGAGAAGGGCGCCACGCTGCACGTCGTGCCGCGGCCGGGCGAGACCCACGTGTTCTCCACGTCCACGGGTGAGCGTCTCTCCGACTGAGCGATCCGACTGAGCGATCCGACCGGTCGATCAGGCGTCGATCAAGCAGAGAAACCTGTGACCAGGGTGAATTCACCCAGGTTGACGGAAAGGGCCCCGCGACCTGCTGCGGGGCCCTTTCCGTTGCCCCGATTTACCCCGGCAAGCGGGTGGTTTTCGAGCAGTGTGCGTCAACCCCGTACCCAAAACACGGGGCTTCTCCATCCCCCGAACCGGTGACTAAATGTCGCCAAATCATTACCGCACGCTACCCTCACACGCGTGAAGCACTCCACCACCCCACAGACACGACGCGGCCACCGGGGCGGCCCTGCCCGCCGGATCGGCCGCACTCTCGCCCTTGTCCTGCCCGTCGTCCTGGTGCTCTCCGGGACCCTCGCGGTCACCCGCGTCAACTGGACCGGGTCCCCGCGGAGCTCGGTGCTCACCGCGACCGACGTGACCGACGCGCAGGTCTCCTCCAAGGCCGTCGCCCAGGCCCCGCAGGACGTGCTGCGCGAGCAGCTGATGACCGAGCTCCAGGACAAGAACCCGGGCCAGGTCCTCACCCACCTCCAGCAGGCGGTCAACGGCCACCCGTCGCTGGCGCGGCACTGCACGTCCATCGCCCGCGCGCTGGGCCGGGCCGCGGTGCGGATGTACGGCGCCTCGCGCGCCCAGTCGTACGCCCGCCCGGTCTGCGACACGTCCTTCGCGTCGGGCGTGCTGGCCGCGCACAGCTGAGTGCCGGTCGGTAAGCAGGTAATGGCTCCCTAAGAGGACCCCTGCGGCTGGAAGCCGGCCCCGGGGCGCCACGTACAGTTCGGGCATGACCCATCCGAACGCCGCGTTGCGCCCCACTCAAGCCGTGGTCCTGGCAGGTGGCCAGGGCTCACGGCTTCGTCCGTACACCGACGACCGGCCCAAGCCGATGGTCGAGATCCCGGGTACGGGCACGCCGATCATCGGCCACCAGCTGACCTGGCTCGCCGAGGAGGGCGTCACCGACGTGGTGGTCTCCTGCGGCCATCTCGCCGAGGTCCTGCAGAAGTGGCTGGCGACGGCCGACCTGCCGCTCTCCGTCACCACGGTGGTGGAGACCGAGCCGCTGGGCCGGGGCGGCGGCCTCAAGTACGCGGCCGCGCACCTTCCCCACTCCGACCGGCCCTGGTACGCCACGAACGGCGACATCTGGACGCGGTTCTCGCTGCGCGACATGGCCGACTTCCACACGGAGCGGGACGCGGTGGCGACGCTGGCGCTGGCCAGGCCGCGGATCCCGTGGGGCGCCGTGCAGACCGACGGATTCGGCCACATCACGGACTTCATCGAGTCACCGCCGTCGACGTTCGAGATCAACGCCGGCGTCTACGTCTTCTCTCCCGAGTTCGCCGCGATGCTGCCGGAGCGGGGGGACCACGAGCGCACCACGTTCCCGCACCTGGCACGGAGCCGGCAGCTGGCCGGGTTCCCGATCCCGCAGGGGGCGTACTGGCGGGCGATCGACACCGCGAAGGACCTGACGGAGGCAGCGAAGGAACTGGCCGCGCTCGGGCGGTAGGCCGAAGGGGAGGTGCGGCCGGCTCGTCGGCTGCGGGGTTCCCCGCGCCCCTTAGGGGGGTGTGACCGGCAGTTCGTCGGCTGCGGGTACGTGGGAGCTGTTCGCGCAGTTCCCCGCGCCCCTTGAAGGGGGCGGTTCGGTGGTGCCCCGTAAGGGGCGCGGGGAACTGCGCGACAAGCCACGACGGTGCCGCGGTCGGCAGACGGCGCAGCGCGCCCCTTCGGTACGCCCGGTACGCCGCAGCCCCGCGCCTCTCCAGCGCGGGGCTGCGTCAGCAGGAAGCGGCCGTCAGCCGAGGAGGCCGCCCACCAGGCCCGGCTGGCCCGAGGAGGAGGCGCCGCCGGAGGTTCCGGTGCCGGTGCCGCTGCCGCCGGTCGTGGTGGACGAGCCGCCGGTCGCGGCGCCGCCCGAGGTCGGGCCCGCGGTCGTCGGCGCGGGAGCGGTGTGCTGGGGCGGGGCCTGGCCCGTGGTGCCCTGGGTCTCGCTGGGCGTCGTGGTGGTGGCGCCGCTCGTGGTGCGGTCGGCACCCGGGGTGGTCGCCGCCTGCGAGGGGCTCGCCGTGACACCCCCGGAGGGAGCCGTGGACGCCGACGGAGCCTTCTGCCGGGACTTGGCCGACTCACCGGGCAGCGGGGAACCGGGGAGGTTGTTGCGGGGCGCCTCGCCGGGCCCGGGGACGACCACCCGGCTGGAGTCGCGGACCGCGCCGCCCAGGAGCGAGCCGACGAGGAGGGTGAGGCCGATGGTGATGCCCGTGATCAGGGCGCCGCGACGGAGTACGAAGGCGCGCAGCTCCCAGATGTCGGAGTGCGGGCCGAGCCGTCGCCAGGCGCTGCCCGCGAGGCGGCCGTCCACGGAGTAGACGGGGGCGCCCGCGATGATCAGCGGGGACCAGGCGGCGAGGTAGATGATGTCGGGGGCGTCGTAGGCGGGGACGGTCTTCCAGCTGACGGTGACGATGAGCGCGGCGGAGAGCAGCGCGCCGACCACCGCGGCGACCCGCTGCCAGCAGCCGAGGACGGTCAGGACGCCGACGATCACCTGGAAGAAAGCGATGACGAGCCCGGAGCCGACCGGATGCTGGAGGGCGAACTGGCGCAGCGGCTCGGCGACCTCCCAGGGGTGCAGCGTGTTGAGCCAGGTGACCATGGAGCCGCGCTTGCCGCCGTCGAAGTAGACGGGGTCGCAGAGCTTGCCCATGCCGGCGTAGATGGAGATGAAGCCGAGGAAGATGCGGAGCGGGAGGAGGACCACCCCGAGGTTCATCCGGCGGCCGGGGTAGTAGGCGTGCCGGGCCGGGTCGCCGTCGCCGGCCCGGCGGGCCGACCGCGTCTCCTCGAAGTCCTCGAACTCGTCGTCGCCGTAGGGCGGTTCGCCGTACGCCGGATCGCCGTAGGCCGGGTCGTCGTAGGCGCTGCCCACCGCCGGCATGTTCGGGAGCAGCCGGTTCTCGCCGGAGGCCGGGGAGCGCGGGTGGCCGACCATCGGCGTCTCGACGGTCTGTTCGAGAACGTCGTAGCGGTCGTCGACGCGCGGGATGACCTGGGTCGCGCCCGCCGGTTCGGCGGGCTCCTCGGCGTGCCGGACGCTGCCGCCCCGGACGGCCTGGAGCAGCCGGTGGGCGCCGGTGTCGTCGGGCGCGGACTTGCCGCTCCAGACGACCGGGCGGCGCCGGCCGGGCGCCGCCCCCGCTCTGCCCGCCGTGCCGACGACCGGGATGCGCGCGGTGTCCTCGGTGGCGCTCAGGTGCCGTGCGACCCGGGGGGATTGGGTACGCCGTGTCGATACGCCCAACTGCACGCGGAAACTCGCGTGGTTGACGATGACCTGCGCCGGATCGCTCGGCACCTTCACCATGCTCAGCGCGGGAGCGTCGTCGAGCCCGGAGTCGAATCCGGAGCGGAATCCCGACGAGCGGCCCGTGGGTGTGCGGGGTGTTCTGGTGTCCACACTCATCTAACCGAGTGACGTGGAGTTAGGACACTGCTTTGACCGGCCGGATGTGTCCGGACCCCGTCAAGGATGTCCCGGACGCCCGAATTAACCCGTGCAGGTGAGGTTACGGACGTCTGTTCACCCGCGTCGGCGCGCCGCCTCGTACAGCACGATCCCCGCCGCCACACCCGCGTTGAGCGACTCGGCACCGCCCGGCATCGGGATCCGGACCCGGAAGTCGCAGGTTTCGCCGACCAGCCGGGACAGGCCCTTGCCCTCGCTGCCGACGACGATGACGACGGGCCCGCCGAGGGCCTCCAGGTCGCCGATCTCGCGCTCGCCGTCCGCGGCGAGGCCGACCACCACGATGCCGGCCTTCTTGTACGCCTCCAGGGCCCGGGTCAGGTTGGTGGCGCGGGCGACGGGCGTACGGGCCGCCGTACCGGCCGACGTCTTCCAGGCACCGGCGGTCATGCCGGCCGCGCGCCGCTCGGGGACGACCACGCCGTGGCCGCCGAAGGCGGAGACCGAGCGGACGACGGCGCCCAGGTTGCGCGGGTCGGTGACCCCGTCGAGGGCGACGATCAGCGGGTCCTCGCCGTCGTCGTAGGCCGCCTCGGCCAGGTCCTCGGGGTGCGCGTACTCGTACGGCGGGACCTGGAGGACCAGGCCCTGGTGGTTGAGGCCGTTGGTCATGCGGTCCAGCTCGGGGCGCGGGGCCTCCATGAGGTTGATGCCGCCGCGCTCGGCCACGAGCTGCAGGGCCTCGCGGACCCGCTCGTCGTTGTCGATGAACTGCTGCACGTAGAGGGTGGAGGCGGGGACGCCCTCGCGCAGCGCCTCCACGACCGGGTTGCGGCCGACGACCATCTCGGACGTGCCCTTGCCGCCCCGGCCGCGCGCCACCGGACGGCGCTGGACCTGCTTGGCCTTGGCCGTGGCGATGCGGTTCTTCTTGTGTCCCTTGCGCATCTCGGCGGGCGGGGTCGGCCCCTTGCCCTCCAGGCCCCGGCGCCGCTGGCCGCCACTGCCGATCTGCGCGCCCTTCTTGCCGGACATGCGGCGGTTGTTGGCTGCCATGAGTTACCCGTCTCCGTGAGCTTCGTTTCGTACGTACGTCTTATGCAGTGTGCCGCCCGGGGGGCCGGGCGGCACAGTTGATCTTCAGATCCGGGGCGGCTAGGACTTGAGGGTCCAGCGCGGGCCGGACGGACTGTCCTCGATCGCGAGGCCGGACTGGTTCAGCTGGTCGCGGATGGCGTCGGCGGTCGCCCAGTCCTTGCGGCCGCGGGCGGACTCGCGCTGGTCGAGGACGAGGCGCACCAGCGCGTCGACGACCCCGTGCAGGTCCTCGCCCTTCTCGGCGCCGCCGGACCAGTGCGGGGCCAGCGGGTCCAGGCCGAGGACGCCGAGCATGGCGCGGACCTCGGCGAGGCGGGCGACGGCGGCTTCCTTGTCGTCGGCGGCGAGGGCGGAGTTGCCCTGCCGGACGGTGGTGTGCACGACCGCGAGGGCCTGCGGGACGCCCAGGTCGTCGTCCATCGCCTCGGCGAAGGCCGGCGGGACCTCGGGCGAGGGCTCGACGGTTCCCCCGGCCAGCTCCACCACGCGCTGCGCGAACCCGTCGATCCGCGCGAACGCCTGCTCGGCCTCGCGCAGCGACTCCTCGCTGTACTCGATCATCGAGCGGTAGTGCGGGGTGCCCAGGTAGTAGCGCAGCACGATCGGGCGCCAGTGCTTGACCATCTCCGAGACGAGCACCGAGTTCCCGAGGGACTTCGACATCTTCTCGCCGCTCATGGTGACCCAGGCGTTGTGCACCCAGTACTGGGCGAAGTCGTCGCCGAACGCCTTGGCCTGGGCGATCTCGTTCTCGTGGTGCGGGAAGATCAGGTCGAGGCCGCCGCCGTGGATGTCGAAGGCCTCGCCGAGGTACTTGTGGGCCATCGCCGAGCACTCCAGGTGCCAGCCGGGCCGGCCGCGCCCCCACGGCGTCTCCCAGCTGGGCTCGCCCGGCTTGACGGCCTTCCAGAGCGCGAAGTCCCGCTGGTCCCGCTTGCCGGTCTCGCCCTCGCCCTCGGGCTGGCGGAGGTTGTCCAGCTCCTGGTTGGAGAGCTGGAGGTAGTCCGGGTAGGAGCGCACGTCGAAGTAGACGTTGCCGTCGGCCTCGTAGGCGTGCCCGCGCTCGATCAGCCCGCGCATCATCTCGATCATCTCCGGCACGTGCCCGGTCGCCCGGGGCTCGTACGTCGGCGGGAGGCAGCCGAGCGCGGTGTAGCCGTCGTTGAACGCGCGCTCGTTCTCGTAGCCGATCGCCCACCAGGGGCGGCCCTGGTCGGCGGACTTGGCGATGATCTTGTCGTCGATGTCCGTGACGTTCCGGACGAACGTCACGTCGTAGCCGCGGTATTCGAACCAGCGGCGCATGATGTCGAAGTTCAGGCCGGACCGGATGTGCCCGATGTGGGGCGCCGCCTGCACGGTGGCACCACAGAGGTAGATCGAGACACAACCCGGCGTGAGCGGGGCGAAGTCACGGATCTGCCGGGCGTTGGTGTCGTACAGGCGAATAGTCACGGGACCTAGGGTAGTGGGCCGACAGTAGTGGGTGGGACCGGTATGTGCAGTGCCGTGGGCGTGTGCGGGCAGTGGGGGTCGAGTGCGCAGTTTCCCGCGCCCCTTGAGTGGGACCGCTTACGCCCGCTTGACGACCAATGCCGTTGCGACAGCCATGAGGCCCTCTCCCCTGCCGGGGAATCCGAGGCCGTCCGTCGTGGCCCCCGAGACGGAAACCGGGGCCCCCGCCGCGTCGGAAAGGATCTTTTCGGCCTCGTCCCGCCGCTTGCCGATCTTCGGACGCTCCCCCACGACCTGCACGGCGACGTTCCCGATGGTGAAACCGGCGGCCCGGACGATACGGGCGGCCTCCGTCAGGAGGGTCACCCCGGACGCACCCGACCACTCCGGGCGACCGGTGCCGAAGTGCTGCCCCAGGTCACCCAGCCCCGCCGCCGAGAACAGGGCGTTGCACGCCGCATGGGCGACGACGTCCGCGTCCGAGTGGCCGGCGAGCCCCGGGCCCTCGCCCTCCCACTTCAGGCCGGCGCACCACAGGTCGCGGCCCTCCTCGAAGGCGTGGATGTCGGTGCCGATGCCCACGCGGGGCAGCAGCGGCAGCTCAGAAGCCATCGTTCAGCCTCCTGCGGGCCAGGACCGCCTCCGCGAGGACCAGGTCGAGGGGGCGGGTGACCTTGAAGGCCTCCTCGTGGCCGGGGACGACCACGACCCGGTCGCCGAGCTGCTCGACCATGCCGGCGTCGTCGGTGACGCTCTCGGTGACCGTCTCGTGGGCGCGCACCAGGGTGCGGCGGTCGAAGCCCTGGGGGGTCTGGACGGCACGCAGACGGGCGCGCTCGGGGGTGGCGAGCACCGGCTCCGGGTCGCCGGGGGTGGTGGCCGGCTCGACCTCCTTCACCGTGTCGGCGAGCGGAAGGGCCGGGACCACGGCCGGGGCGCCGTCGCGGACCGCCTGGATCACCGCGTCGACCGTGTCGACGGGGACGAGCGGGCGGGCGGCGTCGTGGACGAGGACGATGTCGTAGTCCGGGGGCAGCGCGTCCAGGCCGAGCCTGACCGACTCCTGGCGGGACTCGCCGCCGGGGACGACGAGGAAGTCGGTGCGGTCGGGAAGCGCATGGGCGTCGAGGAGGGACTTGACCTCGGGCGCGCCGTCGGGCGGGGCCACCACGACGACCAGGGAGACGGCGCGGGAGGCGGCGAGGGCGCGTACGGCGTGGATGAGCATCGGCGTGCCGTTCAGCGCGCGTAGCGCCTTGGGGGCGCCCGGGCCGAGCCGTACACCCCGGCCGGCGGCGGGAATCACGGCTGCCGTGCGCAGTGCGGTACGGGGTTCCGCACCCGGTTCCGTACGCGAAGGACGCGAATCGTCAGACATCGGTTCCTGTCAGGTTTGTGTGCGGGCCTGGCGTGGGTATGGCCTGGGAAGTGCCGGGCGCGACGCCTTGACCGGACCCTTCCGTGACACTGGTCGAGCCAGCAGCCCGGGCCCGGCACGCCTAGTATCCGGGGTTCCCCGGACTGGTACCGGGGACATCCCCGAAGGCGTACGCAAACATGCCGCAGCGCCCGGCGACAGGGAAAGTGTCATCGGGCACCGCGGCATATCGGGTGTGCGGAGCTTCAGCGTGCCGAGCCGGACAGCGTCTGCGTCAGGACGCGAGGACCTCGTCGAGCAGGGCCTCGGCCTTGTCCTCGTTGGTGTTCTCCGCGAGGGCGAGCTCGCTCACCAGGATCTGGCGGGCCTTGGCGAGCATGCGCTTCTCACCGGCGGAGAGTCCGCGCTCGCGCTCACGACGCCACAGGTCACGCACGACTTCCGCGACCTTGATGACATCGCCGGAGGCGAGCTTCTCCAGGTTTGCCTTGTAACGACGGGACCAGTTCGTGGGCTCCTCGGCGTACGGCGCGCGCAGCACCTCGAAGACCCGGTCCAGCCCGTCCTGACCGACCACATCACGCACGCCGACGAACTCCGCATTGTCCGCTGGCACACGTACCGTCAGGTCACCCTGGGCGACCTTCAGCACCAAGTAGGTCTTGTCCACGCCTTTGATCTGGCGAGTTTCGATGGCCTCGATCAGCGCGGCCCCGTGATGGGGATAGACCACGGTGTCGCCAACCTTGAACGTCATGTGACAGGTACCCCTTCCGTGGCTATCCAGGGTAACACGGAAACCGGCGGTTCTGAATGGCGTTTTCGCAGGTCAGGGCATATCTCGGGGCTTGACAACAGCAACAGGAACGTGCTTCGCGAGCTGTCCGGAAGCAGGTATTCGCAGGTGGGAGCGGCTCTCCGGGCGAGGTGAAACGCGCACGTTACACACATCCGGACGCCCGCCCGAGCGGCCGAACGTCCCCATATGTCCACTTCCAAGCGTACGACTTCCGCTACTCCGTTCGGTTGCCGGAGCCGGATCCCGGCCGTTTCCGGAATTGATCACGGGGTCCGGCCGAACGTCCGACTGAACGGTACGTGAAGCCGTACCCGAAGCAGTGCGTGATCAATTTCCCAGGTGGCCGCGCATTCCTTCACGGAAATTTTGCGCGCGGTGTTGTGGACGGGTTATGTGAATGCCGGACGCGCGTCGCTCCAGCCGCTCCAAAGTGGCCGAAGGGGCACTTGTGGATGCCCGTGCGTACCCCCTGCCAGGGGGAAGCGCGGGGCTTGGGGAGGGTCGGGTGCGGTCGAGCGGGAACGGCTCGGTAACCTAAGGCCGCTGACAGACACTTAGGGCGGCTTTATAGGGGGCCGCCCGTGCGTTCAAGGAGTTGCCGCCGCCGTGAGCAGCAGCCTTCGACGCGGCGCCCTCGCCGCCTCCACCATCGCCTTCTCCGTCGCCGCGCTCTCCGCCTGCGGCGCGGGCAACAACTCCCAGACGCTGGAGGTCAAGCCGGACAACGCGGCGGCAACTGTCGGCGACATCAAGGTCCAGAACGCGACCGTGATCACCCAGCCCGACCTCACGTCGACCGGCCCGGCCGTGGTCTCCGCGACCATCTTCAACACCGGCACCGAGCCGGAGACGCTGCAGTCGATCGTGGTCGCCGGCACCGGCAAGACCGCCGAGCTGCACGCCACCAAGACCCAGCCGCTGACCATCCCCGGCGGTGGCCGGCTGATCCTGGGCGGCAAGGACAACGCCTCGGCGGTGCTGGGCAGCAGCCGCGAGGCGGTCCAGGACGGCAACGCCCAGAAGATCACGTTCACCTTCAGCAAGACCGGTGACGTCAGCCTGCGCGCGTTCGTCGTGCCGGCCGAGAGCTTCTTCACGGGCTGGGGCCCGAGCGCGGTCCCGTCCGCCTCGGCGTCCGCGTCCGCCTCCTCGTCGGCCTCCGCCACCGGCTCCGGCGCCCCGGCCGCGGGCTCGACCGCGAGCGAGAGCGCCAAGGCGGGCAAGAAGAACAAGGAGTCCGAGAGCGCCACCCCGAGCGACTCGGCCTCGGAGTCGACGAACGCGGGCTGAGCAGCCACCCCGAAGCACACAGGAGGGCGGCACCCCGAGGGGTGCCGCCCTTCAGCACTGAGGAGAACGCTCCGAGGCCGGAGTGCGCGCCCCCGCAGGGACGCTGGGGGTACCCCCGGCCGAAGGCTGGGGGAGGAACTGCGCGGCCCGCCCCCGCCGGCCCGCAGATCGTCTCTACGGACGACGGCACGGGCAGTGGGCCACCGCGGTCCGGCCGAACCCCGTCCTCGCACCCCTCGCACCGCCACGCGGGCATCGGGGCGCTGCGCCGGACTCCGGTCGCCGGCCGGCCGCAAGGCCGGTGTTTACGGCTCGAACTTGTAGCCGAGACCACGCACCGTCACCAGATACCGCGGCGCGCCCGGGTCCGGCTCGATCTTCGCGCGCAGGCGCTTGACGTGGACGTCGAGGGTCTTGGTGTCACCGACGTAGTCGGCGCCCCAGACCCGGTCGATGAGCTGCATACGGGTGAGCACGCGGCCGGCGTTGCGCAGCAGCATCTCCAGGAGGTCGAACTCCTTGAGGGGGAGGTCGACCTTGGAGCCGGAGACCGTCACGACGTGGCGGTCGACGTCCATGCGGACCGGGCCCGCTTCGAGGGCGGCCGGCGTGACCTCCTCCGGCTCGCCGCGGCGGCGCAGGACGGCCCGGATACGGGCGACCAGTTCGCGGGAGGAGAAGGGCTTGGTGACGTAGTCATCGGCTCCTATTTCGAGCCCGACAACCTTGTCGATCTCGCTGTCCTTGGCCGTCACCATGATGACGGGGACGTTGGAGCGGCCGCGCAGCTGGCGGCAGACCTCGGTGCCCGGCAGGCCGGGCAGCATCAGGTCGAGGAGGACGAGGTCGGCGCCGTTGCGCTCGAACTCGTCGAGTCCGTCGGGGCCCGTGGCCGCCACAGCGACCTCGAAGCCCTCCTTGCGGAGCATGTACGACAGGGCGTCGGAGAAGGACTCCTCGTCCTCGACGACAAGCACTCGGGTCACGGAAGGACCTCCGGGGCGGGAAGCGGTTCGTACGGGGATGACTCGGTGGTACCGGCCTCGTCGTCGAGGTCGGGGTCGGGGTGCTGCGACGCGCGGTCGCGGGCCACGCCCGCCTCCGGCAGCCTGAGGGTGAACGTGGAGCCCTGGTTCTCGGCGCTCCACACCGTGACCTCCCCGCCGTGCGAGGCGACCACGTGCTTGACGATGGCGAGGCCGAGACCGGTGCCACCGGTGGCCCGCGAGCGGGCCGGGTCGACGCGGTAGAAGCGCTCGAAGATGCGCTCCTTGTCCTTGTCGGTGATGCCGATGCCCTGGTCGGTCACGGCAAGCTCGATCATGTCCCCGCCGGTCGCGCTGACCCGGCGGGCTGCTATCCCGACCCGGGTGCGGGCCGGGGAGTAGTTCACGGCGTTCTCGACCAGGTTGCCGAGGGCGGCGGCGAGCTGGCCGCGGTTGCCCCAGACATGCAGGTCGGCGGTGCCGCCCGCGGCCATGGTGATCTGCTTGGTGCCGGCCTGGTGCCGGCACCGGTCGATCGCCTCGGCGACCAGCTCGTCGACCCGGACGGGCTCGGCGTCCTCCAGCGGGTCGTCGTTCTGCACTCTCGACAGGTCGATGAGCTCCTGGACCAGGTTGGTCAGGCGCGTGGCCTCGATCTGCATGCGACCGGCGAAGCGCTGCACGGCCTCCGGATCGTCCGAGGCGTCCATGACGGCCTCGGAGAGCAGGGAGAGCGCGCCGACCGGGGTCTTCAGCTCGTGACTGACATTCGCCACGAAGTCCCGCCGTACCGCCTCGATGCGGCGGGCCTCGGTGAGGTCCTCCACGAGGAGCAGCACGAGCCGGGAGCCGAGGGGTGCCACCCGTGCGGAGACGGCCAGGGCCTCGCCCCGTCCGGTCCCCCGCCTCGGGAGGTCCAGCTCGACCTGTCGTATCTCGCCGTCCCGCCTGGTGTCGCGGGCCATCCCGAGCATCGGCTCGATGGCGAGTTTGCCACCGCGCACGAGTCCGAGGGCGTATGCCGCCGAGCTGGCCTTGACGACCGTGTCCGCCTCGTCGAGGACGACCGCGGAGGAGCGCAGCACGCTCAGTACGGTGTCCACACCCGGGGGCAGCACGGGGTCGGTGTGCAGAGAAGTCCTGGTCGGTCGCTTCTGGTCGCGTTCGCTCCAGCGGAACGCCAGCATGGCGATGACACCGGTAAGCACCCCGGCGATCGCTGCCGCTGCGGCGACCGCCGCGTTCACGTCCATGCAAACAGGTTAAGCAGGGGGTACGACATCCCCACAGTCCGCGAGGTGTCAGCTCGAACACTCGTCGCCCAGAGTTCACCTTGGAGCCAGTATTGGTTCATTTGGGGTGGCAGAAACGGACGCGTAGGGACCGGAACGTGGGAGCGTGGGGTTCGCAGCTGGTTTCGGCCACGGCCCCCGGCCCCCGGAACCCCTGGACCACGCATACGAGAGGGAACCCTGATGCGGGACGCGTACCACGAGGAACTCGATTCGATCGGCGACAGCCTGGTCGACATGGCCCGCCTGGTCGGATCGGCGATCGGACGCGCCACGACGGCGATCCTCGACGGCGACCTCAAGCTCGCCGAGAGCGTCATCGAGGCCGACCAGAAGGTGGACGAACTCCACCACGACCTGGAGGCGCGCGCGATAGCCCTGCTCGCCCGCCAGCAGCCGGTGGCGACGGACCTGCGGATCGTCGTCACCTCGCTCCGTATGTCCGCCGACCTGGAGCGCTCCGGCGACCTCGCCCAGCACGTGGCGAAGCTGGCCCGGCTGCGCTACCCGGCCAACGCCATCCCGCACGACCTGCACGCCACCATCCTGGAGATGGGCCAGCTCGCCCAGCGCCTGATGGCCAAGGCCGCCGAGGTCATCATCACCAAGGACGTCGACCTGGCCCTCCAGCTGGAGCAGGACGACGACGAGATGGACCTGCTGCACCGCACGATCTTCCAGCACCTGCTGGACGACCGCTGGAAGCACGGCATCGAGACCGCCGTCGACGTGACCCTCCTCGGCCGCTACTACGAGCGGTACGCCGACCACGCGGTCGCCGTCGCCAAGCGCGTCGTCTTCCTGGTCACCGGCGAGCACGCGGACGAACTGCAGCCCGACATCCAGCCGGTGACGGGCGCCGAGGGGGCGTAACCGCCCGGGCGGGCGGGGCTCGCGAGGTGCGGGGCGGGCGCGAGGCACCACCATGCGCCGCCGTGCGCTGTTGATGCGCCCAGTGAAACGGGCATGGAATGGGCAAAGGCACCACGCCCTGCATCCAGGGCACCTAGGGACCTCTAGGAGGGATCCATGGCCGAATCCCCCAGCACCACGCCCGACCCCACGCAGCAGCACGAGACCGACCAGCCCGCCGAGATCAAGAACCTGCTGGTCATCGGCGCCTGCGGGTGCGGTTCGGGCTGCGGCTGCGGCTGCCAGTCGGGCAGCCCCTGCCAGTGCGGCTGAGCGGACACGTCAGCACACGTCGGCGCACGTGAGCGCACGTGCGCCACGGCGAAGGGCCCCGGACTCCGGTCCGGGGCCCTTCGCATGCCGTGCCGCGACGGCGGGCGCAGCATGGAGGTGGGACCGACACCGCGAAGGAGGTGGCAGCCATGCCGCAGTACATGGACGTCCACCACGGGATGAAGGGCATCACCGCCGACGAGCTGAAGAAGGCCCACGAGGCCGACCTCGCCGTCGAGAAGGAGGAAGGCGTCCACTTCGAACGCGCCTGGGCCGACCCCGGCTCCGGCAAGGTCTACTGCCTCTCCGAGGCCCCCTCGGCCGAGGCGGTCAAACGCGTCCACGAACGCGCGGGCCATCCGGCGGACGAGATCCACCAGGTGCCGTTGTCGATCTGATGAATACCGCGGACCGACATCCAGCCGCTTCGGTCGCTTCGGTCGCTGCAGCCGCCTCGATCGCTGCGATCGCCTCCGTCGCTTCAGCCGCCTCGGTCGCTTTCAGGCGGAGGGCAGCGCGGCCAGCCAGTCGACGAGCAGCCGGTTGACCTCGTCGGGCCGTTCCTGCTGGATCCAGTGCCCGCAGCCGTCGAGGATGTGGGAGGAGACCAGGCCCGGGAGGGTGACCGGGTACGCCTCGATGGCATCGGCCAGCCAGGTCGTGGAGGCGTCGAGGCCGCCGCCGACGAACAGGGACGGCTGGGTGATCGGGGCGCCGTCGTAGGCCGCGAGGTCCTCCCAGTCGCGGTCCATGTTCCGGTACCGGTTGAGTGCCCCGGTCAGTCCGGTGCGCTCGAACTCCCCGGCGTAGACGTCGAGGTCCCGCTCACCGAGCCACTCGGGCAGCCGTCCGGCGGGGAACCGCTCCCGGAGCGTGCCCCCTCGGCCGACGAAGTGCGGGTCGGGGGCGCCGGGTCCGGGCATGGTGTCGCCGGACAGCGCGCCGTAGAACCCCGCGAGCCAGCCCCGCACATCGGGTTCGATCTCGGCCTCGGCACGCCCGGGCTCCTGGAAGTACGAGACGTAGAACTCCTCGCCCCCGCCCCCGCCCTCGTCCCCGTCCCCGTCCGTCCCTCTCATCCCCGCGAAGATGTCACTGGGCCGCGGCCCGCCACGCGGCGTGTACGGGACACTCAGCAGTCCCACGGCCCGGAACACCTCCGGCCTCAGCAGCGCGGAGTTCGCGGCGACGGCCGCGCCCCAGTCGTGCCCGACGACCACCGCCGACTCCTCGCCGAGAGCCCGTACGACCTCGACGTTGTCCGCCACGAGTTCGACCATCCGGTACGCGTCCGGCGCGGCCGGCCCGGACGAGCGCCCGTACCCCCGCACGTCGACGGCGACCGCCCGGTACCCCGCCGCGGCGAGCGCCGGCAGCTGGTGCCGCCAGGAGTACCAGCTCTCGGGAAACCCGTGCACGAGCAGCACGAGAGGCCCGCTCCCCTGCTCGACGAGATGGATCCGCCGTCCGTCCGCGAAGACCACCCGATGCTGCGCTGCCATACGCCCTCGCCTCCCTTGCCCTTCTGCCTCACCGATCCGCCGACGTGACCGCCGGCCCTCCACAGATCATGCGAAGCCACCCGTCAGGAGGCCGAGCCCGTTTGCCGATTCGGCAAACCACGACCTCACGCGGCCGGTCGGCCCCTGGGCACGCTCCGGGGATCATGCGAGGGTGACCCCATGACGCCGGCACCGGAAGCGATCGACGAGGTCGAGGAACTCGCGGTGGACGGGCTGCGATGGCTGACCGGGGCGGCGCGGGAGACTCCCGAGGGCGGCCTGGCCTGGACCACGAGGCCCTCCGACGACACCCTCAACCCGACGCTCTACACCGGTACGGCCGGAGTCGTCCCCGTACTCCTCGACGCCTGGCGCCACTTCGACGACGACTCCTACGCCGACGCCGCCCTGCGCGCGGCCCGCAGCCTCGCGGACTCCGTCGACGGCTTCGACGACGACTCCCTGTACTTCGGCCGTACCGGAATGGCGCTCGTCCTGCGGGCCGTGCACGAGGAACTCGGCGACGCGGCCGCCGGCGCCGCGGCCGACCGCGCGTTGCACATCGTGCGGTCGCGCTTCGACGGCACCCGCTGGGGCGACCTGTTCGAGCTGATGGGCGGCAACGCGGGCATCGGCCTGGGCGCCCTGCTGTCCGGCGACCCCGAGCTGGCCGTGCTCGCCCTGGAGCCCTATCTCCGCACGGCGGAACGGACTGCGGCCGGCGTCCACTGGCCCCACCGCACGGGTACCGACTCCCGGCTGCACCATATCTCGCACGGCACGCTCGGCATCGTCCTGGCGCTCGCCCGCGTCGGCGACGCCACCGGACGGACGGACCTGCTCGAACTGGCCCTGGCCGGCGCCGCGGACGTCGTATCGCGCGACGAAGCGGGGCCGGAGGGGTTCCTGGTACGGCACTCCACCCCTCAGTACCGCCCCGAACTGATCGAGCCGATCAGCTACGGCTGGTGCCACGGCCCGGCCGGGGACGCGCAGGTCTTCCGGCTGCTGCGGGACCTCACCGCCGACCCCGCCTGGACCGCCCTCGCCGACCGCTGCTGGCACACGGTCACCCACTCCGGCCTGCCCCGGCGGCTGCGCCCCGGCTTCTGGGACAACAACGGCCGCTGCTGCGGCACCGCGGGCATCCTCGCCCTGGCCTGCGACCGGATCGCCGAGCAGCAGGACGCCGAGCAGCAGGACGGGAACGGGGACGGCTTCGCCGGCCTCCTCGTCACGGACCTCACCACCCACGCGACCCGCGACAGCGCCGGCGCCCGCTGGTCCAACACCGAACACCGGGCCGCCCCCACCGCCCTCGAACCCTGCACCGGCTGGGCCATGGGCAACGCCGGCATCGTCCGCGAACTCCTCCGCTTCGTACGCCTGCACCGCACCCCAGCCGACCCCGACTACACGTTCACCTGGCCGGACCACGCTCCGCCCAGGAGAAGTCCCTCCCCCGACGGCGTGAACTAGGTGGCGGGCAGGTCCTCGGCCTTGACGACCGGGGCGGCGAACATGGCGCCGAGGTTGTTCCACTCGAAGCCCTCCCGCCAGCCCGGCTTCCCGGCCGCCCAGTCCACGAGAGCCTCACACGCCTTCTCCCGGGAGGCGGTCACGGTCTGGTAGTGCTCCGCGGGAACACCGTCCCGGTACTCCAGCTGGTAGGTGCCGTCGTCACGGAACAGCACCTGGACATACCAGTCACCGTCACGCTCCTCGTCCTTCCGCTCAAGAATCATGTAGTCGCCCTGCCGCAGCTCGGCGAGCATCGTGTCCATAGCCGGCGCCGAGGGCCACTCCACCACGCGCCCCCTGCCGTTCCTCGCAATCAGCATGGGCAGAGCATGCCGGATGGGTCTGACAACGGCGGCTCCCGGGAACTCCCGGCGTCCGTGGTGCGCACGTCTGCGACCGGCCGATCGACCGCAGTCAGGCATGGGTGCCCTGCAACCCGGCCAGTCCCGCGATCAGTTCAGGGACGGGCCGCGGGAACGCCCGGTAGGCATGGCTGGGCCGCCCGCCTAAGGCCGCCGGATAATCCCGTCATCCGAGATGTGCGCGGCGTTCGGGCCGAAGTCCTCCTCCGACATGGTGGAGACGAGGTCGATCGCATCGCCGCCCGGCTCCGGCGTGCCGGGGGCCACGATCCGGGTCGGGTTCAGGCGCCCGGACACGTAGGTGCCGTCGGCGCCGAGGGTGACCTGGAGGACGCCGCTGGTCGAGAGAGTGCCGCCGAGGCCGAGCACCTTGTAGCCGGAGAAGTTCCCCAGGCTGTAGGCGATCAGCCGGCCCTTGTAGAACTCCATTCCCCGCATCACGTGCGGGCCGCTGCCCACGACGAGGTCGGCGCCGGCGTCGATCACCGCGCGGCTGAAGCGGTAGCTGTCGCCGCGGTCCTCGCCGAGGAAGTACTCGGTGCCGGGTTCCACGTGGGTGCGGTCCGAACCCTCGGCGCCGGCGTGCATGGTGACGATCACGACGTCCGCCATCGCCGCGGCGCGGGCGGTGAGTCGCTGTGCGGCGGGAATGTCGGTGAGGTCGTTCGCCCCTCGGTCGGGAGCGAACCCGATCAGTGCGACCCTGATGCCGTGTACCCGCTGGACGGTGATCTGGCCCAGGCGGCCGGTGAACGGCAGGTCCACGGAGCGCAGCGCGGCGAACGTGTCGCGCCGCCCCTCCGCCCCGAAGTCGTCGATGTGGTTGTTCGCGGTGTTCAGGACGGTGAACCCGGCGTCCTTGAGCCGACGGCCGTAGGACGGCGGGGCGTGGAACGCGAAGCAGTTCGGGCCGTCGATGTACTCGCACTTGCTGTCACCGCTGGTGGTGAGCGTGCCCTCCAGGTTCCCGAGCACCACATCGCCCGTGAGCAGGCCCTCGACCGGGTCGAAGAACGAGGCGCCGTCATCCGGTGGCAGGTCGTCCGGCAGCGAGCCCATGACGATGTCTCCCACGGCGGCGATCCGCACGTTGCCGGCCGGGCGGTGCGGCGGCGCCGGAGCACCGGACGGCGCGGTCCTCGTCGTCAGCGGGACGGGTTGGGCGGCACCACCGGAGGTCGCATCCTCGGAGCCGCCGCGGAGCACGCACGCCGCGACAGCCACCGCGCCGACCCCGACCAGACCGAGGGCGAACAGGCGGCGCCGGCGCACCGTCTGCTGCCGCTCGCGCCGCGGCCGGGGACGCCATCCGACTGACCTGATCATTTGGTCATATTACGAAGCGTGCATCTCTATTTGACGGAGGGTTATCGACGGCGTGTTCCGGAGGCGGACTGCAGCAACCGGCCCACGACACCAAGAAGCCCCCACCCTGCCGGAACACAGCAGGTCGGGGGCTTGTCGGCGTCGGGTTACTTCTTCTTGCCCTGGGTCTTGTCCGGGATCTTGGTGAGCTGGGTTTTTGCTGGTCAGGAGTGGTGGGCTCGTCCTTCTGTTGGTCGTCGTTGGTCGTCCTTGGCTACTGTCGAGCGGCCTCGGACGGCCCAGGGACGGCCCAGACAAGGGCGCGGCGGCCCGTTCGGCGGCCTACGCGCTGATGGGCAACTCTCGGGCTCGATGGCGTGCTTGGGCCCGTAGCTCCTTCAGGCGACTGTGAAACGCGTTGCGGCGGTTCTGGTCGAGGTTCAACGGTAGGTCGAGCTGAGAGATGAGCTGGGACTCCAGGTCCCATGGTTCGCTCTGCTCGATCCAGCACACTCGCGCGTTGTCCGCCATCCACTGGCTCAGGCTGGCTTCGCCGGACTTGCCGAAGGTCATCCGCTTACCGCTGCCCACGCGACGCAGCTCAAGTCCGAGCAGACATCCGAGGGTGAGCCGCAGCGTTGAGCCGGCCGCGTTACCCCGGTAGTGGTAACGCACGCGCTTGCGCAGGTTCTGGGTGCTGGCGCGGTTCGCCATGTGCCGCGGGGCTATCCCGACATACAGAAGGCGCCCGGCGTCCAGGCCTGTATAGGGAGACTGTTTGAAGTGCCACCCGTAGACTCCTGCCGCCGCTGGGACAGGGCTCGGGCGCATCAAGACCTCCTGCGCTGACCACAACCGATCAGGACTGACGAGAGCGGTAGCTTCCACGAAGCCTCCAGGCGTGCCACGGCTGATCGTTGCAGGCTACTGGTCGGCCGCTGACAGGACATCTCTGACCGGTACAGCTACTTGACATCAGCTTGGGAGGCTTGGGTGCCGCAGTTGCGGAAGCCCTGCCGAACTGCACGGTAACAGCGTGTCTTGCTGGGTACCTCTCTACAGCGGCAACTCCGCTTCAGGGCACCAACAGCATCAAACTTCCGCTCCTGAGTGCTTGGTGCAGTGTTCGCCGGACACAGCATCTTCGATCATGCAATATCGACACAGAGGGCCTTGGCGAGCCACTGCGGGAAGTCGTGTCCTCACAGAGACGTTGGATAGGGCGAATCGGAGAGTCTGTGCAAAATCGGAACACTAATGCGGATAATTCCGAAAAAGATGTCGCTGCATTGACAGAGGTGACCAATCGGCTACTTTCAATTATCCGATCACGCAAAAGAATATCTCCGATTCCGCGGCCCCTCATCACACAATGGGAAAATGTCGAAGATGAAGCCATTCGAACGGCAATCAGGAAGCGGAAGGTACAGGGACGAGACCAGGTTCAGCTGCTTTTCTTTCATGCCGATCGCCTAGCGAACGATGCCGTAAAACTTCGTGATCCACATAGATTGATTGAGTCAATGACTCAAATGTGTTTTGCGTGCTTCTATGTCGCCCGGAGTCGCACTTACGCTACACCGGAAGTCAGGCGCGCCGCTTTGGAGCTGGCCGAAAAATGTTGCGAAGGCGTCAGGATTCCCCGTTTCATTCGTGGCGAGATTCAAAGAATACTGGAAGAAACCAAAACGGACTCGCCGGACTGGTTGCACTTTCTTGGTCCTGGCTTTGATGCATCCAGGGTCGGCAACATCCTTAAGGATGCCAGGGTGATGGGATCCAGGAAGGATCTATTTATACTTCCAGAGTTCGCCCCGCTGGAGGATGGTGAGTCGGCTGCGGACCTCCTTGCTGTCGCAGCCAGCGAGCAACAGAAACAGGCCAATCGCCTAAGTCTTCAGGTCGCCTACGATCGCTCAGACAGCGAAGTAAGAATTAGAGGAGTTGAGCTTTTCGGAATCAGAGGTGCTCCGGGATCTCTGAAAATCCCCTTCCTGCTGAAGAGGGAACCCGTTTCCTCCTTGATTTTTGGCGAGAATGGAACTGGTAAATCCACCATTGTGGATTCGATTGAGTTCGCCCTTCAAGGAAGAATCGGACGTTCGACACTTTATGACTCGCCCGTTTCGCCAGCGTTGCGGTCTTTCTCTAGTGACTCCAGTAATTGGGCCCTGGTGGAACTTTCGGATGGCACTCAAGTGCGACGAGAAGTTGTAACCAACGTCGGCGGCACCACTGCAGCTGACCCGCTGACGGTACGGCCGGGATTTCGCCTTGCTCCCATTACTATTCAGAGGGCCGACATTCTTCGCTTCCTCGACACGGGAGCGCTAAGTCGAGGCACCATCCTGTTGGACTACTTTCCCGCAAGCGCCGAGACCTTGGCGATCCGTCCAGATGAAGCCGCACATCGCTTGGAATCTACTCTGACGGAGCTTCGCATCAAGCGAACCGCCTATGCGGAGCGCCTTGCGCCCCTCCTGGGAGTCAAGCCCGATGATGTCGATAGTCGAGAAGGTTTCAGCAAGGTGGTACAGGAGAAAATCTACAAAGAGCAGACACCGCACAAATTCCAACAGAATCGCGGCTGGGAAAGGTTGGATCCAGAGCTTGCTCGCGCGATTAGGAGCCTATTTCAGGTTCACTCGGAAATGCGAAGCATAAAGAAGCAGGTAGCGGCAAAAGATAATCTACTCAACCCTGCCCTCCATCGAGATCAAGTTGATTTGCTGAAGGTGGCCTTGCAAGGGGTTGCGGACGAGATAACTCAGGCCTTCAAGGAGATATGTCGAGAGCATCCTGTTGAACGGATTGACATCTTGTTTGGCAGGTCTGGACCGCTCTCGCTCGATATCCGTGTGGGGCTAAGCGACGGGCGAAGCTGTTTCCCGCAACAAATCTTTTCAGAGGCCTATAGAGACCTCTTGGCCTTGCTCTTCTTTACCTCTGTCGCGAAAAAAGCTGCTGAGCACGGACAGGCAAGGATCCTCATTCTTGATGATGTCCTTCAAAGCGTGGACGCAGGCGTACGGCAGGACTTCGTTAACCACCTCTTGGGCAATTTGCATGACTGGCAGCTAATTTTTACTGTCCACGACAGGCTCTGGATGGAACGGTTGCGATCTCTATTCAATGCACATGGACATAGGTTCGTTGAGCATCAGATTAGATCGTGGGATTCCGTCGAGGGGCCGATTTTTCAACCTCCGGGCGTGGATGTGCTCTCAAAAGACCTCCTATTTATGCTAGACCACGGCGAACCGGAGGGAATTGTTGGTCGTGCGGGCCCACTCCTAGAAAATCTCTGCAGAGAGCTGTGCGCGCGGTTCAGTCTTATGGTCCCGTACAAGAGGGACGGTCGACACATGCTTGCCGACCTTTGGTCTGCTACAGAGGCTTCGCTGCGAACTACGCGCCTTGAGCCGCAAATCAAGAACCTGGCAGCTGATCGGTCTCTGCGGAATTTGGCGGCGCATTCTGACCCGAAGGTGCTTGAGTTGAGCATGAATGAAGCTCAGCATTTCGGTAAGGCGGTTTTGGATCTCTATTCTGCTATTCGCTGCCCGAACTGCCGGAGGTGGGTCAATGAGGGGAAAGAGTGCGGATTGCAAAGCTGTATATCCAATATCAAGCTGTAGCCCGCTCTTTTGAGAACCCGCTTAGTTGGCGAAGTCTTGATGATTCAGTCTGGTCGACGGTGCGCCGCCCATCACTAGGAACGGCGCACCGTGCCCGATGCAGGCTCTGAGTTCTGGCCTCATCCTTATCAGGTCGATCATGGGGGATCGTCGACTTCGGTCAACCGGGCCTGCGCCTCGGTCAATCGTTCGTCGAGGTCCGGCACCGACCGCTGCTGTTCGTGCCTGTTGGTTCAGCCGCTGGTGTCAGCGCTGCGCTGTCCTCTTGACAAATCTACTCGCTCGTTGGCTGAGGCTTCCTGCGGCGGCGCGGCAAGACCTTGTGTAGTTGATCAAACGGGTCAAGCGCATACCCTCGGCGCCGGCGGATGCAGCGGCTGCGAGTCTCGCGTACTTCGTCCTCGTTGTCGTACGTCCCCGGATTCAGTTCCGCACTCCTCAGGTAGTCCCCCATCCTGAGATACTGGTCTTCCAGGGCCCGAGCCCGCTCAGGAGTCGGCCACGCGCCGAAGCGCTTCTGAACGGCCGTCCTGCCGACGCCGAAGGGCTGCGCAATTCTTCCCCAGGAGTACCGCTGCGTACGGGCTTCGGCCACGACATCAGCAGCAACTCGCTTCGCCGCATCCTCCACCAGGGCTGCCGCTTCAACGGTCCTGAAGTCCCCGCCCCCGACGATGTAGCGGATTGCGAAGCGCACCGCCGCATCAGCGAGGTCTTCGTCGGACATGACCTCCCAGGGCTCCTCCGCCCATGCCGGATCCTCGTACGACACCCACGGCCAGGGCTTAGCGGGCTCGAAGGGTGTCTTTGGCGGCTCGGCGAGCGATGAATTTTCTACAGCTTCCTGCGTCACGCGTCCACGATAGGTGGACAGTTAAGCCCCGGTGTACCCACCTGCTGTCGATGTCGCCGGATATGCTTCGGCTGTCCACTTCCAGTCCTTCCAGGCTTCGGACTCAAGAGCCGGAGGCCCCGAACACATCGGGGTTGCGCACCACCTGACGGGAAGTGAGACATGGCAGGGAAGCGAGAGCCTGAAGAGACGGAGAACGATCAGGGCAACGGGCCGACCAAGGCCCAGATTCTGATCGCGATTCTCACGGCTGTGACGGCGATCGCAAGCTGTGTGGAGCAACTAGCGCGTTAGCGCTAGCGGAAGTGGTGCCGGAAGGCAAGGTCAACCCCAAGCGGGTCCGACCGCCTGAAAACCGGCCGGACCCGCTTCGGTATCTCCACGCACGAGCCCGGTCCTGGTCTAGGCCCCAGGGCCGGGCCTCTGCGCTGGAGGCTTGTGTGAAAATTTCAGGGTTGCCTGGCCAACCTCGCTTGGACAAACCGGCTGGGACAAACCGACTTAGCCAAACCGACTTGGCCAAACACAGTAGGCCTACCCTGTTGGCCACTATAACGGTCCTAACCTCAGCCAGTTCCAGTTGGTTCTAGCGGTATCTGGCGGTTTCTAGCGGCATCTCAAGATCCCTGGCTTTCCGTTTGGCCTGGTCAGACACTTCACTGCCCACCTCAACCACCACTCACCCCAGCTCTCATCCCGTACGCCGTCGACCCACACACTGTGGAGCGGGCGTGGTCCGTGGCGTCCAGGTGGAGTGCGCCACTGTACGAACGACCTGGACGCCATGGGCCGCGTCTGCTCGGCTCTGCCTGGGGCGACGGTGTGCGGGATGAGAGCACCCCACGCA
Source organism: Streptomyces sp. NPDC008092 (assembly GCF_042957285.1). Taxonomy (NCBI): domain Bacteria; kingdom Bacillati; phylum Actinomycetota; class Actinomycetes; order Kitasatosporales; family Streptomycetaceae; genus Streptomyces; species Streptomyces sp. NPDC008092. Next base: position 634,778 of record NZ_JBIBHY010000005.1, read on the forward strand.
CGCCAGTACGGACCCACAGTCGGGAACGGCGCCCCCTCCACCCCGGTGCCGGCCGATCCCCCGCCGGAGGCATCGTTCTGACCGTAGCCGCTCCCGGTGGCACTCGCTTTGTGGTCTTCGGCTCGCTGCTATGCGCGCGGCACGGGCGCCGGCCGGGCTGGAGCGGGGCGAAGACAGGAGCGCAGGCCCGGCCGGGGGCCGGGCCGCGCGCGGGGAGCGGAGCGAGCCGCCTTGAACCTGTAAGGAAGGTTGTAACTCAGTCGGTTGTGTGGGGCGCCTGAGGTGCTGTGTGCGGTTTGAAGTCGTCTGTGCAGAGAGGGAGTTCAACGCCTTCGCGGTGTGCCAGCGGCAGGAAGATCACGGGCCGGATCGCCCATGTGATGCGGGTGCTGGCCTGCGTGACTGTCACCGTGCAGGGCTCGGCTCGCAGGAGAGCTTTCCTCGTCGCTATGCGGCCGTCGTACAGCCACTCCCACGCTTCCTGAGACGCGTCGGGGTCGAGTGCCGGTGAGATGGTGCGGAGTGCGATGGCGACCCATCTGTCTGCCTGGGGCGCGGAGTAGGCGTCGAAAGATGCCCGGAGCGCCGGCCATCCCGTCCCGTCAGTGATGTCCTCGGTCCAGCACTCGCACCAGTAGCCCCGCTGCGGCTTGTCCATCAGCACGGGTGACCTCCGATCGGTCGGCCCGCGAACAGCTCCGCGGTGACCGTGTAGCCTCCGTCGCTCTCGTGGACGACGACGCGATGAGCGATTGCGCTGACCATGCCCAGGCCTCGGCCGTGCTCGGCCTGCTGGTCCTGGCGCTTGATCTTCGGTGCTGTGCCGGCGGCTCCGTCGTCCGTGACCGACAACGCGATCACCTGTGCCGACACCGCAAGGGCCAGATGGAAGCTGCCCGACTCCTGACCGCTGGCCGTGTGGAGGATCGCGTTCGCGCTCAGCTCGCTCACGATCAGTTCGGCGTCTTCGGCTAAAGGGGAGCCGCGCAGGATGTCGCGGGTCCAGCGGCGGGCCCGGCTGACCTCTTCCGGGAAACCTGGGCAACTGAGCCCCCAGACCCGGGCTGTACTCGTATACTCGTGCATACAAGTTCCTTCGTACTGGTAGGCCGCCATGTACAGCGGGTTCGGGCTAGACGAGTTTCACGCCATCGTGGGCGCGGATCGCCGGTGGAGACGCCGCGTCCATCGCGTCCATCGCGTCCAGGACGCGGATGGCGTACGCCTCGTCGGCAAGCTCGGAGACTTCTTCACGGGTGGCCCAGCGCAGGGCGCGGGTCTCGTCGCCAGTGGTGGGCGTGCCGTCGGCGGCCTGGCAGCGGAAGACCAGAGAGACGATCAGGCCCGTCATGTTCTTGTAGACACCGGTCAGGGTCGCCGGAAGGGCGATCTTGATTCCAGTCTCTTCGAGGACTTCGCGTTGCAGGGCCTCGGGGATGGTCTCCTCGCGTTCGAGGACACCTCCCGGCGGTTCCCACTTGCCGTTGTCGCGGCGCTGGATCAGGAGGGCTCGGCCGCGGGTGTCTATGACGACCCCGGCGACGCTCACGGAGTGCGGGCGTTCTGTGCTCACGTTCCTCGGCCCTCTCGGCTGGCTAGGCTCTCCACCGTAGCAACAACACTCGCCCACTCGTCTAGATACCTAAAGGAGTACAAGTGAGCCCTGCTCTTCCTTCGGGCCTCCTCGGAGATCTCGACCCCACGAGCGATCGTGCGGTCTTCCGGCAGATCGCCGACCAGCTGCGCGAAGCCATCGACCGTGGGCGATTCGGCGAGGGTGAGAAACTGCCCTCAGAGGCTGAGCTTGTCGAGCACTACGGAGTGTCCCGGATGACGGTCCGGAACTCCTTCTCCATCCTCCAGGGGGAAGGGCTCGTGCATGCCGAGCACGGGAAGGGTGTGTTCGTGCGGCCCCGGCCTCCCGTGCGGCGGCTCGCCTCCGACCGGTTCGCCCGGCGGCACCGGGAGCAGGGGAAGTCTGCGTTCATCGTGGAAGCGGATGCGGCCGGCAGTCACCCGCAGGTCGACAGCCTTGAGGTCAAGGAAGAGAAGGCCAGCCAGGACGTCTCCACGCGGCTCGGGTCCGTGCGGCGGGTGCTCGCCCGGCGGCGCCGGTATCTCCTCGACGGCCGGCCGGTCGAGTTCGCCACCTCCTACCTCCCCCTCGACATCGCGCGCGGTACGCAGATCGCCGAGCCCAACCCCGGGCCTGGTGGTATCTACGCCCGCCTCGAAGAGCTGGGGCACCGCCTCGACCACTTCGAGGAGGAGATCCGCGCGCGGATGCCTTCGCCCGACGAGGTGAAGACGCTCCGGCTGGCCTCCGGCGTGCCGGTCATTCATCTGATCCGGACCGCCTTCGACACCGAGGGGCGGCCGGTCGAAGTCTGCGACACGGTCATGGCGGCGGACGCCTACGTGCTGTCGTACCAGCTCCCGGCGACCTGATCGTCATGATTTGCGGTGGTGCGCGGGCACAGCTCTCCGAACTCGTACACCCCAACACGCATACTCGTATAGACGAGTGGGCAAGTTGTGTGGCAGGGTGATCGTCGTGAGCCCGGGAGATCGGGTTCACGGATCGCTACATGTATAGACGAGTAGATAGGAAGTGTGCTGTGCGCACCATCCGTGTTGAGACCTCCGCCGCCACGATCCTCCTCACCGAGGCTCCTGAGCCCAAGGTCCGCGACCGGCAGACCGGCGAGATCGCCAAGGACGCGGTGAGCGGTGAGGCGCTGATGACCATCGGCGTCGTCTACATCGAGGACGGGGAGTCCTCCCTGATCAAGGTCACCGTGCCGGAGGGCGGCGTTTCAGAGGGGCTGAACCTCGGTGCGCCGGTCTCGCTCCCCGGCCTCGTTGCCCGGCCGTGGGAGTCCGTATTCAACGGGCAGCAGCGCCACGGCATCGCCTATCGGGCCGCCGCCGTCACACCGGCCGCGTTCCCGGCCGCCATGGGGGCCACCGCCTGATGTCCGACCTGACAACGCTCCTGGAGGTGGGTGGACCTGTCGCCGCGCTCGGCGGCGGGGCCGCCTACACCCGGGCCAAGCACCCGGCGCTCTACTGGTCCGCCGTCGGCGGCCCGATATCCACGGTCCGCCTGCTCAGCTCGTACGGCTCCGTCATGGAAGCCTGCGGACTGACCGTCGCGCCCTCCCGGCTGCGGGTTCTGGCCGTCAAAGCCACCACCCGGCGGGAGGTCCGGGCGGTCCCGCCGCGCCGGGGCATCCTCCGTCCCACCTCGACCGGGCTACGGCTTCGCCTCCGGCTCGCTCCCGGGCAGGAACCCGCCGACGTCGCCGCCTCGGCCGAACGGCTGCGGCACGCCTGGGGAGTGCATGCCGTCTACGTCACCACGGTGAAGCCGGGTGTCGTGGAACTACGGCTCGTCGGCTACGACGTCCTGCGGCGGGTACGCATGCCCCGCAAGACCGGCGGCGGGTTCCTCAAGGTGCCGGTGGCGCTGCGCGAGGACGCCATGCCCTTCGTACGCGACTACCGCACCGTTCCCCACCAACTCACCCTCGGCGCAACCCTGTCCGGCAAGTCCATGTACCTCCGGCACCTCATCACCGGACTCGCCCCTCAGCCCGTCGCACTCGTCGGAATCGACTGCAAGCGGGGCGTCGAACTGGCGCCGTTCGCAGCAAGGCTCTCGGCGCTCGCCACCGACCCGGACGAAGCCGCCGAGCTGCTGCCCGCCCTGGTCAAGGAAATGGAGGATCGATACGACCTGATCAAGGAACGGCAGGGCATCGCACCCGGCACCCCGGACGAGGAGATCACTTCCGACATCTGGGGCCTGCCGGAGAGCGAACGCCCCGTGCCCATCGTCCTGTTCGTTGACGAGGTGGCCGAACTCTTCCTCACCGCGACCCGCAAGGACGAGGAACGGCGGGACGAGATGGTCACCCAGCTCATCCGTCTCGCCCAGCTCGGCCGCGCCGCCGGCATCTACCTGGAGGTGTGCGGGCAGCGCTTCGGCGCCGAACTCGGCAAGGGCGCCACCATGCTCCGCGCCCAGCTCACCGGCCGCGTGTGCCACCGCGTCAACGACGAGGCCTCCGCCAAGATGGCCCTCGGCGACATCGCCCCCGAAGCGGTCTTCGCCGCCTGTGCCATCGCTCCTGAGCTGCCCGGTCTCGCCGTCGCGGGCGACACCTCCGGCGGCTGGTCCCGCATCCGCACCCCGTACCTCTCCCTCGGTGATGCCGCCGGGTCCTGCCGGGAGACGGCGGACCTGGTGCCCGACCTGCCTTCACTCAAGCCCTTCCGGCCTCACGTGCCCGTACACCCGGTCGAGACTCCGGCCCCGGTCGTCCGGCCGCGTCCGGTGACCGACTGACCGTCGTCCCTTCCTCGCAACGGTCGGCGTGACCGCCTCGCGCCATGTCCCTACCCCTGCCATGCCCGAAACCGAAAGGAGCCGGACCGTGCGCGCCCACCTCGGCCGTGTCGACGCGGTGTTGGTCCAGGCGCTCATTGCTGCCGCGCTGTCCTTCGCCCACCTCCATGACGTAGCCGTGGCGGCCGGACAGGACGGGTGGAAAGCCTGGGCCTACCCGATCAGCGTTGACCTGCTGCTCGTCGCCGCATGGCGTCGACTCCGCTCCGGGACGGCCAAAGCGGCGGCCTGGTGTTGGTTCGTCATCGCCCTCGTCGCATCCCTCGGAGCGAACGTCGCCACCGCCGGCCTCCTCGACCTGGACGACGTCCCCGCCTGGCTACGAATCCTCGTCGCCGGATGGCCCGCCGTCGCCTTCCTCGGCGGCACCCTCCTCGCCCACTCAGCGCCGAAAGCAGCCACCGAAGAGATCGGCGCCGACGTCATCGAGGACCAGGAGCACGAGCCCGAAGCCACACCGGCCCCGCCGCCTGTCCAACCCGCCATCGAGGCGCTGCCGGAACAGCCGCCCGTCCCGGTCCCGGCCGCCCTGGTCGACCACGCCCGAAAGGTCGCCGCTGAACACCACTCCCGCACTGGTACCCCGATCGACACACCGACCCTCCGCGCCCGCCTCGGCGTCCCAGCACCCATGGCCGAAGCCGTTGCTGCGCAGCTCTGAGGCGCATGCCGATGAGGGGGTTATCGCTTCCGCAGCACTCGCCGCGTTCCGACAACGGCCGAAATGATCATGACCTCAAGGCAGCACGTGGTGATCACGGTGGCCCAGGACTCGCCCACCCACCACCTTCCCCCGACACACGCGAGCCCAAGTACCAACGCGGCCGTACCGAAGGCGGCCAGCTGCCGTGCCCCTTGTGACATGCCGCCTATCTACACGCCGTCACGCCCAACAGGCAAGCGATCAAAGGGAAGGACACCTCTCTTGCCAGCCAACCGCCGCTTCCGCAACGTCATCCGGATCGGCCCCGTCCAGGTCGGCACCGCCTACGACGACCGGGGCCGCGAGAAGCACACCTCCGCCTGCACCGCCCCGCGTTGTGGCTTCTCCGCCGACTACGACAGCCGCGCCGCCGCCGAACTCGCCGCCCGCACCCACCGCTGCCCCGTCCGCTGAAAGGACCCTGCGCCCCGTGACCCTCAACCTTCCGCTCGTCGTCGTCCTCGGTTTCTTCGCCTGGGCGGCCGTCAAGTACCTCGGCGTCCGCACCTGGATCGTCGTCCTGGTCGCCCTCTTCGGCTTCTGGCTCTCCCACACCTTCCTCGCCCCCGCCATCGAATCCGGCACGCGTTCCGGCGTGACCGTCATAAACGGCTCACATGCCTAGACGAGTAGATAAGGAGTCTTGACCGTGTTCCTGCCCAAGTACCCCGACAGCCCCACCCCGCCGCCCGCACACACCCACACCCCGACCGACCCGGCCCCCACCCGGCGCTCCGCACTCCCGGCCGTCTCCGTCAGCACCGGCGCCGTCGTCGCCGTGCTCACGGGCGGCGTGGTCCTCACCGCGCTACTGACCGCCGTCGCCGTCTCGGCCATCTCCGTGGCCATCGCCGCCGTGGTCCTGCGCTCCCTGCTGCGCGAACACAACCGGCGCTGAACCGTGCCCGACCCCTGGGGCGGCCACGACACCGCCAAGCATCCGGCCGCCCCGGGGCCCGTCACCCCCTGACCGAGCCAGCCAGAAGGAGCCCGCCATCTTCACCCGCACCACCCCGCCCCCGCTGCGCGAACTCACCAACCTCGCCGCAGGCGGCACCCTGCCCGGTATCCTCCGCCAACTCTCCGGCCTCGGCGGCTGCACCAACCCCATCCGCCTCGACGGCCACCGCACCGAGTACGACGTCGACACCACCACCGGCGAGATCGGCCGCATCCTCCAGCACCTCGACTCCACCGACCTGCCCGCCGGCCAACTCCTCGTCCGCTGCAACAACCGCCGCACCACCCGCTGCCCGGCCTGCGCAGAGGTCTACCGCCGCGACACCTTCCACCTGATCACCACCGGACTCCGGGGCGGCAAGGGCACCCCTGAACACGTCGCCACCCACCCCCGCGTCTTCGCCACCTTCACCGCCCCCGGCTTCGGCCCAGTCCACAACCGCCGCACCGACGGTCGCGCCTGTCGCTGCGGCACCCACCACGAACAAAACGACGACGCCCTCGGCACTCCGCTCGACCCCGACACCTACGACTACGAAGCGGCCGTGCTCTGGAACGCCCACGCTGGCGCCCTCTGGCGGCGCTTCTCGATCTACCTCCGCCGGGAGGTCGCCAAGCGCGCTGGCCTCTCCCAGCGCCGCCTACGCGACCATGCCCGCGTCTCTTTCGCCAAGGTCGCCGAATACCAGAAGCGCGGCGCCGTCCACTTCCACGCGGTCATCCGCCTCGACGGCCCGAACGGCGGCGACACCCCGCCCCCGCCCTGGGCCACCGCAGAACTCCTCACCGACGCCATCCAAGCGGCCACCGCCAAGGTCCGGGTTGACGGCCCGACCCTCGACGGTCGCACCCACACCTTCACCTTCGGCCGCCAACTCGACGTCCGCACCATCCGATCCGCCGACTTCAACGACGGCCAGGAGCTGACCGAAAGGGCCGTAGCGGCGTACATCGCGAAGTACGCCACCAAGGGTGCCGAGACCGCCACGGGAGCCCTCGACCGGCCGCTGAAGTTCGCCGCCGAACTCGCCCAGCTCGACATCAGCGACCACGCCCGACGACTCATCCGAACCGCCTGGACCCTCGGCGCCCGCAAGAGCCTCGAACACCTCCGCCTCCGCGCATGGGCCCACATGCTCGGCTTCCGCGGCCACTTCTCCACCAAATCCCGCCGCTACTCCACCACCCTCGGCGCCCTCCGCGACGCCCGCGCCGAATGGCGCCGAGCACAAGCGGCAACAGCCGACCCTCGGCCGGACACGACGTACGTCCTCGCGCACTGGGTCTTCGCCGGCACCGGCCTCTCCGACGCCGAAGCCTGGCTGTCCGTATCCCTCGAACCAGCCCCCGGAACCGAAGGAGAACCCACCCGTGGCTAGCCGCCGCCTCGCCCTGGCCGACGTGGCCACCGAACCGCGCGCCCTGCCCGCGCGGTACCTGACCCCCGAGGACCTGGTGGAGATGTTCGAGCTGCCCAGCGTCGAGACGGTCTACCAGTGGCGCCGCAAGCGCACTGGGCCTCGTGGCTTCCGTGTCGGTCGGCACCTGCGCTTCGACCCGGCCGACGTTCGGGCCTGGGTGGACTCGCAGCGTGAGGGGGCGGCTGCCTGATGGCCGGACACATCCAAGACCGCTGGTACAGAACCGAGGTCGGACAGGACGGCAAGGACCGCAAGGTCAAGGCCGAGCGCTACGGCACCGGCATGCGCTACCGAGCCCGGTACGTCGGTCCGGACGGCACGGAGAAGTCCAAGAGCTTCCCTGACCGACAAAAGCGACTCGCCGAGCAGTGGCTCGCCCACATCGAGGCGGACATGGCGCGCGGGCAGTACATCGACCCGCGCGCGGCACGGATCACCTTCCAGCAGTACGCGGAAGCCTGGGTGGAGACGCAGGGAGCGGACCCCAACACACGGGCCTCGATGGAGTCGCAACTCCGCCTGCACGCCTTCCCTCACCTGGGATCGCGTCCGCTCGGTTCCTTCCAGCCCGCCCATATCCGCGACTGGGTGCGGAAGCTCCAGGAGAACGGTGTCCGGGGCTCGTACGCCCGGACGATCTACTCCAACGTTCGTGCCGCCCTGAGTGCGGCGGTGGACGACGGACACCTTCCGCGCAACCCGTGCGCAGCCCGCTCGGTCCGGCCACCCACAGTCGACACGAAGCGGGTCACCCCCTGGACAACGGAACGGCTCTTCGCCGTCCGGGCCGGCATGCCCGAGCGCTTCCAAGCCATGGTCGACCTGGGTGGCGGCTGCGGGCTCCGCCAAGGCGAGATCCTCGGCGTCGCCGTCGACGCCATCGACTTCGGTTCGGACACGCTTCACGTGGTCCAGCAACTCAAGCTGAGTCGGAGCAAGGCGGTGTTCGCTCCGCCGAAGGGCGGCAAGCTGCGGGACGTACCGCTTCCCGCACCGGTCGCCGATGCACTGCGGGCTCACATGAAGCGGTTCCCGCCGGTCGAGATCACCTTGCCGTGGAAGGTGGCCGACGGGCCTCCGGTGACCAAGCGGCTGATCTTCACCGGGCCGCGGGGCGGGCACGTCTGGCGCACGTCGCTCAACGAGGAGGTGTGGAAGCGGGCGCTGGCCTCGGCCGGTGTGATCCCCGAGCGAGAGCCAGGTGGGGCGTACGCGGAGTCGCGCGAGAACGGCATGCACGCACTCCGCCACTTCTACGCCTCGGTGCTCCTGGACGCGGGCGAGAACATCAAGGCCCTGGCCGAGTACCTCGGCCACTCGGACCCCGGCTTGACGCTGCGGGTGTACGCACACCTGATGCCCTCCAGCCAGGAGCGCACCCGCAAGGCGATCGCTGCCACTTGGGGCGATTCGGGGAGCTAACTTTCAGCTCAATCTCCACGCGAATCACGGCGACAGATTCATTTGAAACCGGATTCACGTTACGCGATTTCGCGACTCTCGAATCACACATCATGATTACGCGTTTCCGATTACGGCTTTGGCATCCGGCATCGTTTCACGTTCACCAATCCTGAATCCTGTCCACGTGAACTGCCTACCAAAGTTCGTCGCTACATTTGGCTCCAGCAGGCCAGCCAGTCCAGCCGTGTCGCGGCGCGTGCCGCACCTCAGGGGAGGCCGTTCGGCGACGCCCGACCAAGCGCCACAAGGTTCTACATCCGCCCAGCCCCTGATACGGACGGCTAGTTAATAGGGTAGATATAGCGCTGAGCTGAGCCTTTGGTTAATCACCAGCTGAGGCAGTATGGTCCTGCTACCCAAATAGCGGAGAGGCCGCCCATGCAGGGGCGGCCTCTCCTCTCCATGGGCTTGTTCATTGACCCAGCGATAGGACAACACATGACTCACATGGAGAAGGCCATAGTGCCACGGCGGGGCCTGCGCATCGACCTCGCCCTCCGCGAGAAGCCGTTCACCTTCATTGGCCTCGGCGGTGCCGGCCTGGGCCTGCAGTCTGGAACCGGCCCCGTTGCCGCTTCCCTGTTCGCCCTCGTCGTGGCAGTCCGCGTGCAGATCAGTCGCATCTAAGTCCCACGGCCCCAAGACGGCCCCAGCACACCAACGAGCCCCCTACCAGCGGCGAACCCGCAGGTAGGGGGCTTGATCAGTCAGGCTTACTTCTTCTTGCCCTGGTTCTTGACCGCCTCGATGGCCGCCGCGGCCGCGTCCGGGTCGAGGTACTGGCCGCCCGGGATCACCGGCTTGAAGTCGGCGTCGAGTTCGTAGGCGAGGGGGATGCCCGTGGGGATGTTCAGGCCGGCGATGTCGGCGTCCGAGATGCCGTCGAGGTGCTTGACCAGGGCGCGCAGGCTGTTGCCGTGGGCGGCGACCAGGACCGTGCGGCCGGTCAGGAGGTCGGGGACGATGCCGTCGTACCAGTAGGGGAGCATCCGGTTGACGACGTCCTTGAGGCACTCCGTGCGGGGCCGCAGCTCCGGGGGGATGGAGGCGTAGCGGGGGTCGGAGGCCTGGGAGAACTCGGAGTCGTCCGGGAGCGGCGGGGGCGGGGTGTCGTACGAGCGGCGCCAGAGCATGAACTGCTCCTCGCCGAACTCGGCCAGCGTCGCCGCCTTGTCCTTGCCCTGGAGGGCGCCGTAGTGGCGCTCGTTCAGGCGCCAGCTGCGGTGGACCGGGATCCAGTGGCGGTCGGCCGCTTCGAGGGCGAGCTGCGCCGTGCGGATCGCGCGCTTCTGGAGGGACGTGTGGACCACGTCGGGGAGCAGGTCGGCGTCCTTCAGGAGCTCACCGCCGCGGACTGCCTCCTTCTCGCCCTTCTCGTTGAGGTTGACGTCCACCCAGCCGGTGAACAGGTTCTTCGCGTTCCACTCGCTCTCGCCGTGGCGGAGGAGGATCAGCTTGTACGGTGCGTCGGCCATGGGTCAGAGCGTAATCCACGGATTCGGGGCGGCGGGCGGGCGCCCACAGGGCGTCCCAGGGGGCGGACAGTTGACTGCATTTGTTAATTGACTGGCTCAGGCGAGCGGTAGGTAAGTAAGTTCCGGACGGTGGATGTGTCACTTACATCCGCGTCGCCCGCATCCGCCGCGTCCTTACTCGCTGCATCTGTATCCGCTGCATCTGCACCGCTCACGCCTGCCCTGGGGGAACCATGCCGTCCGCCGCCCTGCGCCGCGCCGTCCGGGAGACCGTCTCCGGTCTGCCCAGGGAGTTCTGGTGGCTGTGGACCAGCACCCTCGTCAACCGGCTGGGCGCCTTCGTGGCCACGTACATGGCCCTGTACCTGACCCTCGACCGGGGGTACAGCGCGTCGTACGCCGGGCTCGTCGCCTCGCTGCACGGGCTCGGCGGGGTCGTGTCCTCGCTGGCGGGCGGGGTGATGGCGGACCGGCTGGGGCGGCGGCCGACGCTGCTCGTCGCGCAGGGGTCCACCGCCGCGGCCGTCGCGCTGCTCGGCTTCGTCCGCGATCCCGTCGCCATCGCCGCCGTCGCCTTCCTCGTCGGCGTGGCCTCCAACGCCTCCCGGCCGGCCGTGCAGGCGATGATGGCCGACATCGTGCGGCCCGAGGACCGGGTGCGGGCCTTCTCGCTCAACTACTGGGCGATCAATCTGGGCTTCGCCGTGTCCTCCATGGGGGCCGGGTTCATCGCCGAGGTGAGCTACCGCGCCGGGTTCCTGATCGAGGCCGGGATGACCGCCGTCTGCGCCGTTCTCGTCTTCCTCCGGCTGCCCGAGTCGCGGCCTCGGCGCGGGGCCGCGGAGGTCGCCGGGGACCGAGAGGTCAGCCTGGGGACCGTGGTGCGCGACGGGCGGTACATGAGCGTCGTCGGGCTGTCGTTCCTCGTCGCCCTGATCTTCCAGCAGGGGTCGGTCGGGCTGCCGGTGGCGATGGGGGAGGCCGGGTTCTCACCCGCCGACTACGGGATGGCCATCGCCGTGAACGGCATCCTCATCGTGGTCCTGCAGATTCCGGTGACCCGGGTCATCCAGCACCGGGATCCGCGGTCCCTGCTCGTCGTCTCGTCCCTGCTCGCGGGGTACGGGTTCGGGCTCACCGCGTTCGCCGGGTCGGTCGGGGTGTTCGCGCTCACCGTCTGCGTGTGGACGCTCGCCGAGATCGTCAACGCGCCGACCCAGACAGGGCTGGTGGTACAGCTCTCGCCGGTGCACGGCAGGGGCCGGTACCAGGGGATGTACACGCTGTCCTGGTCGGCCGCCGCGCTCATCGCGCCGCTGCTGTCCGGGGTCGTCATCGACCGGTTCGGGGCGCGGTGGCTGTGGGGGGTGTGCGCGGTCGTGGGGACGGTGGCGGCGCTCGGGTACGGGGTGCTGATGCGGCGGCTGCCGGTGGAGCAGAGGGCCGCCGGTACCGAGACCGCGGAGGCGGCGGAGGCGGCGGAGGCGGAGGGAGCCGCGGAGGCCGGTAAAGAGGCGGACGGGGCCGGGGCGCGCCGCTGACGGTTGCGGGGGGGGAGGGGAACCGAGGAACCGAGGTCACACGGTCGGCCCCTGTCCCGGTCGGCCGGAGACCGGCAGTCAGGGAACCCGAAGGCAGGAGACCGGCAGTCAGGGAACCCGAAGGCAGGGGACCGGAAGTCAGGAGACCGGAAGTCAGGGGCAGGACCGCTGAGCCGCGTGTCAGTTCGTGCAGCCCGTGACCACCGTGGGGCTTCCCGCGCAGTTCGTCGGGTTGTTGCGGGTGATGGCCGAGTCGGTGACCGTGAACGTCCTGTTCGTGAAGACGCCTCCGGGTGCCACCGTGGCGGAGTTGTTGCGGACGTTGCTGTGGTCGAGGGTGACCGGGCCGCCGTCGTTGTAGATACCGCCGCCCTGCGCCGAATCGGTGCCGGTGGTCGGGCCGTTCGCGCTGTTGCCGAGGACGTTGCTGCCTTTGAGGACGAGCACGCCGCTCGCCGTGGCGTTGTAGATGCCGCCGCCGTCGCCCCCCGGGGCTGCGGCGACGTTGCCGCTGACTTCCGTCTTCTCCAGCGTCAGCTGCACCGTGTTCGCGATGCCGCCGCCCAGGGAGCCGGTCGTGTTGTTCGCGATCTTGCTGTCGTCGATCTGCGCCGTGCCGCCGACGATGCCGACACCGCCGCCGGCGGCGGCCGACGTGTTGCGTCTGATGAGGGTCGCCTGGACGTAGGTGCTGCCGCTCGCCTGGGCGATTCCACCGCCGATGGACTGGGCGTGGTTGCGGCTGATCTCGGCGTCCTCCAGGCCCAGCGTCCCCTCGTTGAACAGCCCGCCGCCGTTGGCCCCGTTGTTGAACGCCACCCAGCCGCGCCGGATGATCGCCGTGCCACTGGTGGACACCGCCACACCGCCCCCGTTCCCCGAGGCGGTGCTCTGGAGCACGTCGACACCGGTCAGTCTGAGCGTGCCGGCGCTGACGAGGATGCCTCCGCCGTCGCCGTTGGCCCTGCCGCCACGGAGAGTGAGGTCCTCCAGGCGGAGCCGGCCGCCGGAGACGACCTCGAAGATCCGGAAGGTGGCGGTCGGGTTACCGGTGCGGACGATCGTCGCGCCGTTGCCCCGGATCGTGAGGTCCCGGTCGATGCGCGGCAAACCGTCACCGGTGGCGCCGACGGGGGCGGTCAGCTGGTAGACGCAATCGCGGGAGAGGGACAGGGTCTCGCCCGGGGACGCGCCGAGGATTGCGGTGGTCAGCGCCATCGTGTTGCAGGCGACCGGTGTCGAGGAGTCGTCGCCGCCACCGGCGGCCGCCGGTCCCGCCGTCACACATGTGACGACCGCTGCCGCCACCGCGGCCGAGCTGGAGAGTCTGGTGTATCGCATGACTCTGAGATGCGACATTCACAAAGATCATGTTCAGATACGATGATCCGCTCACTCGATCACGCCGCGTGAATCCTCCTACCGGCTCAGCCGGTCCGCGCTCACGGATGCATCCGCGCCCCCTTCAGCACCTTGTCCACCCCGTTCCGCGGTCCGTACACCGCGAGCCCCACCAGGTCCAGCTCCGCCGTGGGCACGGCACGCACCGCCGCCCGGTTGTCGCGGTCGTTTCCGGTCGAGAACAGGTCCGCGGTGAAGACGGCCCGGGGCAGGGCGCGGCTCAGTGCCCGCTCGTGCGCGGCCTTCAGGGTCTCCTTGCCGCCCTCGAAGACCAGTACCGGCTGCCGGAACATCGGCAGGTAGGCGACGCCGTCGGCGTCCTCGTAGGGCTCCCCCACCACCTCGGGGAGCGTCGCGCCCAGGCCGCTGACCAGGAACGCGGTCACGTTCAGGCGCTGCCAGGGCTCCAGGTCGTCCCGCAGCAGCACGGCGATCTTCGTGTCGAAACGGACGGCGTCCGTACTGGAAGTGCTCATGCCCCGAGACTGCCGGGCGCCGTTCATCCGGGTCTTGTACGTTCTTTGCATGGCCGCCCGGCAGTCCGTCGCACAGGAAGTAACCGCCTGGCGCCCCCGCGTCCCGGGCGTCACCGAGGTCTTCCACGCCCGTTTCACCGAGTACGCCTACCCGATGCACGTCCACGACGCCTGGACGCTGCTCATCGTCGACGCCGGCGCCGTACGGTACGACCTCGAACGGCACGAGCACGGCACCCCGGGCGACACGGTCTCGCTGCTGCCCCCGCATGTGCCGCACAACGGCTCCCCCGCCACCGCGGACGGCTTCCGCAAACGCGTGGTCTACCTGGACGAGAGCATCCTCGGGCAGGACCTGATCGGGCCGGCCGTCGACGGGCCCGACCTGCGCGATCCCCTGCTGCGGCAGCGGGTCGGACTGCTGCACGCCGCGCTCGCCCGCCCCGGTGACGAACTGGAGGCCGAGAGCCGGCTCACCCTGATCGGCGAACGGCTGCGGGACCTGCTCCGCCCCCGGCCCGTGACCCCCGACCCCCCGGACCCGGCCCTCGCCCGCACCCTGCGCGAACTCCTCGACGAGCGGGTCGCCGACGGGCTCGCCCTGGAGGAGGCGGCCCGGCTGCTGCACGCCCATCCCGCCCACCTGGTACGGGCGTTCAGCGGCGCGTACGGCATCGCCCCGCACCAGTACCTGATGTCCCGCCGGGTCGGCCGGGCCCGCCGGCTGCTGCTCGACGGCGTACCGCCCGGCGAGACGGCCACCGCCACCGGCTTCTACGACCAGGCCCATCTCACCCGGCACTTCAAGCGGCTGGTCGGGGTGACGCCGGGGCGCTACCGGAGCAGCGCGCGCTGAGCCTCGTACAGGTTCCGCGGCCGTACCGCGTCCCAGGTGCCGTACAGCTCCAGGCGGGAGTTCAGGTCGCCGGTGAAGTCAGGTACGTCGATCTGGTCGAAGTCGGTGACCGTGTTGAGGCCGACCGTCGCGGAGTACGGGGCCAGGCCGTCGAGGCGCATCAGACCCGCGCGGCCGTTGGTCACTCGAACGTTCCAGTGGGTGAAGCGGGCGCCGAACAGCGGTCCGGCGTTGGCGTCGCCGCCGTGCCGGCCGTTGTTGTCCACGGTGATGTCGGTGCGGACGTTGGCGAACGGCAGGCCGCGGTGGGAGTCGAAGGTGCCCATCTGCATCTCGCCGCGCGACCAGACGTTGTAGGAGGACAGCCCCTCGACGTTGATGCCGTGGAGTTGGGTGTCGGACGGGGCGGGGACCGTGCGCTGCTCGACGGTGAAGTCCTCGACGAGGTTGTCGTGCGAGCCCTCGCGGCAGAAGTAAGGGTGGTGCTCGCCCCGGCCGCCGACCCGGGTGCGGCGCAGGGTGCAGGCGGAGGCGGCGACCAGGCCGAAGCCGTTGTCGACGTTGCGGACGGTGACGTCGTCCACCCAGCAGTCGTAGGCGCACTGCAGGACGACCCCGTTGTAGCCCTTGTCGAGGAGGTGCGGGGACTGCGGGGTCTCCATGACGTCGAGGGTGAGGCCCTCGACCCCGGAGCCGGTCAGTTCGCGGACGTGGGTGGTGAACTGGGGGTTCCACTCCGGGCGGAGGTCCAGCGGGAGCGGGCGTTCCAGGGTCACCCTGCGGCCGCGGACGGCGGTGACCCGGACGGGCCACTCGTAGGGGACGTACGACAGGAGCTTGGTCTTGTCCTCCCAGTAGTACGACGCCGGTCCCGGGCCGCCGCCGGACATGTGCTGGAGGAGGGTGTGGGCGGTGTCGTCGGCGACCCGCAGCAGGACCAGGCGGCCGGGGCGCAGGCGGGAGGGGTCGGCGACGGTGACCGTCCGGTCGCCCTGCCGGGCCGGTTCGACGGGGGTCAGCTGCTCCCACTCGTCGCGCCTGTTGCCGGTCCAGCCCTCGAAGGGCCAGGCCTGCGCCTTGATCGCGGCCACCAGCGAGTCCCAACGGGGCTTCGGCGCCAGCCAGATGAGCCCGCCCGCCCAGGACCACGCCGACTTCGTGCCGCCGTAGCGGGAGCCGTACGGGCCGATCAGCTCGGTGAGGTTCTTCGTCGCGTACAGGGTCGTACGGCCGCTGCCGGCGCCGCGCAGCACCACGTTGTCGTAGCCGATCAGGACCATGCCGTCGATGCGGAAGGTGCCGGGCGGGATGGTGACCGTGCCACCGCCGGCCCGTCCGGCAGCGGCGATGGCACGGTTGATCGCGGGGGCGCAGTCGGTGACGCCGTCGGCGACGGCACCGTACGCGCGGATGTCGGCGACGACGGGGAGGCGGCGGACGCGGGCCGCTCCGGCCCGGCCGACGTAGGGGATCTGCGGGTGGGTGAAGGGGGTGCGGGTGAACTCCCGCCAGAGGGAGGGGACCTGGCCGTCGGAGGCGTGGGCCGTGCCGCCCGTCACGGCGGCCGCGGCCACCGCAGTGGCGCCGGCGAGCAGGGTCCGTCTGGTCATACCGGCGGCGGTCACGCCGTGGTGCGTGGTGCTCATTCCGTACGTCCTTCCCATGGCGGCTTTCATGGTTGTGAACGACGTTCATATTTGCGTCGGCGGTGAGCATGCCACGACGACCCGGCACCTCGAAAGAGGCGTGCAGGTCTTAATCGGGTACGGGCTCAGGTACGGGTTCGGGTGCGGAGCTGAAGTCAGTCAGCGGGACGGTCGATCAGATGTGTGAACGCGTCCAGGTTGCGCGTCGACTCGCCCCGGGACACCCGCCACGCGTACTCCTTGCGGATCGCGGAGGCGAAGCCCAGCTCCAGGAGGGTGTTGAAGGCGCCGTCCGCGGCCTCCAGGACCTGGCCGAGGAGCCGGTCGAGGTCGGGGGCGGTGACGGAGGAGAGCGGGAGGCGGGCGGTGACGTAGACGTCGCCGAGGCGGTCGACCGCGTAACTCACGCCGTACAGCTTGAGGTTGCGCTCCAGGAGCCAGCGGTGGACGGCCGGTTCGTTCTCGTCCGGGTGGCGGATGACGAAGGCGTTCAGGGAGAGGGAGTGGCGGCCCGCGATGAGGGAGACCGTCGTCTTCAGCTTGCGGGTGCCGGGGAGTTGCACGACGTAGGTGCCGGACTCGGGGCTCTCCCACTCCAGTTCGGCGTCCTTCAGGACACCCTCGATGACCTGCGCCGCCTGCCGTTCCTGTGAAGCATCACCCATGGGCCGAGCGTACGCGACGGCGGTGGGACTGGGTCGCGGCCAGGTAGACGTCGGCGGTGGCGGCGGCCGCCGTGTCCCAGCCGAAGCACTGGGCGTGCCGGGCGGCGGCGCTGCCGAAACGGTCCGCCAGAGAAGCGTCGTCGGCGAAGCGGCTCAGCACGCGCGCGTACTCGGCGGGATCGTGACCGCGCACCAGGAAACCGGTCTCGCCGTCCCGTACGGCCACCGGCAGACCGCCGACCGAGGCGGCGAGGACGGGGGTGCCCGCCGCCTGGGCCTCTATGGCCACCAGGCCGAAGGACTCGCTGTAGGAGGGC
Organism: Streptomyces sp. NPDC008092; assembly: GCF_042957285.1. Classification (NCBI taxonomy): domain Bacteria; kingdom Bacillati; phylum Actinomycetota; class Actinomycetes; order Kitasatosporales; family Streptomycetaceae; genus Streptomyces; species Streptomyces sp. NPDC008092. The sequence goes on from NZ_JBIBHY010000005.1 coordinate 652,114, forward strand.
ATGACGAGGACGGAGGCCGCCCGGAACCAGTCCGCGAGCTGCTCCTGGCCGACCGGCGGGCGGAACCGGACGACGTCCGCGATGCCGAGCCGCGCGGCCAGCTTCTGCAGGCCCTCCGGCTTGGCGAGACCGCTGCCGCTGGGGCCGCCGACGATCGGCACGACGATCCGGGAGCGGAGTTCGGGGCGCTGGTCGAGGAGCACGGCCACGGCGCGGAGCAGCACGTCGGGGGCCTTGAGGGGCTGGATGCGGCCCGCGAAGAGCGGGATCAGGGCGTCCTGCGGGAGGCCCAGGCGGGCGCGGGCCGCCCTTCGGCCGTCCGCCGGGCGGAACCGGTCGAGGTTCACGCCGGGGTGGACGACGGCGACCTTCGCGGGGTCGGCGCTGTAGTGCCGTACGAGTTCGTCGGCCTCTTCGGAGGTGTTCGCGATGAGGCGGTCGGCCGCGGCCACGATCTGGGTCTCCCCGATGACCCGGGCGGCGGGTTCGGGGGTGTCGCCGTCGGCCAGGCTGGCGTTCTTGACCTTCGCCATGGTGTGCATGGCGTGCACCAGGGGGACGCCCCAGCGCTGGGCGGCGAGCCAGCCGACGTGGCCGGAGAGCCAGTAGTGCGAGTGGACAAGGTCGTAGTGGCCGGGGCGGTGGCCGGCCCAGGCCTGCATCACGCCGTGCGTGAAGGCGCACAGCTGGGCCGGGAGGTCCTCCTTGGCGAGGCCCTCGTAGGGGCCGGCGTCGATGTGCCGGACGAGGACGCCGGGGGCGAGTTCGACGGTGGGCGGGAGGCCGCCGGAGGTGGCCCGGGTGAAGATCTCGACCTCGATGTCGATCGCGGCGAGGCGCTGCGCGAGCTCGACGATGTAGACGTTCATGCCGCCGGCGTCGCCGGTGCCGGGCTGGTGGAGCGGTGAGGTGTGCACGGAGAGCATGGCGACGCGGCGCGGCCGGCGGGCCCGGCGGAGCCGGGAGGGAGCCGACGGGGAGCGGCGCCCGAGCCTGCTGACGTACTGGCTCACGTGGCGGTCCTCTCTCGGTGCGGGCATGCCGGTGGGAGGGCATCGACTGCCCTCCAACGGGGTGCAACGCGGAGGGGTGGGTTCCCATTCCGGGGGTGGTTGATTTTGCCGACACATTGCCTGTTGTCGCTCAACCGTTCGAGGGCGGGATGCGTAGGGGTGGTTCGCGTACCAGTTCGGGTGCGGGTGGGTGGGGGCTGGTCGCGCAGTTCCCCGCGCCCCTTACGGGGCGCTTACCCTCGTAGGCATGACAGCCCGCGCCGCCTCCCGCCCCGTGGGAAACGTGACGCGCGGGACCACCAACCCCAACCGTCTGCGCCGGATGGACCGGTGGATCGCCGCCACGCACGGTGCCGCGTTGCGTCGCGCCGCCGACCCCGTCGCCGTCGACCTCGGCTACGGCGCCGCCCCCTGGACCGCCGTGGAGTTGCTCGGCCGGCTGCGTACCGTCGCGCCACGCGCGCGTGTCGTCGGGGTCGAGATCGAGCCCGCGCGGGTCGCCGCGGCCCGGCCGTACGAGCGCGAGGGGCTCACCTTCCGGCACGGCGGGTTCGAGATCCCCCTCCCCGTGCGGCCGTTGCTCATCCGCGCGGCCAACGTGCTGCGGCAGTACGACGAGGGCGAGGTCGCCGAGGTGTGGGGGCGGCTGTGCGGGCGGCTCGCGCCGGACGGGCTGCTGGTCGAGGGGACCTGTGACGAGATCGGGCGGCGGCACGTGTGGGTCGCGCTCGGGACGGAGGGGCCGCGGACGGTCACCTTCGCGACCCGGCTCGGGTCCCTGGACCGCCCGTCCGACCTCGCGGAACGGCTGCCGAAGGCGCTTATCCACCGCAACGTGCCGGGCGAGCCGGTGCACGCGTTCCTGCGGGACTTCGACCGCGCGTGGGCGGCGGCCGCGCCCTACGCGTCGTACGGCGCCCGGCAGCGGTGGCTGCGGGCGGTGCGGGACCTGACGGCCGACTGGCCGGTGACGGACTCGGCGGCGCGCTGGCGGCAGGGCGAAGTGACGGTGGCGTGGGGGGCATTGGCGCCGAGGGCCTGACGGGGCGAGGTGGGAACGATCTCGGTGAGTCGTTCGTCACAAAGGCGGGGAGATCGTCATGCTCGGGGGGAAACCGGGGAGGAACCCACCTGCCGTCACCTCTGTCGCTTTGCGGCGCGTACCTCTGTCGCTTTGCAGCGCGCCGTGGCACGATCCTCCACGTGCCATAAGTTACTGACGGTTAATCAGTTTTGGAGGGTCGGGTCATGGGACCGGACAAGCACACCGTCCGGCCGGGCGGGCGCGGGATCCTGGCGACGGCGGTGACCGTGGTCTGCGCGGTGACGGTGCTGGCGGCGCCGGGCACGGCGTTCGCGGCACCCGCTCCGACACCCTCCCCCAGCGCCTCAACCTCCGCCGGCGCCTCCACCGGCGCCTCCGTGACCGTGCCGCCGGACAGGAACCTTGAGGCCGTACAGGAGAAGCTGGACAAGCTCTACCACGACGCGGCCGTCGCCACCGACGCGTACAACGCCGCCGAGGAGGCGGCCCGGAAGCAGTCCGCCGAGATCGTCGGCCTGGCCAAGAAGATCGTCAAGGGGCAGCAGAAGCTCGACGGGCTGAAGGAGCGGGCGGGCCGGGCGGCCGCCGCCCAGTACCGCACCGGCGGACTGCCGGACAGCGCCCAGCTGATGCTGAGCGACAACCCCTCCGAGTTCCTGGACGGGGCCGGGCGGGTGCTCCAGGGCGAGCGCGCGACCAGGGCGCTGATCAGGGAACTGACCCGGACCCAGCAGGACCTGAAGCAGTACGCGGCGGACGCGGCCGCCCAGTGGAACAGGCTGGAGGCCGGCCGCAGGGCGAAGGCCGCCGCCAAGAAGAAGATCACGCAGCGGATCGCCGCCGCCGAGAAGCTCCAGTCGACGCTGCAGAAGAAACAGCGGGAGCGCCTCGCCGAGCTGGAGCGGGAGTCGGCCTACAAGGCGCAGACCGCCTGGCTGGACACCGGGATACTCGACGAGATCCACAGCAAGGCGTCCGCGGCGGGCAAGAAGGCGGTCGCGTTCGCCACCGCCCAGCTCGGCAAGCCGTACGTGTGGGGTGCCGAGGGCCCGGACTCCTACGACTGCTCCGGGCTGACCTCGCAGGCCTGGGCGAGCGCCGGGAAGCCGATCCCGCGCACCTCCGAGGAGCAGTGGAAGCAGCTCAGGCACATCGACGTGAAGGACATGCGGCCCGGCGACCTGATCATCTACTACGACGACGCCAGCCATGTCGCGATGTACGTCGGGGACGGCGCGATCATCCAGGCCCCGCGCCCGGGGCGGACGGTGTCGATCGGCGGCGCGGGATCGATGCCGATCCTCGGGGTGGTACGACCGGACTCCTGACCCGACCTGACCGGTCCAGGCCCTGTCCCGACCGGTCGTGACCGGACCTGGCCGCCATCCCCAGGCGCTTTAGGCGTGATGTCCCTTTCGTGAGCTGCGTCATGTGACTCAGTGCACCGCAACACCCGCTCAAACTCAGGCGGCACGTGACCTTCGTCATCCCCGTCGGGCGGCCTTCTTGTCCAACTGCGGTACGGCACGCGGCATATGCCAATGGCCTGAGACAGAGCGACGCGCCTCACACCATTCCGTTGCGGTGGCCAGTACCGCTATGGTCCCCGTCGGGTGGGTCGAGGTCCCTCGCCCCGCCATGCCCTCGGGGGGAGGGAAGGAACCCAACACGATGCCCGTACCCGTACCGCGGCAGAGAGCGATCCCGGCCGTGGAGAGTGGTCAGGCGCCGGCCGCCGCGCCCGCACAGGGCGGCGGCCCCCTCAAGGAAGAGGCCAACCGCACGGAAGCCGCCACCCAGAACACCGGCGGCACCACTCTCACCCTGCTGCTGATCGAGGACGATCCGGCCGGTTCACCGGTCCTGCCCGAGTTGCAGGACGCGTCCGGCACCTCGATCCGCGTCCGCACCGCCCGCAACCTCACCGAGGCCGAGCGGCTGCTGACCGACGACGTCCACTGCATCCTGCTGGACCTGGCGCTGCCGGCGCCGGGCGGCAAGGGCACGGAGGGCGAGCTCGGCGTGCTCAAGCACGTGCTGGAACTCGCGCCCCGGCACGCCGTGCTGGCCCTCACCGCCTCCGGTGACGCCGAGCGCGGCACCGAGGCCGTGCGCGTCGGCGCGCAGGACTACCTCTTCCGGGACGAACTGGACGGACGGCTGCTGAGCCGCGCCATCCGGTACGCCGTCGAGCGCAAGCGTTCCCTCACGACCGAGCGCAAGCTCGCGGAGGGACGGCTGCGCGCACAGGAGAACCGCCGGCTGGAGCGGGGCCTGCTGCCCACGCCCCTCCTCGACGGCTCCTCGCTGCGCTTCGCCGCCCGCTACCGCCCCGGCCGCTCCCGTGCGCTGCTCGGCGGCGACTTCTACGACACCGTGCGCACGCCCGACGGGACCGTGCACGCGATGATCGGCGACGTGTGCGGGCACGGCCCGGACGAGGCCGCGCTCGGCGTGGAGCTGCGGATCGCCTGGCGGGCGCTGACCCTGGCGGGGCTGAGCGGCGACGATTTGCTGAGCACTCTGCAGGAGGTCCTTGAGCACGAGCGTTCCGACGAGGAGATCTTCGCGACGCTCTGCACCGTCGACATAGCGCCGGACGGACGCCGGGCCGGGCTCTGCCTGGCCGGGCACCCGGCGCCGCTGGTGGCCCGGCCCGGGCGGCCGGCGGAGCTGCTGCCGTACGAGAACAACGGCCCGGCGCTGGGGCTGCTGAAGGGTGCCCGGTGGCCGCGGATGCAGGTGAAGCTGGGCGCCGAGTGGAGCCTGATGCTCTACACCGACGGCCTGATCGAGGGCCGGGTGGGCTCGGGCGGCGAGCGGCTGGGGCAGGAGGGGATGGTCGAGATGGTCCGGCGACAGCTGGCCGCCGGCCTGACCGGGGAGGCGTTGCTGCGGGCGGCGGTGAACGAGGTGCGGCAGCTCAATGGGGGCGAGCTGACGGATGACGTGGCCGTTGTGCTGCTGGATCGAGGGGTTTGAGCGGCTGCTCGCCGTTTCCGGTTCGGTGGTCGGCCGCCGGCAGGTGCGTGGGTGGCTGGTCGCGCAGTTCCTCCCCCAGCCTTCGGCCGGGGGAACCCCCGGCCGCCCCTACGGGGCGCCTAGCGGCCGCCGTTGTACGGGCCGTACGGGCCGTCGCTGCTGCTGCCGCCGCGGCGGCCTCGCCAGCCGCCGCCACCGCCGGACACCTGCTTGACCGCGGGCCGGACGTCGACGAGGTAGACGATGCTCGCCACCACGCCCGCGATCGGGAGGATGGAGAGGATCGAGAAGAGGTAGCTGACGACCAGCGCGATGGCCAGGATGATCAGCCAGAACATCTTGTTCTGCTTGTTGGCGGCGCGGAACGCGTCCTCGCGCCGGAACACGGCGTCGACCAGCCCGAACGCGGCCAGGGCCATCAGGACGATCTTCAGCAGTCCCAGGAACCCTGCGAATCCCAGCATCAGCATGCCGTCACCACCCGCTCTCTCCCGATCCCTACGCGGCCACCGTACCCGTAGAACGGGCCGGGCACCCTTATGGTGCCCGGCCCGTACGTTCTCCTGATGCGGGCGCCGCTTACTTGGCCGGCGGAGTGGTCTTCCTGGCCGGGGTGGCCTTGCGCGGGGCCGGGGTCTTCTTGGCGGCCGGGGCCTTCTTCGCCGCGGCCGGCTTGGCCTCGGCGGCCTTCGGCTCGTCCGCCTTCTTCTCGTCCTCCTTGACCGCGACCGCCTCGGGCTTGCCCTCGACGGCGATGGCCAGGTCCTCGATCTCGTCGGCGGCCTCGCCGCGCCAGGTCTTCACGGCCTGCTCACCGTGCTCGGCGACCTTCTCGTAGGTCTCGCGGGCCTTGACGGCGTACTCGGCGGCCACGCCGACCTGGCGCAGCGCGAAGTCCTGGGCGGACTCGCCGAGCTTCTTGAGGTCCCCGTCCAGGGAGACGATGAAGTCGTTGACCTTGGACTGGAGGCTGGCCTGCGCCTCCTTGGCCTTGACGCCGGCCTCCTTGGCACGGGCGGCGGCCTTCTCCTGGACGGCCTTCGGGTCGGTCTTGCGGACCGCCTCGATGCGGGCCGGGGCCTCGGCACGCAGCTGCTCGACCAGGCCGGGAACCTTCTTGGCCTGCTGGAGGGCCAGGTCGGCGGTACCGGCGGCGAAATAGAACGGAGTCGGGTCGCTGAGGGTCTTGCGCAGGTCGTCGGTGATGGCCATGGTGATGGTCCTCCCGTATTAAAGTTCGGCTGAGGGTTTTTCGGTCCGCGGCGTGGCGGCCGGCGCGCTTGGCCGGCTCATCCGGCCGTCCGCCGCGGATCGGTCTCGCTGTCTTCGGTGTCGCTGTCTTCGGTCTCGCTGTCATCGGTGTCGCTGTCATCGGTGTCGCGGCCTGGGTCGTGATCCCCGGCGCCGACGGTGTCCGTGTCGCTCGCGCGCTCCTCGCCCGACCCGAAGCCGTTCTCTTTCCTGAACGACTCGTAGATCTGCAGCAGCACCTGCTTCTGCCGCTCGTCGAGGGTGGGGTCGGCGAGGATGACCGCACGGGTCTCCACCTCGTTCAGATCCCGCTCGGCGTCGAGGATTCCGGCGCGGACGTACAGCGTCTCGGCGGAGATGCGCAGGGCCTTGGCGACCTGCTGGAGCACCTCCGCGCTCGGCTTGCGCAGCCCGCGCTCGATCTGGCTCAGGTACGGATTGGACACCCCGGCGGCATCGGCGAGCTGCCTGAGCGACAACTGCGCGTTGCGCCGCTGTTCACGCAGATACTCACCGAGATTGCCGACGTTCAGCGATGCCATACCTCCACCCTGCCCCACCCTCGCTAACAATTGCAAGCACCTGCTTGCAAAAGTGTGCCGCGCCATACCCGGATGGCCGACCGGGCCCGGGCCGTGGCCGGGTCTGCGCGCTGCGGGCCGAGTCGGTCAACCTCCTGCCGGAGCGGACCCGTCGCCCTAGTGTTGGCTGATGCGTGCACACCAAATTGACCGGCCGGCCGATCTCGACGTGGTCCGTGAGTCCTATGACCGGGTGGCCGACAACTACGCCGAGATGGTGGCGACGACGGGAATGGGCGACATCCGTCGCCATCCCTGGCTCAAGGCGTCGATCGACGCGTTCGCCGACACCGTGAGCGGACTCGGGCCGGTCCTCGACGTCGGCTGCGGGCCCGGAACGGTGACCGCCTACCTCGCCGAACGCGGACTCGACGTGTCCGGCGTCGATCTCTCGCCCGGCATGATCGAGAACGCCCGCCGGCTGTATCCGCACTGCCGCTTCAGCGTCGCCTCCGCCACCGACCTCGGCCTCGAAGAGGCGTCCCTCGCCGGCGTACTCGGGTGGTGGTCGCTGTTCAACCTCCCGCGCGACGTCCTCCCTCAGGTCCTCGCAATGTTCGCGCGGGCCCTGAAGCCGGGCGGGCACTTCATCACCGGCACCCATGTCGGCGACGAGGACGTGGTGCGCACGGAGGCCTACGGCGGGGTGGCCGTCCGCTGGACCACGCACAAGTGGCGCCCGGAGCAGTTCGTCGGCCTGATCGAGCGGGCCGGGCTGCGCCCCGTCGCCGAACTCCGGCTCCCGGCGGACGAGTTCAGCGGGCCGGGTCTGGTCGTCATGGCCGAGCGCCCCGCCTGAGGACGGGGCGCCGGAGGCGGCACAGAGGGTTCGTGGCCGCTCGTACCGACTCGTGTCGGCTTATGTCGACTCGTACCGGCTCGTACCGGCTCGTGCCGGCTCGTACCGGCTCGTACCGGCTCGTACCGGCTCGTACCGGCTCGTACCGGCTCGTACCGGCTCGTAGCGGCTCGTACCGGCTCGTGTCGGCTCGTGCCGGGGCTCATGACCCGGCGAGAACGGCGCGGCAGGCGGACCAGGCCGGGCTGCTCAGCAGGGGGCGGAAGCGGGTGAAGAGGGTGAGGAGGCCGGGGCCCCACTTCTCCCGGAAGGCGGGGTCGATGCGGGCGAGGTCGAGTTCGTTGGCGGCCGTCAGCTCGGCGAAGTCCCGGCGCGGCTGGGGACCGGGGACACGGGCGCGTCCGGTGAAACGGTCGCGGACGGCCGCTTCCGGGTCGGCGAGCACCGGGTAGGTGGCCTTCCGGTCGCACGAGGCGTAGAGATACACGATCGCCTCGGCCTCCGTGCCGATCACCGCCGCGAGTTCGGTGCGGCGGGCGAGGGGCAGCAGGGCGGTGGGAAAGCCGTCGGTGCCGTAGAACGCGTGGCCGAGACCCGCGAGCCGGAGGGCGGGACGGGCGCCCCAGGCGGCGAGTTGCTCCTGGACGCGCTGGAGGTGCGGGAGAAGCGTGCCGCCGGGATGGGCGATCTCGGCGGCACCGAGTGCGCGGAGCAGCGCGACGGCCCGGTCGGAGGCGGCGGAGGCAACGGGGAGCGCGGAGGGCTCCGGAGCAGCAGGGGAAGCGGACACGAGGCGGTTCCTTCCGTCGCTCGGGTCGGCACCCGTCCGGTGCCTCCGCCCGGGTCCGGACCCCGCGGAGGCGCCGGACGGGTTGCCGCCCAGGGCCCTGCGTCGATCATCGCGAGACCCTCAACCCCAGTCAATCCTATGGATTTCTCCGCAGAGCCAAGCTGTAGCTTGGGTGCATGACTCTGGACGACCTGCGCGTCTTCGTGGCCGTGTGCCGGGCGGGCAGCCTCAGCGCCGTCGCCCGGGAGCTGGCCTGCACCCAGTCCGCGGTGAGCCAGCACGTGAAGCGGCTGGAACGGGAGACCGGCGTGAGCCTCCTGGAGCGCCAGTCGCGCGGCGTCGTACCCACCCATGCCGGGCGGGTGCTGTGCGACGCGGCCGCCGACGGCATCGCCGGTCTGGACTCGGCCCTGCGGCGCCTGGGCGACCTCGTCAGCGGCGACAGCGGCTCGGTACGAGTCACCACGGGCGGGACGACCGTACGGCACTTCATGGCCGAGGCTGTCGTCGCCTTCCGGCGGCGCCACCCGAAGGTGAACCTGGAGTTCCGGACGGAGACCTCCAGCCGCGGCTGCTTCGACGCCCTGGCCGCCGGTCACCTCGACCTCGCCTGGGTCACCCTCGGCAGTCCGGTGCGCGGCATCGAGCAGCGCCGGGTCGTGGAGCTGCCCTGGGTACTGGCCGTCCGTGCCGACGACCCGCTCGCCCGCAGGGCCCGTCTCGAAGTGGCCGATCTCGCCGGCATCCGCCTCATCCGGCTGCCGCAGAACTCCGCCTCGGGTGCCCGCCTCGACGCCGCGTTCGCCGAACTGGGCGTGCGCAGCAGCTCCGACACGAGCGTCGCCGACTGGGACACCGCCCTGCTGCTGGCGGAACTCGGTCTCGGCCACGCCGTCGTACCCGCGCTGCCCGGCCGCCGGGTCCCCGGCGACGACGGCCCCCTGCGTCTCGTCCCCGTCCCCGGCCTGCCGCCCCTGCCGGTCGGCTGGGCGGTGCGCCGCTGGGACGCGCTCTCCCCGCTCGCCCGGGTCTTCGCCGACACCGTCGCGGATTCCGTCGCGGATTCCGTCGCGGATTCCGTCGCCGCGTCCGCGCCGAGCCGGGGACGAGACTCCGCCGGGGGACGAGACGCGGCCGGGGGATGAGACGCCGCCAGGGGTGAGGCGTCAGCGCTGGGTCTTCAGCCAGTCCTCCAGCACCGCGAAGTCCGCCTCCGTCAGGCCGAACTCGTGGTCGACGCGGTGGAGGAGGGCGGGCCCCCGGTGGTGGGCGGCGACCCAGGCGCGGTCGGCCTCGGTGAGTTCGTCGTCGAGCCAGATGAACGGCCGCTGTCCCGCCCACGCCACCAGCGGCCTGGTCTTCCAGTGCAGCAGGGCCGGCGGCTGCTCCTCGTCCGGCCACTCCACGACGGGCAGCGGGGGCAGGCCCAGCCAGGGGGCGACACAGTCGTTGGCGTCGTCCATCCAGGTGGTGGCCCACACGAGGTCGCAGCGGAGGGCCTCCAGGCGGCGGCCGAGGGCGGGGTCGACGCGGGTGAGCAGCGGGTTGGGTGGGGGGCGGTCGGTCTCGTAGACCGGGTAGGGGCGGTCGGCGGGGGCGCCGAAGGGGATGAGGGTGCCGTCGATGTCTAGGAAGAGGAGCATCGGGGACAGGATCGCAAGAGAGTGCCGCAAGCGGTGGCAGCCGCTTGAGTACAGCCCCGCGTCCCGAAGAAGCGGGGCGTGGCCCTGGCCGCCGCTCAGAACGGCAGCGGCCTCGCATGCACCACGTCCAGCCGTGACACCGCCCTCGTCAGCACCACGTACAGCCTGTGCAGGCCCCGTTCCTCCCCCTCCGCCACCGCCGCCGGTTCCACGGCCACCACGTGGTCGTACTCCAGGCCCTTGACGACGCTCGCCGGGACCACGGCCACCCGCGCGCCCAACTCGTCCGGGCCGGCCGGTTCGAGGCCGGCGGCCGTCAGCGCCTCGCGTACGGCGCTCACCTGCGCGTCCGCCGCCACGACCCCCACCGACCCGGGGTGGGCCAGGGCCTCCCGCACCGCGCCGACCGTCGTCGCGGGCACGTCCCGTGTCGGACGGATCGTCACCTCGCCGTCGCCGCGGTAGGACTTGGCCGGGGGCACGTCCGTGCCGAGGCGCTGCAGCAGCCGGTTGGCCAGGGCCACGACCGCCGCCGGGACCCGGAAGCCGGTGGTGAGCGGGACGACGGCCGCCTCCGGCTTGCCCAGGTGGCCCAGTACGGCGGCCCAGCTCCGCGCCGACCAGGGGGTGGTGGCCTGGGCCAGGTCGCCGAGGACGGTGAGGGAGCCGAAGACCGCGCGGCGGGCGATCGCCCTGCACTCCATGGGAGACAGGTCCTGGGCCTCGTCGACGACGATGTGGCCGTAGCCCTCGGGGTGTTCGACGAGCCCCGCGACCTCGTCGAGGAGGACCAGGTCGGCGGCCGACCAGCGGGCGGACTTGTACGAGCGCGGCGGCCGGGTCCAGAGCAGGTCACGCTGTTCGGAGGGGGTGAGGAGCCCGTCCGCGGCCGCCGCCAGCACCTCGCCGTCCGTGAGGAGTTCGGCCACCACCTCCTCCGGGCGCACCTTCGGCCAGACGGTGTCGAGGTAGGCGCTCATCGCGCGGGAGCGTTCCAGGCGCCGGGTCCAGGCGCCGGGCTGCGGGCCCGCCCGCCGTTCGGCCTGGAGCTGTACGGCCCGCATCGCCCGCCCCCGCACCCGTTCCCGTCCGACGGCGTACGGCGGTTCCTCGTCCCGCACCCCCTCGACGATCTTCGTCAGTGCGGCGGCGGAGACCCGCCAGGTGTAGGTGCCGTCGGAGAGCGAGAGGGGGGCGACGGCGTCCGTGCGGACGTGGGCGTACAGGGCGCGGCGCAGGACCTCGGCCATCCGCGGGTCGTGCTTGAGCGCGGCGGTGCGGTGGGGGTCGGTGCCGGTGACCGGGTGGCGGCCGATCTCCTCCGGCAGGGTCGCCTGCCGCACGCCGGTCTCGCCGAGGGCCGGGAGGACCTCGGAGATGTAGGAGAGGAAGGTGCGGTTGGGCCCGAGGATCAGGAGGCCGGCGCGGCGGATGCGCTGGGGGTGGGTGTAGAGGAGGTAGGCGGCGCGGTGCAGGCCGACGGCGGTCTTGCCGGTGCCCGGGGCGCCCTGGACGCAGACGGAGTCGGCGAGGCCGGCGCGGACCAGGTCGTCCTGGTCGGGCTGGATGGTGGCGGCGATGTCGCGCATGGGGCCCACCCGGGGCCGTTCGATCTCGCGGGTGAGGATGGTGCTCCCGGTCCCGGGCTCCCCCCTGCTCAGGTACTCGTCCTCCAGCCCCGTGAGGTCGGCGGAGTCGCCGCGGCTGCCGGGCGCCCAGCCGAACCGCCGGCGTACCGCCACGCCCTGCGGGTCGTCGGGGCCGGCCTGGTAGAAGGCGCGGGAGACGGGGGCCCGCCAGTCGACGACGAGGGGCGGGGCGGTCGGTTCCTCGCTGATCCGCAGCCGTCCGATGCGGTAGCTCTGCCCCGCGTGCTCCCCCGCCTCGAAGTCGAGCTTGCCGAAGAACAGCGGGCCTTCCGGCAGCTCGCGCATCTCCTTGGCCCGGCTGCGCAGCCGGTACCCGAGCACTTCGGCGTCGGCACCGGAGGCGGAGACGTCCTCGCCGGTGACGACGTGCTCGACGGCGCCTTCGACCATGCGGGCGAGGGCGGCTCGGCAGGTGTCGTGGTAGGCGCGTTCGCGGTCGAGTTCCTGCTGCATGGAGGACAGCGTAAACGAGAAAATGCAACTTGGTTAAATTTTTTACCCGCACTCATCCGGCACTCATCCGGCACTCGTCCGGCAACCGTCCGGCAGTCATCCGGTGTCCGCGAGGGCTCGCTCCAGCCTCCCGAACGCCCGCTCCGCCGCCCGCACCGCGTCCCCCCGCACCTCCTCGACCCGCTCCCCCGCCGCGATCCGCCGCCAGTTGTCCTGCGCGAGGATCCGCTGTACGGCGATGATCTGGCCGGCCGCGAGCCTGGCCTCCAGGGTGCCGCCGAGAGCCTCGGCGAGCGCGGCCTCCGACCGCTCCAGGTAGGCGTACTGCCGGGCGACCAGGGTGGGGGTGCTGTTGAGCAGGGTGTGGAAGGCGAGCACCTGGGGGTGGTCGTTGAGCCCGGTGATCGGGTCGTTCCGTTCGAGTCCGGCGAGGAAGTGCGCCCGCAGCACACCGACCGGCGACCCGGCACCCGCGACCAGCCGCGCCGCCTCCGTCTCGTGGTCGGCGATCCGGTGCAGGACCAGGTCCTCCTTGGCCGGGAAGTACCGGAACAGCGTCGGCTTGGAGATCCCGGCCGCGGCGGCCACCTCGGCGACCGACACCGCGTCGAACCCCTTCGCCAGGAAAAGCCGCACGGCGACGTCCGACACGTCCTCGTACATCCGCCGCTTCTTGCGCTCACGCAGGCCCATGTCACCCATGCGCCCGAGCCTACGCAGCGGTGGTCAAGCCGACGGGACCTGCCGCCACTGCGGGAGCTTCGCGAGGTTCCACAGGTCGTCGAAGTGCTTGGCCCAGGTCGCCACCGCCGCCTCGGCCGCACCGTCCCGGGACCACACGTTCAGGTCGGTCCGGTAGCCCTTGGGGTCGTAGTACTCGTCGCCGAGGTGGTTCAGCCGCATCCGCACGGACAGGTCGTACAGACCGTGCAGCACCTGCTGCCGGTTGAAGATGCAGATCTTGTCGCGCGGGATTCCGGGATAGAGCCGGTACTCGCACTCGACGTGCACCCGGCCGACGGCCGTGAGCCGCTCCGCGAGTTCGGAGAGGATGCCGTCGTACTCACGGCAGCGCTGCTCCATGCGCTTGCGGAAGTCGGGGTCGTCCACGGGCAGGTCCTGCTCCCCGACCTTGGAGGGAACCGTCATCGGCTGGCCGAAGTCCGGGACGAGCATGCGGACCAGCACCCTGCGGGTGGGGCCAGGGTGGTCGAAGAGATCTTCCAGGCGGTGGTACAGGGTGTTGTATAGCGTCTCGCCCGTGTAGCCCAGAAAACTGATCTCCACTCGCCGCGCCTCGAAGGCCTCACTCACGAAGCCGCCCAACTGACTGGAGTTCACCAGTACCCGCGCCGGGGCACGGACCGACGACGTCAGCTCCTTCACCTGGTCGTACAGGACATAGCCGACCAGGCTCAGCAGCGCGCCGCCGAGATAGGCCTTGCCCTCCAGGGCGTCCCCGACCGGCTTCACGAACTGGGCCGTGAGGCCGGTGACGAAGATGCCGAGCAGCAGGATGCGGGTCACCACCGGCTCGACGCGCTCCTGAAAGCGCCTCAGCCGCGATATCCCGTCCCCACCCGCCGAACCACCGCTCCGCCCCGACATGCACGCCCCCTCCGCGCAACGCTGCCCGGCCGGCCCTGCAGACCCGTGGGCAAACGGGTATTCGGAGCACTCATGTTCCCGCTAGGTAAGTGCACGGGCAAGATGGGGGCTCGCCGTCGCCCGGGCGGGCAGGCCCAGGGAGGCGATGGCCGCCGCCAGTGTCATGGCGTACGAGTCCACGGCACGGCGGACGTTGGGGGCGTCCAGGCTCGCTCCGGTAACCAGCCGGTCCAGGTCGACGTAGGCGGAACGGACGATCTCGATCCACCGGTAGACCCGCCAGTCCTGCTGCCAGGCATGGGTGTAGACGTCCGGCAGCAGGCGCTCCCAGCGGCGGAACATCCGGTCCCGGATCTCCGGCCGGGTCGGGGTGAGATGCATGTGCCGGACCAGGTCGTACAGGGGGTCGCCGACGACCGCCATCTCCCAGTCGATGATGGTCAGCGCCATAGCGTCGTCCCGACGCACCAGGTTCCAGGGGTTCAGGTCGCCATGCAGGAGCATCGGACTGCGATCAGCCACCTGGTGCCTGGCCAGTATCTGCCGCAGCCGGTCGGCATCCGGCAGGCCGAGCTGCCTGGCGAGTTGCTGGGACTCCTTCGGCAGGTGCCTCACCAGCAGGACGAGTTGTTCGCTCAGGTAGTTGTAGAAGTTGTAGCTCGCTTCACCGGCGGCCGGATCGAGTCCGGTGTAGTCGACGTCCTTCAGCTCGCTGAGCTGGTCGACGAGCCGGTCCGCCTCGTGCGGCAGCAGGCCGTGCACCGGATGGTTCGGGGGCCGGTCGATGTCGAGCGGCCCTTCGTAGGTGTGAATGGCAAAGCTGTCTTTCCGGTACTTCCCCGGGTAGCTCTCGCCGAGGGCCAGGACTCTCGGCGCCGCCACCGAAACACCCGAGTGTGCGATGGCTCTGAGCACGGCATGCTCGCTCAGAAAACTGCGTTCGCGACGGAACACATTTTTCACCATGCGCCGCACGACGACAGGGAATCCGATCCCCGGAACCCGTACCACCGAATTCAGGTGACCAGTTCCCTTGAAAACTCGACCGGCCGGGGCGGCACCCTCGGCATGCAGGGCCCCCTGGACAGCCGCATAAGGAAAGTCGCGATGCTCGGGAAAACGTTTGTCCGGCGTCCAGGACACGGTGACGAAGCTGGAGAAAAGCCCCTTGCGTGCCTCGCCCCGGGAAATCCGCCACCGGAACAGAACGCGCTCGATCTCGGCTTCGCTGGGCAGGTGCCGCAACCTCAGCGGCGCCTCGGCCGCCTCCAGAGCACGGCGCACGGCTGCCGTGGCCTCGTCCAAGCCCTTCTGGTCGAACGATTCGTCCAGGGATGTCGCGGCGCGCATCACGTCCGGATAGACGGACTGCGCCCGCTCGAAGGCGACGTAGTGCTGAAGATCCTTGCCCACACCGTTGACCGCTCCGGGCCGGATCCCTCTCATGGCCGCGGCCCAGGCCTCGACCACCTCGGACCACTGGTGTTCGGGGTACCGCATGCGCACCAGATGAGTGGCGAGGTCGTGGAGGGGGTCTCCGTAGGTGGCGAGTTCCCAGTCGACGCAGATGAGCGACGGATGACCGCCGTAGGTGACGATCAGGTTGTCCCGGTGCAGGTCCGCGTGGAGCAGGCTGTACGGCCGCCGCGTCATCACCGGCACCCGCTCCGCGAACCGGGTGAGGGCGTCCTCCGGAATGCCCAGCGCCGCGAACAGTCCGCCGAAGGCGTGCAGGTTGGCCCGTCGGATCTGCCGGTCCGCGCAGTGCGCCAGCGTCTGCAGAAAACCCTGGCTGTCCTGGCCGTTGCTGGGCCAGGAGGCCGGCAGGCCGGGCAGCGCACCCCTGCGCACCTGGGTCATAAGCGCGAGGAGTTCGGCGATTTCATCAACGAGCAGTCCGTCGACGGGTTTGCCGTTGCCGCAGACGCTGGACAGCGGCACTCCTTCCACATAGCTGTGGAAGGCGAACCCGTTTCCCTCGAAGAGACATTCCGGGACATTCGGCAGCACGGTCCTGACGGCCCTGAGGATCTCCGCTTCGTTCCGCCAGGTCCTGATCACCACGGGCAGCGCATCGGCACGCCGCATGCGCACCGTCACCGACGTGCCGGACTCACGGCCCAGCAGCTGCGCCACGGGGCCGACCAACGGCAGGACGTAGTTCCTGTTGTGGTGCCCGCTGTGGGCCTTACCGTCTTCCATGGCGAGGCCCACGAAGTGCTGGTAAAGCGCATGACCTGCACCGGGTTTGGCGCGTTCCCCAAAGGAAATAGAGGGAACAGAAGATGCGCCCACTGGCCGCTCCGGAATTGCTAGCGCTGGCTGGAAAGTACGGCAAACGGTAAACGCGGCGGACTGTCCGCACGACCAGAGGCGCAATCGAGTAGCCACAACGGGTGGGTTTGGTGCCCCGCTGCGTCGGGTCGTTCTGAGATCGGTGTGCTTGACCTTCTCATACGTAGGAACCGGAGCGGTTGCTCAGATAATGCGGGCATGCTAGCGCACGGCGCTTGCCCCCACCTCGGTCCGGCCAAGACCTGGCAGAAGTGCTACTCGCCGAGCAGGTTCCAAACCGACTCGAACCAGGACCGCATCTTCAGCACGAAGACCGATCCCGGCGAGTCCGGGTCGGCGTCCTCAACGTGGTGAGTCAGCATGGCTCCCAGTCCCAGCACGTCGAGCGCGTCGATCTCCTCGCCCGTCTCCAGGATGACGGGCCGTTCGATCACGTCGTAGAGGCCGTGCAGCACCTCTACCCCGTTGATGATGTAGAGCTTGAAGGTCGGCACCAGCCGCACATGCCTGACCTGTACGTCGACGGACGGCACCAACCGCTCGGCCTGCAGGTCACGCAGCGCGGTGCGCAGCGATTCCGTGTGCCGGTCGGTGATGCCGCGCAGCCGCTCCCGCAGGCGCGGATCTTCCCTGTCCTGCCTGACCACGGGATACGGCAGGTCGAGCTGAGGATCAGGCAGGAGCAGCCGCACGACGATGCTGCCGGGGGCGATGGCCCCGGCCCGGATCCGCTCCGCCTGGAGCCGGATGTGGGTGTCGAGGGACTCCGAGGTCAACGTGAAGACGTCCAGGGAGACTTCGGGCTGCTCGAACGCCTCGCTTATCAGCGGCCCCAGCATCATCACCTGCCGTGACCTGCTGGCCTTGGCCGTGGTGGACTGGACCCGCTGGACCTTGACGACCCGCGCCGGGCTGCCCTGGCGGGACTCGATCCACCCCTCGTTGCCCAGTTCGCGCACCACCCGCTGCACGGTGTCACGGGAGACCCCGAACTCCTTGGCGAGTCTGCCTTGTGCGGGCAGTTCGGCACCCAACTGGTACGTCCCGTCCACCATCCGGGCCCGCAGCGCCTCGGAGACCTGCAGGAACGCCTTGCCACCGCCGTCACGTGCTTGCCTGGCCGCCATACAGCGAACGTTCCTTTCCCCGGCTTTCCGCAAACGCGGGCATGCTTGATGGTGGCCGACAACCGGGCAGGCGTGCCCGGGTGCCGCGCGGTCGACCGGAGCCTGCAGGGAGCGGACGCCATGGAGTTTCGGATACTCGGGATCACGTTACAGATCGATGACCTGGTGCAACTGGCCATCTACATATCGGGTTTGCTCTGCATGTTGGCTGCGTGCCGCGGCAGGCACACCGCCCGCCGGCCCCGCCCCGCACCCCCTAGTGCCGGAGTATCTCCAGCAACGGCCACAAGGACCCCACCACATGCCCCGCGCCGGCCTCGCTCAAAAGCTTGGCTTTCCGTGCGTTACGCGCGTAGCCCAGAAACGGGACGCCGGCCGTCCGGGCCGCTTCGAAGTCGGTGGGCGAGTCGCCGATCATCAGGGCCGCGCCGGGGGCGGCGCCCATCGCGTTGAGGGCGCGGTTGAGGCAGTGCGGGTCGGGCTTGAGGCGGTGCAGGTCCTGGGTGCGGCCGTAGATGTGCGGGGCGAAGCAGGGGGTCAGGGCGCGGTCGTCGAGGTAGGCGCGGACCACCCGGGGGGAGTTGTTGGTGGTGACCGCCATACGGGCGCCGCGCGCCCGCCACGTCTGGATGAGGATGTCCGCGAACGCCGTCGGCATCGCCGTGGACGTGGCCCGCAGTTCCTCCTTGGTGAGACGTTCCTCCAACTCCGCGACCAGGTCGCTGCCGGGGTGCCGGCGGTCCACGGCGCGCAGGACCAGGTGCGGGTCGAGGGAGTCCCGCTCCGTGTCCGTGACCAGGCCGTGCAGGCCCCGGACCGCCAGCCAGTCGACCAGTTCGCCGGCCACGCCCGCCGCCGAGTGTCCCGCGAACAGCCGGCAGATCGGCCCGTCGAAGTCCCAGAGGACGACACGGGCGCTTCTGACCAGTTCCGCGATCTCTTCGGTCGTGTTCTTGCTCTTGGCTGCCACCAGTTCAGTCTGCGTCGTATCAGAAGTCACTAAGAGAGTGTCAGGTCCGTCGTGATGGTTTCCCAGAGGGCGTCGAACCACTTCTGGGATTGGTCCACGAAGGCGGCGTCCCGCTGGCCGGTCCGCTTCTCGAAGGAGAAGAGGAGGGATTCCGAGCCGACGGCGTCGTACATGTCGAGCGGGCCATCCTCCGTCTGCTCCTCGCGGCGGGTGACCGTGTAGTACGCGAACAGCGCCTCCGCGCCGTTGAGCAGGTACAGCTTGACCGGCGGGGTGAACGGCAGGGCGCGGAAGGTGACGTTCACGTCGATCTTGTGGGTGGAGCGCAGGCCCTGGAGGTTGTACTGGAGGACGTGGCCCTGGGCGTTGCGCATGCCGAGCCAGCGGGTGTGGACCGTGTCGTCGTCGCCGTCGACGGCCGTCGGGAAGGCGAGGGGGATGTCCCGGCTGGGGAGCAGGACGCGGACGTCGATGCGTTCGGGGCGGATCCGGCCCTCGTGGATCATGCGCAGGGGCTCGGCGAGCGCCGGCAGCAGGCTCTGGGCGGTCAGGCAGGCGGCGTCGATGCGGACGTGGTCGGCGGCGAACGCCTCCGTCATGCGGGGGCCGAGGCCGACCATCGTCGTCTGGGGTTCGTCCAGCGCCGCGGGCCGGGGCTCGGCGATGCGCGGCGGGCTGCCCTTGCCGACGTCGACGAGGTAACCGCCGTCCTGCAGGGACCGCACGGCCTGCCGCACGGTTCCCCGCTCCACGCCGAACTGCTCGGCCAGTTCGGCCTGGGTGGGCAGGCGGTCGCCGGCCTTGAGCTCGCCCGAGCGGATGCGCTGCCGCAGGGTGTCGGCGATCTCCTGAGGTGTGCTGCCGGCGTTCACTGCCACGTTCTCCTGAGTCACGACCAAACGCTACAACTTTGATCCATCTAGCGGGAGTTGTTTGAAGGTTGTTTATAAGTAGTCACCAACTGGGGACAACTTAATCAGAGTTGGTTACCAACTCTCTTGAGTTGGCGGAAGCCTTGCTTCCCGACTGACAGGGGGAACCACCATGCCTGCCGCTCTCGCTCTCCTCTCCGCCGCCTTCGTCGTCGGCTTCGAGCAGATCGTCCAGTCGAAGTACGGTGCCACTGGCATTATCGGCCTGCTGTTGCTCACCGTGGGCATCAAGGCCAAGAGCCCGGCGTTCAGCTCCGCCGGCGCCGTCCTGCTCGCCCTGATGCTCGCCGGGCCCGCCCTGTAGGCGCCCGGCAGGCACTAGGCCGTGAGCTGCAACTCCGAACTGATCGTCTCCCACAGGGCGTCGAACCACCGTGTGGACTGGTCCACGAACGCGGTGTCCCGCAGCCCCGCGCCCTGTTCGAACGCGAAGAGCATCGACCGCGTGCCCTCGGCGTCGTACGTCTGCAGGTGCTCGTGGTCGATCTCCCGTTCGTGGCGCCCCAGCGTGTAGTACGCGAACAGCGCCTCCGCCCCGTTGAGCAGGTACAGCTTGACCGGCGGGGTGAAGGGCAGCGCCCGGAACGTGACGTGCACGTCGATGCCGTGCGTGGCGCGCAGCGCCAGCAGGTTGTGCCGCAGCACCTGGCCCTGGGCGTTGCGCTGGGCCAGCCAGCGGTCGTGCACCGCGTCCTCGGCCGAGGCGTCGGCGGCCACCGCGGTCGGGAACGCGAGGTCGATGTTCCGGCTCGGCAGCAGCACCCGGACGTCGATCTTGGCCGGTTCCAGCCGCCCCGCGTGGATGAGCCGCAGCGGCCCGCCGAGCGCGAGGTTGAGCGAGACCGAGGTCAGGCAGAGCGCGTCGATCCTCACGTGCGAGGCCGCGAAGGCCGCCTCTATGCGCGGGGTGAGGGCCACCATGGTCGGCTGCGGCGGCGCCTCCGGGCCCACGGCGAGCCGTACCGGGCCCGGCCCCGGGGCCACCGTCGCCGGAGCGCCCTTCGACACGTTGGTGAGCAGGTGCTCCGACTGCAGGATGCGCAGCGCCTGCCGCACCGCCCCGCGCTCGACACCGAACTCGTCGGCCAGTTTGGCCTGCGTGGGCATGCGCTGGCCCGGCCGCAGCACCCCGGACCTGATCCGGGTGCGCAGCTCGTCGGCCACCTCGTGGTGTGACGCCTGAGGCCGCTGTGACCTCTTCCGTCCATTGACGGAGGCGTGTTCCGGGTCCACGGACAAACAGTACAACTTCCCGCCATCTTTCGGCAGTTCACGGGAAGGTGGTTATGAGTCGCATCCAAGTGGAGATAAGTACTGTGGAGTTGGTCACCAACTCAAGCGACATGGTCATACTTCCTCGACGGTTGGCCATCCGGGTTCCCTTCCGGAGGGGAGCCGGGAGCCCGGTCCACCTGGGCCGGCCGTCGGGGCGCGCGGCCAGCACGACCGGCACAGTCACAACTGAACACCGACAACCGAACACAGGCAGACCCGCACAGCCACAACTTCACAGCTCGCTACGGATGAGCAACACAGCACGGCAAGCACAGCCACAAGTGAACACAGGTGATTCAGGCACCGTCCCCGGGAGGAAGGAGCGCCTCAGAAGATGTCCGGGCACCAAGGCCGCCCGGATGCGCGCAACAGGGCGTCGGCCTCCCGGGCGGCGCCCATTCGCTCTTCCTGGACCCGTCCGAGGGCGTGCAACCGCGCCACGGACTGGTCACCGAGCCAGACGCTCGCCAGTTCGGCGATGTCGAGGGCGAGGTCGGGGGTGTCGGTGGTCGGGGTGCAGGACGCGCCGTCGGGGGAGGCGTCCAGCCGGAACCGGCCGCCGGCCAGGCCCTGCCGGTCCGCCACCTCCAGGACCAGCGACCCCGCCCTGTCGTACGTCCGCGCCTCCAGGGCCCGTACGACGTCCAGGATCCGCACCCACAGCCAGTCGGCCTGGTTGGTGATCCGCGCGGCGCGCGGGTCGGGCAGGTAGTGCGGCAGCAGGTCGTCCGGCGACCGCCAGCCGGTCTTCACCCGGGTGATCCAGTCGATCGAGCACAGGTAGTGCCACAGCGCGCGCTCGGCCGCCGGGGTCGCGCCAAGCAGCCAGTGCACGTCGGCGGTGTTGTACGGCTGCTTGCCCTGCCAGTTGTCGTCCGAGTCGTACGCCGCCATGCCCTGCACCTCGCCGGCCGCCGAGCGGTACACCGCGAAGTAGGGCTCCTTCCACTCCTCGTCGAAGCGGACCACGCCGGTCCGCAACTGCCACCACAGGTCGCTGCGGCTGACCGCGCCCGGGGTGCTGCGGCGGACACGTTCGTGCAGGTCGGGGCCGAACTTGCGGACATCCTCACCGTCGACGAGGTCGATGCGGCCACCGTCCTCGGGGCGCGCCCAGCGCGGGTCCAGGCCGGCCCGCGGGACCTCGATCGTCCACTCCGTCAGCGTGGTCGCCGGGCCGAAGCCGTAGCGGCCGTAGATCCGGTGCTCGGCGGCGATCAGGGTCGCGACCACGTCTCCGCGCTCCTTCGCCGCGGCCAGGTCCTGGCTCATCATGCGGGTGAGCAGGCCGCGGCGGCGGTGGGTGGCGGTGACGGTGACGTTGGAGATGGCGTCCGCGGCAAGGATCGCGCCGCCGACCGCGGTCAGCTCCTGGTCGAAGGAGCGGAACGTCGCGACGCAGCGGGAGCCGTCGAAGGCGCCGAGGAGTCTGCCCGGTACGAACTGCCTTCGGCGGGCGTCGAGTTGGTCGGCCGAGAGGGTGGGTCGCTGGAGGAAGCCGGTGGACAGGGCACGGTGCCAGTCGGCGAGCTCGGGTTCGGTTATGGGGCGGACTTCGACGGCGTCAGTCATGACAGCACCGTAGGTGTGTTTCAGGGGTGGTGCCGATTGATTTTCGGGTGCGGGTGGGCGGGGGCTGAGCGCGCAGTGCCCCGCGCCCCTGAAGAACAGGGGCGCCGCGCCCTACGTCAGCAGATCGTCGACCTGTGCTTCGCCCTCCCGGTACCTGCGGGTGATCTCGCCGCTGGAATCGTCGGCCGTCCGCTGCAGGCGCTGCCGCCGCCGCGACACCTCCTGCTCGTAGCGGACCAGGCGGCCCATCGCCGAGTTCAGCTCCGTGTCCGTGCGGGCCCGGAGGTCGGAGAGTTCGACCTCGGCCAGCATGTCGGCCGCCAGCCTGCCGTACTCCTCGTTGTGCGGGGTGCCCAGGGTGACGTGGCGGGCCGAGGAGCGGTGGCGGGCCGGGGCGTCCGTGAGGATCTCCGGGAGGCGGTCCACGACGGCGGCCGCGCCCGCCGGGGAGCGGCGGGCCAGTTCCGCGCGCAGGATGTCGATACGGCCCTGGAGCAGCCGTCGTACGTAGCTCAGGTCGGCCTCGTCGCGCTGTGCGTCCCGGCGCAGGACGCGCAGTTCGGGCAGGCTCAGGCGGGCCAGGTCGTGCTCCGGCGGTTCCGCGGGCAGCGGGATGTCCTCGCCGCGCTGTGCGGGCGGCCGGGGCCGGCTCTGCACGCTCTGCGTGCCCTGCGTCTTCAGTCGCCCGGTGCTCGGTGTGCTCATACGTCTCAACCGTCCCCTCGACCGGCGTGTGGAAGCATGGTGCCACCCCAAGTGGCCGCAATGTGACCGAGTGCCCCCGAACGGCCCTAGTTGGGGCGTTAAGGATCAATAATGGGCCCCCTGTGGAGGCCACTCGGGCACCGGGCATGATGGTGCGCATGCGAGCGGTGGTACAGCGGGTGGACGGCGCGAGCGTCGTCGTGGACGGCGAGACGGTCGGCGCGATCGAGGGCGAGGGCCTGTGCGTGCTGGTCGGCGTGACTCACGACGACACGAAGGAGAAGGCCGCCCAACTCGCCCGGAAACTCTGGTCGGTCCGGATGCTGGCGGACGAGAAGTCGTGCAGCGACATCGACGCACCGCTCCTCGTGATCAGTCAGTTCACGCTGTACGGCGACGCGCGCAAGGGGCGGCGGCCGACCTGGAACGCGGCGGCGCCCGGCGAGGTGGCGGAGCCGCTGGTGGACGAGGTGGTCGCGCAGCTGCGGTCGCTGGGGGCGACCGTGGCGACCGGGCGGTTCGGGGCGCAGATGCGGGTGTCGCTGACGAACGACGGCCCGTTCACCGTCCTGCTGGAGATGTGAGCAGTTCCCGGCAGTCCCGGGCCAGCGCCGCCATGCCGAGTTCCTCCGCCGTGCCGAGCGCGGTCCGGGCCAGGGCCTGCGCGGTGGCCCGGCCGCCGGGCGAGCCGGTACGGAGCCGGGCGCGGGCCTCGTCGAGGCGGAGCCGGGCCATCTGCGCCGGGTAGCGCTGCGCCGGCCGTACGGCCCGGGCGAGGTGCCCGAGCGCGGTCTCCGGTTCGCCGGCGACGAGGGCGAGTACGGCGCTGAAGCGGGCGGCGGGGCCGAGGAGCACGGTGGGCCAGCCGGCCAGGACCAGTTCGTCGCCGTGCGCGTCCAGCAGGGCGCGCAGCGGCGGGACGTACGCCGACAGCTCGGTACGGCGGTCCGTGCGCTCGGCCAGCGCGGCGCAGACCAGGGCGAGGGTCGCCGCGGTGGGCAGCGCCCAGCCGCTGGGCGGAAACCGGGTGAAGCCGTCGGCGTCGGCGGCGAACGCCCGGAGCTGGTCCGCGGCCTGTTCGTGCCGTCCGGTCTCGCACAGGGCCAGGGCGAGCCCCGCCCGCCACACCGGGAAATAGCCGCGGCGCTGGACACCGGCCATCCGCGGGGAGGCGAACAGCTCGGCCAGGCGGCCCTGTTCGTAGCGCAGCCAGAACTCCTGGCCGAGGACGGTCTGGCTCAGGGTGTCCGCGGGCATGGCGAGCCCCGACTCCATCGCCGCCGCGACCTTCCCGGCCTCCCCGAGGATCCACCCCTCGGCGGCGGCGAACTCCCCGCGCCACAGGCTCATCAGGGCGTCCAGCGTGCCCTGCTGCCAGTGCGCGAGCCGGCTGCGGTGCCGGGCCGCGTACTCGCGGTGGCGGCTGAGGGTCGCCTCGGCGGCGGGCACCCGGCCGGTGCGGAGCTGGTCGATGGCGAGGGCGACCAGGGCCTCGCCCTGGAAGTAGGCCGAGCGGGACCGGACGGCGAGGTCGCGGAGTTCGGTGGAGAGGGCGAGCAGGCTGCGGGCGGGCTCGAAGTCGTACAGGGCCCAGCGGGTCTCGGTCAGGACCTCGCAGCGGGCCTCGTCGCCCACGTCGTCGCCCGGTGTGCCGGGGGGCCGGCGGCCGCGTTCGCGCAGCTCCGCGAGTGCCTGGCGGGCCAGCCGGGCGCCGGTGCGGGGTTCGGCGCCGGTGACCGCGGTGTCGTCGCCGATGGACATGGCGAGCTTCTTGGCCCGGTGGGCGGTGAGCTGCAGCCGCAGCTCCACCGCCCGGGTGTCCTCGCGGCCGGCCAGTGCGGCCAGGCAGGCGTCGATGCGGAAGAGCAGGTCGCGGTCGACCTGCCCGGGGTCCGACCAGCGGCGGGCGCTGCGGACGACGGCGTACGCGCGGGCCAGTTCGTCGCCGCCGGCGGCCGCGTAGGCGGCCTGGTAGTGCCGGTCGGCCTCGTACATCTCCCCGAGGAGGTGGCGGGTGTCGCCGCGCCGGACGTGCTGGTCGAACCCGGCGCCGTAGCCGCTCGGCCGGGCGGCCGGGGCGGGCAGCGGGTCGGGGTCCGGGCGGCGCCGCGGCCCGCGGCCGGACCGGGACCGGGCGGCCTCGTCCCGTCCCTCGTCGCGTCTGTCGTGCTCGTGCTGTTCGGGTCCGGGCGGCAGCAGGGCGAGCAGGGCGCCGTCGGCCCGCAGGGCGGCGTCGCAGCGCTCGGCCAGCAGCCGGCCCGGGGGCCGCAGGCCGTTCTCCACCCGGCTGAGGTAGCTCTTGCTGTAGTGGACCCGGCGGGCCAGCTCGGCGAGGGAGAGGTCGGCGGCCTCCCGGCGGACGCGCAGCGCCTCGGCGAACTCCTCCTGCGGTGTCACCGCGCCTCCCCCGGGGCCCGCGCGCATCGGGTCGAACACGTGCACAACGTGTCCAAGTGGTCGCCGCCCGTTGCCAATTATGAACTGGCAACGGCACGTCGCGCAGCGTGCTTCCGGAGATCCACAGCTTGTGGAGAAGGAACGCGCGGAGAAAGAGCCTGTGGAGAAGGAGCCTGTGGAGAAGGAACGCGCGGCGGGCTACGGCTCGACGATCACTTCCTGTGCCGCGGCCGTCTCGCCCGCGACCAGCCGGGCGTCCACCGGGACGTTGCGCTTGACCAACGCCAGGGCCACCGGCCCCAGTTCGAAGTGGCGTACCGACGTCGTGACGACGCCGATCTTCCGGCCGTCCTCGCCCTCGTCGGCCACCCGGATCTCGGTGCCGTGCGGCGGCAGGTGCACGTCGCTGCCGTCCAGGTGGAGGAAGACCAGGCGGCGCGGCGGCTTGCCGAGGTTCTGCACCCGGGCCACCGTCTCCTGGCCGCGGTAGCAGCCCTTCTGGAGGTGGACGGCGGTGCCGATCCAGCCCAGCTCGTGCGGGATGGTCCGGTGGTCGGTCTCGAAGCCGAGCCGGGGCCGGTGGTGCTCGACGCGCAGCGCCTCGTAGGCGAGCAGCCCGGCGGCCGGGCCCGCCTTCTCCGCGTACGCCTCCAGGTCGGCGCGGGGCAGGAAGAGGTCACGGCCGTACGCCGTCTCGCGTACGACGACGCCGTCCGGCACCTCGGCGATGGAACCCGCCGGCAGGTGGACGACGGCGAAATCGTCCGTCCGGTCGGCGACCTCCACCCGGTAGAAGAACTTCATCGACTCCAGGTAGGCGATCAGCGCCTCCTGGGTGCCCGGCTCGACGTGGGCCCAGACGGTGGTGCCGTCGTCGACCAGGTACAGCGCGTGCTCGATGTGACCGTGCGCGGAGAGGACCAGCGCCTCGGTGGCCTCGCCGACGGGCAGCTCGCTGACGTGCTGGGTGAGGAGCAGGTGCAGCCAGCTCAGCCGGTCCTCGCCGGTGACGGCGACGACCCCGCGATGGGAGAGGTCGACGAAACCGGCGCCGTCGGCGAGGGCGCGCTGCTCGCGGAACAGGTCGCCGTAGTGTGCGGCGACGCCTTCGTCCACGCCCTCGGCGGACACCGCGCCGGGCAGGGACAGCAGGGGGCTCTTCATATGCCTAAGCCTACGACTCGGTAATTGAACTCTGGACGGACGCGGCTGCGGATGCAGATGCGGGTGCGGATGCGGCCTTGGCTCTCTTCAGCGTGCAGTCCTTGCAGCGCCCGAAGATCGCGAAGTGTTTCATGTCCGTCTCGAAGCCGAAGTCGCGCCGCAGCTTGGCGGTGAACTCCGCGGCCACCGCCACGTCCGCCTCGATCACGTTCTCGCAGTCGCGGCAGACCAGGTGGATGTGGTGGTGCCGGTCGGCGAGGTGGTACGTCGGCGCCCCGTGCCCGAGATGGGCGTGGCTGACCAGCCCGAGCTCCTCCAGGAGCTCCAGGGTCCGGTAGACCGTCGAGATGTTGACCCCCGACGCGGTCTTCCTCACCTCACCGAGGATGTCGTCGGGGGTCGCGTGCTCCAGCGTGTCCACGGCTTCGAGCACGAGTTGCCGCTGCGGCGTCAGCCGGTAGCCGCGCTGCCTGAGGTCGCTCTTCCAGTCGGTGCTCACCACACCCCAAGTCTAGGGCTGGGCGGCCCGAGTCACGGCTCGGGCGAAAGAACACCGCTCATCAGGGCGTCGACGAGCACGCCTCGGTAGGCGCCGGTCACGCGGGCGATCTCGGTGTGGGCCTGGATCTTGTCGTCGAGGGCAGCGAGGGTGGCCCCGATCGCGGCCTGCTCGGCGGCCGGCGGCAGGAGTACGGACAGCTCGCCCAGGGTGCGAATGCTCAGCGACGGGATGACCGCGCCGGCCGCCCGGGACCTGATCCAGTCCTGCGCGGTTGTCGCGCTGAGACAGGCGACGAGATACGCGGCAGTGACGGGCCCCGCTTCGGGCAGCCTGAGCCGCACCAGGTTGGGATGGAACAGCCAGCCCACGTGTTCCCCTGTGACGAGTGCGCAGCGTCCCACGGTGCCGGTACGGGTGAGGAGGATGTCGCCTTCGGCCAGCTCGTACTTGACCAGCGTTCGCGCTCGCTCCCATGGGACGGCGGGGACGGCCGCGGCCTCCTCTGTGAAGATCCGCCGGCCGCGCAGGTCGCGCGGCAGTACGAGAGGGGTCCCGCCGTTCGCACGGGTACGGCCCCTGTCCTCGGAGCGCTGGCCCGGCCCGGTCTGGATGGAAGCGCACAGCTCCCGGAGGGAGCGGCGCGACCAGCCGCGCGGCGCGAACTCGTCGGTCGTCGTCACAGTCCGTACCTCCTGAGCCACCGGGCCGCTTCGCCGTCGGCCCCTTCAGCCCGTATATGCAGGGTTGCGATCTCCTCGGACAGCCTCGCAAGCCGATCCCTGGTCTCGGCCGGACCCGCCGCAGCGGCAGCCGAGGTGTGTCCGGGCGCCCGGACATACCTCACGGGGTTCAGGCTGTGATCCTCGTCCACGATGTGCGGCACTGACACGGCTCGGCTCAGGCCGGGAGTGCCCGCAAAGGAGCGCCCGGCCGCACGGGCCCCGTGCCAGGTGACGTACTCCCCCACCAGTCCCGCGATCTCGTCGTCGGTCAGGGCCCACTGGGTTCGGGTGAGCTGGTGTCCAAGATGCTCACCGGCCACGAACAGCACCTCGGAGTCGGCCGACGCCTGGGAGCCGGGAGCGCGCAGGAACCAGATCTGTGTCTTGACGGCAGTGAGCGTGAAGAGTCCGGCGGGCAGCGCTATCACGCATTCCACGGCCCCGGCCTCGACCAGCCCGGCCCGCACGGTCTCGGCGGCGCCCGCGTTGAAGGCGGCCCCCGCCGGCATCAGCACGGCGGCCCGGCCTTCGGGAGCGAGGCGCGAGACGGCGTACTGGAGCCAGTCGAACTCGGTCCGGCGAGCAGCACCGTAGAGCCAGTACGGCGGCGGGGGCATCTCCTCCAGGCGGCGACCGAAGGGTGGGTTGGTCAGCAGCACGTCGAACGCGCCGGGAGGATCGACGAAGGGGTCGAGCGCAGGCGTGAACGGACCTTCGCCGAGCCGTTCGGTACGGCCGTGATGCACCCGAAGGTTCCACTGTGCCACCTGCCGCTCCTGCGACTCCGGCACCCGGCCGCCGGCCAGGGGCAGCGCGCCGCCACTGGCGGCGACGGCGCCCAGGTAGGCCACGAGCAATTCGCCGGTGCGGCCGTACGGATCGTGTACGTTCACCGCCCCTGGCCGTACGGCTGCCAGCGCCCCGGCCATGACCCGACTCACGGATGGCGGGGTGAAGAACGCACCGCCCTCGCGTGCCTGGGCGGCGCGCCAGAGCACCAGTACGTGGTCGAACGCCGCTCGGCCCTCCCGCACAGAGCCCGCGGCGTCACGTCCGAGAATGTCGGCGAGTTCGGCCAGCAGGTGGCGGGGAACAATGTTGTCGGGAAGGTCGTCTTCCCGCATCGCCCACTCGAAACCGTCCACGGCCTTTTCCAGGCCGCCATCGGGTTCCGCAACCTGCGTAGAGACGAAATACAGCAGCCAGAAGAGATACCGGTCCAGCGGCATGGGCCCGCGCAACTGGTCCGCCTCCGGTCCCGCAAGCCGCTCGACCGCCCGAAGGAACCCGCCGCCCTTCGTACCGGCCAGCCCCGTGCGAAACCGGTCGCCGTAGGTCGTACCCACGGCCTCGCCCGACCGCCGGGCGTTGACGGGAATGACCCGGCCGGACAGCCAGGCCAGCACCTCGTCGGCGCGAAACCGCTCGACCTCGGCACCAGAGTCCACGGGCGCTGGAAAGTCCCTGTGCCGTCGCTCCCAGTTGGTGACGGCGGGGCGCTGCACGCCCGCGAGGCGGGCGATGTCGGGGCGGGAGACGAGCACACCGGGGAACTCGGGGTCGGTCATGGCGTCTCCTTCTCAGAACCGGGACGCTCTGACACCGCCCAGGACATCCGCCCGGCCGGCGAGCACAGCTTGGAACCGGTCCATGGTCTGCGCTTCCTTGACGAGTTCAGGGCTGAGGTAGCCGAGCACGCGGTAGACGGTGTCATGGTCGGCGGCGAGGTGCCGGTGGTGGACCGGCTCATGGTGCATGACGCGGTTGCGCAGCAGGACCAGCGAGGTCAGGTCGTGGTATAGGCGGTTGCGACGTCCTCGGTAGTGCGGGAACGCCGAGTGGATGACGGGCACCCAGAAGTGCCTGTCGTAGCCGTGACTGAGTAACGAGACCCAGAAACCAAAAGACAGCTCCGCCACCATGTCGTCCGGCGTTGTACGCGACAGACGGCGCTCGCAGGAGCGACAGGCGTCGTCCACCAGCCTCCGGCCCCGCTCGTTCAAGGGCGCCACCGCCCACCAGTCCCGTCTGCCGTGGTGACCCACCAGCGCGTTGTGCAGGGCGTTGCGCAGGGCCAGCTCCAGGCAGTGGAGGGGGCCCAACAGGGCTGCTGAGACCTCGACGTTCCACCAGTACAGCCGTTCGGCGGCCCGAGCGTCGCCGTGGGCGGCACGGATGTACTGCCTCAGTCGAGGCAGTGACAGGTCACGCACCATCCATTCGGGCAGACGGTTGGTCATGATTCCCCCACTCGGTGCCGCCGAGTACGGACTGTGCGTGCATGCACGCACAGTGGTAGCGTGCTTGGTGAATGTTCTGGGCCCGCCTCTGCGCATCGCAAGCCACCCAGAGCACAGCCTCCGGAGCCCCGGTCGCAGGCATGTTGCGACCGGGGCTCCGCGCATTCCCGGAGTCCCGGTCACCCTCTCCGCGAAGACATCGCCACTGTAGCCACACAGCCCACTCGACTTCAAGCGCATTGCCATGCAGGTCGAACTGTTAACCACAGGAGTGAAAACAAGGCCCCACCGACGATCGCGGCAGGGCCTGGAGAGGAAGCAGCGGGCGGCTACTTGAAGAACGCGATGCCGTCGTCCGGCATGTCGTCGGGCAGAGCCTTGGCCCAGCGCTCGACGTCCTCCGGGGTGACGACCTTCTTCAGGTGCGCCGACATGTAGGGCCGCAGCTCCACCTCGGGGGTCTGCTTCTCGCCGACCCACATCAGGTCGCTCTTGACGTAGCCGTAGAGACGCTTGCCCCCGGTGTACGGGGCGGAGGCGGCGGTCCGGGCGACAGCGTCGGTGACCAGGTCGATCTGGGGCTTCTGGTCGGCCATCTCGCCGTACCAGATCTCGATCACGCCGTCGTCGCGGACCATCGTGACCTCGACCTTGCGGTCGGCGTCGATGCGCCAGAAGCCGGACTCCGACTCCAGCGGGCGGACCTTGTTCCCGTCGTGGTCCAGCACCCAGGTGTGGGAGTGGTACTCCAGGAAGTCCCGTCCGTCGTGGCTGAAGGTGACCTCCTGGCCGAAGTTGCACTTCTCCGAACCCGGGAAGTCGTGGACACCGGCGCCGGCCCAGCTGCCGAGCAGGAAGGCCAGCGGGACCAGGTCCCTGTGCAGGTCGGACGGAATCTCGATCATGGGTGGTGGTTCCTAGACTCGGGCTCGGACTCGGTTCAGCGCTGGCCCTGGTACAGCTTCTTCACGGTCAGCCAGGCGAAGGCGAGGACGCCGACGCAGACCAGGACCAGCAGGGTTTCGAAGAAGGCTTCCACGGGTGCTCCTTGAGCGAGGGCGGGCGTACGTACAAGAGCCGGGCCCCAGCTTACGCGGCCCGGGCCCGGCGCTCTTGGCGAGGTACGCCCCCTGCGGGGTCAGTCCAGCAGCTCGCTCTGCAGGGTCACCGTCTGCTCGAAGGGGACGGCGGGCATGCCGCCCTTGCGGGACTGGATGATCACGCCGACGGTGTCGCCGGCGGCCAGGTAGGCCTGCCGGGCCTGCCGGGCGCCGTACGGCTTGAGCTCCGTGTAGGGCGCCAGCAGCACGTGCTCGATCCTGGCCGGGTCCGGGAACTTCCCGTCGAGTTCGTACTGGTCGCCGTCGCGCAGCGCGTAGGCCGGCGCCGCCTGGCTCATGAGCTTCCCGTTGAGGATCCCCTCCGCGACGGCGGCCGTGTCGAACTGGAGGAGGTAGATCCGGGTGTGCGTGCCGTCGGGGGTCGTCCAGCCGCGGGCGGTGATGTGCCGCAGGCCGTTGTCGACGAGCGTCTGGCGCAGCTCGTCGCGGTCGTCCGCGTCGGCGAACTCGGCGAGGAAGCCCTTCGTCGGCAGCCAGCCGTCCGTGCCCTTGAGCGACGCGTCGGCCGTCCCGCCCCTGGGCGCCGGAAGGACCAGTTTCCGCAGGTCGGCGTAGTGGGTGCCGGCCGGGTTGCGGGCGTCGTCGTGCGGACCGGGGCTGCCGGAGGGCAGCGGGGGCTTCACGAGGACGGGGTACGTCCAGCGGCCGTCCGACCGGGTGGCGAGACCGGGTACGTCGGTGCGGTCGAGCCGCGTGATGCCGTACGCCGTGCCGGTCCCGACGACGCCGAAGACGGCGACGGCGGCGACCCAGCGGAGGCCGGCCCGCAGCAGCCGGCGGTCCTTCTTCACGGGCTGCACGACGGCCGGGACCGGGTCCAGGTCCGGAACCGGGGCCGGGGCCGGGGCCGGGGCCGCGGGGAGATCACCGACGGTCTCCGCTGGCTGCGGCTGCGGCTCCGGTGCGGTGCCCGGGTCCGGGGTGGCGGTCGGGTTCGGGTCCGCGGTCGGGTCCGGCTCCGCGGTCGGGTTCGGGTCCGCGGTCGGGTCCAGCTCCGCGGTCGGGTCCGGGTCCGCGGTCGGGTTCGTGTTCGTGTTCGCGTCGGTGGTCATACGGCCGCCCCCGGGTCCTTGATCCGTTCGAGCTGGGCGTGCAGCATGGCCGCCGCGCTCTTCGTGTCCAGCGGCTTGGCCGCGGTGGCCGTGGCGGTGACCAGGACGTCCCCCACGTAGCCGTAGCAGAGCATCGTGTCGAGCTTCTCGTCCGAATCGGTCGGCGGCAGGAAGCACGAGGTCGAGTTCTTGTAGCCCTCGATCTCCGGGCCCTTCCGGAAGACGTTCAGCGAGTCGAAGAGCTCGCGCTCGGCGGTGGCGATGGAGCGGACCGTGCCCCGGTTCTCCATCTGGGCCAGCTGGACGTCCATCGTGTACTCGTCGTCGTCCGACCCGGCGGTGTACACGTAGCTGCGCATCACCATGCCCTTGACCGGGTTCTTGTCGATCTGCCGGTCCAGCTCCTGGCGCTGCGAACGCGGCAGGTCCTGGATCGACTCCTTGCGCAGCGCCGTGGCCTGGGCGCCGGTCAGCCGCACGTCCGAGCCGAACCCGGCCAGGTCCGGGCCACGCCCGTACCGGTCCTTGTCGTACGGCAGCAGCATCCCCTGGAGCCCGGTCTCCGCCGCGGCCGGCGCGCCCTTGGACTCCTTGGGCAGGCTCCAGAGCGGAGCACCGGGGTCGTGGTCCGCGGAACGCACGGTCACGACCGTGTAGGAGGCACCCGCCACGACGGCCGCGACGAGGACGCCGACGGCGGCGAAGACGGCGACACGACGCCGGGGCCGCGCCACCGGGGAAACGGCCTCGGGGACCGTCGGCTCGGGGACCGTCGGCTCAGGGGCCGTCGGCTCAGGGACCGTCGGTTCAGAGGCCGTCGGCTCAGGGGCCGTCGGTTCAGAGGCCGTCGGCTCAGGGACCGTCGGCTCAGGGACCGTCGGCTCAGGGACCGTCGGCTCGGAAACGGCCGCTTCCGGCGCCGCGGGCTCGGGGTTCACGGATTGCTCGCTCACAGCCGCTCCATCTGCCGCTTCGCCAGATCCATGATCTTCGCCTTCGGGATCGGCTTCGTGTCGTAGACCCAGATCTCCATGGCGATGTCACCGCGCCAGGCGTGTGCCTCGGCCGAGTACATGTCCAAGTAGCCGGGCTTGCTGTCGGGCTTGTGGTGGACGTACGCCATGCCGTCACCGGTGCCGGGGATCGGCCAGCTCTCGGTGTTTTCGGCCGCCGAGTCGGCCCAGTAGTAGGCGTTGGCCGCCGCGTCCTCGGCCGTCCCGCCGGTCTCCTCCTGGCGGTACTGGATCAGCCGGATCTCGACGCCGTAGGTGCTGCCCTCCCGCCAGGTGGTGGCGGCCGCCCGCCGGAAATCGTCCTCCGCGATCAGGTTGTGGAAGGCCCCGGCCGGCTTGTCGAACGTCTCCGCGTACTCGGTCAGGTCCATCCAGCCGTCGGTACCCACCGTGTACAGCCCCTTGCGCGCTCCGCCCGGCTTCTTCAGCAGCAGCTTGCGCAGGTCGCCGTCGACCTTGACCTTCCGGTCCGCGGCGGCCGACAGCGGCTCCGGACCGGCGCCCTTCGCCTGCGCGACCGACGGCTGGGAGAGCGGCGGCAGCGCGGTCGGCGCGCGGTCGGCCTGTACGAGGTAGCCGACGCAGGTGCCGGCCACGACGCCGAGCACGGCGGCGGCGGCGATCAGCGCGACGGTACGGCGCGCCCCGCGCCCACGTCCGGGCGAGGCCTCCGGAAGCGGTTCCGGCGGTGTCTCTGGTACGTCCATTTCGTCCCCCTGTGCACTACGGGAGCGCGGATTCCGTGCCCCGCGCGCCACAGGAGACCCATGGTTCACTCAATGGGTTGTACAAGTATTAATTACGATCAGGACACCGTCGCGAGCCAGGCAGCCGCCCCCGCCGCGAGCAAGAGCGCCAGGTTGAGGGCCACTTGGCGGTCCCCCATCCTCAGGTGGACCCTGACCGCGCCGACTTGGAGCACGACGAACCCGACGGCGGCGGCCGGGCCCAGCCAGGGCGCGACGCCGGTCAGACGCGGGAGGACGAGGCCGGCCGCGCCGAGGATCTCGACGCTCCCGATCGCCCGCACGGCCGCCATCGGCATGCCGTCCACCCACGCCATCATCGGCAGCAGCCGCTCCCTGCTCCGTACGACCTTCAGCCCGCCCCCGTAGAGGTAGAAGAGGGCGAGCAGCCCGGCCACGACCCAGTACGCGACGCTCATCGGGCGGTGGCCGGCTCGGTGGCGTACCGGCTCATGATCTCGGCGCTCACCCGTGGGCCCGGCGCCTCGCCGGTGGCGAACTGGTCCCGCAGGTCCCGGAAGTACTGCACGTACAGGTCGGGCGTGAACGTGCTGAGCATGACGGCCGGTTCGCCGGTGACGTTGGCGAACGTGTGCGGGGCGCCGGGCGGCACCATGACGAGCGTCCCGGCCGTGGCGTCGTGCTCCTCGTCCCCGACGGTGAAGCGCACCGAGCCGGAGACGACGTAGAACCCCTCGTCGTGCCGGGCGTGCCGGTGCTGCGGCGGGCCGGGGGTGTGCGGCGCGAGGACGGACTCGGCGAGGCCGAGGCGGTGGCCGGTGGTACGGCCGTCCTCCAGGACGCGCATGCGGGTGGCGCCGAGCATCAGCACCTCGCCGTCGGCGGGGCCGACGACGGACACCGAGGGAGTGCTGTCGTGATTCGTCATGCCCCGATTCGACGGCCGGGGCGGTCCGGCTGTCCAAGACCTGTTCCGGCAGCCCGATACCCGATCGGTATCGTTGCTGTATGGAGCGTATGAAGCGGATGGAGCGGATCGAGCTGCGGACGCTGCGCTATTTCGTGGCGGTCGCCGAGGAACTCCACTTCGGCCGGGCCGCCGCCCGGCTCCACATGAGCCAGCCCCCGCTGAGCCGTGCGATCAAGGCGCTGGAGACCGAGACCGGCGCGCGGCTCTTCGAGCGGTCGCCGGCGGGGGTCGCCCTGACCCCGGTGGGAGCGGTCCTGCTGGACGAGGCCCGCGATCTCCTCGACCGGGCCGACAGGCTGCGCGTGCGGGTCGCCACGGCGGCGGGGACCGGGGTGCTCACCGTCGGACTCCTGGGCGACAGCACGGATCCGGGCGTACGGCGGCTGGCCCGCGCGTACCGCGAACGCCACCCGGGCGTCGAGATCCGCATCCGCGAGACCGACCTGACGGACCCCACGTGCGGGTTGCACGCCGGTGCCGTCGACGTCGCCCTCACTCGCTCTCCGTTCGACGAGACAGGGCTGGTGGTACGGGAGTTGCGGGACGATCCGGTGGGGGCGCTGCTCCGTGCCGACGATCCGCTGGCCGGCCGGGAGAGCCTGGCTCTGGCCGACCTCGCCGACCGGCGGTGGTTCCGGTTCCCGGCGGGCACGGACCGGCTGTGGCAGTCGTACTGGAACGGCGGGGAGGCACGGGAGGGGCCGGTCGTGCGGGCCGTCCAGGAATGCCGGCAGGCGGTGCTCTGGAACGGCACGGTGGGCATGACCCTGGCCGGCCACGACCCGGGAGACGGCCTCACGGTCGTACCCGTCACCGACATGCCGCCGAGCCGGGTGGTGGTGGCGTGGGCGGAGGGGGACGGGAATCCGCTGCTGCGGTCGTTCGTGCAGGTGGCGGTGGGGGCTTATCGAACCGGAGCGCGGTAGTCGAATGAGAACCGGGGATCATGGAGGCGTTCGACGCCGAGTTCGGTGGACTTCCACCCCGCGCCAAGGACACCGGGCAGGCGGCCTGATCGTGGAACTGAACGTCGACTCCTACGGCATCACCGAGCGACTGCGCTCGTTCAGCCGGCCAGGGGCCCCTGCCTGACCCCGTCCACGAAGGCCCCCCAGGCGGAGGCTTCGAAGAGGAGCGCTCCACGCGAGGGGGCCTTGCTGTCACGGACGGGGACGAGGGAGGGGAGACCGGCGGCTACTTCGATGCAGTTGCCGCCGTCCTGGTTGCTGTAGCTGCTCTTGCGCCAGGAGGCGGTACGGAGGAGGTCGTCGGAGACTTCGATGCAGTTGCCGCCGTCGGAATTGCTGTAGCTGCTCTTACGCCACGTCGCATTGCTCAGGTCGATGGCTCGCACGGCACTTCCTCCAACACTCGCAAGATGAACGTCCGCGACTCGGCAGGGGGCAGGGCCCGGTCACGTACGTCATCATATGTGCGGTGCAGGCGCTCAACCTTGCTTGATTCCTCGATGAGTTCGCCCCGCACGTCGTTTTCGGCGTAGGCGACAGTGCGGCCGTCCAGCAGCCGCAGGAACATCGTGTCGGTGCTGTCCAACCCATGCAGCCCAGTGCCGAACGGCAGCACATGGAGAGTGACGTTGGGGCGCTCGGCAGCCTCCACCAGATACTCCAGCTGTGTGCGCCAATCTTGAGCATCGCGCAGTGAATTGCGCAGCGCCGCCTCGAAAAGAATGACGCGAAACGGCGGCGCATCCACGCCCTCCAGCACGGTCCGTCGACCGATACGCGCATCGATCTGCTGGTCCAGCTCTTCATCCTTCAAGCCACCAGCCGCGAGCGCCTCGCGCACGTACTCAACCGTCTGAAGCAATCCAGGAGGCCTACTCACGGAGTACTGCCACAGGCTCACCGCCTCGGCCTCCAGCACCATGTACCGCCGGTACTGCTCCTTGAACTGCGACGGATCCCCAACCGCCAACTCCCACAAGGCAAGCAACAACCCAGGCGTCCCATAGAACTGATCCAGCGCCTCGACCACCTCCGGGCTCCCCAGCGTCCGCCCGCTCTCCATCTTCCCGAAGTTGGACGCGTCCCAGCCCAGTTCCTCGGCCAGCTCCCTTAAGCTCACCCCCTTCTCCGCCCTCAGCAACCGCAGCTCCTCCGCGAACCGCTGCCTGGGCTCCTGGCTCCGCCCCGTCACCACCCGCCTCTGCGGCACCGCACCCCTCCCTGATCCCCCATGGAATTTGTGGAATTAGCGCCGCCAGACGGGGAAGAACCGCTCCTTCTCGGCGTGCCGACCCCACCCCGCGGCCATCCTCGTAGCAGCCTCGACACGCAGAGTAGTCCAACTCTCGCATTTCGTATAGATGTTGGACAAAAGGAGCGAATGCCATGGAGCCCGGAACCCTGCTCTACGACACCGCCACCGACCAGGTCGGCGAGTACCGGGACCAGTCGGGGCCGTACGCGATGCTGCGTCCCGTGGGGGGAGGGAGGGAGTGGCAGGCCCATCCCTCGACGCTGCGGCCCGCCACCGACAGGGAGCGGCTCAGTGCCGGGGTGCGGGCGGCGAACGACCGCACCTGGGCCGTGCCGCCGGATCCCGAGGACCTCAGCCGCCCGCCGCGGCCCGTGCCCGGCTGCGCCGAGTGCACGCATCTCGACGGCCGCCGGGAGACCGCCCGCGCCACCCACGACCACAGTGCGGCCACCGACGCGAACGTGCTGCTCCGCCAGCACCAGCGGTCGGAACACCCGTGACGCGCCGCGCCTTCCGGTACGTGCCGTACGTCGCGGTGCTCAGCCCCGCGCGATCTCCCGGGCCGTGCGGGCCGCCTTCTCCTCCGTGTCCGTGAGGGCCCCGCCGCCGACGCCGAACAGGCCCTGCCGGAGGAAGACGGCGCGGCCGTGTGCCGCGCCGGCGACGCGGAGCAGCAGGTCGAACGCGTCGTCCGGGTCCGGGGCCAGCCGGCGGGCGACGGGCAGCAGGAGACCGGTCAGTTCGTCGCCGGCCGGCGCGACCCGGTGTCGCCCCCCGCGGCCGGTATCAGCGCGGGCATGCGGTACGCGTACGTCGCCGACCCGGAGGGCAACCTCCTCGAACCGATCGAGACGTCACGCGCCTGACGCCCGCCCCGGCGCACTTCCTCAGAAGTCCTCACGGTGCGCCGTGGTGCCGCGGACCACCAGCCGTGGCGCGACCACGTCCTCGCGCCGCGGAGGCACGCCGCCCTCCAGGCGGGCCGTCAGCGCCGCGACGACGAGGGCGGCGATACGCGGGATGTCCTGGGCGACCGTCGTGAGGTCGATGTGCGGCAGGCGGGCCGGGCGGCTGTCGTCGAAGCCGACCACGGAGATCTCGCCGGGGACCGTGACGCCCGCGCGGAAGAGCGCGCCGAGCAGGCCGGTGGCGCAGGCGTCGTTGAAGGCGAGGACGGCGGTGGGCCACGGGGCGGCGTCGACGACGGTGCGGGCGGCCGCCGCGCCGTCCTGCTCGGTGAGGCCGCCGGGCAGGATGCGGACGCGGTCGGCCAGACCGTGACCGGTCATCGCGGTGCGGTAGCCGCGCCGGCGCTCGGCCGCGCCCGGCGCCCGGCCGCCGTCGACGTGGAGGATGTCGCGGTGGCCGAGGGCCACGAGGTGGTCGACGGCCTGGCGGGCGCCCTCGGCGTCGTCGGTGCGGACCACCTGGACGCCGGGGACGGCAGGGCGCAGGCGGCGGGCCACGGAGGCGACGGGCAGCAGCGCGGCGAGTTCGGCGAGGCGGGCGGGCGGGGCCTGGGGGCCCACCAGGATCAGCGCCTCGCAGCGGTCGCCGAGCAGGGACTCGACGGCCTGGCGCTCACTGCGGCTGGCCGCGACCGCGCTGAGGGCGAGTTGGTAGCCGGCGGCCTCGGCCGCGGAGTAGAGGCGCTCCACCAGGTCGGTGTGGAAGGGTTCCTGGATCTCGAACTGCACGCCGATGAGCCGGCTGCGGCTGCTGCGGAGCAGGCGGGCACGGGAGTCGGGGCGGTAGCCGATCTCCTGCGCGGCCGCCAGGACGCGTTCGCGGGTCGCGGTGCTCGCGCCCTTCGCGCCGCGCATCACGATCGACACCAGCGCCGTGGAGACGCCGGCGCGGGCGGCGACGTCGGCGAGGGTCGGCCGACGGCCGTCGGGAACCGCGGGGGTCGGTGGCACGGCAGCCTCCCTGGTCGTGTGCGCTGACAGCCCGAGGGCGATCGTAGACGAGGCGGAAGCCTCAGCTCAGGGCCACTGCAACGTTCTAGTTCCCATGTCTTGACATAGGCGTCGCGGGCTGGCGTACTGACGGCAGCAGCCATCTAGAACGTTCTAGAGAACGAATTCAGCGGCGACCCGGCAGCTCTTCTAGAACGTTCCAGGCGAGCGAACGGCGCGCGGCTCGCGACCCGAGAACCCTGAGAGGGGCGAACGACGATGTTCACGCTGGCGGTCTGTGCCGAGATGGTCTTCCGGGATCTGCCCGTCGACGAGCGGGCGCGGCGGCTGCACGACGCGGGGTTCCAGGTCGAGATCTGGGACTGGACCCGGCACGATCTCGACGCGCTGGCCCGCACCCCGGCGGAGTTCGGTTCGATGACCGGGTACGTGCGGGGCAGCCTGACGGACCCGGACGGCGTGGCCGAACTGCTGCGCACCGCGCGGGAGTCGATCGACGCGGCCGACCGGCTCGGCTGCCGGCGCCTCAACCTGCACGGCACCGGCCTGGACGGGGACGGGCTGCCCGTGGACCCGGTGAAGGACGAGCCGACGCAGGAGATGTGGGCCGCCGCACGGGACACGCTCACGCGGGTCGCCGAGCTGGGCGAGCGGGCCGGGCTCGTCTTCACGCTGGAGAACCTCAACACGGCCGTGGACCACCCCGGCGTGCCGTTCGCGAAGGCCGCCGACACCCTGGCCCTGGTCGCCGCCGTGGACCGGCCGGGCCTGCGGATGAACCTGGACCTCTACCACGCCCAGATCGGCGAGGGGAACCTGATCGAGCTGGTCCGCAGGGCGCACGGCGCGGGCCTGATCGGCGAGATCCAGGTGGCCGACGTGCCCGGCCGCCAGGAACCCGGCACCGGCGAGATCAACTACCCGGCGGTCGCCCGCGCCCTGGCCGGCCTCGGCTACGACGGCACGGTCGCGATGGAGGCCTGGGCGAGCGAGGACAGCGACAGCGCGCTCCGCCGGTTCCGCACCGCGTTCACCGTCTGACCACCGCTCCATGGTGCTCGCCGGCGGAGCGCAGGTATGCGGCAAGCCTGCCGACGTCTTCGGAAGCATCGCGGTTCAAGGCGGCCAGCACGTCCGGGGGCAGAGCGACGGGGCTCTCCAGGCGCTCGTAGATTTCGTCGGCCCTCCGCCGGAGATCCCGGGTGAGGAGGTCGGGGTCCACGCAGTACGGGAGACGTATTCCGATCTCGCTGGCGCCGTCGATCCACTGGGCGGCGAACTGCTCGACGGATTCCGGCACGGTCATTTCCTGGATCGGCGCGCGCTCGGGCCGGAAGTGGGCGAATCCCGGATCGGTGGCATCGCCTTGCAGGACGAGGTCGGCGACGTACCCGGCGATGACGGGTGAGCAGTGGAAGCCGTCGCGGTATGTGCCGGTCGCGAACACCAGTCCCGCACAGGACGGCACCTTGCCGATCAGAGGGAATCCGTCCAGCGGGACGGGGCGCCGGCCGACCAGCAGACGCTCGATCCTGGAATATCCCAGTCTGCGGTCGAACTGCTCGCAGGCGGCGCGCAGCAGGTTGTAGGACGCTCCGACGGTGACGCCCTTCGAGGGCTGGAACGAGAGGGAGTTCGTCGCACCGATGTACTCCTGCCCCGCATCGGGCGACGGCACCAGATGAAGCCCACAGGCTCCGGCCTGGTTCGGTGTCCGCACGACATGGCGGAATCCCGGGAATCTCTCTCGCCGGGTCTGCACCGCCATCCCGGTGCCGTGCAGCATCGGCGGGACCGCACCCGGTGGGAGTTCCTCGATGAACTTCTGCGTGAGACTCCCCGCGCACAGCACCACGGTGTCCGCCGACAGCGTCTCCCCGCCGTCCAGACGGACACCCAGCACCCGCCCGTCGACGATCTCCAGTCCGCGGGCCTCCTCCGGTACCAGATCGACGGACCGGGCGGCCAGCGCCCGCTCCAGAAGAGCGAGGACCGCACGCGCGTCGACCGCCCCCTCGCGAGGCAGGAACATGGCTCGCACGGGACGCGCGTTCGCATCCGCGTCCAGCCCGTCGATATCCGCGGGGGACACTTCCTCGTACGGTTCGCCGAACGAGGCCAGGGCCGTCCGGATCGCCTGGTAGTTGCGCATCGTGTGATCGACCGCGGTGGCCGCCAGGACGACGAAGGTGCCGTCCGTCCAGGA
The DNA here is from genome assembly GCF_042957285.1 of Streptomyces sp. NPDC008092. Classification (NCBI taxonomy): domain Bacteria; kingdom Bacillati; phylum Actinomycetota; class Actinomycetes; order Kitasatosporales; family Streptomycetaceae; genus Streptomyces; species Streptomyces sp. NPDC008092. The sequence goes on from NZ_JBIBHY010000005.1 coordinate 693,040, forward strand.
CGGTGTCCCGTTCGCTTCGCCGGCCGCCTCGCGGAGCTTGCCGAACCAGGCCGGCCACGCATTGAGCGCCCGGTGACCGACAGCGGTCTTGGCGGCCGCCGCCGGGTGCGTGAGCGTGGCGGTGGTCGCCTCGGCGAAGCAGTTCAGCATCGCTCCCGCGGCCGTGGACGCCGCTCCCTCGCGCGCCGGGTCGCCGAGAACGGCGATCCTCAGGCCGGAATCGCGTCGGGCCAGCTCGAAGGCGACGGAGAGACCGATGATTCCGTTGCCGACGACCAGCACGTCCCTCGGCCGGTGCTTCACCGAGACCTCCAAAAATACCGTGACCGTCCCGCACGGGGACCGGCTCCGCCGTCCGGGCGGCGGGCGGCCGGGTGTCCGGGCGGCCGGCCGACAGCTGGATGCATGCCGTCCCCGGCCTCGGTGCCGAGGCCGGGGACGCACCGGTCGTAGGGTCGGACCGGAGTGAGTTGCTTCCTGGCCGTGCGCCGGCCTCAGGGGCTGCAGGGGTCCGCTTCGTCCTGGTGACCGTGCCCGTGCGCTTCGCCGTTGTCCTGCGGCGAAGCCTCACCGGAGTTCCGCGGCGCCTTCTTCCTGGGGTTTCGCACTTCCTCGTCCCGGGGGAATTCCGAGGGCTGCTGAATCGGCATGCTTCTTTCCTTTCACATCTCTCCCGCGGAGAGCCTTTTTGCTCACCGAACCTGAGGAGACCTGTTCTGCAGCTCCGTGCTGAATTCTTCCAGCGCGGAGCCCGCAAGAATCTCGGGCAGAGGGGTCTGCCGTACATTGCCGACCGAGCGCCAGCGAGAGAAGACGCAGGGCCAGACGTCCCCGGAGGCAGAAACCGCCAGGCGGCCGTTGCCGCAGCGTCCGCACAGCTGGGACATGTTCGGCTCGCGTCCCGCCCCGCCCCGCCCCACTCCCCGTACGCGGTCATGCCGAATGCGCGTGACACCCAGCTCCCGCAGCTCTTCCTCCGCCTTCGCCACCCGCTGGGAATCGTGTACGTCGACGATGCCGGCCCGCATGGGAATTCCACGCCGCACCGCTTCCGAGATATTGCGCCGGGTCCGTTCGTGCGTATTCCTCTTGGTGATACGCGTATGCTCCCCTGCGCGATCGGAATAATAACTCGTCGCCAGTCTCACACCGGGGGCGGAGAACACCTCCCACATCTCCTCGGTGATGTGCACCAGATTGGAGTACACCTCCACCTCCAAGCCCCGGGAGAGCGCGTGCCGCATCAGGGGAAGAAGGTCCGGGTGCAGAGTCGGCTCCCCGCCGATGAACTGCACGAGTTCCATGCCGGCTTCCGCGCCCTGGTCGATCACCTGTCGCCATTCCTCGGTCGACATGGACCCGTGATCGCCGTCGGGGCCGCTTTCGGCATAGCAGTGCGTGCATTCCAACTGGCACTTGCCGGTGATCTCCAGGAACAGAATTCGCATTCCGGGGCTCCTTTGGAAATGCACGATGCGGGGCACCGGCCGTTCAGGAAAAGTGGGTTGCTGCAAAAGAGCATGGCAAGAGACACCGGCCCCTGCCATCCGAGCTACGCCGAACGGGAGGCCGTCGGACACCGGCCGGACGCGGCGCGTCCTTGCCGGTGGTTACGCTTCCGGCATGGCGAAGAAGCTGGTGATCAAGGTGACGGCGGGGGCGGACGCCCCCGAGCGGTGTTCGCAGGCGTTCACGGTGGCGGCGGTGGCCGTGGCGAGCGGCGTCGAGGTGTCGATGTGGCTGACCGGCGAGTCCGCGTGGTTCGCGCTGCCGGGCCGGGCCGCCGAGTTCGAACTCCCGCACGCGGCCCCGCTCCCCGACCTGATCGACTCGGTCCTCGCGGGCGGCACGCTCACCCTCTGCACCCAGTGCGCGGCCCGCCGGGACATCACGGAGAAGGACGTCATCGAGGGCGTACGGATCGCGGGCGCGCAGGTCTTCGTGCAGGAGGCGATGGCCGGGGAGACCCAGGCGCTGGTCTACTGACGGCGCTTCTTGCCGTCCAGCTCGTCCCACCACTCGTCCGACTGCGGATCGCCGGAGGGGTCGTCCCACCAGCGGTCGTCGGGACCGCGACGGTTCGCGACCATCGCGGCGACCGGCGGGATGACCATGGCCACCACGCACATCCCCACGGCGGCGGGGACGGACCAGATGCGTACGACTCCCCAGGCCAGGACGAAGAGCCCGATACAGGTCCCCATCATGGCGAAGTAGACGCGACGGCGACGAGCCAGCATGCATCCAGGGTAGGTCCGGGTACGGCGAAGGGCCGCGTCTCCGGTACGGGTACCGGAGACGCGGCCCTTACGGGTGTGCTCAGACCGCGATCGCGACCTCGGCCAGGCCGCCCTGCTGGGCGACGACCGTGCGGTCGGCGGTGGCGCCGGGGACGAGGGCGCGGACGGTCCAGGTGCCCTCCGCCGCGTAGAAGCGGAACTGGCCGGTGGCGGAGGTGGGGACCTCCGCGGTGAACTCGCCGGTCGAGTCGAGCAGGCGGACGTAGCCGACCACGGGCTCGCCGTCCTTCGTCACCTGCCCCTGGATCGTGGTCTCACCGGGCTTGATCGTCGAGGGGTCCGGGCCGCCGGCCTTCGCTCCACACATGCTGATACTCCAGAGGTCTTGAACGGTCGGTCTGAGGTCTTGCCGGGGTGCTACTTGTTGGCGCCGAGCTCGATCGGGACGCCGACGAGGCTGCCGTACTCGGTCCAGGAGCCGTCGTAGTTCTTGACGTTCTCGACACCGAGCAGCTCGTGCAGGACGAACCAGGTCAGGGCCGAGCGCTCGCCGATGCGGCAGTACGCGATGGTGTCCTTGGCCAGGTCGACCTGCTCCTCGGCGTAGAGCTCCTTGAGCTCGTCGTCCGACTTGAAGGTGCCGTCGTCGTTGGCGTTCTTCGACCACGGGATGTTGCGGGCCGAGGGCACGTGGCCGGGGCGCTGGGACTGCTCCTGCGGCAGGTGGGCCGGGGCGAGCAGCTTGCCGGAGAACTCGTCGGGGGAACGCACGTCGACGAGGTTCTGCGTGCCGATGGCCGCCACGACGTCGTCGCGGAAGGCGCGGATGGCGGTGTTCTGCGGCTTGGCCTTGTAGGTGGTCTCGGTGCGGTCCGGGACCTCCTCGACCAGCTCGCGGGCGTCCAGCTCCCACTTCTTGCGGCCGCCGTCGAGAAGCTTGACGCTGTCGTGGCCGTAGAGCTTGAAGTACCAGTAGGCGTAGGACGCGAACCAGTTGTTGTTGCCGCCGTAGAGGATCACCAGCGTGTCGTTGGCGATGCCCTTCGCCGACAGGAGCTTCTCGAAGCCCTCCTGGTCGATGAAGTCGCGGCGGACCGGGTCCTGCAGGTCCTTGGTCCAGTCGATGCGGATCGCGCCGCGGATGTGGTTCTTCTCGTAGGCGGACGTGTCCTCGTCCACCTCGACGATCGCGATCTCGGGGTTGTCCAGGTTGTCCTGGACCCAGTCGGCGTCGACCAGGACGTCGCTGCGGCTCATGCTCTTTCTCCTCCGGGGCAGTTGCGGCGGGGCGTGCGAGTGCGGGTGGGTGCGCGTCGGGGCGCACGGATGCCCTCGGCGGGAGGGCGGGGGGATGCGGAGGCGGCGCGGCCTCCGCCGTCAGAAGGGGCGACAGAGCATGGCGGCGACGCGGCACAGGTCGACTGCCCGCCGCTTCGTGAGATCCGCCTGACGCTTCATGGGCTCGATCGTAGGGACGGATAACCGGGCATGTCACCGGCATGTCGTATGGTGAGACGCGATCGTCCGAATTGTGGGACGCCGGACGGTGCGAGGGCATGGTCCCGGGGCGGCCGGGCGCCTGTATCGGTCATCACATCTACTGTACGGACGCCGTCGTCTCGCGTGCTGGAACGGCAGCGGTCCCCGCCGTGCCGCTTATTACCCGGCCAGCAGGACGTTCGAACCCTTCACCGCGATCTCCACACCGTCCTTGCCGGCCTCCACCTTGTCCAGCTTGATGCCGCCGGGGAGCTGGTTGATCGCCTGCTGGAAGTCGGAGGCCTGCCGGAAGCGGTCCTCGGCGAGGCCGACACCGGGGAGCTTGGGGAGGTTGTCGGCGTGCACCTGGACGGTGTTGTCCTTGACGGTGACCGTGCTCAGGACGGTCGCCTTCTGGTGGGCGCTGACGCCGGGGACGGTGACGTCGACGGTGACCTTGATCTTGCCGTTGCCGCCGTAGGCGAGCCCGACGACCTGGCCGGTGAAGCCGAGGCCGAGGTCGGTGGGCTCCGTCTGGGCGTCCTTGAGCAGATCCGCGTAGGAGATGTGCGCGGTGCCGGTGGCGGTCTGCGCGGTGGCGGAGCTGTAGTCGCCGGTGAAGGTGACGTCCTTCATGTCGGCGTTCAGGTCCTCGATGCGGATGGTCTTGCCAGTGGTGCCGGTGGTGGCGTCGTACTCCTTGATGCCGACGTGCACGTCGTCGAGGGTGCCACTGGCGACCTGGGTGAGGAACGGGAAGCCCTTGATGGAGACGTCGGGGGTGCTCGCGAGGTTCTCCGTCGTCTTCAGCTTGTCGGCGGCCTCGCCCTGGGCGAAGTGCACGGCGACGCGGTCGACGATCACGAAGAGGACGCCGAGGACTACGACGGTGATGAGAAGGATTCGCAGTGCACGCATGTGGTCGGTTTCCCCCGGGGTCGGCTGCTGGCGTCGGTGCCGCCACGCTAACCCTGCGGGGGCGGGCCGACGGGAGATTGTCGAGCAGCTGTGACAGTGCGGGCGCCGGTGCTGCTGGGGGCTGCCGCCCCCAGGCCCTCGCCTCGGGGGGGGACCGGTCCGTTTTCGGGTGCGGGCCGGTGGGGGCTGATCGCGCAGTTCCCCGCGCCCCTTACGGGGCGCTGACCCTACTGCCGACCGAGTCGGGCGGGCGGGTGGGAAAGCCTTTCGACCTCGCTGTTTCACGAACCGAGTCGGGCGGGCGGGTGGGAAAGTCTTTCGACCTCGCTGTTTCGCGAACCGAGTCGGGTGGGTGGGTGGGAAAGTCTTTCGACCTCGCTGTGTGGGTGGGCAGGGGTCAGTGGAGGATCCACACCACCGGGGCCGCCGCCGTCAGGGGGAGGGCCACGCCTGCTGTGAAGTGGACGAACCTCGACGGGTAGTCGTAGCTCGCCGCACGGTGGCCGACGAGGGCGCAGACCGCGGCCGACGCTCCGATCAGGGCACCCTTCGCGCCCAGCCCGGTCATGCCGCCCACCGCGATGCCCGCACCGGCCGCGGCCAGCAGGGAGACGACCACCGAGGCCGGGGTCGGCAGGGGCAGCGCCCGGGCCAGGACCGCCACCGCGACGGCGGCCGCGCCGACCGACACCGCGTCGGGGTCGGCGCCGAGGTAGCCCGTCGCGATGATCGCCAGTGCGGAGGAGGCGACGGTGGCCATCAGGCCGTACATACGGGTGTCGGGGTCCGCGTGCGAGCGGAGCTGGAGGACGAGGGTGAGCAGGACCCAGATGCCCAGGGGGCCGAGGATCGCCGCCGGGGCCTGGTCGCGCCCCGCCACCAGGACCGCCACGTCCGCCGCGACCCCGCCCAGGAAGGCGAGCGCGATGCCCTGCCGGGCCGGCCACATGCCGTTCAGCCGGAACCAGCCCGCCGCCGTCACGGCCTGGAGGATCACCAGGGGGACGACCAGGGCGTACGAGGAGATCGGCGCCGCCACCGCGAGCAGCAGGCCCAGCAGCGCGGTGAGCAGGGCCGGCTGCATGCCGGGCTCGATGATCGGCGAGCGGCCCTCCAGGCGGGCCCGCTGGGCGTCCGTGATGCGCGCGTTGCCGGCGAGGGTCGCGGGACCGTAGCCCGCGTCGGGCCCGGCAGGACCGGGGGCAGAGGAAGGGGAAGGGGAGGGGGAAGGGGCGGGAGCAGGGGGCGGAGGTGCGCTGTACGCCTGTTGTTGCGGCTCGGCGGCGTACGGCTGCGGCGGCAGGTACGCCGTCTCCGCGGCCGCCGCCATCGGCGGAGCGGCCGCGGCCTGCACCGGGGCGTGCGTCTGCGTCTCCCAGGTCTGGCCCTGCCACTGCTGCGTGGCGTACTGCTGCTCGTCGTACCCCCACTGCGGCTGCTGCGGCGGCTGCTGGTACGGGTCGTAGCCCTCGTACGGCTCGTACGGCTGGTTGGTCATCGCTCTCGCTCACCCTCCTGCGAACGGCGGGAGCACCTCGACCGTGCCGCCCTCGGCCAGCCGTACCGTCTCATGTCCGCGCGTGCCCACGGGGTCACCGTCGATGAGGAAGGAGCATCGCCGCAGGACGCGCGCCAGTTCCCCGGGGTGTCGCGTGCGTACCGCGGCCAGCGCCTCGGCGAGGGTGTCCGCGTCGTACGGCTCCTCGGCGATGCCGGCCGCGGCCTTCGCGGCGGCCCAGTAGCGCACCGTGACCTTGGGCATCCGGTTCCTCAAGAGGCTCGATAAGAACAATCGGTCGGCTGTGTACCTGTCTGTGTACAGGGTCAGGCTAGCCCGCCCGCGCGGCCGCCCAGTCGCCGATCCTGGCCAGCAGCCGGTCGTCCGCCGCGTGTTCGGCGTGGCCCATGCCGGGCTCCAGCCACAGCTCGGCGGCGCCACCTGCGGCGTCGGCCAGCATCCGGGGGTGGTCGACCGGGAAGTAGCCGTCGCTGTCGCCGTGCACGATCAGCAGCGGGGTCGGGGCGATCTTCGGCACCGCCTCCACCGGGGAGAGCGGCACCGGGTCCCAGTCGCGGTAATGGATCCGGGTGTGGAAGCCGTAGCGGCCGACCAGCCGGCCCGCCGGCCTGGTGACCAGCCAGTGGACGCGGCGCATGGGGGCGGTGCCCCGGTAGTACCAGCGGGCCGGGGACGACACCGAGACCACGGCGTCCGCTCCGGCGTGCAGGGCCGCGTGCCGCAGGACCACCGAGCCGCCCATCGAGAAGCCGACGGTGACGACGCGCGCGTGGCCGAGGTCCCGGGCCCAGGTCACCGCCGCCGCCAGGTCGAGCACCTCGCGGTCGCCGACGGTGGTGCGGCCGCCGGACCGGCCGTGGCCGCGGAAGGAGAAGCTGACCACCGGCGCGTAATCCGTCAGCGCGGCCACCACCCGTCGTACATGTGGCCGGTCCACGTCTCCGGTGAAACCGTGGGCCATGACGAACACCAGGTCACGGGAAGGTGGCCGGGAGCCGTCGTATACAACGGAGGCGGGATCGTATACGGAATCGATGGAAACCCCGTCGTCCGTGCGCAGAAACGTCCGCATAGAGGCGTTTCTGCTCGTCTCATATGTCGGACGAACGACGGAACGTGCCACATGACCTGCCGGACCGATGCTCATGTGGGCTATTCTGCTGGGCAGAGGACTCGGGCAGCGCCGCCACCGGGTCCTTTTGTGCTTTCGGAAGGGCTGTATACGAAGCGGGAAACTCCAGGTGACCCGCGGTGTACGGAACATCGGGAGCGCAGCGCAGTGTCGTTGCACACAGTCCTCGCAGGGACCGAGGAGGAACCAGACGTATGAGTTCTCTGCTGCTCCTGACCAACGCCCTCCAGCCGTCGACGGAGGTGCTGCCGGCTCTCGGCCTGCTCCTGCACAACGTGCGGGTCGCACCGGCCGAAGGGCCCGCACTCGTCGACACCCCGGGTGCCGACGTCATCCTGATCGACGGCCGCCGTGACCTCCCGCAGGTCCGCAGCCTCTGCCAGCTGCTCCGCTCCACCGGCCCGGGCTGTCCGCTCATCCTCGTCGTGACGGAGGGCGGGCTCGCCGCCGTCACCGCCGACTGGGGCATCGACGACGTGCTCCTCGACACCGCGGGGCCCGCCGAGGTCGAGGCCCGGCTGCGGCTGGCCATGGGCCGGCAGCAGATCGTCGCCGACGACTCCCCCATGGAGATCCGCAACGGCGACCTGTCGGTCGACGAGGCGACGTACAGCGCGAAGCTGAAGGGACGGGTCCTCGACCTCACCTTCAAGGAGTTCGAGCTGCTGAAATACCTCGCCCAGCACCCGGGCCGGGTGTTCACTCGTGCACAGCTGCTCCAGGAGGTCTGGGGGTACGACTACTTCGGCGGCACCCGGACCGTCGACGTGCACGTACGAAGGCTGCGCGCCAAGCTCGGCGTGGAGCACGAGTCCTTGATCGGAACCGTCCGGAACGTCGGTTATCGATTCGTTACCCCGGAGAAGGGCGACCGGGGCGAGCGGGCCGGCGAGGCGGCCAAGGCGCACGCCGACCGGCCAAAGCCGGAGGATGCGGACGCATCGGCGGCCCTGGACGCGGTCGAGGTACCGGCCGAGGCGTAGCAGTCGTCCGGGCGCGGCATGGCCGTCGCCCGGACGGGGCATTGCTTACGCAAGCGAAGCTCCGATTCGCCCTGCCCAGAGCGGGTCCATCCGCGTAGACTCCGCGCGTGGCCAAGGTGACTCGGGATGATGTGGCGCGGCTGGCGGGGACTTCCACCGCCGTTGTCAGTTATGTCATCAACAACGGACCCCGGCCGGTCGCCCCGGCCACGCGCGAGCGTGTCCTCGCGGCGATCAAGGAACTGGGGTACCGCCCGGACCGGGTCGCCCAGGCGATGGCGTCCCGGCGCACCGACCTCATAGGCCTCATCATCCCGGACGCCCGCCAGCCGTTCTTCGGCGAGATGGCGCACGCGGTCGAGCAGGCCGCCTCCGAGCGCGGAAAGATGGTGCTGGTCGGGAACACCGACTACGTCGGCGAGCGCGAGGTCCACTACCTGCGCGCGTTCCTCGGGATGCGGGTCTCCGGCCTCATCCTCGTCTCCCACGCGCTGAACGACCTGGCCGCCGCCGAGATCGAGGCCTGGGACGCCCGGGTGGTGCTGCTGCACGAGCGGCCCGAGGCGATCGACGACGTGGCGGTGGTGACCGACGACCTCGGCGGCGCCCAGCTCGCCGTCCGCCATCTGCTGGAGCACGGCTACGACTACGTGGCCTGTCTCGGCGGTACGGCGGAGACGCCGGCCGTCGGCGACCCGGTCTCCGACCACGTCGAGGGCTGGAAGCGGGCCATGGACGAGGCGGGCCTGCCCACCGAGGACCGGCTGTTCGAGGCGCCGTACAACCGGTACGACGCGTACCGGATCGCCCTGGAGATCCTCTCCGGCCCCAGCCGCCCCCCGGCGATCTTCTGCTCCACCGACGACCAGGCCCTCGGCGTGCTGCGGGCGGCCCGCGAGCTGCGCATCGACGTGCCCGGGGAGCTGGCGGTGGCCGGCTTCGACGACATCAAGGAGGCGGCGCTCGCGGATCCCCCGCTGACGACGATCGCCTCGGACCGCCCGGCGATGGCCCGCGCGGCGGTCGACCTGGTCCTCGACGACGGGCTGCGGGTGGCGGGGTCGCGGCGGGAGCGCCTGAAGACGTTCCCTTCGCGGCTGGTGGTGCGCGGGTCGTGCGGGTGCCAGTAGTACGTCGGCGAGCTGTGCGTCGTGGTTGCTCGCGCAGTTCCCCGCGCCCCTGAAGGGGCGCGGGGAACTGCGCGACCAGCCCACACCGGTCCGCGCCCGCAGAACGCGCGGACTCACAGCAAAGCCTTCATGAACGTCGTCTGAGAACCCTTCGCGACCTGCGAGAAGGTTCCTTATATCGGGCAAACGAGCTTCTCGCGGCGTTCTCAGCGGGCACTCAGGAGGCTCTCATGGTCGCGGGACAAGCTACTTGTCATGACCGAGAGCTTCCGCCGCAGCGGCGAGTACGAGAACCCGCAGGGTCCCCAGGGTGACGCCTACCAGGGCGCGTACCCCCAGCAGCAGCACGCCTCCTCCCCCGTCAACCCGGAGTGGCCGCCCCCGCCCACCCACCAGCCGGTGGCCGCGGAGCCGGCGGCGGACGGCGGCCAGGGCGGCTACGGCGGCGGTACGGCCGTACTCCCCACCGTCGGCGCCGACGCGGAGCACCCCGCGGAGCACCCGGAGCACTCGGCCCACGCCAAGAAGACGCGCACCCGGGGCCCGATAGCCCTCCTCGCCGCGGTCGCGATCGTCGCGGCTGCCGTCGGCGGCGGCACCGCGTACGCCTTCCAGGAGCTGACCGGCAAGAACAACGTCGTCTCCAGCAGCACCACCACCAGCGTGGTGCCCTCCAGCAAGAAGGGCGACGTCGCCACCATCGCCGCCGCCGTCAGCCCGAGCGTCGTCGAGGTCAACGCGACCCTCAGCAACGGCACCTCCACCGGCTCCGGCGTCATCATCACCAGCGACGGCGAGATCGTCACCAACAACCACGTGATCTCCGGCGCCCAGTCGGTCAAGGTCTCCACCAGCGACGGCAAGTCGTACACCGCGAAGGTCGTCGGCACCGACAGCTCCAAGGACCTCGCTCTCCTCAAGCTCGAAGGCGCCTCCGGCCTCCACCCGGCCACCCTCGGCAACTCCGACGGCGTCCAGGTCGGCGACACGGTCGTGGCGATCGGCTCGCCCGAGGGCCTGACCGGCACCGTCACCAGCGGCATCGTCTCCGCGCTCGACCGGGACGTGACCGTCTCCACCGACGAGGGCCAGCAGCAGCAACAGCAGGGCAGCGGCGGCAGCGGCCAGTGGCCGTTCTCCTTCGGCGGCCAGCAGTTCAACGGCGACACCGGTTCCTCCACCACGACCTACAAGGCGATCCAGACCGACGCGTCCCTCAACCCGGGCAACTCCGGCGGCGCGCTGATCGACGCCAGCGGCGACATCGTCGGCATCAACTCCGCGATGTACTCGGCCAGTTCCGACTCCTCGTCGTCCTCCTCGGACGCGGGCAGCGTCGGCCTCGGCTTCGCCATCCCGATCAACACCGTCAAGTCCGACCTGGCCAAGCTGCGGTCGGGCTCCACCAGCTGAGCGACGGAAGACCACGCACGGCACGAAGAGCAAGGGAGTACGTCATGATCAAGCAGGTTTCGCACCCGATGGCCGCCGACAGCCCGGCCGGTTTCAGCCTGGCCCTTGCCGTGGCGTACGAGCTGCACGCACCGACCGAGGCAGCGGTGGCCCCGACCCCGGCCCCGCGCGCCCCGGAGGTCGTACCGGCCCCGCAGCTGATGGGCCTGCGCACCTCCGCGGCCCGGCCGCACCAGCGCAAGGTGCCGCTGAGCCGCATGACCCTGGTACGCGGCTAGGGGCGTACCGCCCCACCGGCGTGCATACCCGACAGCCCGGAAACATGCGAGGCTGAGAGGCGCCCCACCCACCCAGGACCACCACACCCCGAGGAACCGCGAGCGATGAGCCCCGCCGATGGCGACCGTGAACCCCAGCGCATCCTGATCGTCGACGACGAGCCGGCCGTACGCGAAGCCCTTCAGCGCAGCCTCGCCTTCGAGGGGTACGAGACCGAGGTCGCGGTCGACGGCGCGGACGCGCTGGAGAAGGCGACGGCCTACAAGCCGGACCTGATCGTCCTCGACATCCAGATGCCGCGCATGGACGGCATGACGGCCGCCCGCCGCATCCGCGGGGCGGGCGACACCACCCCGATCCTGATGCTGACGGCCCGCGACACGGTCGGCGACCGCGTCACCGGCCTCGACGCCGGGGCGGACGACTACCTGGTCAAGCCCTTCGAACTCGACGAACTCTTCGCCCGTATCCGCGCTCTGCTGCGCCGCAGCTCCTACGCGGCCACGATCGCCGACGGCGTCCAGGAGGACGAGGCGCTCACCTTCGGCGACCTGCGCATGGACCTCGCCACCCGCGAGGTCACCCGGTCCGGCCGCCAGGTCGAGCTGACCCGCACCGAGTTCACCCTCCTCGAGATGTTCATGGCGCACCCGCGCCAGGTCCTCACCCGCGAGCAGATCCTCAAGGCCGTCTGGGGCTTCGACTTCGAGCCCTCCTCGAACTCCCTCGACGTCTACGTCATGTACCTCCGCCGCAAGACCGAGGCCGGCGGCGAGCCCCGCCTCGTCCACACCGTGCGCGGCGTCGGGTACGTCCTGCGCCAGGGCGGCGCGGAGTGAACAGACTCGCCCGCCGCTTCCGCAACCTCCCCCTCCGCTCCCGCCTGTCGATGCTGGTCGCGGCGGCGGTGGCGTTCGCGGTGGCGGCGGTTTCGGTGACGTGCTGGTTCATCGTGCAGGGGAAGCTGTACGAGCAGCTGGACGCCGACCTGAAGAAGTCGGCACAGCATCCGGTGCCGATCAGCAACGTCGTGGATCTCCTTACCGCGTGCCCTCAGGAACCGGCCGCGACGACCGACTCGGACTCGGGCGGTCTGCGGTTGCGTGACTCCTACTACACGCAGTTGGTCAAAGCCGACGGCACATTCTGTGTCTCTTCGGATTCCCCCGGAGCCATGAAGACGGCAGCTTCCGACAAGGCGGTTGCGAAGAACCCGGCGAGCGGCACGGGCTACTACCGCAACGGTGTGGACGCCTCAGGAAACGATGTCCGTGTGTTGACGATCCCCCTGCTCGTGAACCAGGGCATCGGCTCGGGGCCCCGGATCTACCCCGGCGTCGCCCTCATGAGTGCTGTCCCTCTCAAGAACACCCAGAAGACACTCAGCGACCTAGCCCTGCTGCTCCTCCTCGTCTCCGGCATCGGAGTCCTCGGCGCCGGAGCCGCCGGCCTGGCAGTCGCCCGTGCCGGTCTCCGCCCCGTCGACAAGCTCACCGAAGCCGTCGAGCACGTGGCCCGCACCGAGGACCTCAGCGTCCGCATCCCCGTGGAGGAGGAGTCGGACGACGAGATCGCGCGCCTCTCCCGCTCCTTCAACAGCATGACCAGCTCTCTGGCCAGCTCCCGCGAGCTCCAGCAGCAGCTCATCGCGGACGCCGGTCACGAACTCCGCACCCCCCTCACCTCCCTCCGCACGAACATCGAACTCCTCACCCGCAGCGAGGAGACGGGCCGCCCGATCCCCCCGGCGGACCGCAAGGCGCTGCTCGCCTCGGTGAAGGCGCAGATGACGGAGTTGGCGTCGCTGATCGGCGACCTCCAGGAGCTGTCCCGCTCGGAGGGTCAGCGCGGTGAGCGCGTGCAGATCGTGGCCCTTCAGGACACGGTCGAGGCAGCCCTGCGCCGCGCCCGGCTGCGCGGTCCGGAGCTGACGATCACGGCGGACGTCCAGCCGTGGTTCGTCCGGGCGGAACCCTCCGCCCTGGAGCGGGCGATCGTCAACATCCTGGACAACGCGGTGAAGTTCAGCCCCGAGGGCGGCACGATCGACGTCGCTCTGGAACGCGGCGTCCTCACGGTCCGCGACCACGGCCCCGGCATCCCCGAGGACGAACTCCCGCACGTCTTCGACCGCTTCTGGCGCTCACCGAGCGCACGGGCCCTCCCCGGTTCGGGCCTCGGCCTCTCCATCGTGGCCCGCACGGTCCAGCAGGCCGGCGGCGACGTCACCCTGGCCCGCGCCAACGGCGGCGGCACGGTGGCGACGGTACGACTGCCCGGCGCGCCCACGGCTCCGCCCGAGGCACCGTAGGCACCGCAGGCACCCCGGCCGGACTCCGCGCCCTCCGCTCACCCCCTCCCCCCGCCGGGGAGGGGGTATTGGCTGTCGGCCCGAACCGCTTTCCTGGGCCGCAGAGGGTCGTCCTATCCTCTCCCCAGTCGCGCACGCGTTCGGTGCGTATGGGGAGGGGTTCGGATCGTGGACGAGGGTGGAGTCGAGCGGGAGTACCGGAAGCGGCGGAAGCAGCCCCGGACGCAGCTGCTGCTTCTGGGGCTGCTGATGGTGAACGCGTTCGTCCAGACCAGCCGGGTCTCGCGCGACGGGGGCGGGGGCAGGGACTGGTGGGGGCCGCCGGTCTTCGCGCTGGTGCTGGTCCTGGCGATCGGGCGGATCGCGCTGGAGCAGTTCCGGGCGCGCACCAGGGTCACGGCCGCCGGCATCACCGCACAGGGGGCGGTGCGGGCGCGGACCTGGGCCTGGTCGGAGGTGTACGACATCCGGGTCGAGCAGGCGCCGCGCGGTTCCGGGCGGGCGGCGCCGCAGTGGCTCACCTACCTGTACGACTTCCGGGGCCGCCGCTTCCTGCTCCCGCACCTCAACGACTGGCAGGTGGACGATCCCTACGCCGAGGTCGCGGAGCTGTGCCTGGCCGCCGCCCCGCTGCGCAGCATCACCTGGGAGCGCCGCCCGGACGTCGAGGAGCGGATCCTGCGGGGGACCGTGCGGCGCAGGGCGTGGACGTGGGGGGCGTACGGCGCGATCGCGGTCTTCTGCCTCACGTTCGTGGCCGACATCGGGCTGGTCGCCGTGGGGCGCCATGACCATCCGTTCCTGCTGATGGTGTGCGTGCCCCTGGCCGCGGGCGTCGCCCTCGCCGTCGTACTCGACCGGTACTGGAGTGCCCGGCCGCCGCGCTCTCCGGCCCCGCAGCCGTAGCCCATCCACACCCCACCCCCAGCCCCGTCACAGCCGCTCGTCACACTTTTGTCAGATGGCGAGTCAGATGGCGAGGAAGATTTTGCTGGCCGACGACGACGCGGCCGTGCGGGACGGGATCGGGCGGCTGCTCAGGTTCGAGGGGTACGAGACGGTCCTCGCCGGGGACGGCAGAGTGGCCCTCGATCTGGTCGGGACTCCGGAGAGCGAGCCGGACCTGGTGCTGATGGACGTGGAGATGCCGGGCCTCGACGGCCTGGCGGCCACCCGGCGGATCCGGGCCTCCGGGTCCACCGTGCCGATTCTCATGATCACCGGGCGGAATGCGGTGGGGGACCGGATCGTCGCGCTCGACAACGGCGCCGACGGGTACCTGGCCAAGCCGTTCGCCGCCGAGGAACTCCTCGCCCGGGTACGGGCGTTGCTGCGGCGCAGTCCGCGGCGGGAGACGGGGACGCCGGGGGCCGAGCCGGACGGGGAGCGGTTCCTCGGGTTCGACGACGTCTCGATGGACCTGCGGAGCCGGACCGTGCACCGCGGGGAGCGGGCCATCGACCTGACCAGGACCGAGTACGCGCTGCTGGAGTTCCTGCTGCTCCATCCGGGGCGGGTGCTCAGCCGGGAGCGGATCCTGCGGGACGTGTGGGGCTTCGAGTTCGCGCCCGCCTCCAACACGCTGGACGTCTACGTCATGTACCTGCGGCGGAAACTGGAGAGCCGCGGCGAACCGCGGCTCATCCACACCGTGCGCGGGCTGGGATACACCCTCAGGAACGGCGCTACCACCTGAGGATCATCGTCTCGTCCGGTACCGGTGCCGCCGACTCCGCCGCGATCGCCTCCGGGAGCGGGTGGGCCAGGGCGGCGT
Organism: Streptomyces sp. NPDC008092; assembly: GCF_042957285.1. Lineage (NCBI taxonomy): Bacteria > Bacillati > Actinomycetota > Actinomycetes > Kitasatosporales > Streptomycetaceae > Streptomyces > Streptomyces sp. NPDC008092. The sequence continues at coordinate 708,218 of NZ_JBIBHY010000005.1, forward strand.
AGGCGCCGTCGCGGGCGAGGAGTTCGGCGTGGGTGCCCGCCTCCACCAGGCGGCCGCGGTCGACGACCAGGATGCGGTCGGCGTCGGGGGCGAGCGTGAGGTCGTGCGTGATCATGATGGTCGTACGGCCCGCCATGAGCCTGCGCAGCGGGGCCACCACCTGGCGGGCGGCGATCGCGTCCAGGCCGGCCGTCGGCTCGTCGAGGACGAGGACGGGGGCGGCGCGGAGCATCGCGCGGGCGATGGCGATGCGCTGGAGCTGCCCGCCGGAGAGGGCGGCCGTGCCGGGGGCGATGTGGGTGTCGTAGCCCTCGGGGAGTGCGGCGATGAAGTCGTGGGCGGCGGCGTCGCGGGCCGCCTGTTCGATCTCGGAGTCCGTCGCGCCGGGGCGGCCGCACCCGATGTTCTCGCGGACCGTGCCGTTGAGGATCAGCGTCTGCTGCGGGAGCAGGGCGACGTTCTCGCGGAGGAACTCCAGGGGCAGGTCGGTGAGCGGGACGCCGTCCAGGCAGAGCACGCCGGCCGAGGGGTCGTAGAAGCGGGTGAGGAGCTTGGCGAGGGTGGACTTGCCGGCGCCGCTCTTGCCGGTGACCAGGACCAGTTCGCCGGGGCCCGCGGCGAAGTCGACGTCGCGGAGGGAGGCGCGGGGGGACTCCGGGTAGCGGAAGGAGACGTTGTGGAAGCTGACCCAGCCGCGGACGGGCCAGGGTCCGACGGGGCGGGCTGGGTCGGTGACGGCGGGCTCGGCGTCCAGGATCTCGCCGATGCGCTCGGCGCCCGCGGTGGCCGCGGTCAGGGTGAGGCCGAGCTGGCCGAGGTTGCGGATCGGCGGGTAGAGGTAGCCGAGGAAGGCGGCGAAGGCGAGGAGCTGGCCGAGGGTCATGCGGCCGGCGGAGATCTCCCAGACGCCCAGGCCGATGACGGCGAGGACGCACACCGTCTCGACGACCTCGACGAACTGCGCGTACATCTCGCTGAGCCGGGCCCCGCGCACGCTCGCCCGCATCCAGGCGCGGGCCTCGACGTCGAGGCGCTTCTCCTCGTCCCGGCGGCGGTTGTAGGCCTGGGTGAGGACGACGTTGCCGAGGGACTCCTCGACCACGGAGGTGATCGCGCCGTCGGCGACCCGCTCGTCCTGGGAGGCCGTCCTGATCCGGCCGGAGAAGCGGCGGGCGGCGAACAGGAAGAGGGGCGCGAGGACGAAGGTGGCCAGCGCCAGGTCCCAGCGCAGCCAGAAGGCGGCGGCCGCGTAGAAGACGGCGGAGAAGGCGGCGGCGACGGTGCCGACGACACCGGACACGACCATCTGCTCGATCGCCTCGACGTCTCCGGTGAGGCGTTCCACCAGGTCGCCCTGGCGGTGCCGCTGGAAGAAGTGCGGGGGCAGGTCCTGGACGTGCCGGAAGACCTTGGCGCGCAGCCGCAGCACGAATCTCTCGGCCGTCCAGGTGGCCAGGGAGTTGCCGAGGTAGCCGACGAGCGCGCCGAGTGCGGCGACGCCGAGCCAGGCGCCGGCCGGGCCCCAGAAGGCGGCGAGCGAACCGGCCTGCAGGGCGTTGTCGGTGAGGTCGGCGAAGAGCAGGATCGCGGCGGTCTCGGCGAGCGCGGCCACCACGACACACGCGATGATCATCCAGAGCCACTTGCGGTCGCCGCGGGTCAGCGGCCAGAAGCGGCGGAAGGCCACCCGGGCTTCTCTCATGGTCGACAACTCCCTTCTGTGCATGCACATGGCCGAGGCGGGGCCACCGGTGCGACCACGCGTAACCGGTGACCCCGCCTCGCTGCGTACGTCAGTGCTGGTCGCCGACGGGGCGCTTCGGCTCCGGCTTCTTCGGCGCGGGCTTCTTCGGGGCCGGGGCAGGCTTGCGGTGCTTCTTGACGGGGACGATCTTGTGGAAGCTCATGGTGTTCTGCCTCTCCGTGGTGACTTCTGTCTTGGTTCTGCAACGGTTTCTCTACTGCCCCGCTGCAGCAACCTGTGAATTGATTTGAATTACGTCTGTAAATTCTTTGTCAGCGCTCGTCGCCGACGGGGCGACGCTTCGGAGCCGGCTTCTTCGGCGCGGGCTTCTTGGGCGCCGGGGCGGGCTTGTGGTTCTTCTTGACGGGGACGATCTTGTGGAAGCTCATGATGATTCCCTCCTCAGGGCTGGTGACTTACCGGTTACCCACGGGGCGCTTGGGCTGGGACTTCTTGCAGTCCTTCTTCTTCGGGGCCGGCTTCGGGGCGGGCTTCTCGGCCTTCTTCACCGGGACGATCTTGTGGAAGCTCATGATCTTCTCCTTCGTTCTGTCGTCCGCGCCGTTCGCTTTCGACATGGAAAACATTACGTGACCCGCGAGCCCGAGAAAGCCATTTTCAGTAAGACCTCGATGAATTACGGCTGAGATGAATTTTCAGATGCAACTGGGAACCGAACACGGTCTCACATAGGTTTTATCCAGCAGATCCAACGGATCCAGCAGAAAGGGCCCGGTACGCACGGGGTGCGTACCGGGCCCTGGGTGGGGCGGAGGCGGTGCCTACTGCACGATCGTGATCCGGTCCGTGGCCGGCGGCGCGAGCGGGCTCGCGGCCGAGGAGTTGGCCGTCAGGTACTCCGCCAGGGCGGACAGGTCGTCGGTGCCGACCAGGTCGCCGGTGCCCTGGCCGAGGGTGGTGAAGCCGTCACCGCCGCCCGCGAGGAAGGAGTTGGTGGCGACGCGGTAGGTGGCGGCCGGGTCGATGGCCGTGCCGTTCAGCTTCACGGAATCGGTGACGACACGGTCCGCGCCCGTCTTCGTCAGGTCCAGCGTGTAGGTGAGCCCCTTTGACGGCTGCAGGATCTTCGGGGCGGCGGCGTTGCTGCCGCTCACCTGCTCCTTGAGCACCTGGATCAGCTGGGCCCCGGTGAAGTCCTGGAGGTTCACGGTGTTGGCGAACGGCTGGACCGTGAAGCCCTCGGCGTACGTCACGACGCCGTCGCCCTCGCTCCCCTTGGCCGCGTACGTCAGCCCGGCCCGCACCCCGCCCGGGTTCATCAGCGCGAGGTCGGTCCCCGGGTCCAGCTCCTTGCCGTACGCGAACTGGGCGTCGGCGATCAGGTCGCCCATCGGGGACTCGGTGCCGGTGCTGTTGACGTCGGCGGAGATGTAGCCGATGGCGCGGTTGCCGATCGGGGCGGCGAGGGTGTTCCACCTGCTGATCAGGTCGGTCATGTCGGGCGCCTTGGCGACGTCCCGGGTGACCACGTGGTTCGCGGACTGCACGGCCGTACGCGCGATGTCGCCGGTGCGGCGGTCGTAGGTCAGCGTGGTGTCGGTGTAGAGGCGGCCGAAGGAGGCGGCCGAGGTGACCATGCGGGGGTTGCCGGCCGGGTCGTCGACCGTGCAGACGTACGCGGTGTGGGTGTGGCCGGTGACCAGCGCGTCCACGGCCGGGGTCACGTTCTTCGCGATGTCCACGATCGGGCCGGAGATGCCGCTGCCGGGGCCCGCGGAGTCGCAGTCGTAGTTGTAGCTGGACGAGGACGGGAAGCCGCCCTCGTGGACCAGCGCCACGATCGACTGGACGCCCTGGCGCTGGAGCACCTTGGCGTACTTGTTGATGGTCTCGACCTCGTCCTTGAAGGCCAGGCCCTTGACGCCGTCCGCGGAGACGATGCCGGGCGTGCCCTCCAGGGTGACGCCGATGAAGCCGATCCTGACGTCCTTCTTCTTCCAGACCCAGTAGGGCTTGAGGATCGGCTTGTCCGTCTTCTCGTCGAGGACGTTGGCCGCGAGGTAGGGGAAGTCGGCGCCCTTGAACTTCTTGTCCGTGTAGCAGCCGTCGGTGGGGTGGCAGCCGCCGTTCTGGAGGCGGGCCAGTTCCCTGGCGCCCTCGTCGAACTCGTGGTTGCCGACCGTCGTGACGTCCAGGTCGAGCTTGTTGAGCGCCTCGATGGTCGGCTCGTCGTGGAAGAGGCCGGAGATGAGCGGGGAGGCGCCCACCATGTCCCCGCCGGCCGCGGTGACGGAGTACGCCTTGCCCTTGCGGGCCTGCCGCAGGTGCGTGGCGAGGTACTCGACACCGCCGGCGTCGATCGTCTTGGTCGTCCCGTCGGCCTGGGTCTCGGTGACCCGGCCCGAGGAGCCGGACGGCGGCTCCAGGTTGCCGTGCAGGTCGTTGAAGGAGAGCAGCTGGACGTCCTGGTAGCGGCTGGGGCCGTGGTGCCCGTGCCCCTTGCCGGAGTGCGCGTCGGCGGGCAGCGCGCTCGCCAGGGCCGCGACGGTGGCGAGCCCCGCGGCCGACGCGAGCAGCGCGTACGAACGCCGTCTGGACGGTCTGGACTTCGCTTGCATGGAGCCCCCTGTGGGTCTGCTGAGAAGTGGCCCGGTCCGGCGCAGCCTAGGGTCAACGCGCGTAGCGCAACAGGGGGTTCATGGTTACATCTTGGTTGCCGGTTGCCCTGCCCTTTACCTTTCCCCGGTGCCCGCACTTTGCCGATCCCGCCCCGTACCCTCGTACGCATGACCAGCGACGACACCGCACGGCCGCCCATGTACTCCCGCTCCATCGACACCTACTCCGCGCTCGCCCCGGATCAGGCCGAGGCCGTACGGGAACTGCTGGCGCAGGCCGCTCAGGCCGACGGCCAGCAGCCGGTGTCCGAGCAGGGCCGCCTCCAGCTGAGCGGCGGCGCCCGGGAGGGCGTCTCCCATCTGCTCCTCTCCGTCGGCGGCGAACTCGTGGGCTACGCCCAGCTGGAGGACACCGACCCGGTGGAGGCACCGGCCGCGGAGCTGGTCGTGCACCCGGCCCACCGGGGCCACGGCCACGGGCGCGCGCTGGGCGCCGCCCTGCTGGCCGCGTCCGGCAAGCGGCTGCGGGTGTGGGCGCACGGTGGCCACTCGGCGGCCCGCCACCTCGCGCAGGTCCTCGGCCTCACCCTGTTCCGGGAACTGCGCCAGATGCGCCGCCCGTTGACGGACCTGGACCTGCCGGACCCGAAGCTGCCCGAGGGCGTCACCGTCCGCACCTTCGTCCCCGGCCGGGACGACGCGGCCTGGCTCGCCGTCAACGCCGCCGCCTTCGCCCACCATCCGGAACAGGGCTCGCTCACCCAGCGCGACCTGGACGACCGCATGGCCCAGCCCTGGTTCGACCCGGCCGGCTTCTTCCTCGCGGAGCGCGGCGGCGAACTCCTCGGCTTCCACTGGACGAAGGTCCACGACGCGGAACGCCTCGGCGAGGTCTACGTCCTCGGCGTCTCCCCCGCCGCCCAGGGCGGCGGCCTCGGCAAGTCCCTCACGACCGTCGGGCTGCGGTACCTGTCCGGCCTCGGCCTGCCGACGGCGATGCTGTACGTCGACGCGGACAACACGGCGGCGGTCGCGGTCTACGAGCGACTGGGCTTCGTGACGCACGAGACGGACCTGATGTACCGGACGGAGACCTGAGGGGATCCCGAAGCGGATCCCGAAGCGGATCCCGAAGCGGATCCCGAAGCGGATCTCAAGACCGGACCCTGAGGGTCTCTCACCGGTTCGGCGGCCGCCTGCGGCTGATCAGGTAGGCGGACCTGCCGAGCACGGCGACGGCGACCGCCGCCGCGAGCACCTTGACCAGGGGCCCGGCGCCGCCGGCCAGGGTGGCCGCGGCGAGGAGGAGGACGACGGCGGCCGAGAGCCAGGGCATCGCCTTTTCGGCCGGTCCTCCGTCGCGGAAGGGGTTGTCCACGCCCGTCTCCTCGCCCGCCCCTGCACCTGTCGGCTCCATGATGCCCGGGTCAGCCGGTCAGGCAGTCGTCCGACCCCTTCGGCACCCGCACGCCGAGCAGGCGGGCCGCCTCGGCCGTGGTCGTGTGCGGTGAGACCAGCTGCTGCCAGTGGGCCTTCACCCGGGCCGCCACCGTGTCGTGCGGCTCGCGGAACAGCTCCCGTACGACCTCGGTCTGCTGGGCCGAGACGGACATGCTGCCGCCGTCCGGGGTGAGGACCGACGCCGAGCCCGCGAGGCTGTCGTCGATGCGGAGGTGGCGGAAGGTGTCCTCGGGGGTGGGGTCGGTGGCCAGGGCGAGCCACATCGTGGTGACCGGGCGGGCGTCGCACATCTCGACGGAGGCCCGCTCGTTGCCCGCCACCAGGACCCGGGCGACCCCGACCGCGAACTCGGGGACCCGGTTGCCGCCCCACTGGGTGCCGACGGTGACCGTGCCCGGGGTGGCGCTCGTCGGGAGGGTCGCGTCCGTGGTGAGGTCGGTGATCTCCTGGATGCGCTGGCGGACGGTGAGGCGGGTGCCGGCCTGCGCGCCGCCCGCCTCGGACTGGACACGGTGGACGACCCCGGCCCAGTCGACCGTCCAGCCCTTCCAGTCCGGGTACGCGCAGTAACGGGAGCCGGCCCGCTCGACGCACGTCTGGAACTTCGCCGGGTGGTCCGCCTGTGCCTTCCGCTCGGCCTGCAGCCCCGTGGAGTCCCCCGGTGCCTGCCCGGCCACACCGGCCACCACCGCCGCCAGGGCCACGGCCGCCGCCGCCTTCAGGAGCCGCGTCCGGCCGCCGGCCACCAGCATCGCCGCGCACACCGACAGCGCCGTGAGCCCCAGCAGGTACAGCGCGTGCCAGCCCGCCGGGCGGCCCAGCAGTTCGCCGGGGACCGGGGTGCCGCCGTTCTGCAGCACCGCCGGCCACAGCCAGTCCACGCCGTGCGTGCCCGAGCCGCCGGGCAGCAGGCTGGTGACGAACCCGATCGCGAGCAGGAAGAGCAGCGGGGCCGCCGGGTGCGGCAGGACCCGGGCCAGCAGCACGCCGACCGCACCGGCGAGCAGGACGGTCAGCGGGGCCACCGCCAGTTCGAAGACCGAGCCGTGCCCGACCGCGCCCGGCCGCAGCGCCGCCCGGGCGAACTGGACGTCGACCACCAGGGCCACGCCGACCGCGAAGGGCACCACGGACAGGGCGTGGGCGAGCGTGCGGCGCGCGGGCGGCATCGCCAGCACCCGGAACTGCTCGTCCAGGCCGCGCCGCCGGTCGAGCAGCGCCGCCCGGTGCACGCACACCAGCAGGGCGACGGCGAACAGCTCCGGGCCGCCCTGGGTGGAGCGGTCCACGTCGTGCAGGACGGGATAGGCGTCCATACCCTCGTGGTGGCCGAACAGGCCGTAGCCGACGTAGGCGAGATACAGCAGGCCGAAGACCAGCAGCGGGATCTGGAGGAGGAGCTGGCGGGCCTCGAACACGGCCAGGGCGAAGACGGACGCGGACGCGGTGTCGCGTTCGTGGTGCCCGTGCCCGGCGGCCGCCGGCCCCGGCTCCTTCACGAGTACGGTCGTCATGCCGCCGCCACCTCCGGGCCCGCCGTGCCGGCCGGGTTGTCGGCGTCGAGGACCAGCAGGTAGCCGTCCTCCAGGGTCGGTTCGAGCAGCTCGGCGCCGGTGGGCGGGTCGCCGACGTTGCGGAAGGTGCCGGTGCCGGTGCGCCAGCCCGCCCGTGCGCCGGGGGCGCGTTCCGTGCTGCTCCACACGCGTCCGGCCGCGCGGGCCGTCAGTCCGGCCGGCGTGCCGTCGAAGCGGACCCGGCCCTCGGCGAGCACGATCACCCGGTTGCAGAGCATCGCCACGTCCTCGGTCTGGTGGGTGGACAGCAGCACCGTGCGGTCCTCGCCGGCCTCCGCGATCAGCTCCCGGAACCGCATGCGCTGTTCGGGGTCGAGTCCGACCGTCGGCTCGTCCAGGACCAGGAACCGGGGGTCGCCGACGAGCGCGGCGGCCAGCGCGACCCGCTGCCGCATGCCGCCGGAGAGCCGCTTGATCCGCCTGCCGCGCACGTCGGCCAGGCCGACCTGGTCCAGGACGCGCCGAACCTCGCGATGGCGGCCGCCGCGGTCGGTGAGCTCCTTGAGGATGGCGACGTAGTCGACGAACTCGAAGGCCGTGAAGTCCGGGTGGAAGCCGGGGGTCTGCGGGAGGTAGCCGAGCGTGCGGCGGACCGCGAGCCGGCCGGCCGGGGTGGCCGGGTCCTCGCCGTGCACCGTGAAGGCGCCGCCGTCCGGCGGTACCGCGGTGGCGAGGACCTTCAACAGGGTCGTCTTCCCGGCGCCGTTGGGGCCGAGCAGGCCCGTGACGCCGTCCGCCAGGGACAGGGTGACGCCGTCGAGCGCCGGGGTGCCGCCGTAGCGCACGGTGAGGCCGGCGGCGGAGACAGTGGTGTTCACGTAGGGCTCCAGCGATGAGTTCAGTGGGGCTCAGTAGGGCTTGGCGTCGAAGCGGTCCCGCACCTGGTGCAGCAGGAGCGTCGCCAGGGCGGCGAGCGCGGCGGCCACCGACTGCCCGGCCGCGGTGAAGACGGCCGGCGTGTGCGCCGGGTGCATCGCCGCCACCGCCATCAGGGTGGTCCACGCCCCGCCGACCAGTCCGGGCCCCAGCAGCGGACCCAGCCGGGCGGAGAGGGCGAGGCCGGCCGCGGTGAGCGCGAGGGCGGGCAGCAGCCAGCCGAAGGCGAGCAGGCCGTAGCCGGGCAGGGCGAGCGCGGCCAGGCAGTTGAGGCCGAGCGAGGCGGTCAGCGCGGCCACGGTGCGGATCATCAGCAGCCGGAAGCCGTGCGTCGGGGCGACCGCGGCGATCTCGTACGTCGGGTCGAGGACCGGCCCGTACGACAGGGCCACCGCGGCGAGCGGGAGCAGCGGGGCGAGGGCCAGGAACAGGGCCGGGGCGTCCACCGCCTGGACCACCAGGACCGTCGCCGCCAGCACGAACGCCACCGAGACCAGCCAGGAGCGGCGCAGCACCGGGGTCGCGGTGAGCAGTTGCGCGGTGTGGTCGGCGACCCCGAGGCGGACCAGGAGCCGGTGGCCCGGCCCGGGGCTCGGCGCGTCCAGTTCGGCGTCCAGGCGCTCCCAGCCGGCGTCCAGCGCGACCGGGTCCGACACCGACGCCAGTACCGCCCGGCACTCGGCGCAGGAGCCGACGTGGGTGTCGGCCGACCACAGCAGCGGCGGCGCCAACTCGCCGTGCGCGTAAGCCCGTAGATCCTCTTGAGACACGTGCCAGGTCATGCCAGCTCCTCCCGCAGCTGCTTGCGCGCCCGCATGGCGCGGGTCTTGACCGTCCCCGGCGGGATGCCGAGCAGGACCGCGGCCTCCCGGGTGGTCAGTCCGTCGATCACCGTCGCCTGGAGCACCGCCCGCAGTTCGGGCGAGAGCCGGACCAGGGCCCCGGCGAGGTCCCCGTGCTCCACCCCCGCGAGCACGCGTTCCTCCGCCGAGGCCTCGTCCCGGTGCCGCAGCCGGGCCAGTGCCTGCCGCAGCCGGCCCCGGGCCCCGTCGCCGCGCAGCGCGTCGACCAGCCGCCGCGACCCGATCCGCCACAACCACCCGGCGGCGTCACCTTCTTCGTGGTAGCGAGCGGTCCCCCGCCACACCGCGAGGAACGTCTCCTGCACGACGTCCTCGACGACCGCCGGATCCGCGCACCGGCCGCGCAGCCGCGCGGTCAGCCACGGCGCGTACCGCCGGTACAGCTCCTCGAAGGCGCGCCGGTCCGAGTCCGCGGCTATGGCCCGCAGCAGCTCACCGTCGCTTCTCGTTCCGCTCACGTCTCCTCATCGCACGAGCCCCGCCGATCGGTTCACCGATCCCGGGTTGACTTTCGGGCGGCACTTCCATCACCCTTTCACTACTCAATTAGTGAAAGGGTGATTGTACGGGTGGTCGAGTACCGCATCGACCGGCGCTCCGGCGTCGCCACCTACGTCCAGATCGTCCAGCAGACCAAGCAGGCCCTGCGCCTCGGGCACCTCCAGCCGGGAGACAGGCTGCCCACCGCCCGCGAGGTGGTCGAGGCCACCGCCATCAACCCCAACACCGTCCTGAAGGCCTACCGGGAGCTGGAGCGCGAGGGCCTGGTCGAGGCCCAGCGCGGCCTCGGCACCTTCGTGAAGCGCTCGCTCGGCACCGCACCGGCCGCCGAGTCCCCCCTGCACGGGGAGCTGGCGGACTGGGCGGCCCGGGCCCGCGCGGCCGGCCTGGACCGCGACGACGTGGCCGCGCTCTTCACCGCCGTACTCGAATCGCACTTCGAGAGCGGCGACTTCGGGAGCGGCGACATCGAGAAGCACCCCGAGAAGCACTCCAGGAAACACACCGAGAAGCACCTCCAAGGAGAGAGTTCATGACCGACACCGCGATAGCGGCGTCCGCGCTCGGCAAACGGTTCGGGCGGCGCGGGGGCTGGGCGCTGCGCGACTGCGCCTTCCGGCTCCCCGCCGGGCGGGTCTGCGCCGTCGTCGGCCCCAACGGGGCGGGCAAGTCCACGCTCCTCGCCCTCGCCGCCGGTCTGCTCGGCGCCACCGAGGGCGAGTTGACCGTCCTCGGCACCACCCCGGCCGAGGCCCGCGGCCGGGTCGGTTACGTCGCCCAGGACAAGCCGCTGTATCCGCAGCTCACGATCGCCGAGACGCTCCGGATGGGCGCCGACCTCAACCCGGAGCGCTGGGACGCGGCCGCCGCCGAACACGTCGTGGCCGGCGGCGACCTGGACCCGAAGTCCCGGGTCCGCGCCCTCTCCGGCGGCCAGCGCACCCGGGTCGCGCTCGCCCTCGCCCTCGGCAAGCGGCCCGAACTGCTCCTCCTCGACGAGCCGATGGCCGACCTCGACCCACTGGCCCGGCACGAGCTGATGGGCCTGCTCATGGTGGAGGCCGCCCGGCACGGCACCACCATCGCGATGTCCTCGCACGTGGTCGCCGAACTGGAGGACTCCTGCGACCACCTGCTGCTGATCGGCGGCGGCCGGGTCCGGCTGGCCGGCGAGATCGACGACCTGCTGGCCGCCCACGCCCGGGTCGCTGCCCCCGCCGGCACCGACCTCGCCCCGCACACCGTCGTGGACTGCCGGACCACCGGCCGGCAGCTCAGCGCCCTGGTCCGCCCGGCGGGCCCGCTGCCCGCCGACTGGCGCACCGACGCCCCCTCCCTTGAAGAGCTGGTCCTCGCCCACCTCCGCAACCCCGAGGCCCCGGCCCTGACCGCGGTGGAGGCCACCGTATGACCACCCTGACCGCGCCCGTGCCCGCGCCGGCCGCCCGCCGGGCCCACCTCACCCGCTGGCTGCTGCGCCTGCACCGCCCCGCGCTCTACGTCTGGGCGGGCCTGCTCCTCGCCCTCACCGCCCTGCTGCTCGTCCTGCACGGCCCGCTGACCGACGCCGCGGCCGACGCCTGGCGCCAGTACGACGCCTGCACGGACTGGGAACGGTGCAAGTACAACCAGAACGCGATCCTGCGCTACAAGGACTGGTACAACTACGCGACCCTGGCCGTGGCCGCGGTGCCCTTCCTGGTGGCCGCCTGGGCGGGCGGCGTGTTCGGCAAGGAGCTGGAGTCCGGCACCGCCCGGCTGGCCTGGACCCAGTCCGTCACCCCCGTGCGCTGGCTGACCGCCCGGCTCGCGGTGCCGGCCGCGGCCGTCGCCGCCGGGACCGCGCTGCTGGTCTGGCTGCACCACCTGGCCTGGGCCGCGGGCAACGGCCGTATCGACACCGCCAAGCAGTGGTACGACGTCTGGACCCTCCACACCAACGGCCCCACCCTCGTCGCCCTGGCCCTGTGCGGCCTGGCCGCGGGCGCGCTGACCGGGCTGCTGTCCCGCCGCACCCTGCCCGCCCTGGGTCTCGGCCTGCTCCTCACCGGCGCGGTCTGGACCGGCCTCCAGCTGCTGCTGCCCCGCCTGTGGCCGACCCGGACCAGTTCCGGCGACTCCTTCTTCGCCCTCCCCAACAGCTCCTGGGTATGGCGGTCGGGCAAGAACGCCGACGACGTCCAGTACGGCGACTACCACCCCGCCTCGCACAACTGGCCGCTCCAGCTGACCGGCACCGCCGTGCTCCTCGCCGTGACGGCCCTGCTGACCCTGGGCTGCTTCCTGGCGCTGCGCCGCCTGACCGGAAGGACGACCGCGTGACGACCGCCCCGCCGACCGCCCCCGGCTCCGCCTCCGCGGCCGCCTACCGCTCGTTGCGCCGGCTGCACCGCCCCGCGCTGCTCGTCTGGGCCGCGTTCGCGCTGCTCGTGACCGGCTGGCTGCTCTGGCTGCACCTCTCAAAGGTGCCCGCCGAACGGGACTGCCGGGGCTTCTTCCGCTACTCCCCCATGGCCGCCGACTCCCTCCCCGGCTGCGGTTACTCGGCCTTCACGGACGCCAACAACGTCTTCAACTTCCTCGGCGAGGCGATCAGTTACTCCTGTGTCGCCGTCGCCGCCTGGGCGGGCGGGGCGCTGATCGGCCGTGAGCTGGAGTCCGGCACCGCCCGGCTCGCCTGGACCCAGTCCGTGTCGCCGGCCCGCTGGCTGGCCGGCCGGCTGACCGCGGCCGCCCTGCCGCTGGTCGCCGGGGGCGGGCTGCTCGCGCTGGTCTTCGGCTGGGCCTGGAGCTCCGACCAGGACTGGCTGGTCAGCAACTGGACCTACGACCGGGTCTTCGTCGCGCGCGGCCCGCTGCTGCCGGCCCTGCTCCTGCTCGGCCTCGCCGTCGGCGCCCTCGCCGGGATCGCGCTGCGCCGCACCCTCCCCGCGCTCGGCGCGGCCGCCGCCGTGACCCTGCTGACAAGGCTGTATCTGCGCGAGGCGTGGCTGCCGCTGCACGGCCCGCTGCACGGCTTCTGGGCCGTGCAGCTCAGCGCCACCGCGATGGTGCTCGTACTGGCCGCCGCGGCCGCGTTCGGCGCATTCTGGGTCTTGCGCCGCCGGACCCGCTGAGGGACCGTCGGTCCCGCGCGTACCCCGGACGGGGGAAGGGCGTGCGGGACCGGTGGGAAGGTCGTACGGGATCGTCACTTTCGTGATCCCCAAGACCTCCTCAGGCTGATCACAGACGTCCGCGAGCCTCCCTCCGCTATCCCATACGCCATGTCTTCGTAACCATTGGTTCAGACGGACTTGCGACGCTCAGCCAATGAAGCCCGCCGTGCCAGAGCCTTCGCCACCCCCCGAGGGGTTCGCGGGAAACGGGGTCGTCCAGCTCCCACCCGCGCGTTCCGACGCGCCCGTCACGGCCCGGGCGCGGAAGAATGGGGTCATGAGTCAGCAGAACGCCCAGGCAGCCGAGGTTCAGCACACCCAGCCCTCCGTGGGCTCCATAGCCGCACACCGCCCGCACACCGTGGCCGCCGTGGTCTCCGACCTGGAGCCCGACCTCGACGCAGACCTCGACACGTACGAGGAGTCGCAGGTCGACGGGGTGCAGCTGCCCCAGGGACGCTTCCTCGACCGGGAGCGCAGCTGGCTCGCGTTCAACGAGCGGGTTCTCGAACTGGCCGAGGACCCGAACACGCCGCTGCTGGAGCGGGCGAACTTCCTGGCGATCTTCGCGAGCAACCTGGACGAGTTCTTCATGGTCCGGGTGGCAGGCCTGAAGCGCCGGATCGCCACCGGCGTGGCCACCCGCTCCGCCTCCGGGCTGCAGCCCCGCGAGGTGCTGGAGATGATCTGGGCCCGCTCCCGCGAGCTGATGGCCCGGCACTCCGCCTGCTACCACGAGGACGTCGCCCCCGCGCTCGCGGAGGAGGGCATCCACCTGGTCCGCTGGGCCGAGCTGACCGAGAAGGAGCAGGCGCGGCTCTTCACGCTCTTCCGGCACCAGATCTTCCCGGTCCTGACCCCGCTGGCGGTCGACCCGGCGCACCCGTTCCCGTACATCTCCGGCCTGTCCATGAACCTGGCCGTGGTCGTCCGCAACCCGGTCAGCGGCCACAAGCACTTCGCCCGCGTGAAGGTGCCGCAGTCGCTGTCCCGCTTCCTGGAGAGCTCCCCGGGCCGGTACGTCCCCATCGAGGACGTCATCGCCGCCCACCTGGAGGAGCTGTTCCCGGGCATGGAGGTCGTGGAGCACCACGCCTTCCGGCTCACCCGGAACGAGGACCTGGAGGTCGAGGAGGACGACGCCGAGAACCTGCTCCAGGCCCTGGAGAAGGAGCTCATGCGGCGCCGCTTCGGGCCGCCGGTGCGCCTGGAGGTCGAGGAGTCCATCGACCGCGAGGTCCTCGACCTGCTGGTGCGCGAGCTGAAGATCTCCGAGGCGGAGGTCTACCCGCTGCCCGGCCCGCTGGACCTGACCGGCCTCTTCCGCATCTCCGGCATCGACCGGCCGGAGCTGAAGTACCGCAAGTTCATCGCGGGCACCCACCGCGACCTCGCCGAGGTCGAGTCGGCGTCCGCGCCCGACATCTTCGCCGCCCTGCGCGAGCGGGACGTGCTGCTGCACCACCCGTACGACAGCTTCTCCACCTCCGTCCAGGCCTTCGTCGAGCAGGCCGCCGAGGACCCGGACGTCCTGGCGATCAAGCAGACCCTGTACCGGACCTCCGGCGACTCCCCGATCGTCAACGCGCTCATCGACGCCGCCGAGGCCGGCAAGCAGGTCCTCGTCCTGGTCGAGATCAAGGCCCGCTTCGACGAGCACGCCAACATCAAGTGGGCCAAGCGCCTGGAAGAGGCCGGCTGCCATGTGGTGTACGGCCTGGTCGGCCTGAAGACCCACTGCAAGCTGTCCCTGGTGGTCCGCCAGGAGGGCGAGACGCTCCGCCGCTACAGCCATGTGGGCACCGGCAACTACCACCCGAAGACCGCGCGCCTGTACGAGGACCTCGGCCTGCTCACCGCCGACCCGCAGGTCGGCGCGGACCTGTCCGACCTGTTCAACCGGCTCTCCGGCTACTCCCGCCGGGAGACCTACCGCCGCCTGCTGGTGGCCCCCAAGTCGCTGCGCGACGGACTGATCGCGCGCATCGAGAAGGAAATACAGCACCACCGGGCCGGCCGCCCCGCGTTCATCCGCATCAAGGTCAACTCGATGGTGGACGAGGCGATCATCGACGCCCTGTACCGCGCGTCCATGGCGGGCGTGCCGGTCGACATCTGGGTGCGCGGCATCTGCGCGATCCGCCCGGGTGTCGCGGGCCTGTCGGAGACCGTCCGGGTCCGCTCGATCCTCGGCCGCTTCCTGGAGCACTCCCGGGTCTTCGCCTTCGGCAACGGCGGCGAGCCCGAGGTGTGGATAGGCAGCGCCGACATGATGCACCGCAACCTCGACCGCCGGATAGAGGCGCTGGTCCGGGTCACCGACCCGGCTCACCGGGCCGCGCTCAACCGGTTCCTCGAATCCGGCATGTCCGAATCCACCTCCTCCTGGCACCTGGGCCCGGACGGCGAGTGGACCCGGCACGCGACCGACGCGGACGGCCAGCCCCTGCGCAACATCCAGGAGATGCTCATAGACGCCCGGAGGCGCCGGCGTGGCACAGCAACACCTTGAACCGACGGACCCGACGGCCCGGGTGACGACCGGGGACGCCCTCGCGGGCTACCTGCGCGCCCAGGCCACGGAGTTCCTCCGCGCGCTGCGCCTGCACCGGGAGACCGGGACGGTGAGCGCGACGGAGGAGTCCGTCGACGCGGCCCGCGCCCTGCGCCGCTCGGCCCGGCGCATCAGCGGCAGCCTGCACACCTTCCGACCGCTCCTGGAGACCGACTGGTCCGAGGAGATCCGTCCCGAACTCGCCTGGCTGTCGGGCACGTTGGGCCTTGAGCACGCCTACGAGGCCCGGCTGGAGCGCCTGTTGCTGGCGCTGCACCGCCTCTCCGGCTCGACGAGCCTGCCGGGCCAGGCCACTTCGGAGGCGGCGACCGAGCGCGGCAACCTCACGGTGGGCGCGGCCAAGGCGGGCGCCCTCCTCGACCGCCAGCTCACCCTCGCCCGCACCCGGGCCCACTCCACGGCCCTCCAGGCGCTCGGCTCCTCCCGCTTCCACGCGGTCGCCGACAAGGTCGCGGTGCTGGCCAGCGAGGTCCCGCTGACGGCCGCGGCGCCCTCGACCGACCTGCGCCCGCTGGCGTCGGCGGCGGAGGAGCGCCTCACCGACGCCATCGCGGCCCTGCCCCTGGTCACCGCGGGCCACCCCTACAACGCGGAGGCCCTGGTCCACGGCCTGTCCCCGGACCCGGCCCCGCACCCCCAGGACGGCCCCTGGCACCAGGTCCGCCTCCTGCTGCGCCTGCACCGCTACGCCCGCGAGGTGCTGCTGCGCGGCGTGGAGGCGCCCGTGGACGTACGGCTGCTCGCGGCCGGCCAGGCCCTGAACCGGCACCGGGACGCCTCGGAAGCCGCGGCCGCGGCCGCCTCGGCGGCCCGCACCCCGCGCATCGCCCCCGCGACGGCCTACGCCCTCGGTGTCCTCCACGCCGACCAGCGGCACGAGGTGGAGGCGGCCAGGTTCGCGTTCCAGCAGGCGTGGCAGAAGCAGCGGGTGGAGGCCGTGTGACCGACACCCCGGTGCTGGCGGCGGGCTGCGTCCTGTGGCGCCGCTCGCCGGTCGGCGGCGACCTGGAGGTCTGCCTCGTCCACCGCCCCAAGTACGACGACTGGTCGCACCCGAAGGGCAAGCTCAAGCGCGGCGAGGACCCGGTCGCGGGCGCGTTGCGCGAGGTGGCGGAGGAGACCGGCTACACGGCCGCGATCGGCAGCGAGCTCTCCACCGCCCACTACTACGCCAACGGCCGCCGCAAGGAGGTCCGTTACTGGGCCGGTGAGGCGGGCGAGGGTCACTTCACCCCGAACCACGAGGTGGACAGGATCCTGTGGCTCCGCCCGCCGGAGGCCCGGCAGCGCCTGACCCAGCCGCGGGACGCCGAGCTGGTGGACGAACTGCTGGCCTCGCTGCACAACACGCAGTAGGGAAGCTCCCCCACCGGCCCGCAGCCACCGGACGGCCGAACTCACCCTTCGGTCATGTGGCCTTGCGCATCGGTACGCGCAAGGCTTCTCGCTCTCCTTGCCGGTCCCCGCCACCCGCACGTGCACCGGGCGAAGCAGAACCGCCCCTGCTCAACCGTGCTCGCGTTGTGTTCCGTCTCCTGCAGGGCCCGCTCGGAACCGTCCTCCTGCGCCACTCCGACAACGTTACCCACCCTCGGTAAAGCACTGGTATGCGTGACGGCCCCACCCACCCCTCGTTAAGCGGAACGACGCGGGACCCGTGACGGACGTACCGGCTGGGGGTAGGCAGGCAATGGAACGGCGGCAGCACTGGCGCGCTGGGAAGACGGCCGTCACCGTAGGGCTCGTGGTCGGCCTCGGCGCCTGCGCCACCGGCTGCGGCGGCGCCACGGCCGAGGGCGCCGGCGGCTCCCCCGGCGACAGCCCGGTCACCCTCCTGAAGCGCGCGGCGGACACCCTGCGCGCCACCCGCACCTCCCGGGCGACGACCTCCATGGAGATGGCCACCGGCGGCACCCGGGTCACCATCCGCGGCAAGGGCGTCTACGACTACGACCGGCAGCTCGGCAGGCTCACGGTCGTCCTCCCGCAGGACCCCGCCGGCGCCTCCGAGCACCGCCCGATCACCGAACTCCTCGCCCCGGGCGCGCTGTTCATGAAGAACCGGGGCGCCGGGGTACCCGCCGACAAATGGGTCCGGGTGGAGACCGCGACCCTCTCCGACGGCAACCTGGTCACCGGCGGCGCGACCGACCCGTTCGCGGCGGCCGAGCTGCTGCGCGGCACCCGCACGGCGACGTACGTGGGAAAAACCGAGCTCGCCGGGACCGAGGTCCGGCACTACCGGGGCACCGCCGACCTCGCGGCCGCCGCCCGCTCGGCGTCCGCCGGCGTCAAGGCCGCCCTGGCGGCCGCGGCGAAAGGGTTCGCCACCCCCGAGGTCCCGTTCGACGTGTACCTCGACGACCAGGGCCGGATCCGGAAACTGCGGCAGCGGTTCAGCTTCGTCAACGACAGCGGCAAGGGTACGGTGGCGGTCGCCTCGACGACCCTGTTGTACGGTTTCGGCACTCCGGTGGACGTGAAGCTGCCACGCTCCGAGGACATCTACGCGGGCCGGATCGCCGAAAACCAGCCGACGCACTAGTCAGGGAACGGCTCTGTACAACCTGTGAACTAGCCCGTCCGTGCCATGCGCGTTGTGTAGACCGCTGCCTACTCTAGAGAGTCGGTGACGGCAGAGAAGAGGTGATGCACGTGGCTCCGGTCGGCGGTACGGCAGTTCAGGACCACGTGGCCCTCGCCGAGATCGAACTGTGCGGAGAGCTGATCATCGCGGCGTCGGCCGCCGAGGACCGGCTCAGCCTGGAGAGCATCGACGAGGTGCTGCGCGTGGCCGAGGAGCGCGAGGCCTACTGATTCAGGCCAGGAGCCGGTCGGGACGATCCCGCCGCCCGGTCCGCCCGCGTCCTCCCGGTCCGCGCAGCTCCGCCCAGGTCCGCCCAGGTCCGCTCAGGTCCGCAGCAGGCGGGCGATGGCCTGGGTGGCCTCCTCCACCTTCGCGTCGATCTCCGACCCGCCCTTGACGGCCGCGTCGGCGACGCAGTGCCGCAGGTGCTCCTCCAGCAGCTGCAGGGCGAACGACTGGAGCGCCTTGGTCGAGGCGGAGACCTGGGTGAGTATGTCGATGCAGTAGGTGTCCTCGTCGACCATCCGCTGCAGGCCCCGGATCTGGCCCTCGATCCGGCGCAGCCGTTTGAGATGCTCGTCCTTCTGCTTGTGGTAGCCGTGCGTGGTCGCCGGGGCTCCGCTTCCGGAGGGCGTCGTGGCGCCGGCCTCGGTGGTCGTCATCGCGTCCTCCGCATCGTCGATTCATATACCCCTGGTGGGTATATGGTAACGAACTTTGCTGGGTATAGGGCCCTCGGGACGCCCCCGTCATGATCACCAAGCCCCATGGGCGAAACTGGAGGGCGGCCCATTAGCCGTGGCCGGATGATGCGCTTAGCATCAGCCTGACCGAAACCCATGCATACCGAGGACCCCAAGTGCGCTTTCGTCTGACCCCCAGGGAGACGAGCTTCTACGACATGTTCGCCGCGTCCGCGGACAACATCGTCACGGGCTCGAAACTCCTGATGGAACTGCTCGGGGCGGACGCGTCTGCCCGGGCCGAGATCGCAGAGCGTATGCGGGCAGCGGAACACGCAGGTGACGACGCCACGCACGCGATCTTCCACCAGCTGAACTCCTCGTTCATCACGCCCTTCGACCGCGAGGACATCTACTCCCTCGCGTCGTCCCTCGACGACATCATGGACTTCATGGAGGAGGCCGTCGACCTGGTCGTCCTCTACAACATCGAGGAACTGCCCAAGGGCGTCGAGCAGCAGATCGAGGTGCTGGCCCGCGCCGCCGACCTGACGGCCGAGGCCATGCCCCACCTGCGCACGCTGGAGAACCTCACCGAGTACTGGATCGAGGTGAACCGCCTGGAGAACCAGGCGGACCAGATCCACCGCAAGCTCCTCGCCCACCTCTTCAACGGCAAGTACGACGCGATCGAGGTGCTGAAGCTCAAGCAGATCGTGGACGTCCTGGAAGAGGCGGCGGACGCGTTCGAGCACGTGGCGAACACGGTGGAGACCATCGCCGTCAAGGAGTCCTGAGCCGTCGATGGACACCCTCGCGCTCATCGTGACCATCCTGGTCGCGCTCTTCTTCACGTACACGAACGGTTTCCACGACTCGGCGAACGCGATCGCGACCTCGGTCTCCACGCGGGCGCTGACGCCGCGCGCGGCTCTCGCGATGGCGGCCGTGATGAACCTCGCGGGCGCCTTCCTGGGCTCCGGGGTCGCCAAGACGGTCAGCGAGGGCCTGATCGAGACGCCCAAGGGCTCCACGGGCATGGGCATCCTCTTCGCGGCGCTGGTCGGCGCGATCGTCTGGAACCTGGTCACCTGGTACTTCGGCCTGCCCTCGTCCTCCTCGCACGCGCTCTTCGGCGGCCTGGTGGGCGCGGCACTGGCCGGCGGCACGACCGTCCTCTGGAACGGCGTCGTGGACAAGGTCATCATCCCGATGTTCCTGTCCCCGCTCGTCGGCCTGCTCCTCGGCTACCTGGTCATGACGGCCATCATGTGGCTGTTCCGCCGCTCGAACCCGCACAAGGCGAAGCGGGGCTTCCGGATAGCGCAGACCGTCTCCGCGGCCGGCATGGCCCTCGGCCACGGCCTCCAGGACGCCCAGAAGACGATGGGCGTCGTCGTCATGGCACTGGTGATTTCCGGCCACGAGACGTCCGGCGACCCGATCCCGGTCTGGGTCAAGATCGTCTGTGCCGTGATGCTGTCCCTCGGCACCTACGCGGGCGGCTGGCGCATCATGCGCACCCTCGGCCGCAAGATCATCGAACTCGACCCCCCGCAGGGTTTCGCGGCCGAGGCGACCGGTGCGTCGATCATGTTCACCACCGCGTACCTCTTCAAGGCACCCATCTCCACGACCCATGTCATCACCTCGGCCATCATGGGCGTCGGCGCGACGAAGCGCGTGAACGCGGTCCGCTGGGGCGTCGCCAAGAACATCGTCCTGGGCTGGTTCATCACGATGCCGGCCGCGGCCCTGGTGGCAGCGGCGGCCTTCGGCGTGGTGGACCTGACGTTCCTGTAACCCCTCTGGCCCACCCGCCCACCCGACTCGCTTCGTAGAGAGGCGAGGTCGAACGGCTCCGCGAGGGTGCAGGACGGCACCTGCCGCACGGCTGACAAGCCCCGCAAGGACCGCCGGGGACACCGGCAAGGACCACGCGACCAGCCACAACGCGCCCACAACGACCGCGCCCCCTACGGCCGCCCAGCCGCCCCGCCAGGACACGCAGAGACCCACCACCACTACCCGCGGCCGCCGGACGACAGCGGCCACCCCACCCCCTCGGCTACCCCCACCCCGCCACCCGCCCAGGCACGCGGAGAACCCCACCACTACCCGCAGCCGCCGGACGACAGCCCCACCCACCACTCCCCACCACTGCCGGCAGCCGCCGGACGGCAGCCCCACCCGCCCCAGACCTCGCCTCCCGGCGAACCGAGTCGGGTGGGCGGGTGGGGAAAAAGCAGGTAGCAAAAAAGGCGGGCCCGCCCCCGGGAGCCAGGGGCGGGCCCTTTTGCGTCCTCGCGGTGGCACCGCCATGCAGCACCGCGAGGGGTCAGGTACGGCTCAGCCGAAGCGCCCGGAGATGTAGTCCTCCGTGGCCTGGACCGACGGGTTGGAGAAGATGCGCTCCGTGTCGTCGATCTCGATCAGCTTGCCGGGCTGGCCGACAGCGGCCAGGTTGAAGAACGCCGTACGGTCGGAGACCCGCGCCGCCTGCTGCATGTTGTGCGTCACGATGACGATCGTGAAGCGCTCCTTCAGCTCACCGATCAGGTCCTCGATGGCGAGGGTGGAGATCGGGTCGAGGGCGGAGCAGGGCTCGTCCATGAGCAGCACCTTCGGCTCGACCGCGATCGCGCGGGCGATGCACAGACGCTGCTGCTGACCACCGGAGAGACCGGAGCCCGGCTTGTTCAGCCGGTCCTTGACCTCGTTCCAGAGGTTCGCGCCCTTGAGCGACTTCTCGACGACGTCGGAGAGCTCGCTCTTCTTGAAGTTGCCGTTCAGCCGCAGCCCCGCCGCCACGTTGTCGAAGATCGACATCGTGGGGAAGGGGTTGGGCCGCTGGAACACCATGCCGACCTCGCGGCGCACCGCCACCGGGTCGATGCTGGCGCCGTACAGGTTCTCGTCGTCGAGGAGGACCTTGCCCTCGACGCGGCCGCCGGGGGTGACCTCGTGCATGCGGTTGAGCGTGCGCAGGAACGTCGACTTGCCGCAGCCGGAGGGGCCGATGAACGCCGTGACGGTGCGCGGCTCGATGTTCATCGAGATGTCTTCGATGGCCTTGTGGGAGCCGTAGTAGGCGGTGAGCCCGCTTACGTCGATTCGCTTGGACATTACTTCTTCACTTCCAGGGAGTCGGTCGCTGCAGGCCGGTCAGCGACCGGTCTTGGGGGCCTTCCAGCGGGCGATGCCGCGGGCCACCAGGTTCAGGATCATCACGAAGGCGATCAGCGTGAGCGAGGCCGCCCAGGCGCGGTCGTAGCCCGCGTCGGAACCGGCGCTGTTCGCGTACTGCTGGTAGATGAACAGCGGCAGCGACGCCTGCGCACCCTCGAAGGGGTTGTTGTTGATGAACGGGTTGCCGAACACCAGCAGCAGCACCGGCGCGGTCTCACCCGCGATACGGGCGATGGCCAGCATGACACCGGTCGTGATGCCGCCGATGGAGGTCGGCAGGACCACCTTCAGGATGGTGCGCCACTTGGGCACGCCGAGCGCCAGGGACGCCTCGCGCAGCTCGTTCGGGACGAGCTTGAGCATCTCCTCGGTGGAGCGCACGACCACCGGCATCATCAGGATGGCCAGGGCCAGCGATCCGGCGAAGCCGAAGGGCTGCATGTCGAAGATCAGCATGAGGCTGAGGATGAACAGACCCGCGACGATCGACGGGATACCGGTCATCACGTCCACGAAGAAGGTGACGGCCTTCGCGAGGCGGCCGCGCCCGTACTCCACGAGGTAGACCGCGGTGAGGATGCCGATCGGGGCACCGATCAGGGTGGCGAGGCCGACCTGCTCCAGCGAGCCGATGATGGCCGCGTAGGCGCCACCGCCCGGCTGGGAGTCGCCGACGACGCCCATGGAGTGGGAGAGGAAGTAGGGGTCCAGGACCTTCACGCCGCGGGAGATGGTCACCCAGATCAGGGAGACCAGCGGGACCACGGCGACGACGAAGGCGACCCAGACCAGGGAGGTCGCGACCCGGTCCTTGGCCTGTCGGCGGCCCTCGACGCGGGCGGCGATGACATAGGTGCCGAGGACGTAGAGGAGGCCGGCGATCAGGCCCCACTGGACCTTGCTGTCCAGGCCGCCGACGAGGCCGATGAGCACACCGAGGACGATGGACCCGCCGATGATGGCGTAGGGGGACCACTTGGGGAGGCTGGCACCGCGCAGGGTGCTCGCGCGCCTGTCGACTGCTGCGGTGCTCATGCGTTGGCCCCCGAGTACTCTGCGCGGCGCTGGATGATGATGCGGGCCGCGCCGTTGACCAGCAGGGTGATGACGAAGAGGACCAGACCGGAGGCGATGAGCGCGTCACGGCCGTCCGAGGTGGCCTCGCCGAACTTGCTGGCGATGTTCTGGGCGAAGGTGCCGCCGCCCGGGTTGAGCAGGCTGGCGTGGATGTCGAAGTCCGGGGAGAGCACGGTGGCGACGGCCATCGTCTCGCCGAGCGCGCGGCCGAGGCCGAGCATCGAGGCGGAGATCACGCCGGAGCGCCCGAAGGGCAGCACCGACATGCGGATGACCTCCCAGCGGGTGGCACCGAGGGCCAGCGCGGCCTCTTCGTGCATCTGCGGGACCTGACGGAAGACCTCACGGCTCACGTTGGTGATGATCGGCAGGATCATGATCGCGAGCAGGATCGAGACGGTCAGGATCGAGCGCGGGGCACCGCCGTCCCAGGAGAAGATCCCGGTCCAGCCGAAGTAGTTGTTCAGCCAGCCGAACAGACCGGTCATGTGCGGTACGAGGATCAGCGCGCCCCACAGGCCGTACACGATGGACGGCACGGCGGCGAGCAGGTCGATCACGTAGGCGACCGGGCCGGCCAGGCGGCGCGGCGCGTAGTGCGTGATGAACAGCGCGATCGCGACCGCGACCGGGACCGCGATGGCCATGGCGATGATCGAGGAGACGACCGTGCCGAAGGCGAGCACCGCGATGCCGAAGGTCGGCGGGATGAGGTTGGTGTTCCACTCGAAGGTGGTGAGGAAGTTGCTGTGGTCGCGGTTGATCGCGAGGGCGGCCCGGTAGGTGAGGAAGACCGCGATCGCGGCCATGATCACCAGGAGCAGGACGCCGGAACCGCGGGAGAGACCGAGGAAGACTCGGTCACCGACCCGGGTGGCGCCGCGCGCGTTGCGCTTCTGCCGGGCGGCGGAGTGCTGTGGGGGCGTCGGGGGAGATGCGTCTGCTGTCTGCGTGGATATGTCCATCGGGTTCTCCGGTCTGCGGAGTCGCCTGGGGGGCGGCTCGGAGGAGCCGTACGTCCCACGGGTAGGGGCGTACGGCTCCGGGCGGCGGTGCACCGGACGGTGCGGCCGGGTTCCTTCCGGAACTCGGCCGCACTCTCGGATCTTTAGCTCAGGCCCGCGATGGTGGTGCGGACCTTGGCGATGATGTCGTCGGGGACGGGGGCGTAGTCGATCGTGGAGAGCAGCTTCTGGCCGTCCTCGGAGGCGATGTAGTTCAGGAACGCCTTGGTCGCCGGGAGGGTGTCGGCCTTGTTGCCCTTGTCGCAGACGATCTCGTAGGTCACCAGGGTCATCGGGTACGCACCCTCGGCCTTGGTGTTGTAGTCGAGCTGCAGCGCCAGGTCCTTGCCGGTGCCGACGATCTTGGCAGCCGCGATGTCGGCGGTGGCGGACTCGGTGGACGGGGCGACCGGCGCGCTGGCACCCGTGTCGATCGAGACGGCCTTGACGCCGTCCGAGACGTAGGAGAGCTCGAAGTAGCCGATGGCGCCGGAGGTCTGCTTGACCTGCTGGGCCACACCCGCGGACTGCGGAGCGGACTGGCCGCCCTTGGCCTGCCAGGCCTTGCCGCCGGAGTACTTCCAGTTGGACGGGGTGGCGGCGATCAGGTACTTGGTGAAGTTGTCCGTCGTGCCCGACTCGTCAGAGCGGTGGAACGCCTGGATCTTCAGGTCCGGGAGCTTGGCGGACGGGTTCAGCTTCTTGATCGCCGCGTCGTTCCACTTGGTGATCTTGCTGTCGAAGATCTTGGCGATCGTCGGCGCGTCCAGAACCAGGTTGTCGACACCCGGGACGTTGTAGCCGAGGGCGATCGGGCCGCCGACCATCGGGAGGTCGATGCCCTGGCCGCCGGAGCAGACCTTCTTGGAGGCGGTGACCTCTTCCGGCTTGAGCGCGGAGTCGGAACCGGCGAAGGCGACCTGGCCCTGCGTGAAGGCGGTCACACCGGCGCCGGAGCCGGAGCCCTTGTAGTTGATCTGAACACCACAGGCCTGGGAGAAGTTCTTCACCCAGGCGTCGATCGCGTTCTTCTGCGCGGAGGAGCCGTCAGCGAGGAGCTGACCCTTGGCGTCGTCGCACTTGATGGAGCTGGCGTTCGCGGAGGCCGAGGAGGTGCTCGAACCGCTGCCGCCACCGTTGTCGTCCGAGCCGCACGCCGTCAGGGCCAGGGCGCCGGAGACAGCGACAGCACCGAGAGACAGGGCGCGCAGCCGGTTCTTGCGCTGAAGCTTCACTTTCGGGAGTTCCTTCCAGAGGCGCCACCTTCGGCGGCGTGCGAAGTAGGTGGTGGGTGAGGGCCTCCTGACTGGGCATTTACGACCGCTCACCGCACCCGGTAAGGCCGAAATTAGGCAGAACAGGTGAAGCGGCCGATGGCCATAGGTAAACGGAGGGTGAACCCCTGCCGTCGACCCGGTTAGGTCACGGAACGCTTACGGTGAGGGCACATGCCGGTTCCAACGGGCGGGTTACACGAACATTTCTTCGCTGTTCGCCATCGCAGTCGTTACGACGTCACAGCGTTCGTTACACCACACGGGAACCCGTGTGCGACCGACGCCGTCTCGTCCCACGAAAGCCGACGCGAAAGGCACGGGCATGGAACGGCGTACCTTCATATCTGGCGGGGCGGCCGCCCTCGCGGCGACCGCACTTACGGGGTGCAGCTCCGGCGGCACTACCGCGTCCCACGCGACCGGTACGCCACTCGCGACCACATCCTCTCGTACGGCGCTGAAGACCACCAGCGCAGCGGCCGCGGCCAACTGGACGGCCCTCGCGCACGCCCTGGACGGCACTCTGGTCCGCCCCGGCGAGGCCTCCTGGGCCACCGCCCACCAGCTCTACAACACCCGCTTCGACGGCCTGAAGCCGGCGGCGGTCGCCTACGTGGCCCACGCCGACGACATCCGCACCACGCTGTCGTACGCCCAGGCCCATGCCCTGAAGGTCTCGATCCGCAACGGCGGCCACTCCTACGCGGGCTACTCCTCCGGCGACGGCCGCCTGATACTCGACGTCTCCAAGCTGAACCGCATCCGCGTCAGCGGCGGTACGGCGGTCGTCGGCGCCGGCTCCAAGCTGATCGACGTGTACCGGGCCCTCGCGGCCAAGGGCGTGACCATACCGGCGGGCTCCTGCCCCACGGTCGGCGTCTCCGGCCTGGTCCTCGGCGGCGGTCACGGGGTCGCGTCCCGCGCGTACGGCCTGACCTGCGACAGCCTCACCCAGGCGACGCTGATCACGGCGGACGGCACGCAGGTCGTGGCCAACGCGACGACGAACAAGGACCTCTTCTGGGCGCTGCGCGGCGCCGGCAACGGCAACTTCGGCGTCGTCACGGAACTGCAGTTCCGGACCCACCCGACCCCGCAGGGCGTGACGGCGTACCTGACCTGGCCCTGGGCGAAGGCCGCGCAGGTCTTCAAGGCCTGGCAGGAGTGGGGCCCGTCCCAGCCGGACGAGATCTGGTCCTCCCTGCACCTGGAGAACTCGGGCAGCGGCCCGCGCGTCTCCGTCGCCTGCTTCTCGATGGGCACCTACGGCGAACTCCAGAACGCGGTGGACGCCCTCGCCCACAAGGCCGGCGCCAACGCCTCCTCCGTCTCCCTGCGCCGCCACGGCTACGAGGAGGCGATGGAGATCTACGCCGGCTGCTCCTCCTTCTCCACCGAGCCGCAGTGCCACCTGCCCGGCTCCACCCCCGGCCGCTCCCCCCAGGGCAGGCTCGGCCGCGAGACGTACACGGCCCGCTCCGACTTCTTCGACCGCTCCCTGTCGGCGGCCGGCATCCAGACCGCCCTGCGGCAGATCTCCGCCGTCCGGGGCGGCGCGGGCAGCATCGCGTTCACCGCGCTCGGCGGAGCGGTGAACCGGGTCTCGCCGACGGCGACGGCGTTCGTGCACCGCCGGTCGCGGATGCTGGCGCAGTACATCGTGTCGTGGGGCGCGGGGGCCTCCGGCAGCACGGGCCAGTCCTGGCTGAACGCGGCGCACACGGCCATGAAGCCGTACGCCTCCGGCGCGGCCTACCAGAACTACACGGACCCGACGCTCACCGGCTGGAAGAAGGCGTACTACGGCGACGCCGTCACGAAGCTGGGGACGGTGAAGAAGCAGTACGACCCGAACCGGTTCTTCTCTTCGCCGCAGGGGTTGTAAGGAGGGGTGGCTCGGCAGGTTGCGTACCTGCGGGCGCGTGGGGGCTGATCGCGCAGTTCCCCGCGCCCCTGAAGGGGCGCTGCGGTCACGCCAGCCACATAGCCGCGGACAGCAACAGCTACTCAGCTGCGGGCAGGCGTGCCGCAGGGCGGCACGGGTGGGCGCAGCCGCACCCTGCAAGCGCCGGTAAGCGACACCCCCCGCCCCGGCCCCGGCTACGCCGCCAGGTCACGCTCCTCCGACTCCACCGCCGTACGCCCCCCCGGCACCACACCCACCGTCGCCGACCGGCCCCGCACGATCCACCCCACCCGCGCCGACCCCTCGACCGCCTTCATCACCGGCGTCAGCAGCGCGGTCGCCAGCGGGGACAGGAGAAGCACGACGGCCGTGCCCAGCGCGAACCCCCCGACGACGTCCGTCGGGTAGTGCACCCCCATGTACACCCTGCAGAACCCCTCCACCAGCGCCAGCCCTATCCCCGCCACCCCGAACCTCCGGTTGGCGACGAACAGGCCGACCCCCAGCGCCATGGTGATGGTCGCGTGGTCGCTCACGAAGGAGTAGTCGGTCTTCCCGGAGACGAGGACGTCGATCCCCTGGTGGGTGAGGAACGGCCGGGGCCGCTCGACGAAGCCGCGGATGGGAACGTTCACGAGGACGGCGATCGCGGCGGCGAGCGGCGCCCACACCAGCGCGGCCATGGTGGACGGCACGTCCTCGTCCCCCCGGCGCCGCACGGACCACCAGCACCACACCACCAGCAGCACCATCGCGACCAGCAGCCCGTACTCCCCGACGAACTCCATGGCCCGGTCGAACCAGTGCGGCGCGTCCTTGGCCAGGCCGTTGATGTCGTAGAGCAGGTCGACGTCAGGGTTCGACCCGGATTCGGCGATTACAGCCATCGCGCTGCGGCCCCTTCGTCGTCGTTCCGGGACGCACCTGGTGTGCGTCGCTCGCTGCCACCCCCGTGGTCGGCTACGTCAACAGGAACGCACGGCCCACACCACTACGTTCCAGGTTCCACCGAATGATCACGCAGACGTTATCGAAGAGAAACACAAACCCCCAGCTCAGGGGGTGGGTTATACGCTCCGTTCACACCGTGGTGGGGAGTGCTTTCGCGCCGTCCTCGGTGACCCGGGTGGCCCCGAAGTAGTCGGCCGAGTCGATGGGGTCGAACCGGATCACGGCTCCGGTGTAGGGCGCGTCGATCATGTATCCGCCGCCGACGTAGATCCCCACGTGGTGGATGGCGCGGGAGTTCGAGAGGTCGGTGGAGAAGAAGACGAGGTCCCCGGGGAGCAGCTCGTTCCGGGAGGGATGCGGGCCCGCGTTGTACTGGTCGTTGGCGACCCGCGGCAGCGTGATCCCGACACTGGCGTACGCCGCCTTGGTCAGCCCGGAGCAGTCGAAGCGGCCGTTGTCCGCGGCGGTGCCGTTGCCGCCCCAGAGGTAGGGGGTGCCGAGCCGCTTCTGGGCGTACCCGATGGCCCCGGCGGCCTGCTTGGTCGGCGAGAGCCGGCTGACCGGCGCGGCGAAGCTCTGCTCCAGGGTGGTGATGGTCTTGACGTAGTTCTGGGTCTCCTTGTACGGCGGCACACCCTTGTACTTGATGACCGCGTACGCCCCCGCGTTGTAGGCGGCGAGCATGTTGTCGGAGATGTTGCCGGGCACGTCCTTCACGTAGGACGCCAGCTGGCAGTCGTAGGAGGCGGCCGACGGGATCGCGTCGTTCGGGTCCCAGACGTCGCGGTCGCCGTCGCCGTCGCCGTCGATGCCGTGGGTGGCCCAGGTGCCCGGGATGAACTGAGCTATCCCCTGCGCGGCCGCCGCGCTCTGCGCGTGCGGGTTGAACCCGCTCTCCTGGTAGAGCTGCGCGGCGAGCAGGGCGGGGTTGATGGCGGAGCAGAGGTTGCCCCACTTCTGCACGAGGGTGGAGTACGCGGCCGGCACGGCTCCCTTGGCCAGGGTCTTGGAGGCACCGCCGACCCCGTTGAGAAGGTTCCCGGCGACGACGTACACACCGATGACGAGCAGCATGACGAAGCTCACGCCGAGCGCCGTCACCGCGCCACCGATCACCCATACTTTCCGCACGCCCCAACCCTCCCCCATGTCAGGGCTGTTCAACGCCATTTCGGCCGAGAGTGGCGCTATTTCACAGGAAGACGGCGCACATGACGCCTTCTCAGCCGGCCGGCTCAGTCACCCGTGGCGTCCTTGTACAGCTCGGCGGCCTCCCGGCCGAGCACCACGCTGTACGAGACGTCGGCGGTCGACCCGCCCTGCTCGTGCCCGCCGAGGACCCCGACCACCTCGTGGTCCCCGTTCACCCACGGGCTCCCGCTGGTGCCGCCCGTGAACTCGGGGCAGTCGATGCGCTGTTGGGTGGCGCTGTGCGGGACGGGCTTGTTGGTGCAGCTGACGGGCACCTCGCGGGAGTCGGGGTATCCGGTGACGGTGACGGCGGTGGCGCCGGTGGCCACCCCGGCGGCGAACCGGTTGCTCCCGGTCACGTCCTCGACCCGCTTCCCGCCCACCTCCTCCACGACGGCGAAGGCGACGTCGCTGTCCTCGCTCTGGCCGTGGGCCCACCCGTCGGGCAGGTACCGCTTCCCGATCTTCCACACCCCGTACGGCGCCTGCCCGTCCCGGTACCCGGGCACGAACACCAGCCCGGTGGCATCGCCCTCCCCGTCGACGCAGTGCGCGGCGGTGACGATGAGGTCCCGCTGCGGGCTGTGCACGACGGAGGCGGTGCAGAAGTGGTTGCCGGACAGGCTCCCGGCCTTGTCGCCGCCGAACAGCGCCCCGACTCTCGCGCTGTCCGCGGTGGCCCCGGCCACCGCCGTCACTCCGAACGGCCCCGCCGCCTCGTCGGCGGCCGCGACGGAGGCCGAGGTGGCGGCCAGCACGACGACGGCGCAGAGCGCGACGCGGCGCGAGGTGGCAGAGATGCGTGAGGTGCGCTTCATCAGCGCCCACTGTCTCCCACGAAGGTGAGAAACGGTTCCCGACTTCACTGAGTTTTTTCTGTGAACCGCCCTTGCGGCCGACCGTGCCGGGGCCGGCTAGTCCCGGATCCCCAGGTCCGCCCTCATCAGGGTCCGCATCGCCACCAGCCGGGGCTCCGCCCGCTTGACCTCGACGAGCAGGTGCTCGACGCTCTTCCCGTCGCGCGAAAGGCCGCGGTCGACGCGCTTGGCCGCCGCGTCCACCCCCGCGAGGACCTTGTTGAGTTCCCGCGACGCCTCCATGATCCGCAGCGGGACGATCATCTGGGCGGCCGCGTAGTGGTCGCGATAGTCCCTGCGGGAGTTTTCGAGACCGGTGCGGTCCTCCTCGGTGTAGACGCCGTCGCGCATGCGGTGCAGGGCGTCCTTGAGGAGCGTGTGGAACTGCTCGGAGGCCCGGTTCATCGCCGTGTACGCCTCCCGGCGCTCCTCGAACGACCGTCTGCGGTCGGCGAGTTCGGCCTCCGCGGCGCGTTCGCGGGCGTTGAGGCGCTGCGGGAGCACCGCGCCGAGGAGGGCCCCGCCGAGGCCCGCGGCCGCGGTGATCGCAGTCGCTATCGCGTCCGACATGCGCGGACCCTATCGTGATCCGCACGGCTCACCACCAGCGCGCGGCGCCCCGCCCCGCGCTCAGAACGTCGTCGTCATCCCGCCGTCCACCGCGATCGTCTGCCCCGTGATGAAGGACGCCGCGTCGCTCGCCAGGAAGACGACGATGCCCGCGATCTCGGCCGGGCGGCCCCATCGCCCCAGTGCCGTCCGGGTCCGCAGCCACCTGCCCCACTCCGGGTCCTCGGCCAGCTCCGCGTTGACGTCCGTGGCGAAGGTGCCCGGGGCCACCGAGTTGACCGTGGTGCCGCTGGGGCCCAGGTCGGCCGCCAGTGCCCGGGTGAGGCCGTCGAGGCCCGCCTTCGCCGTGGCGTAGGCGACGTCGCCGATGCGGCCGAGCTGGCCGACGACGGACGAGACGTTGATGATGCGGCCCGGGGTGTCCCGGGCGGCGAGCCCCCGGGCGACCGTCTGGCTCAGTGCGTACGCCGACGTGAGGTGGACGTCGAGCAGCGCGGACAGCTCCTCCGGCGCCATCTCCTCGACGCCCCTGCGGTCCCGTTGGCCCACGTTGTTGACAAGGATGTCGAGCGCGCCGAGGGCGGTCACCGCCTCCTCGGCCGCCTCGCGGTCGGTGACGTCGAAGGCGGCGGCCGTGACGTCCAGGCCGTCGTCCTCGCGCAGGGCCGCCGCCACCTCCTCAAGCGTGGCCGCGTCCCGGCCGTTGAGGACCACGCGCGCGCCGGCGCCCGCCAGCCCCCGCGCCATCTCCAGGCCCAGGCCCCGCACGGAGCCGGTCACCAGGGCCGTCCGCCCGTCGAGCGTGAAGTCCACGGCGCCGCCGCTCACCCGGCCACCTCCCGGAGAACCGTCCTACCCGTTGTACCCGTCGTGTCCGCTCACCGTATCCGGGTACCGCGACGGGCCCGCCGGGCGTCCAGAAACTGGGCGGTCACCCGGTCACCCGGTCACCTGGTCACCCGGTCACCTGGTCACCCGGTCGGTCCGGCGGTCCGGCGGTCAGGCGGTCCGGCGGTCAGGCGGCCTCGACGCCGAGCGGCCACCGCGCCCCCGTCAGCTCCTCCGACAGCGTCCACAGCCTGCGGGCCGCCGCCGGGTCGCTCGCCGCCGCGCTGCGGCCGACCAGGGCCGGCGCTCCCCGCATCTCGCCGAGGCCGTCCGGGCCGACATAGCTCGCGCCCGGCAGGTCCTGGGTCGCCGCGTACAGCGTGGGGAGGGTGCCCGCGCGGTCGTCCTGGGCGAAGAGGCGGTTGCCGAGCCGCATGCCCAGGCGGGCCAGCGGGTTGGCGGTGTGGCTCTGCAGGTTGGTGGCCGCGTAGCCGGGGTGGGCGGCGAGGGCGCGGACGCGGGAGCCGGCCTCCGCGAGCCGGCGCTGGAGTTCCAGCACGAACAGCAGGTTCGCCAGCTTGGACTGGGCGTAGGCGCGGGTCGGGCTGTAGGCGCCCCTCAGGTTCACGTCCTCGAAGTGGATCACTCCGTCGCCGCCCCGGTGCAGGCCCGAGGAGACCGTGACCACCCGGTCCGTGATGTACGGGAGCAGCAGGTTCGTCAGCGCGAAGTGGCCCAGATGGTTCGTGCCGAACTGCATCTCGAAGCCGTCCTTGGTGCGCAGCTCCGGGAGCATCATCACGCCCGCGTTGTTGATCAGGAGGTCCAGCGGCCGGTCCCAGCCCGCGGCGAACTCGCGTACCGAGGACAGGTCGGCCAGGTCCAGGCGGCGGACCTCGGTGCTGCCGTTCACCCGCGCCGCGGCCGCCCGCCCGCGCTCCGGGTCCCGTACCGCCAGCACCACATGCGCACCCGCCCGGGCCAGCGCGTCGGCGGCCGTGAGGCCGAGGCCGCTGTTGGCGCCGGTGACCACGGCCGTACGGCCGGAGAGCCCGGGGAGGTCGGAAGCGTTCCATTTGCGATTCTTCTCAGCCATGGCCGTCAATGTAGGCGTCGACAACAATGATGTCAATGACAACAAAGATGGCATCGACAACAAAGCTGACGCCGACTACAAAGCTGGCAGCGACTACATCGGGTTACGATGGCCCCCATGCCGCAAAGCCGCCCCTACCACCACGGAGACCTGCGCGCCGTCCTGCTCACGAGCGCCGAGCGCACCCTGCGCGAGAAGGGCACCGCCGCGCTGTCCCTGCGCGAACTGGCCCGCGACATCGGGGTGAGCCACGCCGCCCCCGGCCGGCACTTCAAGGACAAGCAGGCCCTGCTGGACGCGCTCGCGCTCAGCGGGTTCGAGCGGCTGAACCAGGCCCTGGACTCGGCGGACCTCCCGGACGCCGCCCTCGAACCGCGCATCACCGCACTCGCCCGCGCCTACGTCACCTTCACCGTCGGCAACCCCGAGCTGCTGGAGCTGATGTACTCCCGCAAGCACGACCCGGACGTCGACACCGAACTGGCCGCCGCCGCGGAACACTCGCTGGGCTGCTTCGTCCAGCTGGTCGCCGACGCCCAGCGGCGCGGGGAGATCGTCCAGGGCGACCCGGAGGCCGTCACGCTCGCGGCCGCCGCCGCCATCCACGGCCTGGCCGCACTGGCCTCCAACGGCACCCTCCGGCCGGAGGTGGTACTGGCCGGTCTGGACCAGCACGTCCACCTCCTCCTGTACGGCCTCAAGCCCCGCTGATCCAGGCCCGGTTCAGGCCGCGCGACGGCTCGGTACGCCCCGATCAACGCGCATTGAGCCCCGCCCGCACCGCACTTCAGGTCAACCGGACCCCAACTTCCGGCCATCCGGGTCCCAATGATCAGTAAGCCCTTCCCGCCCTTCAGTAACGCGGAAGTCAGGATTCCGAAACCCACCTTGTTGTCGCGTACTCAACAAGGAGATGGTTCGTCGCGGGCCGCCGCCCCCACCGGCCACCACACCGGTGGTCCCCCACCCGCAGGCCTCTGTCCCGACCTCTTCCAGGAGGCTGTACGTTGCGTACGACCACCCCCAACTCCCCCCACATACGCGGAAGATGGCGCCAGCTCGGCTCCGCGGCCGCCGCCACCGCCGCGCTCCTCGTGGCCGGCTTCGGCACCGCGGCCCACGCCAGCGCGGCCACCGCGACCCACAAGGTCAGCGCCAAGGCCATCGCCGCCCAGGTCGCCAAGGCCCACGTCCAGTACGAGAAGGCCGGCTGCGGCGCCACCCCGAAGGCGGGGTACGCCGCCTGCAACGCCCTGCGGGTCACCGGCGGCACCACCGCCTTCATGGAGAAGCAGGCCGCCCTCAGGGGCGCCACGCCGAAGACCGTCAAGCCGCACGCCGCCTCCGACTCCCCCACCGGATACGGCCCGAGCGACATCCAGTCCGCCTACGGCCTGACGGACGCGGCCGCCTCCGACGGCTCGGGCGAGACCGTCGCCATCGTCGACGCCTACGACGACCCGAACGCCGAGGAAGACCTCGCGACCTACCGGTCGTACTACGGCCTGTCGGACTGCACGACCGACAACGGCTGCTTCAAGAAGGTCTCCCAGACCGGCTCCACCACCTCGCTCCCCTCCGCCGACAGCGGCTGGGCCGGCGAGGAGTCGCTCGACCTCGACATGGTCAGCGCCACCTGCCCGAACTGCAACATCCTGCTCGTCGAGGCGAAGTCGGCCTCCGACGCCAACCTGGGCACCGCGGTGAACGAGGCCGTCAAGCTGGGCGCCAAGTTCGTGTCGAACAGCTACGGCGGCTCCGAGTCGTCCTCGGACACGTCGTACGACACCTCGTACTACAAGCACGCGGGCGTGGCCATCACCGCGAGCGCCGGTGACGAGGGCTACGGCGCCGAGTACCCGGCCGCCTCCCGGTACGTGACCGCCGTCGGCGGCACCGCCCTGAAGACCTCCTCCAACAGCCGCGGCTGGACCGAGTCGGTCTGGAAGACGTCGAGCACCGAGGGCACCGGCTCCGGCTGCTCCGCCTACGACGCCAAGCCCTCCTGGCAGACCGACGCGAGCTGCTCGAAGCGCATGATCGCCGACGTCTCCGCGGTCGCCGACCCGGCCACCGGCGTCTCCGTCTACGACAGCTACGGCTCCGACGGCACCGGCTGGAACACCTACGGCGGCACCAGCGCCTCCTCGCCGCTCATCGCCTCGGTCTACGCCCTGGCCGGCACCCCGGGCAGCAGCGACTACCCGGCCGAGTACCCCTACGCCGCGGCCGGCACCTCCGCCCTCAACGACGTGACGAGCGGCAACAACGGCACCTGCTCCACCTCGTACTACTGCACCGCCAAGTCGGGCTACGACGGCCCGACCGGCTGGGGCACCCCCGAGGGGCTCGACGCCTTCACCGGCTGAGCCCGTCACCGATTGACCTCCCCGTCGGGTCACGGGGAGCCGCCACCGTGAGGGGGACGTGGGGTCCCCTCGGCGGCAGGGAAAGAGAGACGGGCCACGGCATCCGGCCGTGGCCCGTTTTTCATGTCCCCGACGACTACGGTTCCGTCTCCCCGCCGGATCCGTTTCATGTCCTTTGCAACTCCGGTGGAATTCCTGTGAGTTGAGTCAAACACCCGCCACCCGCAATCCAACGGGCCGCCATCGAACGGTCACGCGAAGGCCTCGTTCGGCAATGCGGAAGTCAGGATTCCAGCAGCCTCTTGTTGTCGCGTACTCAACAAAGGATTCTCTTCGCGGGCCGCCGCCCTGCCGCCGGGGAACCCGTACCGACGGCAAAAGCACCAGATCGCACCCGCACCGCCCCTGTTCCCACCCCAGTTCCGGAACTCAGGAGGCTGCACGCATGCGTTCCACTCCCCCCAACAGACCGTCCGCACGCGGAGGCTGGCGCCGCGTCGGCGCCGCCGCAGTGGCCACGGCCGCGCTGGTCTTCACCGGCCTCGGCACCGCCGTCCAGGCCGACGCGGCCGCCACCGCGTCCACCAAGGTGACCTACGTCTCGACCCCCTGTGCCACCCCCAAGCACACGGGCGACCTCACCTGCAAGTCCTACCGCGTCACCGGCGGTCTCACCGCCTTCCAGAAGATGCAGGCCGCGAAGACCGGCATCACCCCGAAGGCGGCCGACGCGTCGACCCCCTCCGGCTACAGCCCGACCAACCTCCGGTCGGCCTACGGCCTGACCTCGGCCGCCGCCTCCAACGGCTCGGGCGAGACCATCGCGATCGTCGACGCGTACAACGACCCGAACGCCGAGGCGGACCTCGCCACCTACCGCTCGTACTACGGCCTCTCGGCCTGCACGACGGCCAACGGCTGCTTCAAGAAGGTCAGCCAGACCGGCTCGACGACCTCGCTGCCCTCCTCCGACGCCGGCTGGTCCGAGGAGATCTCCCTCGACCTCGACATGGCCTCCGCGATCTGCCCGCTGTGCAACATCACCCTCGTCGAGGCCACCAGCGCCAGCTACGCCAACCTCGGCACCGCGGAGAACGAGGCCGTCGCCCTCGGCGCCAAGTTCGTCTCCAACAGCTACGGCGGCTCCGAGTCCTCCTCGCAGACGTCGTACGACACCTCGTACTACAACCACGCGGGCGTGGCCATCACCGTCTCCTCCGGTGACAGCGCCTACGGCGCCGAGTACCCGGCGACCTCCCGGTACGTCACCGCCGTCGGCGGCACCAAGCTCTCCACCTCCTCCACCACCCGCGGCTGGACCGAGACCGTCTGGAAGACGTCCAGCACCGAGGGCACCGGCTCCGGCTGCTCCTCCTACGACGCCAAGCCCAGCTGGCAGACCGACACCGGCTGCACCAAGCGCATGGAGTCCGACGTCTCCGCGGTCGCCGACCCGGCCACCGGCGTCTCCGTCTACGACTCCTACGGCGTCACCGCCGGCTGGTACACCTTCGGCGGCACCAGCGTCTCCGCGCCGATCATCGCCGGTGTCTACGCCCTCGCCGGCACCCCGGCCAGCGGCACCTACCCCGCCCAGTACCCGTACGACTACGCGGGCACCTCGTCCCTCAACGACGTGACGAGCGGCAACAACGGCTCCTGCTCCACCTCGTACTTCTGCACCGCGGGCACCGGCTACGACGGCCCGACCGGCTGGGGCACCCCCGAGGGCATCACCGCCTTCGCCAACTAGCACCGGCCACCCACCCCGACGGGTCGCGGCAACCAGCCGCGGCCCGTTCGTCATGAGAACATCGGGACGGTGCCGTTCACCCGACTGGCCGTCAAAAACCCCGCCAGGTCGTAAAAGGGGTCAACGACGGAACTACACCACAGGTTCCGCCCAGGCCTCATTGCCCGGCGTGACCTGCCGTGATACACAGAGTGACCGTACGATCCCTTCGTACGAAACCCGCCAATCAATGACGTCAAGTCGACATACTCCGGCGACGTTGTCGGCGAGAATGATGCGTGACCTCTGCACCGGGCAGGGGCGGACAGAACTACCCACCAGGGGCGGTGACTTACATGTTCCTTGCAGCCGACAAGGGTGACATCAACACCATCATCGGCGGAATCGCTCCGGACTGGGGCCCCTTCGGCAGCCTGGGCAACGAAGCGAAGACGATGATCCAGGTGGTCATGGCCGTCGCCATCCTGCTCTGCCTCGGCATCGCCGTCTGGGGTGCCGCCAAACAGCGCATCGGCGCCACGGCCCTCCGCGACACCTTCAGTGCCGAACAGGGCAAGGGCCTCATCATCGCCGGACTGACCGGAGTCTTCATCATCGGCTCACTCGGCACCCTGTTCACCATCGTGTACGGCATGGCCGTCTAGCTGCCTGGACCTCACCCCTCCCCGCTCCGAGGTTGCGTCTCCCTGATGTCGAGTCACCACACCGCGCCCGCGCGGGAACCAGCACGGCTACCGTCGTACTGCTACGCGTTCCGGTACGACGTGGAGGGGGAGTACCCGGCATGAGCCTCGGAGACGAGCCCGGCTACCCGGAGACCGGCCACACCCGCACCCGCCTGCCCGAGGGCGACCCGTACGGCGGCGCCTCCCGCCGCGGCGGCCGGTCCTCCTCCCGGAGCCTGGTCACGGTCGTCGGCGTGGTCGTCCTCCTCATCGCGGCGATCGCCTTCGCGAACAGAGGCGGGAACGACAACTCCTCGGACAGCAGCGGCACCGGCAGCACCGGCAACGGCAGCCGGCCCGAGACCTCGTCGACGGCGGCCAGCGGGACCAAGCCGGTCGAGACGAAGAGCGACGGGATCCCGACCGGATACGCGCACACCCAGCAGGGCGCGCAGAGCGCGGCGGCCAACTACTCGACGGCACTGGGCTCCGACGGCATGTTCATCACGGCCACCCGGCACTCGATCGTGCAGACCGTCGCCGACCCCGGCGTCATGAACAGCATGCAGTCCGGCTTCGACGCCGACTACTCGGCCGACTTCCTGAAGAAGGCCGGCCTCAACGCCGACGGCACGGCCCCCCAGGGCAGCACCTTCGTCAACCGCACGCTGCCCGCCGGCACCAAGGTCACGTCGTACAGCGACACCGCCGCCACCGTCGAGGTCTGGTGCAACGGTTTGTTCGGCATGGCCGGTGAGAAGTCCACCACCCCCGTCACCAGCAACTGGTTCACCATCACCATGAAGCTGAGCTGGAACGGCGGCGACTGGAAGGTCCTGGAGTCCGGTCAGACGACCGGCCCCACCCCGGTCACCGGAGACAACTCCGTCTCCGGGACCGACGAGATCAGCAAGGCGGTCCAGGAATTCGGAGGGTTCACCTATGCCCGCTAGCCAGCACCGCGTGCTCAAGCTGACCGGCCTGGTGGCCTCCGTACAGGCCTCCGCCGTCCTCCTGGCCGCCCGCGCCTTCGCGGCCCCGACGCCGACGCCGACCGGCACCCCTTCCGTGACCCCCTCGGCCACGCCGAGCAACGGCAACTGCACCGGACTCACCGGTCCGTCCCTGAATCTCTGCGACACCAGCTCCGGCGGCAGCAGCGGCTCCACCACCGACCCCCTCAGCTCCACCCTCGACCCCCTCACCTCCCTCGCCCAGGGCTGCGCCAAGGCCGCCTCCTGGACCGTCGACAAGCTCAGCGGCGCCGTCAAGGAGACCGCCAACGTCGACTTCACCAACGAGAAGTTCCTCCAGCAGTACGCCGTCGTCTTCGCCGCGTCGACGATCCTCACCCTGCTCCTGTGGCTGCTGGCCGTGGCCAAGCGCGCGGTACGAGGCGTCCCCCTCTCCACCGCCATCTCCGAAGCCATCGGCTTCCTCTGGCTCACCGTGCTGGCCTCCGCCTTCACCCCCCTGATCCTCTACACGGTCGTCTCGGCCACCGACGGCGTCACCGACGTCCTCGCCAAGACCACCGGCGACCAGACCGACACGTTCTTCGGCACCTTCTCCGGCGCCCTCAACAAGGGCACCGACATAGGGGGCGGCCCGATCATGCTGATCGTCGTCTCCCTCGTCAGCATCCTCGCCGCCGGCGTGCTCTGGCTGGAGCTCGTCATCAGGGCCGCCCTGCTCTACGTCGGCGCCCTGCTCGGCACCGTCGTCTACGCCGGACTCGTCGACAAGAACCTCTGGGGCCACGTCCGCCGCTGGGCCGGCATCATGATCGCGGTCATCCTCGTCAAGCCGGTCATCGTCATAGTGCTCGGCCTCGCCGGCGCCCTGTCCTCCGACGGCGGCCCCGACTCCTTCTCCGCCGTCGTCTCCGGCCTCGCCATCATCCTGCTCGCCATCTTCGCCAGCGCGATGATCTACCGCTTCGTGCCCGGCTTCGGCGACGAGATCGCGGCCGGCCGCAGCAACCGCATCATGTCGGGCGCCGAGGGCAAGGCCGCCGCCGTCATCAGCAGCCCCGCCAACCTGGTCGCCCAGGGCATCAGAACGCACAGCGCCCGAGCCGACAACAACGGCGGCGGGGGCGGCGGTTCCGGCGCCTCCGGTGCCCGCCCGGCCAACCCCGTCTCGGGCGGCGTCGCCGCGCACAGCACACGCACCCCGAACGGTGGTGGCGGCGGAACTGTCCCCTCCGCCGCACCCGCACCCCGGGCGCCCAGCCCGGCGAACACCCCGCACGCCAGCAACACCCGCAACAACAGCTCGGGAGGTGAAGGGCGTTGACGACAGAGTCCCACCTGTCCCATCCGATCACGCCCCGCCGTACGTATCTCATCGGCCGGGCCCGGCCGAACGCGATCATCGGCAGGAACCGTGAGTCCGGCGAGATCGTGCTCATCATCGCGGGCGCGTTCCTCGGCATGATGTGCGGGCTCCTCGTCCCGGTGCTCTCCCTGCGGATCGTGCTCCTGATGGGCTTCCCGCTGATCGCGCTGGCCGCGGTCTACGTGCCGTACAAGCGCCGCACCTTCTACAAGTGGTTCGAGATCAACCGCAGTTACAAGCGCAGCCTGCGCCAGGGCACGGCCTACCGCTCCACCGCCGCCGAGGCCGGCACCCGCCTCGACGGCCGCGAGGTCGAGATCGGCCCGCCGCCCGGCATCGGCCGCCTCACCTGGCTCGCCGCACCCTTCGGCCCCGACGAGATCGCCGTACTCCTGCACGCGGACCGCAAGACGGTCACCGCCGCCATCGAGATCGAGGGCCCCGGCGTCGGCCTGCGCGACTCCGAGGACCAGGAAGCCCTCGTCGACCGCTTCGGCACCCTCCTCAAGCACGTGGCCAACGGCGACGGCTTCGTCACCCGCCTCCAGATGCTCGCCCGCACCCTCCCCGCCGACCCCGACGCGCACGCCAAGGACGTCGCCCAGCGCGGCGACGACAAGGCCCCGGACTGGCTGTCCCGCTCCTACGACCAGCTCCAGTCCATGGTCTCCACCAGCAGCGAGCAGCACCGCGCGTACCTCGTCGCCTGCATGCACTACTCCCGCGAACTGGCCGCCGAGGCCCAGGCGATGGCCCGCGCGGCCCGCCCCCAGGCCGGCCGCAAGCTGGACCGCGACGCCGGTCTCGCGGTCGTCATGGCCCGCGAGCTCACCGACATCTGCTCCCGCCTCCAGGAGGCGGACATCCGCGTCCGCCAGCCCCTCGGCCAGGGCCGCCTCGCCTCGCTCATCCACTCCATGTACGACCCGGACCACCCCATCGACCACATCCAGGCGATGACCCAGCGCAACGCCTGGCCGGCCGAACTCGACGCCATGGAGCCCACGTTCCTCCAGGCGAAGACCCGCGAGTCGTCCACCCGCGAACCCTGGTGCCACGCCACGGCCTGGGTGAAGGAGTGGCCGATGACCCCGGTCGGCGTCAACTTCCTGGCCCCGCTCCTGGTCCACACCCCGGACGTCATCCGCACGGTCGCCGTCACCATGGACCTCGAACCCACCGAGGTCGCCATCGAGCGCATGCTCACCGAGAAGACCAACGACGAGGCGGAGGCGTCCCGCGCCGCCAAGATGAACCGGACCGTCGACCCCCGCGACATCGCCGCCCACAACCGCCTCGACCAGCGCGGCGAGGACCTGGCCAGCGGCGCGGCCGGCGTCAACCTGGTCGGCTACATCACCGTCTCCTCCCGCACCCCGGAGGCCCTCAACCGGGACAAGCGCACGATAAGGGCGTCCGCCGGAAAGTCGTACCTGAAGCTGGAGTGGTGCGACCGCGAGCACCACCGCGCCTTCGTGAACACACTGCCCTTCGCCACCGGAATCCGAAGGTAGAGGCTGATGCGCTGATGAGGGACCCGCTGTCCGTCCTCACCGAAGCCTTCACGTCCTTCCTCTTCGGGAAGGTCGAGACGACCCGCTCCCCGGTCCGCACCTCCACCGGCCAGGCCCAGGCGGTCTACCTCCCCACGGCCGCGCCCGGCCTCGGCGACTCGGGCGTCATCATCGGCCGCGAGGTGTACTCCGGCAAGGGCTACATCTACGACCCCTTCCAGCTCTACGGCCAGCAGCTCCCCGCCCCGCACTGGCTGGTCCTCGGCGAGTCCGGCAACGGCAAGTCGGCCCTGGAGAAGACCTACGTCCTGCGCCAGCTCCGCTTCCGCGACCGCCAGGTCGTCGTCCTGGACGCCCAGGGCGAGGACGGCGTCGGCGAGTGGAACCTCATCGCGGAAGAGCTGGGGATAACACCCATCCGGCTCGACCCGATGGCGGCCCTGGACCACGGCATCCGCCTCAACCCGCTGGACCCCTCCATCACGACGACGGGCCAGCTGGCACTGCTGCGGACCATCATCGAAGTCGCGATGGGCCACGGCCTCGACGAACGCTCCGGCTTCGCCCTCAAGGTAGCCCACTCCTACGTCAACGAGACGATCCTCGACCGCCAACCCGTCCTGACGGACATCGTCGAGCAGCTACGGCACCCCGAACCCGAGTCCGCCGAGTCTATGAACGTCGCCATAGACGACGTACGGGCCTGGGGCCTGGACGTCGCCCTGGTCCTGGACCGCCTGGTCGACGGCGACCTGCGCGGCATGTTCGACGGCCCGACCACGGTCGGCATCGACCTGGACGCCCCGCTGATCGTCTTCGACCTCTCCCACATCGACCGCAACTCCATCGCCATGCCCATCCTGATGGCGATCGTCGGCGTGTGGCTGGAGCACACCTGGATCCGCCCCGACCGCAAGAAGCGCATCTTCCTGGTCGAGGAGGCCTGGCACATCATCGCCAGCCCGTTCGTGGCCCAGCTGTTCCAGCGCCTGCTGAAGTTCGGCCGACGGCTGGGTCTCTCCTTCGTCGCGGTGGTCCACCACCTCTCCGACGTCGTGGACGGCGCGGCGGCCAAGGAAGCGGCGGCGATCCTGAAGATGGCGTCGACGAGGACGGTCTACGCCCAGAAGGCCGACGAGGCACGCGCGACCGGCCGCGTCCTCGGTCTCCCCCGCTGGGCGGTCGAGATCATCCCGACCCTGACCCCCGGCATCGCCGTCTGGGACGTCAACGGCAACGTCCAGGTGGTCAAACACCTGGTCACCGAGACGGAACGCCCGCTCGTCTTCACCGACCGCGCGATGACCGAGTCGTCCAGCGACCTCATGGCCGAGGACGACGCCCTCATCGCCGCCGAACTGGAAGCGGAACAGCGGGCGGCGGCCTTCGTGGAGCAGCACCTCGGCGACTCCGAGTCGACGGTGGCGTAGGGAGGCCGTTCGTGAGACCGGACCCTCGGCAGGAACGCGACCAGCAGGGCGGCGGGATTCCCGACGGCCTGCTGATCGGCATACTCGGGTTCCTGCTCGGCATCACGGTCATGGTGTGGACGGCGACAGGCCTGGCGGCCTGGTTCGCCCACGGCAGCTGGCCGTCCACGGTCAACCTCTCCCACACCCCGCTCGCGATGCGCCACCTCATCGGCTCCCCGCACGACATCACGGGCGCCTGGCCGGACACACCGGCGGCCCAGCTGGCAGGCTGGGGGCTGTTCTGGGGCCTGTTCATCGGCCAGCTGATGGTCCTGATCGTCCTCACCGTGTTCGTCCTGGGCACGTTCGCCCGGTGGCGGGCCGGCCGGAGAAGACGCGCGGCAACGGCGAAGAGCAGACCCGCGACCGCGGTTCCGGAGCCCCGCGCCGAGCCGGAACAGGTCCAGGAGGCCCACCGGCCGGCCTTCCAGGAGCCGCCGGTCCCCACGCCCCCCACGGCACCAGAACGCCCCCTGGAGGACGTCCGCCCGTCCCCCGCCGTCGGTGACCGGCCGGACACCTGGACCAGAATCCACGTAGCACCGCGGGAAAGCCGGCAGACGACCGCGACCCAGGCGATCCAGGACGCCCCCGGCCCCGCCCTCGTCGTCACCTCGAACCCCGCCCTCTGGTCGGAGACGAAGGACGCCAGAGCCAAACTCGGCCCCGTCCTCCTCTACGACCCGAACCACCTCTGCGACACCCCCGCCCGCTTCCACTGGTCCCCCACGGCCCACTGCGAGGACAAGCCCACCGCGATCCAGCGCGCCCAGGCCCTCCTCGCCCCGGTCAAGCCGACCGCGAAGATCGACCAGACCGTCACGGACACCGCCGAGACCCTGCTGCGCAGCTACCTGCACGCCGCCGCTCTGGAGAACCGCACGGTCCGCCACGTCCACCGCTGGGCACAGGGCACCGGCGTCCAGGACGCCGTACGCACCCTCCGCACCCACCCGAAGGCCGCCCCCGGCGCCGCCGGCGAGCTGGAGGCCGCCCTCACCTCGCACCCCGAACGCCGGGACATCGCCCAGGAGTTGACGGCCAGGACGCTCGCCGCCCTCTTCACCGTCAACATCCGCGAGGCCTGCACACCGAACCGATCCGATGCCCTCGCCCTGGATTCCTTCGTCGCCGAAGGGGGCACGCTTTATGTGGTCGGTGAATCCATCGAGGACCCCAGGACCAACCCCGGCGCGATGCCCCTCCTGACGGCCCTCGTCTCCAGCGTGGTCGAGCACGGCCGGCGCATGGCCGAACGGTCATCCTCCGGTCGGCTCGACCCACCACTGACCCTGGTCCTGGACGACGTGGCGGCCGTGGCCCCGCTCCCCCAGCTCCCCGACCTCCTGGCCGGCGGATCCGACCAGGGCCTGCCGTCCCTCGCCCTGCTCCGCTCCCACGAACAGGCCCGTTCCCGGTGGCCGCACCGGGAGCTGCCGGTCTAGGCCGGCCACTCCAGAACGAACTCGAACTCCCGCTTGCCGGCGTCCGCCGCAAGCTCCACGGTCACTCCGCTGGGCACGAACCCGACCTTCCGGTAGGCCCCCTGGGCCCGGGGGTTGTCCTCGTGCACCAGCAGCCGCACCCGCTCCGCCCCGCGCTCCCGAGCCCATGCCACACCGGTGTCGAACAACGCCTTGATCAGCCCGCTCCCCCGGTGCTCCGGCCGGACGAACACCCCCACCACGTGCCCC
This sequence comes from Streptomyces sp. NPDC008092, assembly GCF_042957285.1. Lineage (NCBI taxonomy): Bacteria > Bacillati > Actinomycetota > Actinomycetes > Kitasatosporales > Streptomycetaceae > Streptomyces > Streptomyces sp. NPDC008092. The sequence goes on from NZ_JBIBHY010000005.1 coordinate 752,572, forward strand.
TGCCGCCGCTCCACCGGGAACCCGGCCCAGTCCGTCGCCCCGGCCTCCTCGATCAGCACGGTCACGGTCCCGGCCCACTCCCCGTCCGCCGCCACCGCGATGAACTGCCGCGCGCCACTGAGCTCCTCGGCCGAACGCGCCGCCCGCTCCTGGTAGAAGGAGTCCGGCCGCCCCAGGGCGACGTCATGGGTCTCGAGAAACGCGATGTCCGCGACCGGATCCCGCAACGCGAGGAGACGCAGCCGCTTGACGGCCTCCCACTCGTCGGCCCGTATCGCACGAATCACGTAATCACCGCTGGCCGTAGCACTCATGCGGCCACGCTAGCGCCCACGGTCCACGGCACTCACCTGGTTTGTCGGTCGGTCTGTCAGTGCCGCGGTCTACGGTGGGCGCCATGACGACTCTCCCGAACCGCCCGAACACCGCCCTGCTGATCGTGGACGTGCAGAACGGGGTGGTGGACAGCTCCCACAACCGCGACGAGGTCATCGCCAACATCAACGCCCTGCTCGCCAAGGCCCGTTCCGAGGCGGTCCCCGTCGTCTGGATCCAGCACTCCAGCGACGAGCTGAAGCCGGACAGCGCCCCCTGGCAGTACGTCCCGGAACTCGTCCGCGAAGCCACCGAGCCCCTCGTCCACAAGCGCTACGGAGACTCCTTCGAGGACACCGACCTGGAGTCCGTGCTGGCCGAGCACGGCGTGGGCCGCGTGGTCGTCACCGGCGCCCAGACCGACGCCTGCATCCGCTCCACCCTGCATGGCGCGATGGTCCGCGGTTACGACGCGACGCTGGTCGCCGACGCCCACACCACGGAGGACCTCACGGCGTACGGTGCGCCGGCCCCGGAGCAGGTCATCTCGCACACGAACCTCTACTGGAACTGGCAGGAGGCCCCGGGCCGAAAGGGCGGCACGGTCGAGACGACGGACGTCACTTTCTGAAAAAAGCACCCGTAAACGCAGAAAGGCCCACGCCATGACGGCGTGGGCCTTTCCCAATATTTGTTCGGCGGTGTCCTACTCTCCCACAGGGTCCCCCCTGCAG
>NZ_JBIBHY010000006.1:0-140963 GCF_042957285.1 Streptomyces sp. NPDC008092
CTGGCGTTGACTTTTGGCACGCTGTTGAGTTCTCAAGGAACGGTCGCTTCCTTTGTACTCACCCTCTCGGGCTTTCCTCCGGGCTTCCCTTCGGTCTTGCGTTTCCGACTCTATCAGATCTTTTCTCGACCCGATTTCCTCGGTGCTTTCCAGGTTCCCGCTCTCGCGTTTCCCTTTCCGGCGGTTCCGACTCTATCAGATCCTTTCGGCGTCTGATTCCCAGTCAGCGGGTTTGTCTTCGGGCTTTCCGGCTTTCGCTCGTCGGCCTTTCGACATTCACTACGTTAGCCGATTCCCGCCGGGACTCATAATCGAGTTCCGTGAGTTCGAATTCGGGCATGCAGGCATGCCGAAATCGACCCCGTCAGGGGAAGTCGTAGGTAGTGGGTGGCCACTTCCGGTTGCTGGCGATTGCCGTACCCGGTTCAGCGGCTCGGGCTACATTACGCACCTTCCAGGGACGCGTCAACTTGAGCGGCGCCTCGGTACATGGGCCCGATAGGGGCTCACGGTGGGGTCGTTGGCGACCCAGTAGCGCCAGGGATGGACGTCGCCGTCGCCTCCCTCGCCGGCGACTCCGGTCCGCGGACCGTTGCGTACCTGGTCGGAGGGGACGGGGGTGCCGGTCAGTATCCGCAGCGGGGTCTCGCCGACGGCACACGCGTCGGTGCCGTCCAGGGTCCGGTCGACGCCCAGGGCGGTGGCCAGGCGGGCCGGCCCTTTGGCCAGTTCTCTGTCGTATCGGGCCGAAAGTCGACGTTTGCGCGCGAGCTCGGCGCCCTCGATGATCTCTCCGGCGCGGAGCAGGACCGCGCACGGGGTGTCCTCCGGGCCGCAGACGAGGTTCATGCAGAACCACATGCCGTAGGTGAAGTAGACGTACACGTGTCCGGGCGGACCGAACATCACGTCGTTGCGGGGGGTGCGGCCGCGATAGGCGTGCGAGCCGGGGTCGTTCGGGCCGTCGTACGCCTCCACCTCTGTGAGGCGCACCGCGATCGGGCCGTCCGGGGTGGTGCGGAGGAGGGTGCGGCCGAGGAGGTCCGGGGCGACCTCCAGGACAGGGCGGTCGAAGAAGCTTCTCGGGAGTGGCGTACGGTCCGGGGGCACGATCATGGCGTCCGAGCCTAGTCCAGACCGGAGACGCCAAGGGCTGGTCAAGGATTCGTCTGCTTGCCAGGGTGTGGGCCGGAACCGGTGGTGACCGGATCGCGTTTGTAGGGATCAAGGGTCCGTACCCAGTAGTCCGTACGTAGTAGAGGGAGAGTCATGGGGTTCAAGAAGCTGCTCGCGAGCCTGGGGGCCGGCGGGGCGTCCGTCGAGACGGTGCTCACCGAGGTGAACGTCGTACCGGGCGGTGTCGTCCAGGGCGAGGTGCGGATCCAGGGCGGCTCGGTGAACCAGGAGATCCAGGGTCTGTCCGTGGGGCTCCAGGCGCGTGTCGAGGTGGAGCGCGGCGACGAGGAGTACAAGGAGAACATCGGCTTCGGCAAGGTGCGGCTCGGCGGTGCCTTCGAGCTGCAGGCCGGGGCCGTGCACGCGGTGCCGTTCGGGCTGGAGATCCCGTGGGAGACGCCCGTCACGATGATCGACGGGCAGGCGCTGCGCGGGATGCACATCGGGGTGACCACCGAGCTGGAGATCGCGCGTGCCGTCGACTCCGGGGACCTGGACCCGGTCAACGTGCATCCGCTGCCGGCGCAGAAGGCGATCCTGGACGCCTTCATCCAGCTGGGCTTCCGGTTCAGGAACGCGGACCTGGAGAAGGGGCACATCCGGGGGACCCGGCAGACGCTGCCGTTCTACCAGGAGGTCGAGTTCCACCCGCCGTCCCAGTACCGGGGGCTGAACCAGGTCGAGCTGAGCTTCGTGGCGGACGCGCACGCCATGGACGTCATCCTCGAAATGGACAAGAAGCCGGGGCTGTTCAGCGAGGGCAGTGACACGTTCCGGTCGTTCCAGGTGGGTCTGCACGACTTCCACGGGACCGACTGGGCGGCGTATCTCAACCAGTGGCTGTCCGAGGTCGGCAGCAAGCGCAACTGGTTCTAGGCTCGGGAACCGCGGATTCCGTAGCGGGCTCCGTAATCGATCAGTACCGATCAGGAGGTACCGAGGTGACCGAGCTCAAGCGGCGGCCTCTCCCCCATGACTTCCATCCGCCCGTCCCGTCGTTCACGGTGACGAGCGAGGACATCGTGGAAGGGGCGACGCTCAAGGACGCTCAGGTCTACGCGAAGGGGAACGTCTCGCCGCAGCTGCGGTGGGAGGGCTTCCCGGACGGGACCAAGAGCTTCGCCGTGACCTGCTACGACCCGGACGCCCCCACGGGCAGCGGGTTCTGGCACTGGGTCCTGTTCGACATCCCGGTCTCGGTGACCGAGCTGCCGGCGGGCGCGGGCAGCGGCAAGTTCGAGGGGCTGCCCGAGGGCGCGGTGCAGGTGCGCAACGACTACGGGTCGAAGGACTTCGGCGGTGCCGCGCCGCCGCCCGGGGACGGGCCGCACCGGTACGTCTTCACGGTGTACGCGGTGGACCAGGAGAAGCTCGGTCCGGACGCCGACGTGTCGCCTGCCGTCGTCGGGTTCAACCTGCGGTTCCACGCGATCGCGCGGGCGCAGCTCATCGGGGAGTACGAGAACCCCGAACAGGGCTGACGCGGTGCGCGAAATCAGCTGAGCGTTCATTGAACGTTTGCCCGTCTCTGGTCATGGAAGTGATCAGGGGCGGGCAGTTTTTATTGCGTTGTCCATCTCGGCGCGCCCGTCCAGAGTTGATCCACGCCCGCCGACGGTGGGCACGGTGCACATGGGAGGTGGGCTGGATGCGTGACACGCTGGTGCTGAACGCGAGCTTCGAGCCGCTGTCTACGGTGACGTTGAACCGCGCCGTTGTTCTGGTGCTCCAGGACAAGGCCGTCGTCGAGCAGGCCCACCCCGAGCTGCGCATGCGCGGTGCCGAGGTGGACATACCTGCGCCCCGGGTCATACGGCTGTGCAGGTATGTACGGGTGCCCTTCCGGAGACAGGCGCCGTGGTCGCGGCGGGGGGTGCTGGTCAGGGACCGGCACCGGTGCGCGTACTGCGGGAAGCGGGCGACGACCGTGGACCATGTGGTGCCGCGGGCTCAGGGCGGGGCGGACTCCTGGCTGAACACGGTGGCGTCCTGCGCGGAGGACAATCACCGCAAGGCGGACCGGACGCCGGAGCAGGCCGGGATGCCGCTGCTTCGGAAGCCGTTCGAGCCTTCGCCGCAGGACGCGATGCTGTTGGCGATGGGGGCCGAGGATCTGGCGGCGCTTCCCGAGTGGCTGGCGGGGGATGTCGCCGCCTAGTCGTGTGCCTGGCTGAGCTTGCCGGGCGAGTACGGCCGTGTTGTGGCTTGTCGCGCAGTTCCCCGCGCCCCTGAGAAGAAGGTGGGCGCGGGGAACGTTTGTCTTCAGTGACCCTCAGTCGATGTTCGGCTTCTCGCGGCGTTCCTGGGCGGGGACGTTGCCGCCGCCGTTGTTGGAACCGCCGCCCAGGGAGCCGAAGTTGCCCATCGCGCCGGAGAGGCCCTTGAGGGCGTCGCCGATCTCGCTGGGGACGATCCAGAGCTTGTTGGCGTCGCCCTCGGCGATCTTCGGGAGCATCTGGAGGTACTGGTAGGAGAGGAGCTTCTGGTCCGGGTCGCCGGCGTGGATCGCCTCGAAGACCGTACGGACCGCCTGGGCCTCGCCCTCGGCGCGCAGGGCCGCCGCCTTGGCCTCGCCCTCGGCGCGCAGGATCTGGGACTGCTTCTCGCCCTCGGCGGTGAGGATCGCCGCCTGGCGGGTGCCTTCCGCGGTGAGGATCGCGGCGCGCTTGTCACGGTCGGCGCGCATCTGCTTCTCCATCGAGTCCTGGATGGAGGTCGGCGGCTCGATCGCCTTGAGTTCGACGCGGTTGACGCGGATGCCCCACTTGCCGGTGGCCTCGTCGAGGACGCCGCGCAGGGCCGCGTTGATCTCCTCGCGGGAGGTCAGGGTGCGCTCCAGGTCCATGCCGCCGATGATGTTGCGGAGCGTGGTGACCGTGAGCTGCTCGATGGCCTGGATGTAGCTGGCGACCTCGTAGGTGGCCGCGCGGGCGTCCGTCACCTGGTAGTAGATGACGGTGTCGATGTTCACGACCAGGTTGTCCTGGGTGATCACCGGCTGCGGCGGGAACGGTACGACCTGTTCACGCAGGTCGATGCGGTTGCGGATGGTGTCGATGAACGGGACCACGATGTTCAGGCCCGCGTTCAGGGTCCGCGTGTAGCGGCCGAAGCGCTCGACGATGGCGGCGCTCGCCTGTGGGATGACTTGGATCGTCTTGATCAGGGCGATGAAGACCAACACCACCAGAATGACCAGGACGATGATGACCGGTTCCATCGTCGCTCCCCGTACCCTTCTCCGCCTCGGCGCTTCGGCAGATCTTATGGTTGTTGAAGATCTTGCTGGATGAGTCTGACAGACGCACGCGCAACTCGGGGACTCTTCTGTTCAGTTGAGTCTTACGAGGTCAGATGACAATCGCCGTGGCCCCCTCGATCTCCACGACGTCGACTTCCTGGCCCACTTCGTAGGCGCGGTCCGGGTGGAGGGAGCGTGCCGACCAGATCTCGCCGGCGAGCTTGATCCGTCCGTCCGCGCCGCCGTCGACGCGTTCGAGTACGACGGCCTGTCTGCCCTTCAACGCGTCGACGCCGGTGGCGAGTTGCGGGCGCTGGGCGGCGTGCCGGTTCGCGATGGGCCGTACGACGGCGATCAGCGCGACCGAGACGACGACGAAGACGAGCACCTGGATGACAGTGCCCGCGCCGAGCCCGGCGGTAACGGCGGCGGCCACGGCGCCGACCGCGAACATGCCGAATTCCGGCATGGCGGTCACCACGAGCGGGATTCCGAGCGCCGCCGCGACGACGAGCCACCACACCCATGCGTCGATGCTGTTCACATAGTCATGGTAGGGCCGGGGGTGCCGACCCCGACAGAGTGCTTTGCCGGGTCTGGGTCCGTCAGGAACCGTCAGGAGCCGTCAGGACAGGGGCAGTCCGTGGGCGGTCCAGCGGTCGCCGAGCTGCTCGACGACGAGCGGGAGGCCGAAGCAGAGGGAGAGGTTGCGGGAGCTGAGTTCGAGCTCCAGCGGGCCGGCGGTGAGGACCTTGCCCTGGCGGATCATCAGGACGTGGGTGAAGCCGGGGGCGATCTCCTCGACATGGTGGGTGACCATGATCATGGAGGGGGCGATCGGGTCACGGGCGAGCCGGCCGAGGCGGCGGACCAGGTCCTCGCGGCCGCCGAGGTCGAGGCCCGCGGCGGGCTCGTCGAGGAGGAGGAGCTCGGGGTCGGTCATGAGGGCGCGGGCGATCAGGGTGCGCTTGCGCTCGCCCTCGGAGAGGGTGCCGAACTTCCGGTCCACGTACTCGGTCATGCCGAGGCGGTCCAGGAAGGCGCGGGCGCGCTGCTCGTCGACCTCGTCGTACTCCTCCTGCCAGTGGGCGGTCATGCCGTAGGCGGCGGTGAGCACGGTCTCCAGGACGGTCTGGCGCTTGGGGAGCTTCTCGGCCATGGCGATGCCGGCCATGCCGATGCGCGGGCGCAGGTCGAAGACGTCGACCTTGCCGAGGGTGTCGCCGAGGATGGTGGCGGTGCCCTTGCTGGGGAAGAGGTAGCTGGAGGCGACGTTGAGGAGGGTGGTCTTGCCGGCGCCGTTGGGGCCGAGGATGACCCAGCGCTCGCCCTCCTTCACCGACCAGGAGACCTGGTCCACCAGAGCCCGGCCCTCCCGGACCACGGATACGTCCTGAAGCTCCAGAACATCGCTCATGAGCGCGTTGTCTCCCCTTGCAGTGTCGCCGTTCTCGGCTGTCGCGTACGCCTGTGGCCCGGGTGGCGGCGCCGGTGGGCGCAGCCCTCATGAAATCTACGCCACGAGTGCGCCGCTCCATTCCATCGGTCCTGTCCTTAGGGTGGGGGCATGCTCTCGGAACCGCGTTCAGGACGCCTCACCGCTTGGGGAAACGCCCTTTTGGCCGGACTTGTCTCTCCGGACGACGCCGTGCTCGCCATCGTCGGTGAGGATGCGGTGCACCGGGTGGAGGGGCTGCCCGGTGAGTCCGCTCCGGTCGGGCTCACGCTGGCGCTGGGGCGGCTGCGGACGCTGGGGGCGACCGGGCTGCGGGTCGCGCTGCCGGCGTCGGGGCATCCGCTGGGGCTGAGCGGGCCGCCGGAGTTCAACGCGCGGGCGCTGGAGGCCGAGGAGGCGGTTATCTGCCACGGCGCCGCGTTCGGCCTGGTGCCGGAGGTGTACGAGGCCGGGCCCGCAGGCGATGTGCATGTCGAGGTGGTCTGGCATGTGCTGCCGGTGCGGGAGGCGCCGCCGGCCGACGTGCCGTCGCTCGGCGAGGCGGAGCGCGAGCTGGCCGAGGCGCTGCGGGACGCGACGGAGGTGCTGTCGAAGCTGGATGTCGCCGGGTCGGGGCCGGTGGCGGAGGCGGCGATCGACGCGTACCGGGCGCGTGCGGAGCGGGGCCGGGAGGTGCTGGCCCCGGGGTATCCGCCGCGGGCGGTACGGGTGCTGGAGCTGGCGCAGCGGGTGGGGCTGCTGGTCTCGCTGGCGTACGACAACGGACACGGCGGGGCGGTGAGCGCGTCGGAGATGGCGGCGCGGTCGCTGGCGCTGCGCCCGGTGGAGCGGACGGCCCGGCGCGCGCAGGTCGCGGCGTACAACTCCGTTGTGGAGGAGCGTGAGCGGGGGCGCTGAGCCCTTCGCTGGGGATGCCGCGAAGTGGCGCGGGATGTCGTCGGTCGTGCGCGGCAACGTCGTGGCTGGTCGCGCAGTTCCTCCCCCAGCCTTCGGCCGGGGGACCCCCAGCGCCCCCTTCGGGGTGCTTCCCGACCGCGGGCAAGCCGACCGGCCTTCCGGGGCGCCCGGAAGGCCGGAGGTCGATGCCGCCGTGCGGCGCGGTGTCAGTGGTTGAGGCAGGAGTTGCCGAACGCGGGGTTCAGAACGCCGATGACGTTGACGCTGTTGCCGCACACGTTGACCGGGACGTCCACCGGGACCTGGATGACGTTGCCCGAGACGACGCCCGGAGAACCGTGGGCCGCGCCAGCCGCGGCGGCACCGCCGGTGTGGGCGGAGGCCAGCCCCGCGCCCGCGGCCACGATCCCGCCGGCCACCATCGTCACGGCCGCTGCCTTCTTCAGGTTCTTCACTTCTTGAGCCCTCCTTGGCGATCGCCACGGCGGTCGCCGCAGCACGCACTGAAGAACGGCGGCGGCCGCGACGAGGATGCGCCGTCCGGGTGACATTCCCACGACGGTATGAATCTCAGCCCGTAGGACGACCCTCTATGTTGCCGCCGGTGAAGCGTTGCGGAGGGCGTTTCAGCCGGTCACGCCGTGGCGAACGGCCCACAGGGCGGCCTGGGTGCGGTCGGCGAGGTCGAGTTTCATCAGGATGTTCGAGACGTGCGTCTTGACGGTCTTCTCGGAGAGCACCAGGGCGCGTGCTATCTCCCGGTTGGAGCGGCCGTCGGCGATCAGCCCGAGCACCTCGCGCTCCCGTTCGGTGAGTGAACCGCCCCTGCCCTGGCCGGAGTTGGCCTCCTCCTGGGAGAGCAGGGCGCCGGCCACCTCGGGCTGCAGCAGGACGTGCCCGGCGTGCACCGAGCGGATGGCGGTGGCGAGCGCGTCGGGATCGACGTCCTTGTAGACGTATCCGGCGGCGCCCGCGCGCAGGGCCGGGACCACCGTGCGCTGTTCGGTGAAGCTGGTGACGATCAGCACGCGCGCGGGGTTGTCGAGTTCGCGGAGCCTGCGCAGCGCCGCCACGCCGTCCAGGCCGGGCATCTTGACGTCCATGAGGACGACGTCGGGGGTCAGCTCCTGGGCGCGCTCGACCCCTTCGGCGCCGTCGGCGGCCTCGCCGACGACCTCGATGTCGTCCTGCACCTCCAGGAAGGTGCGCAGGCCACGGCGGACGACCTGGTGGTCGTCGACCAGCAGCACCCGGATTGCGTCAGCCACCGGGGACCTCCATCTCGATCGTGGTGCCCTTGCCGGGCGCCGATTCCACGGTCAGCGTGCCGCCGACGCCGCTCGCCCGGTCCCGCATGGAGACCAGGCCGAGGTGGCGCCCGGCGCGCCGGGTGAGGTGCGGGTCGAAGCCGCTGCCGTCGTCGGTGACCCGCAGGACGGCTCCGCCGCCGCGCCGGTTGACCGTCACGTCGACATGTTCCGCCCCGGCGTGCCTGAGCGCGTTGTGCAGGGCCTCCTGGGCCACCCGGAGCAGTGCCTCCTCCTGGGCGGCGGGCAGGGCGCGGAATCCGCTCGCGGCGAAGGTCACGCGCGCGGTGTGGGCGCGGTCGAGGACCTGGACCTGGGTGCGCAGGGTGGCGAGCAGGCCGTCCTCGTCGAGGGCGGCGGGGCGCAGCTCCACGACGGCGGCGCGCAGTTCGTCGATGGCCTCGGCGGCGAGCACGGCGACCTGGTGCAGCTCGCCCTTGGCACGCGAGGGGTCGCGGTCGACCAGGGCGGCGGCGGCCTGCGCGGTCAGGCGGAGCGAGAAGAGCTTCTGGCTCACCGCGTCGTGCAGCTCGTGCGCGAGCCGGGAGCGCTCCTCGGCGATGGTCAGCTCGCGGCTGCGCTCGTAGAGGCGGGCGTTGGTGAGGGCGATGGCCGCGTGCTGGGCGAGGATGGAGAGGAGTTCCTCGTCCTCGGCGGTGAAGCCGCAGCCGCTCTCGGGCTTCGGGCACGGGGTCCGTGGGGGGTGCCCCTCCACGGAACGCAGCTTGTTGGCGAGGAACAGCGCGCCGATGACCTCGTCGCCGTCCCGGATCGGCAGGCCCAGGAAGTCGGACATGTCGGGGTGGGCCGAGGGCCAGCCCTCGAAGCGGGGGTCCGCGCGGACGTCGGCCAGCCGCTCGACCTTCGCCTCGCGCAGCATCGCGGCGAGGATGCCGTGCTGGCGCGGGAGCGGGCCGATGGCCTTCCACTGGGCGTCGGTGACGCCGTCCACGACGAACTGGGCGAAGCCTCCGTGGTCGTCCGGGACCCCGAGCGCGGCGTACTGGGCGTCGAGCAGCTCGCGGGCGGAGGCGACGATCGTCTTGAGGACGTCGCGCACCTCCAGATGCCTGCTCATGGCCAGCAGCGCGGAACTCACCGCCGCCAGGCCGGACCGGGGACCTTGACTCATGTCCTCACGGTACCGGCGGGGTCCGACCGCGCGGATCGGGCCGACGGCGGCCGGGTCCGGGCCGTCGGCCGTAGGTCCCGGGACCTAGGGCGCGCGGCCCGGACCCGCGGCTTAGTCCGAAGGACCCCGCCCGGTTGCGGCCCGCGTCCGAGGCGGCCGGGGCGGTCCGGTTCCTACGTTGGGATCACCGCCGACGCGGGCGGACGAGCCGAGGGGACGGTTGTCATGCCGGTAGCGATCATCACGGGGGCCTCGAAGGGGCTGGGGAGGGCGCTGGCCGAGGCGCTGGCCGCACGCGGCTGGGATCTGGTGCTGGACGCCAGAGGGGCCGGGGTACTGAAGGAGGCGGCGGAGGCCGTCGCGGAGCACGGGACGCGGGTGGCGGCGCTGCCCGGCGATGTCACGGACGCCGGGCACCGGGCCGACCTGGTGGCCGCCGCGCGGGAGCTGGGCGGGGTCGACCTGCTGGTGAGCAACGCCAGCGCCTTGGGCGCCGAGCCGCTGGTGCGCCTGGGCGAGCTGCCCCTGGCGGGCCTGCGCCGGGCGCTGGAGGTGAACGTGGTGGCCGCGCTGGGCCTGGTCCAGGAGGCGCTGCCGCTGCTGCGGGAGTCGGCGGCCGGCGCGGTGGTCACGGTCAGCTCGGACGCGGGCGCCGAGGCGTACGAGACCTGGGGCGGCTACGGCGCCTCGAAGGCGGCCCTGGACCAGCTGGCGGCGGTGCTCGGTGTGGAGGAGCCGGGGCTGCGGGTGTGGGCGGTGGATCCCGGGGACATGGCGACCGGCCTGTACGCGGCTGCCGTACCGGACGACGACGATCCGCGGCCGGCACCGGTGAGTGTCGTACCGGCCTTCCTGCGGCTGCTGGAGGAGCGGCCGGCGAGCGGGCGGTACGGGGCGCCGGCCCTGGTGGAGGGGCGATGACGACGGTGGTGCGGGTGCCCGACGAACTGTCCGCGCGGGTGCCGGCCGAGCAGCGCGGGCCGGGTCTCGAACGGGATGCCGTACGGCTGCTGGTGTCGCGCGGGACGGCGGTGTCGCATCACGCCTTCGCCGAGCTGCCGTGCCTGCTGCGGGCCGGGGACCTGCTGGTGGTGAACACCTCGCCGACGCTGGCGGCCGCCGTGACCGGGCGGAGCGGGCACGCGCGCGTGGTGGTGCACTTCTCCGCGCGCGGGGACGACGGGCGGTGGGCGGTCGAACTGCGGGAGCCGGACGGGAACGGCACCACACGCGCGCGTGCGGGTACGCGCGCGGGTACTGGGGTGCGGCTGCCCGGGGGCGGGCGGCTGGTCCTGGAGGAGCCGCTGAGCGAGCAGGGCGAGCGGCTGTGGTGGGCGCGGGCCTCGGTGGACGTGTGCGGGGTGCTGCGGGAGCACGGGCGGCCCATCCGTTACTCGTACACGGAGCGGGACCAGCCGCTGTCCGTCTACCAGACGGTGTTCGCGCTGCCGTCGCCGGACGGGGCGGGCAGTGCGGAGATGCCGAGCGCGGCGCGGCCCTTCACCGCGCGGCTGGTGGCGGAGCTGGTGAGCCGGGGGGTGCAGTTCGCGCCGATCACCCTGCATACGGGGGTGTCGTCGGCGGAGGCGCACGAGCCGCCGTATCCGGAGCGGTTCGCCGTGCCGGAGGCGTCGGCGCGGCTCATCAACAACGTGAGGGCGGGCGACGGCCGGGTGATCGCCGTCGGGACGACCGCCGTGCGGGCCGTGGAGTCGGCCGCCGGGCCCGACGGGGTGGTGCGGGCGGCCGAGGGGTGGACGGAGCTCGTCGTGACGCCGGAGCGCGGGGTGCGGGTGGTGGACGGGCTGCTGACCGGGCTGCACGAGCCGGAGGCCTCGCATCTGCTGATGCTGGAGGCGGTCGCCGGGCGGCCGGCCGTCGACCGCAGCTACGAGGAGGCGGTGCACGGTCTCTACCTGTGGCACGAGTTCGGCGACGTGCACCTCATCCTCCCGGAGCAGGCCCCTCACACAGAGCATTGCGCCAGCAACTAGCGGTGAGATTCATGTGCGGCCGATGTGAGGCCGCACATAGGGCGCACATCACGTACGAACGGACATAGGAGATAAACAGTCACGGCGCGAACGGGGCAGACGTTCTAGTCTGTCCCGATTTGCCCATCCGGGCTCCACTACCGGGGATCGTACGTCACACCTTTGCCACAGCATTTTGCGGCCGCTAAGAATGGCAGCCGTCGCTCAGCACCGCGGGTTCCCCCGGCGGTGTTCGTGCAGGAGGAGCCGGTCTCCCCCCACGGACAACGAGCGACTCCGCGCTATTCGAAGAGGTCCACTGCCATGCCCAAGCACGCTCACAGTCCCACGCTGACCAAGCACCACAAGATCGCGCTCGCCGGTGTCGCCACGCTCGGCGCCGCCGCCCTCGCCTTCTCGGCGGTGCCCAGCAGCGCCGAGACGATCGCGTCCGGTACCCCCCAGGCCGCCGCGCAGGTCAAGAACGTCACGGGCAAGGTCACCGACCAGCTGGCCCTGCAGAACGTCAAGGTCGAGGCCATCGCCGCCAAGAAGAAGGCCTCCGCCCACCAGCTGCACGTGGCCCACGTGAAGAAGGTCCACGCGGCCCACGTCGCCCACGTGAAGCAGGCCCACGCGAAGAAGCTGCACGCGGCCCACGTGAAGCACGCCGCCGCCGTCAAGAAGGCCGCCGCCAAGAAGGCCGCCGCCAAGCGCGCCGCCCAGCAGGCCGCCAGCCGGTCCGCGCAGCGCCCGCAGCTCCAGCCGGTCGCCGCGAAGACCTACAGCAACAACCTCGACGGCTGGATCCGCCAGTCCCTGGACATCATGCACTCCAAGGGCATCCCGGGCTCCTACAACGGCCTGTACCGCAACATCATGCGGGAGTCCTCCGGCAACCCCAACGCCATCAACAACTGGGACATCAACGCCATCAACGGCATCCCCTCCAAGGGTCTGCTCCAGGTCATCCCGCCGACCTTCGCCACCTACCACGTGGCCGGCACCTCGTGGAACATCTACGACCCGGTCGCCAACATCACGGCCGCCTGCAACTACGCCGCCCACCGGTACGGCTCGATGGACAACGTCAACAGCGCGTACTGAGGCCTGCGCGGACCTCTTCACGCACATGCCGAAGGGCGGCACCCCACTGCGGGGTGCCGCCCTTCGGGCGTCCTACGGGCACCGGCGTGCTACTTCCGCATGACCTCGGGCTCGTGGCGGCGCAGGAAGCGGGCCACGAGGAAGGCGCAGACCACTCCGAGGGCGAGCAGGGCGACCATGTCCAGGGTCCAGGCGCCGGCCGTGTGCGCCCACAGCGGGTCGTCGGGCTTGCCCTTGCCGGGCGGGGCGATCCCGTTGAAGTCCAGGGTGGCGCCCGCGGCGGCGACGGCCCAGCGCGACGGCATCAGGTACGAGAACTGGTTGACGCCGACCGCGCCGTTCAGGGCGAACAGGCAGCCGGTGAAGACCACCTGGATGATCGCGAACATGACCAGCAGCGGCATGGTCTTCTCGGAGGTCTTCACCAGGGCCGACATGACCAGGCCGAACATCATCGAGGTGAAGCCCAGCGCCATGACCGGCAGGCAGAGCTCCAGGAGCGTGAGGTGCCCGAAGACCACGCCCTCCGCCGGGATCTTCCGGCTGGCGAAGCCGATGACGCCGACCAGCAGTCCCTGCAGGACCGTGACGATACCGAGCACGAAGACCTTGGACATCAGGTACGCGGAGCGGGAGAGGCCGGTCGCGCGCTCCCGCTCGTAGATGACCCGTTCCTTGATCAGCTCGCGGACGGAGTTCGCGGCACCGGCGAAGCAGGCGCCGACCGCCAGGATCAGCAGGACCGTGGTGGCCGTGCCGTTCGGGACGGGCTGCTGGGTCGTCGGATTGATCTCGGTGTTGACCAGCAGGTCCTTGCCCGAGTCGATCAGCAGGCTCACCGAGCCGAGGACGAGCGGCAGGATCACCGTGAGGGCCAGGAAGCCCTTGTCGGAGGCGATCACCGACACATACCGACGCACGAGCGTGCCGAACTGCGACAGCCAGCCCTGCGGCTTGGGCGGTTTCAACGCCTGCATCGCAGGCATCTGTACGGCCTGCGGGGCAACGGCGTCGATGTCCGCGGCGTACATCTGGTAGTGCTGCGAGCCCTTCCAGCGGCCCGCCCAGTCGTAGTCGCGGTAGTTCTCGAAGGCGGAGAAGACGTCGGCCCAGGTGTCGTAGCCGAAGAAGTTCAGCGCCTCCTCCGGCGGCCCGAAGTAGGCGACCGCGCCGCCCGGTGCCATCACGAGGAGCTTGTCGCACAGCGCCAGCTCGGCCACCGAGTGGGTGACGACGAGGACCGTGCGGCCGTCGTCGGCGAGGCCGCGCAGCAGCTGCATGACATCGCGGTCCATGCCCGGGTCGAGGCCCGAGGTGGGCTCGTCGAGGAAGATCAGCGACGGCTTGGTGAGCAGCTCAAGGGCCACCGACACGCGCTTGCGCTGGCCGCCGGAGAGGGAGGTGACCTTCTTCTCCTTGTGGACGTCGAGCTTCAGCTCGCGCAGCACCTCGTCGATGCGGGCCTCGCGCTCCTCGGCCGTGGTGTCGGCGGGGAAGCGCAGCTTGGCCGCGTACTTGAGGGCCTTCTTGACCGTCAGCTCCTTGTGCAGGATGTCGTCCTGCGGGACCAGACCGATGCGCTGGCGCAGCTCCGCGAACTGCTTGTACAGGTTGCGGTTGTCGTACAGCACCTCGCCCTCGTTGGCGGGGCGGTAGCCCGTGAGCGCCTTGAGCAGGGTCGACTTGCCGGATCCCGAGGGGCCGATGACCGCGATCACGGACTTCTCCGGGACGCCGAAGGAGACGTCTCTCAGGATCTGCTTGCCACCGTCGACCGTGACGGTCAGATGGCGTGCGGAGAAGGAGACCTCACCGGTGTCGACGAACTCCTCAAGCCGGTCGCCGACGATCCGGAAGGTGGAGTGTCCGACGCCCACGATGTCGTCCGCGTCGAGCAGCGCGCTGCCGCTCTTGGCGATCGGCATGCCGTTGACGTACGTGCCGTTGTGCGAGCCGAGGTCGCGGATCTCCATGCGGCCGCCGGGCGCGGAGTGGAACTCCGCGTGGTGCCGAGAGACCTGCAGGTCGGAAACCACCAGCTCGTTGTCCAGGGCACGGCCGATGCGCATCACGCGGCCGATGGAGAACTGGTGGAACGTGGTCGGGCTGCGGTCGCCGTAGACCGGCGGCGCCCCCGCGCCACCGCCGGAGGCCATGGCCGGGGCGCCCTGCTGCTGCGGGATCGCCGACGGGGCCTGCTGCCAGCCCTGTTGCGGAGCCGGCTGCTGCGCGGCCGACGGCTGCGGAGCCGGCGGCTGGGACCAGCCCGCGCCGCCCGCGCCCTGCGCCGCGAACGGCTGCTGCTGGGGCTGCGGTCGGGCGACGGCGGCCGCGGCGCCGGAGAGGCCGAGGCGCGGTCCGTCGTTCGCGTTGCCGAGATGGACGGCCGAGCCCGGACCGATCTCCGACCGCTGGACCCGCTGGCTCTGCACGAAGGTGCCGTTGGTACTGCCGTGGTCCTCGATGACCCAACTGCGGCCGTCGAAGCTGATCGTGGCGTGCCGCCAGGAGACCCTGGCGTCGTCGAACACGATGTCCCCCTGCGGATCGCGTCCGAGGGTGTATGACCTGGACGGATCGAGCGTCCAGGTGCGTCCGTTTGATTCCAGTACGAGTTCCGGCACTCCAAGCCCCATGAGTAGTCCCCCGAGTTACCCCCATCACAGGGAGTCTAGGGATGTCGAACATCGTCGGGAACTATTTCAGGCTCGGCCCTCTGACCGAAAGCCGGGCCTTGTGGAGGCCTCGGACGAGCGCTTCAACTCTTTCCGTTGACGGGGTTGAAACCGGCCCGGAGAGTGGTAATCCACGCGAGGGGGACAAGCGCGACGGAGTGGTCCGGTGCGCCCGCGGATCGGGGGGTCTGCCATGAGTGCTGATGCGTCAGGTACGGGAGTCGAACGCACGGGGCGCGGCGGGCGACTGCCGTGGGCCGACATCCTGCTGTCCTCGATAGCCGCCGTGAGCTGGGCGTTGATCGGAATGGCGGGTACGGCGGCGCTGGGTCTGCATCTGCTGCGGGCCGACGCGGCGGGCTCGCTGGGCCCGATGACCGCGGCCGTTGTGGCGCTCGGGGCGGGTGGTTCGGTCACCCCGGACGGAGATCTGTCCGCTTTCGGCCTGAAGGGGGCGCAGGCCACCACGGCCATCGAGATCACGCCACTGGGCGTGAGCCTGGTCGGTGCGCTCCTTTTGTCATGGTTCTTCTTACGGTCCCTGCGCACGGCCGGAGTTGTGATCGCGCCGGCCGAACTGCTGGCCCGCGCGGGCTCGGTGGTGGCGCTGTTCGTGGCGATGCTCGGCGGACTGGCCTGGGCGGGTCACTCCGTCGTGACGATCGACGGCGGCGCGCTCGGCCTGGACAAACTCCCGGGCGGCGGAAGCGGCGGCGGGCTGAAGATCCCCGGCATCGGTGACATCGGCGGGCTGCTCCCGGACCGCCTCGGCGACCTCGCGAACGCGAACGCCGCGGTCGGCTTCACCGTGGACACGGCGGCGACCCTGCTCGGCGGCCTCGGCTGGTCGGTGGGCATCCTGCTGATCGCCCTGCTGGCCTCGCGCCGGACCCCGCTGCCGCGCGGCTGGGCGGCTGTGCACCGGGTGGTACGGCCGGCGGCCTCGGCGCTGGTGACGGTGATGCTGGTGGCCGTGGCGGCCGGCTGGGCGGCGGCGGCCTACGCGGCGATCGGCGACCCGCATCCGGCCCGGATCCTGGGCGCGGCCCTGCTCGGCGCCCCGAACGGCGTCTGGCTCGGCATCCCGATCGGGCTCTTCGTCCCCTTCGACGGCCGGGCCACGGGCGTCCTGACCATGTTCCTGCCGCACCCCCTCGACGAGCTCCTGAACTCGAAGTCCGACCAGTCGGTGACGCTGGGCCATCTGGCCGGCCTGGACGGACGGGTGTGGCTGTTGGGGGTCGCGGCGGCCCTGCTCATGCTGCTGGCCGGGGTGTTCACGGCGGTCCGGACGCCGGTGGGGAACACTCCGGCGGGGCGGACTCCGGCGAGCCGGACGGGCGGCTCGGCCGGTGCGCTCGGTTTCGCCGGGCGGTGTGCCGTACGACTGGGGATCGCCACCGCGCTCACGCTGCCGCTGCTGGCCTGGCTGGCGGACGTGTCGGTGGACGCCTCGCTGTCGGTGCTGGGCTTCGACGCGTTCGGGGCGGGGATCCAGCTGCACGGGCAGCTGGGGATGGCGTTGCTGCTCGGCGGGGCCTGGGGCGCGGCCGCGGGGGCCGCGGGGGCGCTGCTGGCGTGGGCGACCGGGGCGGCGGGGTCACGGGCGGCTCCGCTGGCACTGGGTGACAGCGCGGCGGGCGGCGGGCCCGCCGGTGCGGGCGCCGACTGGGCTCCGGGGCGGGTGGGGAGCGGGACGACGGGTCCCTACGCGCCGGGTACGCCGTATCGGCCGCCCAATCCGAACACGAACCCGTATCTCCGGGTGCCGGAGGAACTGCGGGAGACCGGCGGCCGAGGGGCCCGGTCCGGTGCGGCGCAGGGGGCGGGGACGGCACCGCCGGGCGGTTCCGCCGTCCCGGGTCGTCGTCCGCCGGGCGCACCGCCCCCGGCGGACGACGACCGTCGCGCGCCGGAGAAGAGCGGGTCGGGCGGCGGCCCCTCCGACGTACCGCGGTCCGGCTCGGGCGACGTGTACGGCGCTCCCACCATGGCGCGCCCCTTCGATCCGCCCCCTCGCTCCCCGCGGCCCAGGCCGGGCGCACGGCGACCCGACGGGCCCCAGAGCGGTCCGGGCGCCGGGCCCCCGCCCCCGCCGCCTCCTCCCCCGCCGCCTCCCCCGCCGTCTCCGCCGCCGCCCAGGCGGCCCCGTGGGTAGACCCGGCGGGTGGGTCGCCGGGCCGGGTGGCGGCGGCCACGCAGATCGCGTGCTCCACGTGGCGCACGGCGCCACCCGGCGCGGTTCGCCACGCCACGCCACCGGCGCGGGTTCGCTGCGTCGTCCGCGCGTCAAGGCGACCGCCGCGTACGGGGCGCGGCGGTCGCCACACGCATGTCCCGGTGTCCGCCACGCGCATGTCACGGCGCTGGACCGTGTGCGAAGACGCGGCGGGATGCACCTCGGCCCCGGCCGTATACATCGCACGCACGTTCGCCCGTAGGGCGGAGGCAAGGCGTCCGACACCGGCCCGACACCTATTGTTCCGTGTCCGTCAGGCGGACCACCTGCGCCGCAGGCACTGGGTGCCGGTTACCTTGGTTACACCATGAGCGATCCGCAGACCTCCGAGGTCCCCACTCTCCTCGTCAAGATTTTCGGCAAGGACAGGCCGGGCATCACGGCCGGCCTCTTCGACACGCTTGCCGCCTACATGGTCGACGTGGTCGACATCGAGCAGGTCGTCACGCGTGGCCGCCTGGTGCTGTGCGCGCTCGTGACCCAGCCCCCGGCGGGCCTTGAGGGCGACCTCAGGGCGACCGTGCACAGCTGGGCCGAGTCGATGAAGATGCAGGCGGAGATCATCTCCGGCCACGGCGACAACCGCCCGCGCGGCCTCGGCCGTTCCCTGGTCACCGTCCTCGGCCACCCGCTGACCGCCGAGTCGACGGCCGCCATCGCCGCCCGGATCGCCAAGACCGGCGGCAACATCGACCGTATCTTCCGGCTCGCCAAGTACCCGGTGACGGCGGTCGAGTTCGCGGTGTCCGGCGTGGAGACCGAACCGCTGCGCACCGCCCTGGCCTCCGACGCGGCCGAGCTCGGCGTGGACATCGCGGTGGTCTCGGCGGGCCTGCACCGGCGGGCCCAGCGGCTGGTCGTCATGGACGTGGACTCGACGCTCATCCAGGACGAGGTGATCGAGCTCTTCGCGGCGCACGCCGGCTGCGAGGACCAGGTCGCCGAGGTGACGGCGGCCGCGATGCGCGGCGAGCTGGACTTCGAGCAGTCGCTGCACGCGCGCGTGGCGCTGCTGAAGGGGCTGGACGAGTCGGTCGTGCAGAAGGTGCGCGCCGAGGTCCGGCTGACGCCGGGCGCGCGGACCCTGATCCGTACGCTGAAGCGGCTCGGCTACCAAGTCGGGGTCGTCTCGGGCGGTTTCACCCAGGTCACCGACGACCTGAAGGAGCGGCTGGGGCTGGACTTCGCCCAGGCCAACACGCTGGAGATCGTCGACGGGAAGCTGACCGGCCGGGTGACCGGCGAGATCGTGGACCGGGCGGGCAAGGCGCGGCTGCTGCGCCGGTTCGCCGCCGAGGCGGGTGTGCCGCTGGTGCAGACGGTGGCCATCGGTGACGGGGCCAACGACCTGGACATGCTGAACGCGGCCGGTCTCGGTGTCGCCTTCAACGCCAAGCCGGTGGTCCGCGAGGCCGCGCACACCGCGGTGAACTTCCCGTTCCTCGACACGGTCCTGTACCTGCTGGGCGTCACCCGCGAAGAGGTCGAGGCGGCGGACACCCACGACGAGAGCTGAGCCGTCCGATCGGCCCGGACGCGGCCGACCCGGACGCGGCCGCCCAGGAACACCAGGGGCCGGTCACAAGGGCCCGGCACCGGTCTCCACGGTGCCGGGCCCTCGGCGTGTCACGTCGGTGGCGGTGCGGCGGCCCCGCGTGTCACTCGGAAGGCGCCCAGTAGTCCGCGAGCGTGGCCACACCGGGTTCCAGGGTCTTCCAGGAGCCCTCGTGCGTCAGGACGGCGAAGGCGGCGGCGGGAAAGCCCCGGCGGTTCATCCGTTCGCGGGCGTCGTCGTCGGCGGCGCCCGCGAGGATCTCGGCGACGCCGTGCACTCCGGGGTTGTGGCCGATGAGGATCACGGTCTGTACGTCGTCGGGCACCTCGTTGAGCACGGCGATCAGCTCGCCGGGCGAGGCCTCGTACACCCGCTCCTCATAGACGGTTTTCGGCCGGTGCGCGAGCTCGTGGACGGCGAGCTTCCAGGTCTCCCGGGTACGCACGGAGGTGGAGCACAGTGCCAGGTCGAAGGTCATGCCGGTGTCCGCGAGCTTGCGTCCGGCGACGGCGGCGTCCATTCGGCCCCGCTCAGCGAGCGGTCGCTCGTGGTCGGTCACCTGTGGCCAGTCGGCTTTCGCATGGCGGAAGAGGACAATCCTGCGGGGTTCTGCGACGCTCATGGCACCCAGCTTCGCATGAAACAGGCCATCGGGCGCAGGTAGTTGACATGCGGCTTCGCCCGGTCCGCGGGTGCCGAGCCGTCGGCTGCGCTAGCGGGTGACGATCTGCTGGACGCGCTCGAAAAGATGGGTGACGGCGGGGTCGCCGGTGGCCGCGTGGGCGTCCGCCGGGTTCAGTATGAGGATCAGCAGGGCGACGAAGGCGAGCGCGGGAAGGGCGAGCGCCCACCAGGGGAGCCGGATGTCGACGCTGCCCGGGGTCGCCGGGTGGGACCGGGTGTGCGTAGGGGCCGGCATGGTCGCCTCCGTTGGTCTCCGGGGTCTGTCGGCCGCCCTCGCGGCCACACCTCGAAACTACGGAATCCGGGGCCGCCGCCCCATCCGGTGATCCACCCACTTGACCCTGACCCTCACCCCCTAGGGGATGGTGGGGCTAGCCCCACAGCCGGCCGCGGGGGCCGTGGCCGGCTGTGGTCAGGGGGACGCGAGGGTCGCGATGACGGCGATGACGATGAAGATGGCGAAGAACGAGCCGAAGACGATCAGCATCTTCTTCTGACCGTTCTGGGGGTTCGGGTCGAGCACTGGCATGGGGTCAGTCTGGCACCCCGGGGAGCGGAAGGACCGCGCGGGGTGGCCGCGACACGGGCCGGCATCGGCGGACGGGGGCCGGCCGACACGGGCGGACAGGGGTCGGCAGGGGCAGACAGGGGTCGGTGGGGCCGGCGCGCGGGGGCGGCCGAGAGGGCGGCGGGGCCGGCGGGACCGGTGCGCGCTCAGGCGGCCGCGGCCGTCGCCTCGTCCTCCACGGTGCGGTCCCGGCCCGCCAGGACGCCGACGGCCATCTGCGGGATCATCAGGCCGACCATGAGGGCGATCGGCAGGCCCCAGCCGCCGCTGTGCTGGTAGAGCACGCCCACCAGCAGCGGGCCGGGGATCGAGATCAGGTATCCGGTGCTCTGGGCGAAGGCGGAGAGCTGGGCGACGCCCGCGCCGGTCCTGGCCCGCATCCCGACCATGGTGAGGGCCAGCGGGAAGGCGCAGTTCGAGATGCCGAGCAGGACGGCCCAGGCCCAGGCGCCGGCGGCGGGCGCGAGGTACAGGCCGGCGTATCCGGCGAGGCCGCAGACGCCGAGCGCGATCACGATCGGGCCCTGGTGCGGCAGCCGGGTCGCCACGCGGGGGATGACGAAGGCCAGCGGAACGCCCATCGCCATGGTGACGGCCAGCAGCAGTCCCGCCGTGCTCGCGGAGACGCCCGCGTCCCGGAAGATCTGCGCCATCCAGCCCATCGTGATGTAGGCGGCGGTGGCCTGGAGCCCGAAGAACACGGCGAGCGCCCAGGCGGTGCGGCTGCGGGTGATCCGCAGGGCGGGCGGCCGGCGCTCCGCACGCGCGCGTGCCTCGGCCTCGGGCTCGGGGACCGGCGCCGTTCCCCGGGCCCTGACCAGCGGAACCCAGGGCAGCACCGCGACCGCGGCGAGCCCGGCCCAGACCACCAGCCCGGTCCGCCAGCTGCCGCCGAGGGCGTCGGTCAGGGGCACGGTCACCGCGGCGGCCACCGAGGTGCCGGCGGCCAGGGCCATCGAGTACAGGCCGGTCATGGCGCCGACCCGGTCCGGGAACCAGCGCTTGACGATGACCGGCATCAGCACGTTGCTGACCGCGATGCCCATGAGCGCGAGCGCGCTGCCGGCCAGGAACCCGGCGGTGCTCCCGACGTACGGCCGTATCAGCAGGCCTGCCGCGACGGCCGCCATGCCCGCGCAGACCACGGCCGCCGGACCGAAGCGGCGGGCGAGGCGCGGGGCCATGACGCCGAAGACGGCGAAGCAGAGCGGGGGCACGGAGGTGAGCACCCCGGCCACGCTGCCGCTCATGCCGAGGCCGTCGCGGACCTCCTCCAGGAGCGCGCCGAGGCTGGTGATGGCGGGCCGGAGGTTGACGGCGGACAGCACGATGCCGACGACGACCAGCCGTGTCGTCCACGCGCGCGTGGCGGTCGTGGACGCGGGACTGCCGCCGGATGCCGTCGCGCGTGCTGTATCGGCTGTCGCAGCCGTATCGGTTGCCTCGGCCGTCTCGGGTGCCTCGGGTGCCTCAGAGGTCGTGGTGCCGGTCTTCTTGCCTGCCATGAGGCCCATCATAGAATCATGGGATGAATGGTTGTCCATCCCCGGGCGGGCCTGGCCGCTCCCGCCGGGCCCCCGCGTGCGAAGGTGTGTCATGCCTCTGAGCCATCCGCGCCGCTCGGCGCTGTCCGAACAGGTCATCGCCGCGCTGCGGAACCAGATCACCTCGGGCGAGTGGCCGGTCGGCTCGCGCATCCCCACCGAACCGGAGCTGGTCGAACAGCTCGGGGTGGCCCGCAACACCGTCCGGGAGGCCGTCCGGGCGCTGGCCCACAACGGCCTGCTGGACATCCGCCAGGGCTCGGGGACGTACGTCGCGGCCACCAGTGAGCTGGCCGGAGTGATGCACCGCCGGTTCGCCGAGGCCGACCCCCGGCACATCGCCGAGCTGCGCTCCACCCTGGAGTCGTCGGCCGCCCGGCTGGCCGCGGTACGCCGCACCGAGAAGGACCTCGGGCAGCTCGACGCCCTCCTGGCCCGCCGCGAGCAGGCCTGGCGCTCGGGTGACGCGGAGGCCTTCGTGACGGCGGACGCGACCCTGCACCTCGCCGTGGTGGCCGCCTCGCACAACGACGTGCTGACGGCGATGTACGCCGACCTGGGCGAGGTGCTGCGGGACTGGCTGCGCGCGGACGTCGGCGCCGAGCTGACGCCGCAGTCGTACATGGACCACGCCCGGCTGGTCGAGGCGATCCGCGCGGGCGACGCGGACGCGGCCGCGAAGGAGGCGGCGAGCTACCCGTTCCTGTGCCGTCCGGACCGGTTCAGTCCACCTTCTGGTGACTGATCCACACCGCGCGGACGTCCTTCCAGCAGCGGCCGGAGAGCCGTACGGTCATCGCCGGGCCGGTGTCGACCGGGGAGCCGTCGGTGTCGATGTCCCACCACTGGGCGCACTCGATGTGCAGCCGGACCCGGTCCGTGTCGACGTAGGGGTTGTGGCAGTAGACCACCACGTGGGAGCCGCGGACGGTGGTCCGGCAGGACGCGCCGAACAGCTGCGGGGCCGGCCCGTGCCCGTTCGGCACGCGCGTGTGGGACTCGGCGTCGCAGGGCAGCGACACCACGAGGGCGAGAGCCAGGGTCACCGGGGCCAGGCTGCGGGAAAGGCGCACAAGGGGGACCTCCTCGGCCGGGCTGGGGAGGGACATCGCGCGGTGCACACGCAACCGGGGTGCGCGGCCGCGTCTCCAGGGTGCGCCGCCCGGCAGGTGATCACCCGGCCGGTGGGCCGAACGGGTGAGGCCCGCACCCCTCGCGGGATGCGGGCCTCGAAGAGCGCGTGCGGGTCAGGCACCGATGGCGTGCAGGCCGCCGTCCACGTGGATGATCTCGCCGGTGGTCTTGGGGAACCAGTCGCTCAGCAGGGCGACGATGCCCTTGCCGGCCGGCTCCGGGTCCTTGAGGTCCCACTCCAGCGGGGAGCGGTGGTCCCAGACGGCGGCCAGGTCGCTGAAGCCCGGGATGGACTTGGCGGCCATGGAGCCGATCGGGCCGGCGGAGATCAGGTTGCAGCGGATGTTCTGCTTGCCCAGGTCGCGCGCGAGGTAGCGGCTGGTGGCCTCCAGGGCGGCCTTGGCCGGGCCCATCCAGTCGTACTGCGGCCAGGCGTACTGGGCGTCGAAGGTGAGGCCGACGACCGAGCCGCCGTTCTGCATCAGCGGCAGGCAGGCCGTGGTCAGCGACTTCAGGGAGTACGCGGAGACGTGCATGGCGGTGGCGACGGACTCGAACGGCGTGTTGAGGAAGTTGCCGCCGAGCGCGTCCTGCGGGGCGAAACCGATGGAGTGGACGACGCCGTCGAGGCCGCCGAGCTCCTCGCCGACGAGGTCGGCAAGGCGGCCGAGGTGCTCGTCGTTCGTCACGTCGAGCTCGATGACCTTGGTGGGCTTCGGCAGCTTCTTGGCGATGCGCTCGGTCAGCGTGGGCCGCGGGAACGCGGTGAGGATGATCTCGGCACCCTGCTCCTGGGCCAGCTTGGCCGCGTGGAAGGCGATGGAGGACTCCATCAGCACACCCGTGATCAGGATGCGCTTGCCCTCAAGGATTCCACTCATGGTGATCAGTGACCCATTCCCAGTCCGCCGTCAACGGGGATGACGGCTCCAGTGATGTACGAGGCGTCGTCCGAGGCGAGGAACCGCACCGTCGCGGCGACCTCCTCGGGCTCCGCGTACCGGCCGAGCGGCACCTGCGACACGATGGTGGCGCGCTGCTCGTCGGTGAGCACCTTGGTCATGTCGGTGTCCACGAAGCCCGGCGCGACGACGTTGAAGGTGATGTTGCGCGAGCCCAGCTCACGGGCGAGGGAGCGCGCGAAGCCGACCAGGGCGGCCTTGGAGGCGGCGTAGTTGGCCTGGCCGGGGCCGCCGTAGAGGCCGACGACCGAGGAGATGAGGACGACACGGCCCTTCTTGGCGCGCAGCATGCCGCGGTTGGCGCGCTTGACGACCCGGAAGGTGCCGGTGAGGTTGGTGTCGAGGACCGAGGTGAAGTCCTCCTCGGACATCCGCATCAGGAGCGTGTCCTTGGTGATGCCGGCGTTGGCGATCAGGACCTCGACCGGGCCGTGCGCGTCCTCGATCTCCTTGTAGGCCTGCTCCACCTGCTCGGAGTCGGTGATGTCGCACTTGACGGCCAGGACGCCCAGTTCCTTGAGGACGGCCGGCGGCTCACCGGAGCGGTACGTGACGGCGACCTTGTCGCCGTTGTCGGCGAAAGCGCGGGCGATGGCGAGGCCGATGCCCCGGTTGCCTCCAGTGACGAGAACCGAGCGGCTCAACGGATCACCCTTTCGTTCGGTCTGACCACCCGCCCGAACAGCTGACACGACAGGCGGCTTCATCGAAAACCTATCGGTCCCGCCATCGCCGCGGGCAAGCGGGCACCGACAGTGGCTCGGGGGTGTCACTGTCGGGTCCCTACAGAAAGCCGCGACGCCGGGCCGAAACCTGTGGTCCGTGCGCCCGCGGGCGCGACATGATCGGACGGACAGGCCACGACAGCAGGGAGACCTCCGTGCCTCATTCCATCGACGAAGCCTTCACGGCGCTGCCGCTACGGGCCCTGGCCGACGCCGCGCTGGCACGCGCGCGTGCGCTGGGGGCCGAGCACGCGGACTTCCGGTTCGAGCGGGTGCGCAGCGCGTCCTGGCGGCTGCGGGACGCCAAGCCCGCCGGATCCTCGGACACCACCGACCTGGGGTACGCGGTCCGGGTCGTGCACGGCGGCACGTGGGGCTTCGCGTCGGGGGTGGACCTGACCCTCGACGCGGCCGCCAAGGTCGCCTCGCAGGCGGTGGCCATGGCGAAGCTCTCGGCACAGGTCATCAAGGCGGCCGGCTCGGACGAGCGGGTGGAGCTGGCCGGCGAGCCGGTGCACGCCGAGAAGACGTGGGTCTCGTCGTACGAGATCGATCCGTTCACCGTGCCCGACGAGGAGAAGTCGGCGCTGCTCGCGGAGTGGAGCGCGCGGCTGCTGGCGGCGAACGGCGTCAGCCACGTGGACGCCTCGCTGCTCACCGTGCACGAGAACAAGTTCTACGCGGACACGGCCGGGACCGTGACGACCCAGCAGCGGGTGCGGCTGCATCCGCAGCTCACCGCGGTGTCGGTCGACGAGTCCAGCGGCGAGTTCGACTCGATGCGGACCATCGCGCCGCCGGTCGGCCGCGGCTGGGAGTACCTCACCGGCACCGGCTGGGACTGGGACACCGAGCTGGAGCAGATCCCGGAGCTGCTGGCCGAGAAGATGCGGGCGCCGAGCGTCGAGGCGGGTCTGTACGACCTGGTGGTCGACCCCTCCAACCTGTGGCTGACCATCCACGAGTCCATCGGGCACGCCACCGAACTGGACCGCGCGCTCGGCTACGAGGCCGCCTACGCCGGTACCTCCTTCGCCACCTTCGACCAGCTCGGCAAGCTGAAGTACGGCTCCGAGCTGATGAACGTCACCGGCGACCGCACCGCCGAGCACGGCCTCGCGACCATCGGCTACGACGACGAGGGCGTCGCGGGCCAGTCCTGGGACCTGGTCAGGGACGGCACGCTCGTCGGCTACCAGCTGGACCGCCGGATCGCGAAGCTGACCGGCTTCGACCGCTCCAACGGGTGCGCGTACGCCGACTCCCCCGGGCACGTCCCGGTGCAGCGCATGGCCAACGTGTCCCTGCAGCCGGACCCGGCCGGGCTGGCGACGGAGGACCTGATCGGCGGGGTCGACCGCGGGATCTACGTGGTCGGCGACCGCTCCTGGTCCATCGACATGCAGCGTTACAACTTCCAGTTCACCGGCCAGCGGTTCTTCAGGATCGAGAACGGCCGGATCACCGGGCAGCTGCGCGATGTCGCCTACCAGGCGACGACGACCGACTTCTGGGGCTCCATGGCGGCCGTCGGCGGCCCCCAGACGTACGTCCTCGGCGGCGCCTTCAACTGCGGCAAGGCCCAGCCGGGGCAGGTCGCCGCCGTGTCGCACGGCTGCCCCTCGGCCCTCTTCAAGGGCGTCAACATCCTCAACACCACGCAGGAGGCCGGTCGATGAGCGCCCGTAGCAACAAGCCGCACGAGATCGTCGAGCGCGCTCTGGAACTGTCGCGGGCCGACGGCTGCGTGGTCATCGCCGACGAGCACTCCACCGCCAACCTGCGCTGGGCCGGCAACGCGCTCACCACCAACGGCGTCACCCGCGGCCGTTCGCTCACCGTCATCGCGACGGTCGACGGCAAGGAGGGCACCGCCTCGGGCGTCGTGTCCCGGTCCGCGGTGACCGCGGACGACCTGGAGCCGCTGGTGCGGGCCGCCGAGGCCGCCGCCCGCGGTGCCGGGCCCGCCGAGGACGCCCAGCCGCTGGTCACCGGCGTACCGGAGGCCCCGGACTTCACGGACGCGCCCGCCGAGACCTCCTCCGCCGTGTTCGCCGACTTCGCCCCGGCGCTCGGCGAGGCCTTCGCACGCGCGCGTGCCGGCGGTCGCGAGCTGTACGGCTTCGCCAACCACGAGCTGGTGTCGACGTACATGGGCACCTCGACCGGGCTGCGGCTGCGGCACGACCAGCCCACCGGCACGCTGGAGCTGAACGCCAAGTCCCCGGACCGTACCCGCTCGGCCTGGGCCGGGCGCTCCACGCGGGACTTCAAGGACGTCGACCCCGGCACGCTCGACGCCGAGCTCGCGGTACGGCTCGGCTGGGCCGAGCGGCGGGTGGACCTCCCGGCCGGCCGGTACGAGACGCTGCTGCCGCCGACCGCCGTCGCCGACCTGCTGATCTACCAGCTGTGGTCGGCGTCCGGGCGGGACGCCGCCGAGGGCCGGACCGTGTTCTCCAAGCCGGGCGGCGGCACCCGGGTCGGCGAGAAGCTGACCGACCTGCCGCTGACCCTGCGCAGCGACCCGAACGAGCCGGGCCTGGAGTCCGCGCCCTTCGTCGTCGCGCACTCCTCCGGCGGCGACCAGTCGGTCTTCGACAACGGGCTGCCGGCCGGCGCCACCGAGTGGGTGTCGGAGGGCGAGCTGAAGCACCTGACGACCACCCGGCACACGGCCGGCCTGACCGGGCTCCCGGTCGCCCCGGCGGGCGGGAACCTGATCCTGGACGGCGGCCTGGACCGCTCCCTGGAGGACATGGTCGCCGCCACCGAGCGCGGGCTGCTGCTGACCTGCCTCTGGTACATCCGCGAGGTCGACCCGGCGACACTGCTGCTCACGGGCCTGACCCGGGACGGCGTCTACCTGGTGGAGAACGGCCAGGTCACCGGGCAGGTGAACAACTTCAGGTTCAACGAGTCGCCGGTGGACCTGCTGGGGCGGGCGACCGAGGCCGGGCGCACGGAAAAGACGCTGCCCAGGGAGTGGAGCGACTGGTTCACTAGGGCTGCGATGCCCGCGCTGCGGGTGCCGGACTTCAATATGAGCTCTGTCAGCCAGGGCGTATAACCTCGTACCTGACCACGAGACCACCCAAGGAGATACGAGAACCGTGACGGACATCGTCGACGAACTGAAGTGGCGGGGGCTCATCGCCCTCTCCACGGACGAGGACGCATTGCGCAAGGCGTTCGCGGACGGTCCCGTCACGTTCTATTGCGGCTTCGACCCGACCGCGCCCAGCCTGCACCTCGGCAACCTCGTGCAGATCCTGACGATGCGCCGGATCCAGCAGGCGGGGAACCGCCCGCTGGGCCTGGTCGGGGGTGCCACCGGCCTGATCGGTGACCCGAAGCCGAACTCCGAGCGCACGCTCAACGCCCCCGAGGTCGTCGCCCAGTGGGTCGAGCGGCTGCGCGCCCAGATCGCTCCGCTGCTGGACTTCGAGGGTCCGAACGCGGCGGTCATGGTCAACAACCTGGACTGGACGCAGGGCCTGTCGGCCATCGAGTTCCTGCGGGACATCGGCAAGCACTTCCGCGTGAACAAGATGATCGCGAAGGAGGCCGTGGCCCGGCGCCTGGAGTCCCAGGAGGGCATCAGCTACACGGAGTTCAGCTACCAGATCCTGCAGGGCATGGACTTCCTGCAGCTGTACCGGCGGTACGGCTGCACGTTGCAGACCGGCGGCAGCGACCAGTGGGGCAACCTCACCTCGGGCACCGACCTGATCCACAAGGTCGAGCCCGACGCCGCGGTGCACGCACTGGGCACGCCGCTGATCACCAAGGCCGACGGCACCAAGTTCGGCAAGACGGAGTCCGGGACGGTCTGGCTCGACCCGGAGATGACCACGCCGTACGCCTTCTACCAGTTCTGGCTGAACGCGGACGACCGGGACGTCTCCAAGTTCCTGCGGATCTTCAGCTTCAGGTCCCACGAGGAGATCGAGGAGCTGGAGCAGCAGACCGAGGAGCGGCCGCAGGCGCGGGCCGCGCAGCGGGCGCTGGCCGAGGAGCTGACGACGCTGGTGCACGGCGCCGACCAGACGGCTGCCGTGGTCGCCGCGTCCAAGGCGCTGTTCGGGCAGGGCGAGCTGGCGGAGCTGGACGACCGGACGCTGGCCGCCGCGCTGTCCGAGGTGCCGCACGTCAAGGTCGCCGAGCTGGGTCCGGTGGTCGACCTGTTCGCCGAGGTCGGGCTGGTGGCCAGCAAGTCCGCCGCGCGGCGGACCGTGAAGGAGGGCGGGGCCTACGTGAACAACGTGAAGGTGGCCGCCGAGGACGCGGTACCCGCCGCGGAGGAGCTGCTGCACGGGCGGTGGCTGGTGCTGCGGCGGGGGAAGAAGAACCTGGCGGCCGTGGAGGTCGTCGGTTCTTGAGCGCCGTGGGGGTGCGGGTACGTTGCGAGTGCCGGTCCGTCGTGGCTGGTCGCGCAGTTCCCCGCGCCCCTTTCGGGGCGCTTCGGTGCGGGGCGCCGTGAAGCGCGGGGAGCGTCAGATGCGCTGTTGTTTGCGTTTTCCCAGGGTCGCCGTGTACGCCATGTCGCCCAGGAAGACGATGATGATCGCCGCCACCAGCTGGAACAGGTGACGGGTCCAGTCGATCCCCCTCGTCTCCGCCACGCCCACCGCGCGGGCGATCGCGTTGCCTGCGATGGCGCCCAGGATGCCGAAGATGGTCGTCAGCCACAGGGGGCTGTGCTGCTTGCCCGGGATGACCGCCTTCGCGATCAGGCCCAGCACGAAACCCACGATGATCGCCCACAACCAGCCCATGACTGCCTCCTCGTACGGCTCGACGTGAGCATTACGCCAAGTCTGGGTCCGTAGGCCGTACGGCGCATGTCGGTACGCCCGTACGCGCTACGGCGCAGGGCGTTCACGCAGGCGGGAGGGCGACCCGGTCTCGAAGGCGGCGCAGGCGCGGCGTACCGTGGAGAAGGTCCTGGCCCGGTTCCCCGAGCGGGTGCGGACCGGGTACGGGCCGGGGAGAGTCCGATGCGGGCGGATGGTGGAATGTGATGCGGAAGCAGCGCGGCGACGGCAACGTCCAGGTGTTCCGGATCACCGGAGCCCGTACCGGCCTGGCGGAGGACGTACGCGGCCGGCAGCGGCGGTACGTCATCTCGATGGGCGTCCGGACCCTGTCGGTGATCCTCGCCGTGACGTTGTGGAACGTCGAACGGTACGTCGCCGTCGTGGCTTTGGTGCTCGGAGCGCTGCTCCCCTATGTCGCCGTCGTCATCGCCAACGCCGGGCGGGAGCGGCCGCAGTCGCTTCCGTCCACCTTCGGGGTCGCACCTACCCGGCTGATGATCGCACCTCCGCGGGCGGAGGAGACGCAGGCGGAATCCGTCCCGGAGGACGTGGTGGCGGACCCGGCGGCGGGGGCCGTGCGGGGCGAGCGGCCGGAGTCGGTCTGAGCTCGGGGCCGCGGCACGGGCGGGCGGCGCCCCCGCCCGAAGCTCAAGAAATGCTCAGATCTATCGTGCTGTTCCAGTGCCGGGCCAAGGGTGACCCGTGACATACTGCGTACGCGCTCCGCATCCCCCGTCGGAGCGACGGACCGACGCCGGGCAGCTCCCCCCGTGGCTGCTCGGCGTCGCCATTTCAGGCGGACGACCACATCAGAATATGCGCCCGCCCACCCCCCCTGATCATGTGCCAGGAGGATTCGTATGCTCGCTATCTGGCAAAATGTCAGGTTTGTCGCCGCTGTGACAGTGCTGGTCCCTCTGGCCTTCGTCTGTCTGACCTTGCTGGTGCTCGGGCTGGCCGTGCTGGTTCTGCCCCAGTCGCGTCACCAGAGTGCGTTTCGCGCAATGGGAATCCTTCGGCAGGTCGTCGAGGTGCTGGTGTCCGGACGTGGGACGACCGCACGACAGCACTGACCGGAGCCTCGGCTAAGGTCAGCGACGTGATCCCGAACGCCCCTGGTTCCGAACCCGGCTCCCCCGTCTGCTCCGCAAAAGGCTGCCGTGCCGCCGCGGTGTGGGTGCTGGCGTGGAACAACCCGAAGATCCACACGCCGGAGCGGCGCAAGACCTGGCTTGCCTGTGAGGAGCACCGGGAGCATCTCTCGCAGTTCCTGGGGGTGCGGGGGTTCCTGAAGGACGTGGTGCTGCTGCAGGAGTGGGAGTCGGAGGCGGAGTCGCCCGAGCGGGACGCGTAGGCCCGGCTAGCCGCCGATCGCGGACATCGGCCGGTCCGGCTGCACGAACTGCGGATCGTCCAGTCCCGCCCCCGCCTTCTTGCCCCACATCGCCAGCCGCCACCTGCGGGCGATCTCCTCGTCCGGCGCGTCCGAGCGGAGCGCGCCGCGCAGGTCCGTCTCCTCCCGCGCGAACAGGCAGGTCCGTATCTGGCCGTCGGCCGTGAGGCGGGTGCGGTCGCAGGCCGCGCAGAACGGGCGGGTGACCGAGGCGATGACGCCGACGCGGTGCGGGCCGCCGTCGACCAGCCAGCGCTCCGCCGGGGCCGAGCCGCGGTCGTCGGCGTCCTCGGGGGTGAGGTCGAAGCGGGTGCGGAGGGAGGCGAGGATGTCCCCGGCCGTCACCATGCTGTCGCGCTTCCAGCCGTGCTGGGCGTCGAGGGGCATCTGCTCGATGAAGCGCAGCTCGTAGCCGTGGGCCAGCGCCCAGGCGAGGAGGTCGGGGGCCTCGTCCTCGTTCAGGCCGGGCATCAGGACCGTGTTGACCTTGACCGGGGTGAGGCCGGCGTCGTGGGCGGCCCGGAGTCCGTCCAGGACGTCCTGGTGGCGGTCGCGGCGGGTCAGGGTCTTGAAGACGTCCGGGCGGAGGGTGTCCAGGGAGACGTTGACCCGGTCCAGGCCGGCCGCCTTGAGGGCCGTCGCGGTGCGGCGCAGGCCGATGCCGTTGGTCGTCAGGGACATCCGGGGGCGGGGGGCCAGGGCCGCCACCCGCTCGACGATGCCGACCAGGCCGGGGCGCAGCAGCGGCTCGCCGCCGGTGAAGCGGACCTCCTCGACGCCCAGCAGGCGGACGGCGATGTCGACCAGCCGGACGATCTCGTCGTCCGTGAGCAGGTCGGGCTTGGCCAGCCACTGCAGGCCCTCCTCGGGCATGCAGTACGTACAGCGCAGGTTGCACCGGTCGGTCAGCGAGACCCTCAGGTCGGTGGCCACCCGGCCATAGGTGTCGATGAGCACGCGGGCCCCCTCCCTCGTAGCGGATCAGATCTCTGCCGTCACTTGCGAGCCTACGTGACGGCACCGACATCGGGAGAGGCCTGATACCACGAGGTACGACGCGGCCGCGTCGTAGGATCCTATGATCCGGTCGACGCGGCCAGTCGTACGAAGCTCAGTGCGCTCCGGTGCCTGTCAGGGACCGCACCTCCAGCTCCGCGTACTTGGCGGCGTCCGGGGCCTCCTTGGAGAGCAGGGTGCCCACGACGCCGAGGAGGAATCCGACCGGGATCGAGATGATGCCCGGGTTCTCCAGCGGGAACCAGTGGAAGTCGACGCCCGGGAACATCGACGTCTCCTTGCCGGACACCACCGGCGAGAAGAGCACCAGGCCGACCGCGGTGACCAGGCCGCCGTAGATCGACCAGAGGGCTCCGGCGGTGGTGAACCGCTTCCAGAAGAGGCTGTAGAGGATGGTCGGCAGGTTGGCGGAGGCGGCGACCGCGAAGGCCAGCGCGACCAGGCCGGCGACGTTCAGGTCGCGGGCGAGGGCGCCGAGGAGGATGGAGACGGCGCCGATGCCGACGGTGGCGTAGCGGGCCGCGTTGATCTCCTGCTTCTCGGTGGCCTGGCCCTTCTTGATGACGTTGGCGTAGATGTCGTGCGCGAAGGACGACGAGGACGCCAGGGTCAGGCCCGCGACCACCGCGAGGATGGTCGCGAAGGCCACCGCCGAGATCGTGGCCAGCAGGATCGCGCCCCAGTTGGAGTCGACGCCGCCCAGGTGCAGGGCGAGGAGGGGGGCCGCGGTGTTGCCGGACTTGTTGGACGCGATGATCTCGTCGGGTTTGATCAGCGCGGCCGCGCCGAAGCCGAGGGCGAGGGTCATCAGGTAGAAGGTGCCGATCAGGCCGATCGCCCAGAGGACGGACTTCCGCGCGGCCTTGGCGGTGGGCACGGTGTAGAACCGGATCAGGATGTGCGGCAGTCCGGCGGTGCCGAGGACCAGGGCGAGGCCGAGGGAGAAGAAGTCCAGCTTGCTGGTGCCGGTGGCACCGTACTTCAGGCCGGGCTCCAGGAAGGCGCTGCCCTTGCCGCTGTTGTCGGCGGCCTTGCCGAGCAGGTCGGAGACGTTGAAGTGGAACTTGGCCAGGACCATGAGGGTCAGCAGCAGGGCGCCCGCGATGAGCAGCACGGCCTTGACCATCTGGACCCAGGTGGTGCCCTTCATGCCGCCGATGGTGACGTAGACGATCATCAGGACGCCGACCAGGGCGACGATGCCGATCTTGCCGCCGTCGCTGGTGATGCCGAGGAGGAGGGAGACGAGGACGCCCGCTCCCGCCATCTGGGCCAGCAGGTAGAAGATCGAGACGACGATCGTCGAGGTGCCGGCGGCGGTGCGGACCGGGCGCTGGCGCATGCGGTAGGCCAGCACGTCGCCCATGGTGTAGCGGCCGGAGTTGCGCAGCGGCTCGGCGACCAGGAGCAGGGCGACGAGCCAGGCGACCAGGAAGCCGATGGAGTAGAGGAAGCCGTCGTAGCCGAAGAGGGCGATGGCGCCGGCGATGCCCAGGAAGGACGCGGCGGACATGTAGTCGCCGGAGACGGCGAGGCCGTTCTGGAAGCCGGTGAACTGGCGGCCGCCCGCGTAGAAGTCGGCGGCGTCCTTGGTCTGGCGGCCCGCCCAGACGGTGATGACGAGGGTCGCGGCGACGAACACCGCGAACAGGGTGATGATCAGGGTTCGGTGCTCACTGGCCTCACCGGCCGCCAGCGTGATCGCGGAGCCGCCGGCCAGCGGGGTGATCGCGGGGCTCATGCGCCGCCCTCCATCCGGGACTTGATGGCCTCGGCCTTGGGGTCGAGCTTGGCGGCGGCGTGCCGGGCATACCACCAGGCGATGAGGAACGTGGTGAGGAACTGGGCGAGGCCGAGGACCAGGGCCACGTTGATGTTGCCGACGACCTTGGTGCCCATGAAGCCGTCCGCGTAGCTGGAGAGCAGGACGTACAGCAGGTACCAGGCGATGAAGGCGAAGGTCAGGGGGAAGGCGAAGGAGCGGTAGGAGTGCCGCAGTTCGGCGAACTCCGGACTCTGCTGCATCTCGGCGAACTCCTCGCCGGAGGGGTGCCGGGTCTGCGTGTTCGAGGGCGGTGGTGTCTCGGTGGCCACGGAGTCTCCTCGCGATACGGACATGCGGATTCTGACCTCACAGACATCTGGACCACGCACGCGGAGTGCTGACGCGACTGCGGTGCGTGATTCCGACGGGGGGCCTCGATCCTGCTGCGGCTCCCTCCTCAAGGTCACGGCGCCACGCGTGGACAGGTTCAACTCGCCAGGGTTCTTTCGGAAGTCGTCGGCGCAAGTCACCTCCGGTCATTGCTGGCCGGTGAGTGCGGGAGATAGCTTCGGCCCTGCACCACCCGTCATGTACCTGCCCAAGCAGCACTCACGGCTCGGGCAGGCCCGTTTTCGGTTGATGTCCCGGATGATGTGGAGACCCCATGGCTCATCTGCGTTCCAGACGCGGGCTCGCGCTCGCCGTCCCGGTCGTCCTGTCGCTGACCGCCTCGCTGGGCCTCGTGCCCGCGGCGGCTTCCGCGGCCCCGCTGACCACCGGGGCCACCCAGGCCACCCAGGCCACCCGGTCGGCGGACGGGCCGAACCTGGCCTACGTCGTCAACACCAGGACGGACCATCGCACCATCGAGTCGGTGCAGCGGGCGGTCGCCCGCAACGGCGGCACGATCATCGCGACGTACGACAGGATCGGCGTGCTCGTCGTGCACTCGGCGAACCCGGACTTCGGCGCGGCCATGCGCGCGGTGCGCGGGGTGCAGTCGGCGGGCGCCACCCGGACGGCCCCGCTGAGCGCGGCGGGGACCACGGACGAGGGCGCCGTGCAGGTCCTTTCGAAGGCGGCGGCCGCGAAGGCCGAGCAGCGGGCGACGGCGGGCCAGGAGCCTCTCGAGGCCGACCAGTGGGACCTGCGGACGATCGGCGCCGACAAGGCCGCCGCGATCAACCCGGGGAGCCGCTCGGTGACCGTCGGCATCATCGACACCGGCGTCGACGACACCCACCCGGACATCGCCCCGAACTTCTCCGCCTCGCAGTCCGCCGACTGCGTGAGCGGCAAGGCGGACACGACGTACGGCGCCTGGCGTCCGGTGGACGCCGACCACTACCACGGCACCCATGTCGCCGGTGAGATAGCCGCGGCCCGCAACGGGATCGGTGTGGCCGGCGTGGCACCGGGCGTGAAGGTCGCGAGCATCACCGTGGCACAGCCCGACGCGACGCAGCTGTTCTACCCGGAGAGCGTGGTCTGCGCCTTCGTCTTCGCCGCCGACCACGGCGTCGAGATCACCAACAACAGCTACTACGTCGACCCGTGGCTGTACAACTGCATGGACGACCCCGATCAACGTGCCATCGTTGACGCGGTCAACAGGGCGCAGCTGTACGCCCAGCGGAAGGGCACGCTCAATGTGGCCGCGGCGGGGAACACGAACGACGACCTCGACTCGCACGCCCTCACGGACGACTCCAGCCCCGACGACTCGACGGCCACCACCCGGACGGTCGACCCGCACGAGTGCTTCGACGTACCGACCCAGCTGCCCGGCGTGGTCACCGTGAGCGCGGTCGGCGTCAACAACACGAAGTCGTACTACTCCAGCTACGGCCAGGGCGTCATCGACGTGGCGGGTCCGGGCGGCGACAAGTACCAGATCCCTGACACACCGTCGAAGAACGGCCGCATCCTGTCCACCCTGCCGAACGACCAGTACGGCTTCCTCCAGGGCACCTCGATGGCGTCCCCGCACGTGGCCGCGGTGGCCGCGCTGCTGAAGTCGGCCCACCCGCACGCCACCCCGGCCCAGCTGCTGGCCCTCCTGAAGGCCGAGGCGGACAACCCGGGCTGCCCGGCGGGCCCGTACGACGGGAACGGCGACGGCGTCGTCGACGCCACCTGCGTGGGCGGCAAGCACGTCAACGGCTTCTACGGCGCCGGTGTCGTCGACGCGCTGCGCGCCGTCAAGTAGTCACCGCAGAGCAGGACTTCCCGCACGGCATGCCCGTTCCGCGAACGAACTGGAGACCTCAGATGACCGCGCCCAAGCCGCGCTACCGTCGCGTCCTCGCCCTCCCGCTCGGTATGGCCATGGCCACGGCCCTCGCCTTCCTGCCCAACGTCTCGGCATCCGCCGCCGACACCGGCGCGGCTGCGTCCGCGGCCGCCACCGACGGCACGACGTCCCTCAGCTATGTCGTCAACGTCCGTCCCGGACACGGCACTTCCAAGCGCGTACAGAAGGCGATCGCGCAGGCCGGCGGTTCGGTGGTGATCGCGTACGACGAGATCGGCGTGATCGTCGTCCATTCGTCGAACGCCGACTTCGCCAAGACCATCCGCAAGGTGCCGGGCGTGGACTCGGCCGGGAACACCCGCAACGCGCCGCTGCCCGCCCAGTCGACCACCGACGTCGGCACGCCGGAGGTGCTCAGCTCCGAGCAGGTCGCGGAGGCGGACGCGCAGGCGACGGACGGGCAGGACCCGCTGGAGCCGCTGCAGTGGGACCTGCCGGCCATCAAGGCGGACAAGGCGCACGAGAAGACCCTGGGCAGCTCGAAGGTCACCGTCGCCGTCATCGACACCGGCGTCGACGACACCCACCCGGACATCGCCCCCAACTTCTCCGCCTCGCAGTCCACCAACTGCGTCACGGGCAGGCCGGACACGACCTACGGCGCCTGGCGGCCCACCGCGGCCGAGAGCCCGCACGGCACCCACGTGGCGGGCGAGATCGCGGGTGCCAAGAACGGGATCGGCATCACCGGTGTGGCGCCGGGCGTCAAGGTGGCCGGCATCAAGGTCGCCACCACCGCCGGGTACTTCTACACGGAGGCCGTGGTCTGCGGGTTCGTGTGGGCGGCCGAGCACCACATCGACGTCACCAACAACAGCTATTACACCGACCCCTGGTACTTCAACTGCACCGACGACCCGGACCAGAAGGCGCTCGTCGACGCCATCACCCGGGCCTCGCAGTTCGCGGAGCGCAAGGGCACGGTCAACGTCGCGGCGGCCGGCAACGAGAGCTACGACCTGGCCTCCCACTCGATCACCGATCCGGTCTCGCCGAACGACGGCACGCCCGTCGACCGGGTGATCGACCCGCACACGTGCTTCGACATACCGACCCAGCTGCCGGGTGTCGTCACGGTCGCGGCGACCGGCGCGAAGGGCCTCAAGTCGTCGTTCTCCAACTACGGCCTCGGGGTCATCGACATCGCCGCGCCCGGCGGCGACGCGACGGCCTACCAGACACCGGAGCCCCCGGCCACCAGCGGCCTGATCCTGGGCCCGCTGCCGGGCGGCAGGTGGGGCTACATGGCGGGCACGTCGATGGCGACCCCGCATGTCGTCGGTGTCGCCGCATTGATCAAGTCAACCCATCCGCATGCCTCCGCCGCGCTGGTGAAGGCCCTGCTGTACGCCGAGGCGACCGCCACGCCGTGCACCGACCCCTACGACATCAACGGCGACGGCAAGATCGACGCGGTGTGCGAGGGCTCCAAGAACCGCAACGGCTTCTACGGCTGGGGCACGGCCGACGCACTGGCGGCGGTGACCAGGTAGCCCCGAGGCGCATATATTGATCCAGTCAATAATGCATAGTTAAGTCATGACTGGGATCAACTATGCGTGGTCCGCACTGGGCGGCGATCCGGCACTGCTCTCGCGTGTCACGACGGTGACACGCGAGAGCACGCTCCTGGCGCGCCTTCCGGTGCGGCAGCTCGCCCGCGCCTGCGTCGGCGGGTGCGCGCTGGCCGCCGCCGAGCTGGGGGCACGGCGGACCGGGGCCGCTCAGGTGCCCCGGGTCCGGGTGGACGACGGGGCCGTGGCCACGGCGTTCACCAGCGAGCGGCGGCTGCTGGTCGACGGGCGGGCGCCGGTGCAGTTCGCCCCGCTGTCCCGGTTCTGGCGTACGGCCGACGGGTGGGTGCGCACCCACGCCAACTATCCGCATCACAGGGCCCGGTTGCTGGGCGCGCTGGGCCTGCCGGCGGACGCCGCCCCGGAGCACGTCGCGGCCCGGATCGCCGCGCGGCCCGGACTGGATGTGGAGGACGCGGTCCACGCGGCCGGCGGACTCGCCGTGGCGCTGCGCTCGCCCGGGGCGTGGGCCGGGCACGAGCAGGCGGTCGCGGTGGCCGCGCGCCCCCTGATCGAGCGCGGCCGCCTGGACACGGCGCACGCGCGCGTGCTCCCGCCGCTCGACGTCGGCGCCGCTCCCCTGCTGCCCGCCGCCGGGCTGCGCGTCCTGGACCTGACCCGGGTCCTCGCCGGCCCGGTCGCCACCCGCACCCTCGGGCTGCTGGGCGCCGACGTCCTGCGGCTGGACGCGCCATGGCTGCCCGAACTTGCCGACCAGCACGCCGACACGGGCTTCGGCAAACGCTCGGCGACGCTCGGCCTGACGACGGACCGGGCGGCCTTCGAGGAGCTGCTCGCCGCGGCGGACGTCGTGGTCACCGGCTACCGGCCGGGCGCCCTGGACCGGTTCGGGCTCTCCCCGGAGGCGCTGGCCGAACGGCGGCCCGGGCTGGTCGTGGCCCAGGTGTCGGCATGGGGCGCGTACGGGCCGTGGGGCGGGCGGCGCGGCTTCGACAGCCTGGTGCAGGTCGCCACCGGCATCGCGGAGATCGAGGGCTCGGCGGAGCGGCCGGGCGCGCTGCCCGCGCAGGCGCTGGACCACGGCACCGGCTACCTGCTGGCGGCCGGTGTGCTGCGGGCGCTGACCGAGCAGTCGTACGACGGCGGGAGCAGGTTCGTACGGCTGGCTCTGGCGCGGACCGCGCGGTGGCTCACGGAGGAGGTGGAGCCGGGCTCCGGGACCGGTGAGCCGTACGACGGGCCGGACGCCTGGCTCGCCGAGACGGACAGCGCGCTGGGGCGGCTGCGCTACGCACGGCCGCCGGTGTCCTTCGCGGGCGGGCCGGCCGACTGGGCCCGGAATCCGGTGCCTTGGGGGTCGGATCCGGCCCGCTGGGCATGACCGCGCGTCAGATGGCCGGAAACGCACGAATAGGTGGAATGCAGTTCCGCCGGCTGTTTTCCTTTACTTGCCCGCTTCTGTCATGGCCGGTGGAGATCGGGGGGCCGTTGACACGACCGACCGCCGAGGTGGCCGCGCGCGGCCCCGCGAGACGCCCGGGGACCTGGCGGGCCGTCGCCGTCCTGGTACTGGTGGCGGCGGCCGCGCTGGTACCGCTGCTCGGGCCGTCCGTCGCGCTGCGCGGCACCGGGGAGGCCGCGGCGCCGGGGGTGGGCGGTATCGCCCTGCTGCGCGGGATGCTGTTCGCCGCGCTGTGCGTACCGGCGGGTGAGCTGTTCGTGGACCGGCTGGCGCGTCGGCTGCCGGGTGCGCCGCCCGAACGGCCGTCCGGCTGGGCCGGATTCGCGGCGGTCGCCGGTTTCGTCGCCGCCCTGGGACTGGCGTCGGTGGTGTCGACGGGCAACCTGGTGCCGCGCTCGCTCGCCGACATCGACGTGGGCGGCCTGTACCAGTCGCGCGACGGCAAGCTGGCGCTGATCGAGGTCAACGCCTTTCTGCTGGCCGGTCTGTGCGCCCGCTCGCGCCGGCCGGCGGCCCAGGTGTGGCCGCTGGCGGCGGTGGCCGTCGCCGAGGCGTTGCGCGCCCATCCCGCGCCCGAGCACAGCCCGTTGCTCGGCTCCGCGCTGACCCTGGTGCACCTGACGTGCGCGACGCTGTGGGCGGGCGGTCTGCTGCACGCGTTGCGCGTGCTGCGCCGGTGGCGCGGCCGGGCGGCCGGGGCTGCGCTGCTCGGGCTCTACGCGCGCGTGGCGGCCGTACTGCTCGCGGCCATCACCGCGACGGGCGTGTGGAGTTCGCTGCGGCGGATGCCCCCGGGCACGGTCCTGGACCAGCTGACGACGACGGCCTACGGGCGCACCCTGCTGGCCAAGGTGATCCTCGTCGCCGCCGTCGTCGTACTCGCGCTGTGGGCCCGGTTCCGGCTGCGCCGGGCGGCCGACCCGCTGACCGCGTACGTCCCCGCACGGGCCGAGGTGGCCGTGCTCGGGGTGGTGGTCGCGGTGTCGGGGGTGCTGACGGCGCTGCCGCTGCCGATCAGGTGGACTTGATCGGTTGCCGGCTCGATCAAGTATTGATCGGCGGGTTGATCCGGGTTTATTCGGGTTGATTCGGGTTGATTCAGCCGTTCGTGACGAGGACCTTCAGGGCCGTGCGCTCGTCCATCGCCTTGTAGCCGTCGGGCACGCCCTCGATGCCGACGGTGAGGTCGAAGACCGGTGACGGGTCGATCGTGCCGTCCAGGACGTCGGGCAGCAGGTCGGGGATGTAGGCGCGGACCGGGGCGACGCCGCCGCGCAGGGCGATGTTCCGGTCGAACATGACGCCGAGGTCCAGGCCGGTGCCGCTGCCGTGCGGGACGCCGACGAAGCCGATCGCGCCGCCGTCGCGGGTGATCTCGACGGCCGTCCGCATGGACTGCTCGGTGCCGACGGCCTCGACCACGGAGTGGGCGCCCTGGCCACGGGTGAGTTCGCGTACGGCCGCCACGGCCGCCTCCCCGCGTTCGGCGACGACGTCGGTGGCGCCGAAGCGGCGCGCGATGTCGGTGCGGACCTCGTGCCGGCCCAGCGCGATGATCCGCTCGGCGCCCAGCCGCTTGGCGGCCAACACGGCGCACAGGCCGACCGCGCCGTCGCCGACGACGGCGACCGTGGCACCGGGCCGGGCGCCCGCGCCGAGGGCCGCGTGGTGGCCGGTGCCGAGCACGTCGGAGAGCGTCAGCAGGGCGGACAGGAGGTGGTCGTCGGAGGCGGCGTCCTTGGGCAGCCGGACCAGGGTGCCGTCGGCGAACGGGACCCGGACGGCCTCGCCCTGGCCGCCGTCGTACCCCACGGCGCCCCAGAAGCCGCCGTGCTCGCAGGACGTGGTCAGGCCCTCGCGGCAGTAGTCGCAGACGCCGTCGGACCACATGAAGGGGGCGACCACGAGGTCGCCGCGTCGCACGGTGTCCACCTCGGAGCCGGTCTCCTCGACCACGCCGAGGAACTCGTGGCCGATGCGCTGCCCCGGCTGCCGGGCCGACTCACCGCGGTACGCCCACAGGTCGCTGCCGCAGATGCAGGCGCGCAGCACCCGTACGACGGCGTCGGTGGGCAGCTGCACCACGGGCTCGGGCACGTCCTCCACGCGCATGTCGAACGGGGCGTGGATGGTGGTGGCGCGCATGGCGAGGGTCCTTCTCGTGCGGTGGCGTGGGTGCGCTCAGGGGGTGGTCGAGCGCACTTCACGGTACGCCGTGGCCGGTGCGGGGCGCGCGTCGAGGGTGCCGCGGACCAGCAGGAACTGTGCCGCCGCGTAGGTGAGCATGATCCAGAGGTCGGGCCGCGGCAGCTGCGGCCAGTCGGCGACGCCGGTCGCGATCAGCGTGTCGGAGAGCATGAAGAGCGCGCCGCCGAGCCCGGCGAGAGGGCCGAGCCGGGTGGCGGCGGTGTACGCCATGGCGGTGAGCAGGGTGCTGTAGCCGGCCACGGGGACGCGCAGGCCGGCGGGCAGGTCGGGCCAGAGCAGGGCGACCAGGGCGACGAGGGCGGTGGCGTAGGCGAGGGCGAGGAGGCGCGCACGCGCGTGTGGCGGGCCCTGGCGGCGGAAGAGGACGAGGTAGCAGACGTGCCCGGCGGCGAAGGAGGCCATGCCCGCCATGAAGGCGGGGTCGGCGTCGGAGAGCAGCAGGACGTCGCCGCCCCAGCCGCACAGCAGCGCGGCGACGAGGAGCCGCGGGGCCCCCGCGCGGGCCGCCGACGCGGCCAGCAGGGGCATCAGGAGCACCTTGGCGACGACATGACCGGTGCGGAAGCCGACGGCCAGGAAGGCGAGGTCGAGGAGGACGGCGAGGGCGAAGGCGGCGAGCAGCTCCCGGGACGCCCTCACGCGGCCACGGACTCCTCGGTCTGCGCCACGGCGGGCGCCGGCGCCCAGCCAGGTCCCCGGAACACCCGCCCGGCCCGCTCCCGCCAGCTGCGCGCGGCCCTGATGTCCTTGGCGATGGCGACGTACTCGTGGGTGGCCACCTTGACGGGGTTGAACGTGTCGATGTTCTTGGTCAACCCGTACACGGGCCGGTCGGTCTCCGGCACCCAGGACCCGAACAGCCGGTCCCAGACGATCAGGATCCCGCCGAAGTTGCGGTCCAGGTAGCCGCCCTGGGAGGCGTGGTGCACGCGGTGGTGGGACGGCGTGTTGAACACGAACTCGAACCACCGGGGCATCTTGTCGATGCGTTCGGTGTGGATCCAGAACTGGTAGACGAGGTTGGCCGAGGAGCAGAAGGCGAGCGCGGCGGGGTGCACCCCCACGGCCACCAGCGGGACGTAGAACGGCCAGACCGTCAGCGAGGTCCAGGGCTGGCGCAGCGCGGTGGAGAGGTTGAACTTCTTGCTGGAGTGGTGCACGACGTGGCAGGCCCACAGGATGCGGATGACGTGGTGGCCGCGGTGGGACCAGTAGTAGAAGAAGTCCTGCGCGAGCAGCATCAGCGGGACCGTCCACCACAGGACGGGGACGCGCAGCGGGGTCAGTTCGTACACCGCCGTGTAGATCATGACGATCGGGATCTTCC
Source organism: Streptomyces sp. NPDC008092 (assembly GCF_042957285.1). Taxonomy (NCBI): domain Bacteria; kingdom Bacillati; phylum Actinomycetota; class Actinomycetes; order Kitasatosporales; family Streptomycetaceae; genus Streptomyces; species Streptomyces sp. NPDC008092. The sequence goes on from NZ_JBIBHY010000006.1 coordinate 42,217, forward strand.
ACACGAAGTCGAAGACGAGCGATCCCAGTCCCATGCCGATGCTCGTGGCCGCGTCCTTGGCCTCGTACCCGGCCTCGTCGTCGTCGGGATGGATGCGGTAGCTGATCACCTCGATCACGGTGAGCAGCACGAAGGCGGGTATCGACCACGTCACGACATCGGGCAGGTTCGGCATGTGGGCACCGTAGAACCGCCGGTCGGCCGCGGCTAGACGTTGTTACCCACAAGTATTGCCGGGGGTATGCGCTTGCTTGTTGGCGATCTCCGCCAACGCGCTAGATCCCGACCGCCCCCAGCAGACTCCCCGCCGCGTACGTGACCCCCATGGCCAGCGCGCCGCCCAGGACGTTCCGCAGCACCGCCGGACCCGCCGCGGCCGCGCCCAGGCGGGCGCTGGCCCAGCCGGTCAGGACCAGCGCCGCCAGCACCGACCCCACCGTCACCGGGAGCCGCCAGTCGGAAGGCGGCAGCACGATCGCGAGCAGCGGGAGCAGCGCCCCCACCGTGAACGCCAGGAAGCTGGCGAGGGCCGCGTTCCAGGGGTTGGTCAGCTCGTCGGGGTCGATGCCCAGCTCGACGCTCGCGTGGGCCTTCAGGGCGTCGCGTTCCGTCAGCTGGACCGCCGCCTCACGGGCCACCTCCCGGGACAGGCCGCGGCGCTCCAGCAGCTCGGTCAGCTCCTCCAGTTCGGCCTCGGGCTGCTCCTTCAGCTCCCGCTTCTCCTGCGCGAGTGCGGCGAGTTCGGAGTCGCGCTGGGTGGAGACCGAGACGTACTCCCCCGCCGCCATCGACATGGATCCGGCGAGCAGGCCCGCCAGGCCCGCCGTCAGCAGGGCGTTGCGGTCGGCCGTGGCGCCCGCGACGCCGACGACGATGCCCGCCGTCGACACGATGCCGTCGTTCGCGCCCAGTACGGCCGCCCGCAGCCAGTTCAGCCGGGAGCCGAGGGCTCCCCCGTGGGCCTCGTTGTCGTGCGTGGGTTCGGTCACAGCAGGGAGGATCGCACCCCTGGGCCCACGGGCGCCGTACCGACGTCACCAGACCCGTACCGAGGCGCCCCGCGCGAACACCGGGCTCGTCGCGTCCGCCGGCGGGTCCGGCAGCGGCTCGGCGATCTCCGCCACCGTCGGTCCCACCTTCGCCGCGATCGGGTCCAGGAGGTCCAGGTCGAAGCCGTACACACGGGCCGCGTTGCCGCCGAGCATCGCCGCGAGCTCGTCGCGCGGGACACCTGCGAAGGCGAAGCGCAGGCCCTCCCTGGTGTAGGGGTACGTCCCCTCGTCGTGCGGGTAGTCGCTGCCCCACATGATCCTGTCCACGCCGATGCGGTCGCGCAGCGGCACCTCGTGCGGGCGCATGAAGCTGGCGCCGACGAAGCAGTTCTCGTGCCAGACCGAGGACGGCGGTTCGCCCATCGCCTCCGCCAGGCCGACTCCGAACTTCGACTCTGCGGTCGTCGCCTTCGTGGCCGCCGCCAGCATGCGGCCGTGGTAGTAGTCCAGCATGGCCAGCACCCCGGGGATCCAGCCGGAGCCCTGTTCGGTCAGGACCAGTCTGAGGTCCGGGTGGCGGCGGAAGGCGCCGCCGAAGACCAGGTGCCACAGCGCGCGGTGCGAGAACCAGGTCGTCTCGACCATGAAGACCGCGCGGGCGGCCGGTTCGTCGCCGAGCGGCGGGGACGCGGAGCCCGCGTGGTGGTTGACGGGGACGCCGAGTTCCGTGCAGACGGCCCAGATCGGGTCGTACACGCGCGCGTGCAGTTCGGGGAGGCCCGAGCCGGGCGGGGTGCCCGGGAGCATCAGGCCGCCTTTCAGGCCCGCCTCCGCCGCCCGGCGGATCTCCTTCACCGCTTCCTCGACGTCGTTGAGGAGGATCTGGAAGACGCCCGCCCGGCGCCCCGGTGCGGCGGCGCAGAAGTCGGCCAGCCAGCGGTTGTGGGCGCGCAGGCCCGCCCAGCGGAGCTCGGACTCCGCCGCCGTCGGCGCGGGGGCCATCAGCGAGCCGGACGGGAAGAACGGCGGGATGGTGTTCGGGAAGATCACCTCCGCGACGATCCCGTCCTCCTCCAGCTCCGCGAGCCGCCGCGCGGAGTTCCAGTTCCGGTCCGCCGAGTCGGCGAGCAGGTCCTCGTACGGGTTGACGTACGTCGCCGCCCACCCGTCGAAGTCGTCGTGGTACCGCTTCTCCAGGTAGGGGCGGTAGTCGAGGAGGTCCGCCCCCGCGTGGCAGTCGGCCGAGATCACCGTGTAGCGGTCCTCGCTCACGACGTCACCCCCAGAGCCGGGAAGTCGTTGCCGGTCAGCCAGTGGCGGCCCACCGCGCGCGAACGGGCCCAGGAGGCCTCCACGGCCGCCTGGTCGGCCGGCTGGCCGAGGTCGGACGGGGTCGGGCCGATGCGCCCGGCGAGCGGGGTCAGGCGGTCCACGTCGAAGCCGAAGGCCTCGGCGGCCGCGAGGCCCAGCATCCGGCGGGTCTCGGTCACCGGGATGTCGTGGAAGGTGCTGCGCAGCCACGCGCGCGTGTCGGGCCAGGTGCCCTCGGGGTGCGGGAAGTCGCTGCCCCAGAGGATGTTGTCGACGCCGATCTCGTAGCGCTGGGCGAGTTCCCGGCGCTTGGTGTTGGTGGCGCAGACGAACACCTGCCGGTCCAGGTACTCGTGCGGCGGGCGGGTCAGCTCCTCGAACGGGGAGAGTTTCTTGCCGCCGTGCGCGCCGAGGTAGAGGCGGTCCATGAACCACAGCAGGTTCGGCAGCCACCAGCAGCCCGACTCGGCGACACCGAAGCGCAGTCCGGGGTGGCGTTCGAAGACGCCGGACCAGAGCAGGAACCACAGCGGGCGGGCCGGCCACCACGTCACCTCGCTGACGTAGATGCCGAGATGGTCGCCGTACTCGTGGCGCGGGGCCGCGCCGGAGTGGGTGAGGACCGGCATCCCGCACTCGGCGGCGGCCGCCCAGACGGGGTCGTAACGGCGGTCGTGGTAGGGCTCCTTGTCGACCCACATGGACGGGATCATCAGGGCGCCGAGGCCGGACTCCTTCGCGCGGTGCACCTCGGCGACGACCCGGTCCGCCGGGGCCGTGACCGGCAGCAGGGCCACCCCGCAGTGCCGTTCGGGGTGCTCGGACACGAAGTCGGCCAGCCAGCGGTTGTGGGCCTGCGCGCCCGCCATGCCCAGCTCCGGGTCCTGGTCCCCGGACAGACCGAGGCCGACCCCGAACGGCGCCGCGGTCCGGCTGTCCACCGCGTCGGCGTCCGGGAAGACCACCTCGGCGGCCACCCCGTCGCCGTCCAGCTCCTTCAGGCGCTGCGCGCTGTCCCAGCCGCCGCGCAGGCCCTCCTCGTTGTCCTGGAACCACTTGGCCGCGAACGCCTCGTTGCGGATGCCGAGCCGGGTCATCTCCTCCCGGCGGCGCTCCCGCCCGGCGAGGAACCCGTCGAAGTCCCGGTGGAACCGGGCGTCCAGATAGGGCCGGTACTCCTCGGTGGGCAGCCCGGCGTGGCAGTCGGAGGAGATGATCAGGTATGGGTCGTCGTACGCGGTCACCACTGCCCCCTGTTCGGTTCCGTGCAGTCCGTGCAGTCCGTTCGGTCCGTTCGGCCCGCTTGTCGGTTTATCCGTTTGGTCCGTTCAGTCCAGGATGAAGCTTTCGAGGTACGACGGGTTCGTCCGGTCCAGCATCGAGCGGGCCCGCGCCCTGATCTGGGCGTCGCTGTGCTCGCCGGGCGGCAGCAGCCAGAAGCGGTCCGCGCGGATGCCCGCCACGACGAACTCGGCGACCTCCTCGACGGGCGTGAAGGCGACCTCCTTGCCGGCCGCACGCATCGCCGCCTCCCACTGGCCGAGACTGCGGTACGGAGTCCGGCGCGGCCGCTCCTTGGCATAGCGGTCGGGGCGGTTGCGGTGCGACTCCCACAGGCCCGTGCGCAGCATGTGCGGCCCGGGGAAGAGCACCGAGGCGCCCACGCGCGCGTGCTCCGCCCTGAGATGGGCGTACAGGGACTCGGTCATCGTGACGACGGCCGCCTTGGTGACCGCGTACACGGAGGCCGTGGGCAGCGGTGCGATACCGCCGTCACCGGAGGACGTATTGACCACATGACCGGGTTGACCCGACTTGATCATCCTGGGCAGGAAAGCCTGGACGCCGTGGAACACACCCCACACGTTGACCTCGAACGCCCACTTCCAGTCGTTCGGTTCGTGCTCCCACATCCGGCCCTCGGCGCCGGAGCCGACCCCGGCGTTGTTGCAGAGGACGTGCACCGCGCCGTAGGTGTCGTAGGCCGACTCGGCCAGTTCCAGGACCTGTTCGCGGACGCCGACGTCGACCACGCGCGCGTGCACGTCGGCGCCCTCCGCGCGCAGCCCGTCAGCGGCCTTCTCCAGAGCGGCCGGCTCCACGTCGGCGAGGACCACCTTCAGCCCCTCGGCGGCGAACCGCCGGGCCATCGCGAGCCCGATGCCGCTCGCCGCGCCGGTGACGACGGCGACCTGTCCTTCGCGCAGCTCCATCAGACCCCGCTCCCCTCGCTGCCCTCCGGGGGCGCGTCGTGGACCTGGCGCGGGTCGTCGTAGCGCTGGTGGACGTAGGGCAGCAGGGTCTGGGCGTCGACCCGTTCGGCGACCCGGCCGCGCTGGCCGCTGGTCTTCTCGCCGAGGGTGAGGTCCAGCAGGCGCAGCACCGGCAGGTCGGCGACCGGGTCGTACGCCGACTCACGGAGGACCACCTCTCCGGTGACCCGCTCCAGCCGGCGGACCCTCTCCTCGCGGACGCAGTGCACCAGCAGCGGGTCGCCGTCGAAGCCCGAACCGTCCACCGCCGGGAGGAACTTGAAGTAGAAGTCAATCTTCGGGGCTGGCTCGGGCAGCGGCAGCGGGCCGTCGACCGTGCCGCGCACCTCGACGAAGGCGATCCCGTGCCGGGCGAGGACCGCATGGACGGCGGAACCCTCGCGCTCGACGGTGACCTCGCCGAGTTTCTTGGGCTCGCCGAAGACCTCGCGGCCGCCGGTCAGGGCGCGCTCGTGGGTCATCGGCATGACCAGCGGGTACCAGCCCTCGACCGCGCCGTGTGCGGCGGCGACCGCGAACGAGCCCGCGCCGAGCGGGTATCCGGGCAGTTCGACCTTGCTGATGCTGACGCGGGCCAGGGGCCGGCCGGTGGGTTTGAGCGGTGGCGGCAGGACGGCCGCGACCGCGTCCGGGTCGGTCTCCCAGACGGCCACCACCCCGGTGGACCAGACGTCGGGGAGCTTCGTGGTGCGCGCGGCCGCGATCTCCGCCTCGGTCCGAGCGCCGTACCGTACGCGTGCCATCCGCCGTACCGCCCTTCCGTCGGCCGTCCGTGCTCCGGGCGGGGTGCACGCTTGCACCGGGCGGTGAAAAGGTCCATAGCCGCGCGAAGGGCGATCGGGACGAAATCCGCGGCCGCGCGAAGGGCGGTCGGGACGGGCGGTCGGGACGGGCCCGGCGCCGGGAGACCGGGCGGACGGGGAATCAGGACATGCGAACGGGCGGCTGCGGCGGGCGACCTGACGGACCGGGCTGTCGGTGCGGGCCCGTATCCTCAATGACCATGCTCGAAGACCGTACGACCGCAGTGTCCCCCGGCACCCCGTGGCCGGCCGCTTACCCCAAGGGGTATGCCGTCGTCGACGTGGAGACCACCGGACTGGCCCGGGACGACCGGATAATCAGCGCGGCCGTCTACCGGCTGGACGAGCGCGGCGAGGTCGAGGACCACTGGTACACGCTGGTCAACCCCGAGCGCGATCCGGGGCCCGTGTGGATCCACGGTCTGACGAGCGAGGTGCTCGAAGGCGCGCCGCTCTTCACCGACATCGCCGAGGAGTTCTCGGCCCGACTGGACGGCCGGGTGCTGGTCGCGCACAACGCGGTCTTCGACTGGCAGATGATCGCGCGGGAGTACGCGCGCGCGAAGGCCGAGGCCCCGGTGCGGCAGCGGCTGTGCACCATCGCGCTCGCCAAGGAGCTGGCCCTGCCGCTGCCCAACCACAAACTGGAGACCCTGGCCGCGCACTTCGGCGTCGTGCAGCGGCGGGCGCACCACGCGCTGGACGACGCGCGCGTGCTCGCGGAGGCGTTCCGGCCCAGTCTGCGGGCCGCGGCGGCGGGCAACGTACGGCTGCCGCTGCTGGAGTGCCGTCCCCTGACCGAGTGGTCGGACGCGCCCCGGATCGGGCCGCAGGCGAGCGGCGGGTACGGCGGCTACCGGCCGACCAGCTGGCGGCCGTCCCGCAAGCGGCCGGCGTGCCCCTACCCGAACCCGGGACGGTACGAGGACGGCAGGCCGCTGCAGCAGGGCATGCGGGTGGCGTTCTCCGGGGACACCTCGATCGAGCGGGAGCTGCTGGAGGACCGGGCCGTCGAGGCCGGTCTGCACGTCTCGACGAGCATCTCGCGGCTCACCAGTCTGCTCGTCACCAACGACCCCGACTCGGGCACGTCGAAGGTCCTCAAGGCCCGCCAGTTCGGGACGCCGGTGGTCGACGAGGCGGCCTTCGGGCAGCTGCTGCGGGACGTGGCGCCGGCCGCGGAGAAGTGACCGCGGGTGCGCGCCGGGCACCGTCCGCGGGCGGCGGCCGCGCATCCGTCCGCGCGGGCCGTACGGACGGGTGATTGCCGTACGACTCGCCCGGCGCCCGCTCGCCCGCGCGCGGGCGAGCGCCCACCCTGTGGCGCATGGCGAAATGTGAAGTTTGCGGCAATGACTACGGAATGACCTTCGAGGTGCACGCGCAGGGCGCGGTCCATGTCTTCGACTGCTTCTCCTGCGCGATCCACCGCATGGCCCCGCTCTGCGAGCACTGCAAGGTCTCGATCATCGGCCAGGGCGTCGAGGCGGACAACCAGTGGTTCTGCGGCGCCCACTGCGCCCGCGAGGCGGGGAAGGCGGGCATCGTCGACCGCGTCTGACCCGGTACCCGCCCGAACGCGCCCCACGACCGAGTTGTACGGTCGTGGGGTGTACCGCTTCCTGTTGACTCGGCAGTGGGTGATCCTCACCCTCATCTCGCTGCTTCTGATCCCGACGATGATCCGGCTCGGGTTCTGGCAGAAGCACCGGTACGAGGAACGCAGCGCCCGCAACCAGCTGGTCGCCGACGCCCTCGGTGCCAAGCCGGTACCGGTCGAGCAGGTGACCGTGCCGGGGCATGCCGTGACCCGCAAGGAGCGGTACCACACGGTCACCGCGACCGGCACCTTCGACACCGCCGACGAGGTCGTCGTCCGCCGTCGTACCAACTCCGACGACGAGGTCGGCTACCACGTCCTCACCCCCTTCGTGCTGACCGACGGCAAGGTGCTGCTGGTCAACCGGGGCTGGATCCCGTCGGACGGACCGAGCCAGACCGCCTTCCCCAAGATCCCGGCGCCACCGGCCGGCAAGGTCACCGTCCAGGGCCGGCTGATGCCCGACGAGACCACCGCGGCGAGCGGCATCAAGGACCTCAAGGGCCTGCCCGCCCGCCAGATCATGCTGATCAACAGCGAGGAGCAGGCGCGCCGGCTCGGCAAGCAGGTGCTCGGCGGCTACATCCAGCAGACGGCGCCCGAGCCCAAGGGCGACACCCCGGAGCAGATCTCCGACCCAGGCAAGGAAGACGCCCCGCTGAACTACGCGTACATGATCCAGTGGTGGCTGTTCGCCGCGGGTGTCCCCTACGGCTTCTTCGTGCTGGCCCGCCGCGAGGCACGCACGCGTGCGGAGGCGGCGGAGCGGGAGCCGGCCGCGGAAGCGGAACCGGCCGCCGTCTGAGACCGCCGGGCCGGCCGGTCGCGCGGATGCCCCGTCACTCCCCCGGCCCACGCTCTGGTTGGTCCTCCGGCCTGCCGGGAAACCGGCTCCCGTGGACCGACGCATCGAGGACTACGCGCTCATCGGCGACGAGCAGACCGCGGCCCTGGTCGGCCGGGACGGCTCCATCGACTGGCTGTGCCTGCCCCGTTTCGACTCGGCCGCCTGCTTCGCCAGGCTCCTGGGCGACGAGGACCACGGCCACTGGCGGATCGCCCCCGCGGGCGCCACGACCTGCACCCGGCGCGGCTACCGGCCCGACACCCTGGTCCTGGACACCGAGTGGGAGACCGCCGAGGGCACGGTCCGCGTCACCGACCTGATGCCCCAGCGCGACCGCGCGCCGGACGTCGTGCGCATCGTCGAGGGCGTCAGCGGCCGGGTCACCGTGCACAGCACGCTCCGGCTCCGCTTCGACTACGGCTCCGTGATTCCGTGGATGCGCCGCTCCGGCGGCCACCGGGTCGCGGTCGCCGGTCCGGACGCGGTGTGGCTGCGCAGCGATCCGTCGGTACGGACCTGGGGCGAGGACTTCGGCACGCACTCGGAGTTCACCGTCGCCGAGGGCGAGCGGGTCGCGTTCGTGCTCACCTGGCACCCCTCGCACGAGCCGCGCCCGCCGCTCGTTGACCCGTACGAGGCGCTGCGCGCCAGCGTCACCGACTGGCGGCGCTGGACCGCCCGCTGCACCTACTCGGGCCCCCACCGGGACACGGTCGTGCGCTCCCTGATCACCCTCAAGGCGCTCAGCTACGCGCCGACCGGCGGCATCGTCGCCGCTGCCACCAGCTCGCTCCCCGAGGAGCTGGGCGGGGTGCGCAACTGGGACTACCGCTTCTGCTGGCTGCGCGACTCCACCCTCACCCTCGGGGCCCTGCTCGCCGCCGGCTACCACAAGGAGGCCGAGCGCTGGCGCGACTGGCTGGTCCGGGCGGTCGCCGGCGACCCGGCGGACCTGCAGATCATGTACGGCCTCGCGGGCGAGCGCCGGCTGCCCGAGTTCGAACTGCCCTGGCTGCCCGGCTTCGCCGACTCCCGGCCGGTGCGCGTCGGTAACGGCGCCGTCGACCAGCTCCAGCTGGACGTGTACGGCGAGGTGATGGACTCGCTGTCGCTGGCCCGCACCGCCGGGCTGCCCACCAAGCCGCACATGTGGGCCATCCAGTGCGCGCTGATGAAGTTCCTGGAGAAGGCCTGGCGGCAGCCGGACGAGGGCCTGTGGGAGGTCCGCGGCGGCCGCCGGCACTTCGTGCACTCCAAGGTGCTGGTGTGGGTGGCCGCGGACCGCGCGGTGCGGACCCTGGAGGACCACGCGGAGCTCAAGGGCGAGCTGATGAGCTGGCGCGCGTTGCGCGACGAGGTGCACCGGGAGGTGTGCGAGAAGGGGTTCGACACGCAGCGCAACACCTTCACGCAGTACTACGGCTCGCGCGAACTCGACGCCTCCCTGCTGCTGATCCCGCGCGTCGGCTTCCTGCCGCCGGACGACCCCCGGGTGATCGGCACAGTGGACGCGATCCGCGACGACCTGGGCCAGAACGGGTTCCTGCGCCGCTACGACACCGACGCGATCGGCGTCGACGGGATGCCGGGCGGCGAGGGCGCCTTCCTGGCCTGTTCGTTCTGGCTCGCCGACGCGCTGCACATGACGGGCCGCACCGACGAGGCGAAGAAGCTGTTCGAACGGCTGGTGGGGCTCGTCAACGACGTGGGACTGCTGTCCGAGGAGTACGACCCGGAGACCGGCCGTCAGCTGGGCAACTTCCCGCAGGCGTTCAGTCACATCGGTCTGGTGAACACCGCCCTCACGCTCTTCGGCGGCGAGCAGGCAGGATAGGGACCATGGATCTTGGACTGAAGGACCGGGTGTACGTCGTCACCGGAGCCACCCGCGGGCTGGGCCACGCGGCCGCACGCGAGCTGGTCGCCGACGGGGCGAAGGCCGTGGTGACCGGCCGGGACGAGAAGCGGGCCGCCGACGTGGCGGCCGAACTGGGGCCGAACGCCGTGGGCGTGGCCGTCGACAACGCGGACCCGGCGGCGCCGGAGCGGCTCATCGCGACCGCGCGTGAGCGGTTCGGAGGGTTCGACGGGATCCTCGTGAGCGTGGGCGGGCCCGCGGCCGGGTTCGTCGCCGACAACACGGACGAGCAGTGGCAGAGCGCCTTCGAGTCGGTGTTCCTGGGGGCCGTACGGCTCGCCCGCGCGGCCGCGGCGGAGCTGGGGGACGGCGGGGTCATCGGGTTCGTGCTGTCCGCGTCGGTGTACGAGCCGATTCCCGGGCTGACGATCTCCAACGGGCTGCGGCCGGGACTGGCCGGGTTCGCCAAGTCGCTCGCGGACGAACTGGGGCCGCGCGGGATCCGGGTGGTGGGGTTGCTGCCGTCCCGGATCGACACGGACCGGGTGCGGGAACTGGACACGATGTCCGCCGACCCGGCGGCGACGCGCGCCGAGCACGAGTCGCGGATTCCGCTGCGGCGGTACGGGGCGCCGGAGGAGTTCGGGCGGGTGGCGGCGTTCCTGATGTCGCCGGCGGCCTCCTACCTGACGGGGATCATGGTGCCGGTGGACGGGGGCATGAGGCACGGGTTCTGACCCGGCCGGCGAGCCCTCGTACGGCTGACCGTCCCGGCGCCGGGCGACGCCACACCCCGCGGGTCAACCGGGTGCGGGCCGCAGGCTGTTCATGAGCAGGCCGAGGGCGGACCCGAAGCGGTCGTGTCCGGTGCCGGAGATCAGCTCGGCGGCATGGCGCCGGGTCTGCGGGAACTTCTCGGGAGGCAGCGCGGACTCGAAGACCGCGGGCGACGGCGTCAGCCTGCTGCTCGGCGCGATGCGCTTCCGTACCCCGCCGCACCGGGCCGCCGGGCAACTGGCCCCCGAAGTCACGCTGCCCGAGATCGGCGACTCCGTGCGCTGGGCCGTGATCCTGCCGCCGAACGGCTCGCCGGCGGACCTGACCGCGCAGGACGCCGTGCTGTCCAGGACGGAAGGCCGGCACCCGGTGCTGCGCGCGCTGATCGAGCAGGCCGACCCGGACAACAGCACGCTGCTGTCCATCCGGGTGGTCAGGCCCGGTGAGCGCTGGGCGTCCGGCCCGGTCACGCTGCTCGGCGACGCGATCCACGCCGCCTCCCCGACCGGCGGCAACGGCGCGAACACCGCCCTGCGCGACGCCGACCTGCTGCGCCGCCGCCTGGTCGAGGCCGGCGAAGGCCGCCAGGACCTGCTCGGCGCGGTCGCCGACTACGAGCGGCAGATGTTCGAGTACGGCGCCGAGGCCGTGCGCAGCAGCCTCGACAAGCTGCCCGCCTTCGCTCCCGGGGCGAAGCTGTCCTGAGACCGGAGCCCGCCCGGTGCGGTCGGCCGGACCGCGCTCGGCCCGACGGCGACGATGTCAGGTGACCCGCTCCGCACGGTGCCTGACCGACGTCAGTCGGACCTCCGCGGGGAGCTTTTCCAGGGCCGCCGACTCTCTGGCATGTGTCAGGGCCTGAGCCGTCAGGGTGTCCAGAGCCGCACCCGGGGACACGTCCGGCTCCAGTTGGAGCCACACCCGTACCTCAGGGTGGGTACGCGTGCCCTTCAGCACCGCCTGGGCATGGGAGACGCCTTCCTGGTGGGCCGCGTCCGTGGCCAGGACCGTCTCCAGGGCCCTGCCGCGCAGCAGCGCGCTCTCGCCGTCTCCGGTGTCCACCAGGACCTCGGTCAGGCGGCGTCGGCGCAGTTGCGCGGTCAGCCACCACAGGGAGAGCAGGAACAGCACGGCCAGTGCGGCCAGGACCGTCGGCCACCACCAGCCCGCGGCGCGCCAATGGGTCCGCTCGGCCGGGGTGAGCAGGACGTCGTGGCGGCCGTCGTGGATCCACCAGGACGGGGGCGGGGCGCCGAGGCCGACGGCCAGGACCGCGCCGCCGAGAGCGAGGAGCAGGAGGCCCGCGAGGGCGATCAGGACGCGGTTGACGGTGCCGAGCACGGCGTCACCCCTTCCGGCCGGGGCGGATCACCTGCAGGGTCAGTGCGGGTGGGCGGGCCAGCCCCATGGCGCGGATCGCGTCGGTCAGGGCCGCCTCCAGGTCGCCGCGCACCTCGTCGAGTTCGCGGAAGTGGGAGACGGCGAGGACGTGGGCGCGGGACCGGCGCAGCCGAACGCGCACCCGGCGCACGCCGGAGATCTCCATGGCCCGGTCGCGCAGCAGCAGGGCGGCCGCGTCACGGCGCAGCCCGGCGCGGACGTCGGGGTGGGTGCGGCGCATGGGCAGCAGGTCCCGCAGCCCGGGCGTGACCGCCAGGGTGAGCAGCCACAGGCCGAGGGCGGCGGCGATGCCCGCGCCGACCAGGACCCAGGTGTCGTCGAGGGGCTGCCGGGCGAGTTGGCGGGCCAGTTCACGGCGCCAGTGCATGGCGGGGTGGTGGGCCCGTACGGCGGCGATGTCGTACAGGAAGGCGCCAGCGGTCACCAGGACGAGCGCCGCGACCAGGGTGGCGGGGACGCGGCGCGGGGACCAGAAGCGGGGCTCGTGGCCGGCCGGGGGTGCGGCGGCCGGTGCCGGTGGCTTTTCGATGACGACCGGTGTCCGGTCCGTGCTCATCACGCCCTCCCCTGGGTCCGGTCCGGGTGCAGCCGTTCGACGTGGACGGCGACCTCCCGGACGTCCATGTCCACCAACGCGCCTACCCGCTCCACCACATGCCGACGCACGGCCGCGCACCGGGCGCCGATGTCGGACGGGTAGTCCAGTTCGAGGTGGACCCGGACACGGGCCGTGCCGTGGTGCGTGACCACGGTGGCGTGCGGGGGCACGGCTTCCCCGGGGAGGGCGCCGAGCGCCTCGCGGGCCGCCTGGGCGGCGATCTTCGCCACCACCCGGTCGGCGACCCGGAGGGCACCGCGCTCGCCGGGCGCCACGGCCGCCGGGGCGAGGCGCGTCTCACCGCTCGCGGAGGTCATCGCCGGCGGTCGCGCCGGTCGTCGCGGGTACGGAAGAAGTCACCGAGTTCGAGGTCCCCCTCCGCGAACCGGCCGACGACGAAGCCGATGGCCCCGAGCGCCGCCACCAGCAGAAAGGCGCCGAAGCCGCCGAAGTACCCGGCGAAGCCCAGCGCCATGCCGGCGATCATGCCGACCACGGCCATGCTCATGGTGCGCTCCCCTCAGCGGTCCCGGTCAGCGGTCCCGGTCGACGGTCCCGGTCGGCGGTCACTGGAGCCGGGACTCCGGCTCCTCTTCCTCTTCCTCTTCCTCCGGAAGCTTCACATCACTCACCGCGATGTTGACCTCGACCACTTCCAGTCCGGTCATGCGCTCCACGGCGGCGATCACGTTCTCCCGGACCGCGCGGGCCACGTCGGCGATCGACACGCCGTAGTCCACGACGATCTCCAGGTCGAGCGCGGTCTGCACCTCGCCGACCTCGGCCTTCACGCCCCGGCTCACGGACTTGGAGCCGCCGGGCACCCGGTCGCGCACGACGCCGAAGGTGCGGGCGAGGCCGCTGCCCATCGCGTGCACACCGACCACGTCCCGGGCGGCCAGTCCGGCGATCTTCTCCACGACTCCGTCGGCGATCGTCGTCCGTCCGCGGGTCGCCGGGTCGCCGCCGCCGCGCCTGACGGTCTTCCGGGTCTGTACCGTCGGGTCCTTCTCGGGCTCCGCCGCCATCTCGGTCATCGCCGTGCGTCCCTTCCCGTCGTCGTCCTGCGACCACGGTACGTGCGGATGTCCTGTCGTGCCCCGGAGATGCGGCAGGCTGGAGCAATGACGGCGGACCGACGGACAGAGACGGTACGGCACCTTCTGGGCTTGGGCAGGCTCCTTCCGCTGGGCGGGCCGCAGGACGGGGCGTGGCTCACCGAGGCGGCGGCGGACGCGGTGCTGCGGCGGGCGGCGGCCGGAGTGGCGGGGGTGCGGCTGGGTACGGTGCGGATCGCCCTGGCGGATCCGGCGGACGCGGCGGAGGCCGTCGTCCCGGCGCCGCCCGGGGCGGTGCCGCCGGGGCCGCTGCGGCTGTCGGCGGAGCTCGCGGCGACGGCGGCCGAGCCCCTGCCGGCGACGGCGGCCCGGCTGCGGCGGGCACTTGCGGCGGCCGTGGAACGGCTCGGGCTGACGGTGACCGAGGTGGACCTGCGGGTGACCGAGCTGCTGGAGGAGGAGCCTGCGGCGGAGGCCGTGAAGGCGCCCGGTCCGCCGTCGGTCCGGGAGGGGACGGATCCCGACGGGGCCCGGGTGACGGCGGCGGCGCTTGCGGTGCCGGGAGTGGCCCGGGTGACCGGAGCCCTGAGCCGGGAGATCCACTTCGACGCCGCGCTGCCGCGCCGGCACGTGCGGGTAGAGGTCGCGCTCAGCGACGGCCCGCGGGCCGTGGAAGTGGCCCGACGGGTCCGTGCGGCGGTCGGCGAAGTGTTGGGCGATGAGCCGACGGTGGCTGTGCTGGTGACGGGCGTCGCCTGAAACGCGCCCCGTCAGAGGCGAGGCAGTAGTGGTGGCGGACGTCAGCTGCAGCGCCCCGTAAGGGGCGCGGGGAACTGCGCGACCAGCCCCCACCGGCCCGCACTCGAACCGCTACTCCCCGAGCCCCGCAAGGTCCCGCAGCCGCCGGGCCTGCGCCTGCCGCTCCGCGGCCCGCTGCTCGTCGTAGGTACGGCCACTCGCACCCCGCAGCAACGCCTTGGTCTCCACCACGGCGTCCCGCGGCGCGGCCAGCAGCGCGCCCGCCAGGTCCTGAACCGCCGCGTCGAGTTCGCCCACCGGTACGGCAACGCTGGCCAGCCCGGAAGCCACCGCCTCCGCGGCCTGGACGTAGCGCCCGGTCGCGCAGATCTCCAGCGCGCGGGCGTAGCCCACGAGGGAGACGAGCGGGTGCGTGCCGGTCAGGTCGGGCACCAGCCCGAGGCTCGTCTCGCGCATCGCGAACTGCACGTCGTCCGCGACGACCCGCAGGTCACAGGCGAGGGCCAGCTGGAAGCCGGCCCCGATGGCGTGCCCCTGCACGGCGGCGATCGACACGATGTCGCTCCGCCGCCACCAGGTGAACGCCTCCTGGAACCCGGCGATGGACGCGTCGAGTTCGGCGTCGTCCCGGCGCGCGAGCTCGATGAAGGTCGGCTCGCCCGGGATCCCCTCCGGCGTGAACATCTGCCGGTCGAGGCCCGCGGAGAAGGACTGCCCCTCACCGCGCAGCACGACGACCCGGACCGACCCCGGCAGCGACCGCCCGGCCTCGGCCAACGCCCGCCACAGTGCGGGGCTCTGGGCGTTGCGCTTGGCCGGGTTGGTCAGCGTCACCGTGGCGAGCGCGTCGTCGACGGTGAGCCGTACGCCGTCCTTGTCGAGAACAGGAGCGAGGTCCTGGTCGGGCGAAGCCATGGGGCGCCTCCGATGTGTGCGGTCATCACGCATTGCCGTACGGCATGCTAAGTGACTGCACAGTAACCACCCGGCCGATCACTCGACCGACCGGGTGGCCACCATCGAAGCCGATGGGCCGCCCGGGGTCAGGACGCGGCTTTCTTGCCCCGCGTCGCCCCGCCACGCCCACGCAGCGTGACACCCGACTCGCTGAGCATCCGGTGGACGAAGCCATACGAGCGGCCGGTTTCCTCGGCCAGTGCCCGAATGCTCGCACCGGAGTCGTACTTCTTCTTCAGGTCTGCCGCGAGCTTGTCGCGCGCGGCGCCGGTAACCCGGCTGCCCTTCTTCAGAGTCTCGGCCACCCGTGCCTCCTCATGGGAAGTGCGCTCTGGTCCCCTCATGATCACCCCTCCGGGGCGTGATGGCCACCCATTCGGCAAGGTCCGTGAGACATCGTTGTGACGACAGGAGCGCATCCCCACATACGGAATCTGTGATTCCGTCGCGGGTCGTCCATGAGGCCGAACGGGTTCTTCTGTGAAGTGCCAGGTCAGGCACGCAAAGCGGCCGATCCCTTGTCGACAAAGGGATCGGCCGCATATTCGATGTAGGACACACCTCGATACGAGGAGATCTCACACAGATGATGGATCACCGATAGGCCGAATGATCCATAGCCAGTGGATCAGGCATTCGATCAAACGACGGCGACGCGACCTGCGGTCAGGCGAGGGCGACCAGGTCGGCGTAGTCGGCGCCCCACAGGTCCTCGACGCCGTCGGGCAGCAGGATGATCCGCTCCGGCTGGAGCGCCTCGACGGCGCCCTCGTCGTGGGTGACGAGGACGACCGCGCCCTTGTAGGTGCGCAGGGCGCCGAGGATCTCCTCGCGGCTGGCGGGGTCGAGGTTGTTGGTCGGCTCGTCCAGGAGCAGGACGTTCGCGGAGGAGACGACCAGGGTGGCGAGGGCGAGGCGGGTCTTCTCGCCGCCGGAGAGAACCCCGGCCGGCTTGTCGACGTCGTCGCCGGAGAACAGGAACGAGCCCAGCACCTTGCGGACCTCGACGAGGTCCATGTCGGGCGCCGACGAGCGCATGTTCTCCAGGACCGTGCGCTCCGGGTCCAGGGTCTCGTGCTCCTGGGCGTAGTAGCCGAGCTTGAGGCCGTGGCCCTCGACGACCTCGCCGGTGTCGGGCTGCTCGACGCCGCCGAGGAGGCGCAGCAGGGTGGTCTTGCCCGCGCCGTTGAGGCCGAGGATGACGACCCTCGACCCCTTGTCGATAGCCAGGTCGACGTCGGTGAAGATCTCCAGCGAGCCGTACGACTTCGACAGGCCCTCGGCGGTCAGCGGGGTCTTGCCGCAGGGCGCCGGCTCCGGGAAGCGCAGCTTGGCGACCTTGTCGGAGACGCGGACGGCGTCCAGGCCGGCCAGCAGCTTGTCGGCGCGCCGGGCCATGTTCTGCGCGGCGACCGTCTTGGTGGCCTTGGCGCGCATCTTGTCGGCCTGCGAGTGCAGCGCGGCGGCCTTCTTCTCGGCGTTGGCGCGCTCCCGCTTGCGGCGCTTCTCGTCGGCCTCGCGCTGCTGCTGGTAGAGCTTCCAGCCCATGTTGTAGACGTCGATCTGGGAGCGGTTGGCGTCCAGGTAGAAGACCTTGTTGACGACCGTCTCGACCAGGTCGACGTCGTGGGAGATCACGATGAAGCCGCCGCGGTAGGTCTTCAGGTAGTCGCGCAGCCAGACGATCGAGTCCGCGTCGAGGTGGTTGGTCGGCTCGTCGAGCAGGAGGGTGTCCGCGTCGGAGAACAGGATGCGGGCCAGCTCGATACGGCGGCGCTGACCGCCGGAGAGCGTGTGCAGGGGCTGGCCGAGCACCCGGTCGGGCAGGTTGAGCGCGGCGGCGATGGTGGCGGCCTCGGCCTCGGCGGCGTACCCGCCCTTGGTGAGGAACTCGGTCTCCTGGCGCTCGTACTGCTTGAGCGCCTTCTCGCGGGTGGCGCCCTGGCCGTTGGCGATGCGCTGCTCGTTCTCGCGCATCTTGCGGATCAGCACGTCGAGGCCGCGCGCGGAGAGGACACGGTCGCGGGCGAGGACGTCGAGGTCGCCGGTGCGGGGGTCCTGCGGGAGGTAGCCGACCTCGCCGGAGCGGGTGACGGTGCCCGCGGCGGGGATGCCGTCACCGGCCAGGACCTTGGTGAGGGTGGTCTTGCCGGCGCCGTTGCGGCCGACCAGACCGATGCGGTCGCCCTTGGCGACGCGGAACGTGGCGTTCTCGATGAGGATGCGGGCACCGGCGCGCAGCTCGATACCGGAGGCGGAGATCACGGACAGACTCCAGAGCGTACGGATAGTGACGGGTGGGCGGCTGAGGACGTTCCCGCCGTCTAATGCGCGAGGAGAATGGCCATGGGCCAAGTCTAACGGGGCGGCGCAAGCGCTTTTTCGGTGCGCGGGTGTTCGGGACGGCCCGCGCGGGGCCGTTCGTTGCCCAGCGGGGTGCGGTGCGGGGCGATTCCGCCCAGGTCGTCCACGGCGACGAGCTGCGCGGTCCAGGCGCCGTCCGCGCACGGCTGGGCGACGAGCAGGGCGTGGCCGTGACGTACGGCACGTTCGGGGCGGAACGCGCAGCCCGCGCGGGCGGGCAGCACCCAGCGCAGGTCGCCGTCGGCGGTGCGGTACGCGGTGATGCGGGACGGGGTGACGACGGCGAGGATGCCGCGGCCCAGGGGGCGCAGGACGCCGGCACCGCCCCGGGCCCGCAGCCAGCCGGTCGCCGCGGGCAGGGCACGGTGCCAGCGCACGGAGCGGCCGTCGGTGTCGGTGACGAGCCCGTCGTCCCAGACGGTGATCGCCTGCCCGCGCGTGGGCAGCACGCTGAGCGGACGGCGGCCCACGCGCGCGTAGCGCCAGCGCAGGGTCCGCCCGTCGTACGCCTCGACGGCGCCGCCACGCGCGCGTGCGGTGGGCGCGGGCGGGCCGGAGGTGAGGTGGTCGCCGTAGGGGGCGGGGCGGATCTCGTGGGCGACGGCGAGGAGACCGGCCGCGAGGAGCAGGGCGAGGGCGAGGACGCGCTTGACGGGCCTGCGGGCGGGGGGCGCGCCCGGGAGGGCACCCGGAGGCCGGTGCGGGAGGGTGGCCGGAGACCGCTCCCGGCAGGCTGTCGCGGACTGCTCCAGGAGTGCCTCGGCGTCGGGTGGCCCGGTTCTCCTGCGCTGCAGAACGGCCACCCCTTCCCCCTTCGGCGCCCGGCCGGGCGCCCTGTGCCACGCGTCAGGCGCAGAGCGTAGCCACGCCCGCGACGGGCGGACGGGCGTGACGCGGGGGCGGGGCGGGACGTCGCCCGTTCGGGCGTCGGTGCGGTGATCGGCGCGAAGTGGCGGCGCGGATGGCGCAAGGTGGTGGTGGGGGACGGTGCGAGCAGAAGGCGGTGCCCCATGCAGTTCGACGACGACGCGAACCTGGACACCTCCGAGGTGCGGGACGTGCGGGGCAGCCGGATCCCGGGCGGGAGGAAGACCGTCGGCGGCGGTCTGGTCGGCCTGATCGCGCTGCTTCTGGCCGTGTTCCTCGGTGTCGGCCCGGACCAGCTGGGGCTCTCCTCCGGGGACAGCTCGCCCGCACCCGCCTCCTCCTCGCTGGCGCAGGTGCAGCAGAGCTGCCGTACCGGAAAGGACGCGAACACCAAGGAGGACTGCCGGATCGTGGCGGTGGTCAACAGCGTGCAGGACTACTGGACGCAGGAGTTCCGGCGCCGCCACGGCACCTACACGGCCGCCCCCACGGTCTTCTTCACCGGGCGGGTCGGCACCGCGTGCGGGACGGCGACCTCGGCGGTGGGGCCGTTCTACTGCCCCGGCGACCGGAGGGTCTATCTGGACCTCGGCTTCTTCGACGAGCTGCGGTCCAAGTTCGGCGCGAGCGGCGGGCCGTTCGCCCAGGCGTACGTCGTGGCGCACGAGTACGGGCACCATGTGCAGGACCTGATGGGCACGTTGAGCAGGTCGCAGTCCAACATGACCGGGGTGAACAGCAATTCGGTGCGGGTGGAGCTGCAGGCCGACTGCTACGCCGGGGTGTGGGCGCACCACGCCACGACCACGAAGGACGAGTCGACCGGCCGGCCGCTGATCACCA
Source organism: Streptomyces sp. NPDC008092 (assembly GCF_042957285.1). Taxonomy (NCBI): domain Bacteria; kingdom Bacillati; phylum Actinomycetota; class Actinomycetes; order Kitasatosporales; family Streptomycetaceae; genus Streptomyces; species Streptomyces sp. NPDC008092. Next base: position 61,525 of record NZ_JBIBHY010000006.1, read on the forward strand.
GCCTGACGGCCGCGGACATCCAGGACGGGCTGGACGCGGCGGCGGCCGTGGGCGACGACCGGATCCAGGAGCGGTTCCAGGGACGGGTGACGCCGGAGACGTGGACGCACGGGTCGGCCGAGCAGCGGCAGCAGTGGTTCTACCAGGGGTACCGGACCGGCGACATGGCGCGCTGCAACACCTTCCGATGAGCGGCTGACCTGCAACGACGGTACGGTCCGGGGGCGTTGTCAGTGCCGGGTGCGAGACTGGGGACCAGGCCGGAACGACGGCTTTCGGGGGGACCGGCACACGAGGGAGTGATCGGGATGGCGGGCACGAGTGGCGGGCGGCCGAGCATCTATCCGTCGCTGCTGTACACGGACGCGAAGGCGGCGATCAAGCAGCTGACGGAGGCTTTCGGCTTCACCGAGCTGTCGGTGTACGAGGGCGAGGACGGCATGGTGCTCCACGCCGAGCTGGTGCAGGGCAACGGCGCGGTCATGCTCGGCTCCAGGGGCCGCGGCGGCCGGTTCGACGCGGCGATGGAGGGCGGCGGCCCGACCGGGGTGTACATCGTCGTGGACGACGTCGACGCACACCACCAGCGCGCCGTCGACCACGGCGCCGAGATCCTGATGCCCCCGACCGACCAGGACTACGGTTCGCGGGACTACATGGCCCGGGACGTCGAGGGCAACATCTGGAGCTTCGGCACGTACGCCCCGGAGATAGCCGGCTGAGCCCACGACGGCGCCGCGGCCGACGGACGGCAGAGCGGGTCGGGGCGCTGCCGGCGGAGCGTTCAGCCGCCGGTGTGCACCTGGAAGGCGGCCCGGCGGACGGCCTTGGCCAGCGCCGGGTCGGGGTGGGCGGCGGCGAGCGCGACCAGGACCTGCACGGTACGGGGGTGGCCGACGGCGCGCACCTCGTCGAGCAGCGCGGGGACGGTGGGCTGCAGCGCCGACTCCAGGTGGCGGACGAGCAGCGGGGCCTCGCCGTGGTCGGCGACCGCGGCGGCCGTGTCCACCCAGAGCCAGGTGGCCTCTTCCCGGGTGAGCACCTCGTGGGCGTCCTCGGGGTCGACCCCGTCGTGCTCGGCCAGCCACAGCAGGGCGTAGGGCCGCAGGGTCGGCTCGTCGACGACCGCGCGGACGTCCGGTTCGGCGGGGGCGCCGACGACGCGCAGCGCCTCGAAGGCGAGGCCGCGCAGCAGGGCGTCCTCGCCGCGGGCGGCGTCGACGAGTTCGGTGACGGCACCGCCGACGGGGCGGGCGGCGAGCCAGGCGCGGTACTCGGCGCGGGCCGCGTTGGGGCGCAGCTGGGCGCAGCCGCGCAGCATCTCCTCGGCGGCGACCTCGATGTTGCCGGCAGGGCTCTGCGCGGCGACGCAGATCTGCTCCAGCTTGACCCAGACCGCCCAGCTGCCCAGCGGGGTGAGGGTGGCCTGGCCGTCGCCGTAGGTCAGCGCGCCCACGGAGGCGAGGGCGTGCAGGGACCAGTCGAGGAGGGGGGCGAGCTCGGCCTCGTCGGCGGGGGCCGGGTCCTCCGCCTGGGCGTGCTCCGCCGGGTCGGCGTCGGCGGAGCGCACGGCGGCGAGGGGCCTGGCGGTCCCGGTGCCGTTCTCGGTGTCGTAGGGGACCTCGCAGCGTTCGGTGCGCAGTTCGGTGACCCGCTGTCCCAGCAGGTCCAGGAGCTGCTCGACCGGGACGGGACCGGCGGACAGCTGGAGGAAGGAGAGCACCTGGGGCATGGCCGAGACGACCTCGGCGACGGCGGCGGGCTCGAACTCGGCGGGCTCCGGGTGGGCCAGCGACCAGGCGTCGAAGAGGGCGACCCAGCCGCGCAGCACGGCGCTGTCGTCGCGGTCCCAGGCGCGCAGGCGCCAGCCGGGGCGTGCGCTGTCGCCGTGCACCTCGACCAGGCCGGCGAGGCGGGCGGTGTCCCAGTCGGCGCGGACCTGAGCGGCGGTCAGGCCCAGGTCGTCGGAAGCGCGTTCGGCGGACGCGTCGGAGAGGGTGGCCTTGCCGTCGGCGGTCGCGCCGTCGCTGCCGGGCCCGAGGGCGGTGTCCGCCCAGTGGGCGACGCGGGCCGCGCCGGCCAGCCCGGAGCGAGCCATTCTGGCCAGCTCGGCGGGGGCCGGGGTGCCCTCGGGCGGGCGGGGTGCGGGGCGGCGCGCGGGCCGCTGGTTCATCGCTCGGGGGGCGGCGGCCAGGGGTCGCGTTCGGACGAGTCGAAGCCTTGAGTCGCGCGGGATACGGGACGTCACGGGTGCAGTCTTCCGGTTGACGGTCCGAAAACCCAAACGGAATGTCACGGCGGGCGACGGGGCTGGCCAACGCACGGGGTGCGAGAGGAGGCGAAGAGACATGTTCAGGCCAGTGGTACGGCGTTAAACGGAACCTCCGGAACCGGCCGGAACCGGGGTTTCCGGCTTGGGACGGAGGGCGGCCGGGGACGGGGAGGGGAAGGACCGGCGGGTGCGGGAAGAATCACACCGGCCCATGGGAGGTGTCGGCCGGGGGTGCCGATCCGGGGTGCCGTCGGATGCCGGGGCGTGCCCGTCCGGGGGCGCACGCGCCGGAGCGCATCACATCAGGGGCGTGAGGAACCGGCGCAGTCGCTCGTCGTACTCCTCCGGGCCGGCGTTCCACATCGCGCCGTGCGGGGCGTCCGGGACGGTGTGCAGGGCCACCAGGTCGGGGCGGCGCTCGGCGAGCCGGCGGGAAAACACCCAGGGGGCCACGGTGTCGTCCGGGCCGTGCACGATCAGGGTGGGCACGGTGGGCTGTCCCGGGTCGGCGGGGTCGGCGGCGTGGTCGGCGTGCAGCCCGGCGCGGCCCTGGGCGGCGCGTACCGCGAGCGGCAGCAGGTGCTCGGGGATGTGCCGGGCCTGGGCGAGGGCGCGCAGGGTGGCCTCCCAGCTGAGCACCGGGGAGTCCAGGACGAGGCCGGAGATCCGCTCGCGCAGTGCCGAGTGGGCGGCGGCGCGCAGCGCCATGGTGGCGCCGGTGGACCAGCCGTGCAGGACGACGCGGCGGGCGCCGTAGCGGACGGCGTAGCGGATCGCCGCGTCCAGGTCGCGCCACTCGCTCTCGCCGAGGTGGTTCAGGCCGTCCGGGGGGCGCGGGGCGCCGAGGTCGCCGCGGTAGGCGAGGGCGAGGACCGGCAGGCGACGGGCGTGCAGGAACGCCATGACGTTCATGGGGTGCTCGCGGGTGGTGCCGAGGCCGTGCACCGCGATCACCCAGGTGTCGCGGTGGCCGGGCACGAACCAGGCGGGCAGCGGGCCGAGTTCGCCGGGCAGGTCGATGTCGGCGTACTCCAGGCCGAGGGCGGTGCCCGGGTTGCCGATGTGGACGTTGGCGGTGAGCCAGGCCCTGTCGCCGGTCTCGAAGGTGCCGTGGGTCACCCGCTCCAGCCGCCGTACGACGGTGTCGGGGGTGTTCGCGGCGGACTCCAGGACGGCGCCGACGACCGCGTGCGAACCGTCGCCGGCCAGCCCGTAGGTGCCGGGGCGCAGTGAGGCGAGGTCGCGGGTGAGGGTGATGCGGCCGGCCGCGGTGCCGTGCACGGTGAGCCGGGGTTCGGTGGGCAGTGGCCGGCCGGGCGGTGCCTTCAGCGCGGCGTCACTGGCGAACCGCCCCGCGGCCACGCCGGCCGCACCGGCGGCGAGTACGGCACCGACGGCAGCGGCCGTGACTTTGACTGGGCGCACCTGTCCAGTGTCGGGGCGGAGCGGGGCGGCGGCCAGTGGAGGCGGGGGCGGCGGGCCGGCCCCGGTTCACTTCTCCTGCTGCCCGTAGCCGCGGAGCCGCTCGCCCGCCTCCGCCAGCTGTTCCGGGGAGAGCAGGCTCGGGGTCAGGCCGGGCACCGCGGACGCCGTCAGCCACAGGCGGCACATCCACTCCAGCTGGGCGGTGCGGTCGTAGGCCTGGGTCAGGGTGGCGCCGTAGGTGATCGTGCCGTGGTTCTGGAGGAGGCAGCCGGAGCGGTCGGCCAGGGCGCGGAGCATGTTCTCGGCCAACTCGTCGGTGCCGTACGCCGCATACGGGGCAACCCGGACCGCGCCGCCGAGGGCGGCGGACATGTAGTGGATCGCCGGCAGCTCGGGGACGAGCGTGGAGACGGCCGTCGCGTGGACGGCGTGGGTGTGGACGACGGCCCCGGCGCCGGTGCTGCCGTAGACCGCGAGGTGCATCGGCAGTTCGCTGGTCGGGACCAGGGTGCCGAGGACCTGGCGGCCGGCGAGGTCCACGCCCGTCACGTCGTCCGGACCGAGCCGGTCGTACGGGACGCCCGAGGGCGTGACCAGCACGGTGTCGCCGACGCGGACCGAGACGTTGCCGGAGGTGCCGACGACCAGTCCGTCGGCGACGGTGCGGCGGGCGGTGGCGACGAGTTCGCGCCAGGCATCCGCCTCCTCCGCGCGTACATCCCGCCTTCGCGGCTCCGACACACCTTGTGCGCCGGCCCGTCCATCCCGTCCGTCACGCTCGTCCCGCCGCTGCTCAGCCATGGCCCGATCCTGTCAGGCGGGGCCCCAACCGGCCTGCACGGCAGGGCACTTTAGGCCGTACGTCCCGAATCCAGTAGAGCGCAAACCGCCGCAAAGAGTTCCATTTCCTGGCTTGGCCGAAGATCGCCGAGGATACGCCGATCTTCCAATAATCTCTGGACGATTTTTCGTACACGTTGCCATTCCGGGGGGAAACATGGCCCGTGACCGCATTACGCCGTCCCGCCACCGCGTCCGCGTCCGCGCCCTCGCGGCGTCCGCGGCGGCGCTCGCCCTCATGGGCACCGCCACCGCGCTCGCCGGCACACCGGCCTCCGCGGCGAGCCTGCCGAAGGGGCACGACGTCTCCTCGCACCAGAAGAACGTCGACTGGCCGGGCGCCAGGGCGAAGGGCGCCAGGTTCGTCTACATCAAGGCCACCGAGTCCACCACCTACCGCAACCCCTACTTCGACCAGCAGTACGACGGCTCGCGCAAGGCGGGCATCAGGCGGGGCGCGTACCACTTCGCCCTGCCGGACAAGTCGTCGGGCGCCCGGCAGGCCGCGTACTTCGTGAGCCACGGCGGCACCTGGACGGCGGACGGCTGGACGCTGCCGCCCGCGCTCGACGTCGAGTACAACCCGTACGACAAGAAGCACAAGTGCTACGGGCTGAGCAACTCCCGGATGGTCGACTGGATCAGGTCCTTCAGTGACGAGCTGAAGCGGGAGACCGGCCGGCGGCCGGTGATCTACACGACCACGAACTGGTGGAACCTCTGCACCGGCGGCAGCAGCGCCTTCGCCGCCGATCACGCGCTGTGGATCGCCCGCCACGGCTCGGCGGACGCCGGGACGCTGCCGGCCGGATGGTCGTCGTGGACCTTCTGGCAGTACGACAACAGCGGCAGCCTGCCGGGTGACCAGAATCTCTTCAACGGGTCCGCGGGACGGCTGAAGTCGTTCGCCATGGGCCTCTAGCCAAGGGGCGACCGGGCCGCCGGACCGGAACCGGGACGGCGGCCACGCCCCACCCCGTCCGGGGCCACCCCGAAGTCGATCCCATACACCCCCATGACCGCCCCAGTTCACCTTCCGTTCATCCAGGTTGCCTACGGTCCAACAGCCAATGACCTCGAAAGATTGCCTGGGTAAATGGAAAACTTCTCGCTGATCCTCGCGATTGTGGTAGTCACCGCACTCGCGTTTGATTTCACGAACGGTTTCCACGACACCGCCAACGCGATGGCCACCACCATCTCGACCGGTGCGCTCAAGCCCAAGATCGCGGTGACCATGTCCGCCGCGCTCAACCTGGTGGGCGCCTTCCTCTCGGTGGAGGTCGCCAACACGATCTCCAAGGGTCTCGTCGACGAGAACGGCATTCGTCCCGAGGTCATCTTCGCGGCCCTCGTCGGCGCCATCCTCTGGAACCTCGTGACCTGGCTGGTGGGCCTGCCCTCCAGTTCCTCGCACGCCCTCATGGGCGGTCTGATCGGCGCCACCGTCGCCTCCGCCGGCCTCGGCGCGGTCCACGGCGACGTGCTCGTCACCAAGGTCCTGCTCCCGGCGGTCGCCGCCCCGGTCGTCGCGGGCCTCGCGGCGGCACTCTCCACCCGCCTCTCCTACACGCTCTCGAAGAACGCCGAGGACGAGGCCACCCGCAAGGGCTACCGCGCCGGCCAGATCGCCTCCGCCGGCCTGGTCTCGCTCGCGCACGGCACCAACGACGCACAGAAGACGATGGGCATCATCACCCTCGCGCTGATCGCGGGCGGTGCCATCGCCCCCGGCTCGAACCCTCCCACCTGGGTCATCCTCTCCGCCGGCCTCGCCATCGCGCTCGGCACCTACATCGGCGGCTGGCGGATCATCCGCACCATGGGCACGGGCCTGACCGACCTCCGCCCGCAGCAGGGCTTCGCCGCCCAGACCAGCGCGGCCACCGCCATCCTGGCCTCCTCGCACCTCGGTTTCTCGCTCTCCACCACGCACGTCGTCTCCGGCTCCGTGATGGGCGCGGGCCTCGGCCGCAAGGGCGGCACGGTCCGCTGGTCCACCGCGACCCGCATGATGATCGCCTGGGTGCTCACGCTCCCGGCCGCCGCGCTGGTCGGCGCGCTCGCCGAGTCCGTGACGGACCTCGGCGACTGGGGCACGGCCGCCGTCGCCGTCTTCCTCGTGGCCGCCTGCGCCGCGATCTGGAAGCTCTCCCGCCGCGAGGTCGTGGACAGCAGCAACGTCCTCGGCACCGAGGAGCCGGCCGGCGTGGTCACCACGGCGATCGCCGCCGTGACCCCGCCGCCCGCGGGCCCGGCCCCGGTCACCGTCACGGACGGCCTGACCGCCACCATCCCCGCCCCCGCCTCCGCCCCGGCCGCTCCCGCGACCGACCCGGCCGCCACCGTCTGACCCCGAGGAAGCACCGACATGAACATCGACTGGGCAGCCATCGGCTCCGTCTTCGGCGTCAGCCTCGTGGCCACCGTGGGCCTGGTGGCCCTCTTCACCCTCGGCATCAAGGGCCTGTCCGCCCGCGAACGCGCCGCCGCCCAGGGCGACTCCGCGGTCCTGGCCGTGACGGCCGCCTACCTCTGCTTCGCCGCCTGTGCGGCCGCCGTGGCATGGGGCATCCATCTGATCGTGGCGAAGGCCTGACACCACAAGGTCCGCCGCAAAGGGCCTCGTCGGCGCCTCGAAGGCTCCTCTCCGTCCGTACGGAGAGGAGCCTTCCGCATGCCCCACGGGCCCCGCTGGGCAACCGGTGTGGGCCTTCCCACACACTCCCCTCGCAGGTCAAAGGCAAGTTGACGGGTCTTCCGGGGGCGTGGTGGACTTCCGGAGCCATGTACCGCGGCAAGGGAGGAAGCCGGTGTGAATCCGGCGCGGTCCCGCCACTGTCACCGGGGTAGCAATCCCCGGAAGCCAGGAACTCCCACCGCCGGTCTCGTCGAACCAGGGCGCGGACACCCTGAGTGAGGACATAACGCCATGCGCGGCTGCCGAACGAGGTTGAGTACCCGGCCCGTCCCCGACCCCGCGGCCGGCTGAGCCGATGGGTGCCGATCGCGTCTTCGCGTACGGTGCCGCCGCCGGCCTTCTCGGTGATCTGCTGCTCGGCGATCCGCGCCGGGGGCATCCGGTCGCCGTGTTCGGGCGGGCCGCCGGGGCCGTGGAGCGGGTGCTGTGGCGGGACCACCGCGGGTGGGGCGCGCTGCACACCGCCGTGTGCGCCGGCGGCGCCGTGGCGCTGGGCGCCGCGGCCGAGCGGGCCGTACGGCCGTCCGCCGCCGCGTCCGTCGCACTCACCGCGGCCGCCACCTGGGCCGTCGTCGGGGGCACTTCGCTCGCGCGCGAGGCCCGCGGCATCGGGCGGGCCCTCGCGGCGGGTGATGTCGAGGCGGCCCGCGCCCGGTTGCCGCATCTGTGCGGCCGGGATCCGCAGGCCCTGGACGCGGACGGGATCGCCCGGGCGGTCGTGGAGTCCGTCGCCGAGAACACCAGCGATGCAGTCGTGGGGGCGCTGGTCTGGGGGGCCGTGGCCGGCGTCCCCGGGCTGGTGGGGTTCCGGGCCGTCAACACCCTGGACGCGATGGTGGGACACCGGTCCGCCCGGTACCGGCGGTTCGGGTGGGCCTCGGCGCGGCTGGACGACGTGGCCGGGTGGCCGGGAGCGCGGCTCACCGCCGTCCTGGCCGCCGTGGCCGGAAGTGACACCAGGGGAGCGGTACGGGCCTGGCGGACCGACGCGGTGAAGCATCCGAGTCCCAACGCGGGGCCGGTGGAGGCGTCGTTCGCCGGGGCGTTGGGGGTACGGCTCGGGGGGACGCTGTCGTATGGCGGGCGGGTCGAGCACCGGCCGGTGCTGAACGGGGAGGGGCGGACTGTGCAGGTCGCGGACATCGAACGGGCGGTGCGGTTGTCGCGGCGGGTGGGGTGGCTGGCGTTGGGGGTGAGCGCGGCGGGTGCCCTGCTGCGCGGAGCGCTCCCGGGAAGGGCGTCATGAACAACGGTGGTCTCCTCGTGGCCGGTACCACCTCCGACGCCGGGAAGAGCGTCGTCACCGCGGGTGTCTGCCGGTGGCTGGTGCGGCAGGGTGTGAAGGTCGCGCCGTTCAAGGCGCAGAACATGTCCCTCAACTCCTTCGTCACGCGCGAGGGTGCCGAGATCGGCCGGGCGCAGGCCATGCAGGCGCAGGCCTGCCGGGTGGAGCCGACCGCGCTCATGAACCCCGTGCTGCTCAAGCCCGGCGGCGAGCAGAGCAGTCAGGTCGTGCTGCTCGGCAAGCCGGTCGGTGAGCTGAGCGCGCGGGGCTACCACGGCGGACGGCAGCAGAAGCTGCTCGGCACCGTGCTCGACTGTCTCGCCGAGTTGCGGGGCACGTATGACGCGGTGATCTGTGAGGGGGCCGGCAGTCCGGCGGAGATCAACCTGCGCCGGACCGACATCGTGAACATGGGGATCGCCCGGAACGCCGGGCTGCCCGTGCTCGTGGTCGGGGACATCGACCGCGGGGGCGTCTTCGCCTCCTTCTTCGGGACCGTCGCGCTGCTCTCGCCGGAGGACCAGGCCCTGGTCGCCGGGTTCCTCGTCAACAAGTTCCGCGGGGACGTCTCCCTGCTGGAGCCGGGCCTCGACATGCTGCACGGGCTCACCGGGCGGCCCACCTACGGCGTCCTCCCCTTCCGGCACGGCCTCGGCATCGACGAGGAGGACGGGATGGGGGTCCCCCCGCGCGAGCGAAGCCGAGCGTGGGGGAGGGTGTCCCCGCGCGGGACCGTCCGGGAGTCGAACACCGCCCCGCCCGTCGGGGAGGACGTGCTCCGGGTCGCCGTCTGCGCGATCCCGCTGATGTCCAACTTCACGGACGTGGACGCGCTGGCCGCCGAACCCGGCGTCGTGGTGCGGTTCGTGGACCGGCCGGAGGAGCTCGCCGACGCCGACCTGGTCGTGATCCCGGGGACCCGGGGGACGGTCCGGGCCCTGGAGTGGCTGCGCAAGCGGGGGCTCGCGGACGCGCTGCGGCGCCGGGCCGCCGAACAGCGGCCCGTGCTCGGCATCTGCGGCGGCTTCCAGATCCTCGGCGAGCACATCGAGGACGACGTCGAGAGCCGGCGCGGACATGTGGCGGGGCTCGGTGTGCTGCCCGTGCGCGTCCGGTTCGCCCGCGAGAAGACCCTCACCCGGCCCGTCGGCGAGGCCCTCGGCGAGCGGGTCGAGGGGTACGAGATCCATCACGGCGTCGGTGAGGTGACCGGCGGCGAGCCCTTCCTGGACGGCTGCCGGGTCGGGCAGACCTGGGGCACGCACTGGCACGGCTCCCTGGAGTCGGACGGTTTCCGCCGGGCCTTCCTGCGCGAGGTGGCGGCCGCCGCGGGCCGCCGGTTCGTGCCGGCCCCCGACACCTCGTTCGCCGCGCTGCGCGAGGAGCAGCTCGACCGGCTCGGCGACCTGATCGAACAGCACGCGGACACGGACGCGCTCTGGCGGCTCATCGAGTCGGGCGCGCCGCAAGGACTGCCTTTCATTCCACCGGGAGCGCCCGCATGAGCACTGTGTTGTTGTTGTCGACCGCAGACACCGATCTGCTGGCGGCCCGGGCCGCCTCCGGTGCCGGCTACCGGATCGGCAATCCGGCGCGCGTCGACGTGACGGCGGAGCTGCCGGCGCTCGTCGAGGGCGCGGACATCGCCGTCGTACGGCTGCTCGGCGGCAAGCGGGCCTGGGAGGACGGGCTCGCGGCCCTGAAGGCCGCCGGGATCCCGACCGTGCTGCTCGGCGGCGAGACGGTGCCGGACGCCGAGCTGATGGCCGAGTCGTCGGTGCCGGCGGGCGTGGTCGCCGAGGCGCTCCGGTACCTGGTCGAGGGCGGCCCCGGCAACCTCACCGAGCTGGCCCGGTTCCTGTCCGACACCGTGCTGCTGACCGGTGAGGGGTTCACCGAGCCGCAGAAGATGCCCGAGTACGGCGTCCATGGCTCCCGTACCCGGGAGAGCGGCCGGCCGACCGTCGGGGTGCTCTTCTACCGGGCCCACGAACTCAGCGGCAACACCGGCTTCGTGGACACCCTGTGCGACGCGATCGAGGCGCGCGGCGCCAACGCCCTTCCGGTGTACTGCGGTTCGCTGCGCGGGGCGGACCCCGGGCTGTACGAGCTCCTCGCCGGGGCCGACACACTGGTCGCGACCGTCCTGGCGGCCGGCGGCACGCACGCCTCGCAGGCCTCGGCCGGCGGCGACGAGGAGGCCTGGGACATCGGGGCACTCGCCGACCTCGACGTGCCGGTGCTGCAGGGCCTCTGCCTGACCTCCTCCCGGCAGGCCTGGGACGAGTCCGACGCCGCCCTCTCCCCCATGGACGCGGCGATGCAGGTCGCGATCCCGGAGTTCGACGGACGGCTGATCACGGTCCCGTTCTCCTTCAAGGAGCAGGGTCCTGACGACGTCCCGGTGTACGTCGCCGACCCCGAGCGGGCCGGACGCGTCGCCGGGATCGCCGTACGGCACGCGCGGCTGCGGCACAAGCCGAACGCGGAGAAGAGGATCGCGCTGGTCTTCACCGCGTACCCGACCAAGCACTCCCGGGTCGGCAACGCGGTGGGCCTCGACACGCCCGCGTCGGCGGTGCGGGTGCTGGACGCGCTGCGGGACGCCGGGTACGTGGTCGACGGACACCCCGACAACGGCGACGAGTTGATCCACCGGCTCATCAACGCCGGCGGCCACGACGTCGAATGGCTCACCGAGGAGCAGCTGGCCGCCGCGCCCGCGCGGGTGCCGCTCGCGGACTACCGGGCGTGGTTCGAGAAGCTCGACCCGGAGCTGCGGGACGGGATGACCGAGGCGTGGGGTGAGCCGCCGGGCTCGCTGTACGTCGACGGCGACGACGTCGTGCTGGCCTCCCTCCAGTTCGGGAACGTCGTGGTGATGATCCAGCCGCCGCGCGGTTTCGGCGAGAACCCGATCGCCATCTACCACGACCCGGACATGCCGCCGTCGCACCACTACATGGCCGCCTACCGGTGGCTGGAGAACAGTTTCGGCGCCGACGCGGTCGTGCACATGGGCAAGCACGGCACGATGGAGTGGCTGCCGGGCAAGGGGCTCGGGCTGAGCGCCGGCTGCGCGCCGGACGCGGTCCTCGGCGAACTCCCTCTGATCTACCCGTTCATCGTCAACGACCCCGGTGAGGGCACCCAGGCCAAGCGGCGCGGGCACGCCACCGTGGTCGACCACCTGGTGCCGCCGATGGCCCGCGCCGACACCTACGGCGACCTGGCCAAGCTGGAGCAGCTGCTCGACGAGTACGCGCTGGTGTCGGACCTGGACCCGACGAAGGCGCCGGCCGTCCGTGCCCAGATCTGGACGCTGGTCAAGGCGGCCGAGCTCCACCACGACCTGCACGTGGACGAGCAGCCCGGGGACGACGACTTCGACTCGTTCGTCATGCACATCGACGGCTACCTGTGCGAGATCAAGGACGTGCAGATCCGCGACGGCCTGCACATCCTCGGCGGCGGGCCGGTCGGCGAGCCGCGGGTGAACCTGGTGCTGGCCGTGCTGCGCGCCTCCCAGGTGTGGGGCGGGCAGGCGAACGCGCTGCCGGGGCTGCGCGCCGCCTTCGCCGCGCATTTCGGTCTGGTCGAGAAGGAGTTGCTCGCGGAGCCGGGCGCGCCGGTGAAGGTGCCGGTGGAGCTGACGGATCTCGTCGAGGGCCCGGCGCGCACCGCCGCCGACGCGATCGACCTGCTGGAGCAGCTGTGCCGCCGGGTCGCGGAGGGCATGGAGGAGCGGGACTGGGCGGCCGCCGACAGCCGCACGCTGGTGCGGGAGGTTCTCGGCACCGAACTCCCGGACGCGGTCGCCGTGTTGGAGTTCGCCTGCACCGAGGTGGTGCCGCGGCTCGCGCGGACCACGGACGAGATCGGGCACATCCTCAAGGCCCTGCACGGCGGTTACGTCCCGGCCGGCCCGTCCGGATCGCCGACGCGCGGCCTGGTCAACGTCCTGCCGACTGGCCGGAACTTCTACTCGGTCGACCCCAAGGCCATTCCCTCCCGGCTGAGTTGGGAGGTCGGCCAGTCGCTCGCGGACTCGCTGGTCCAGCGGTATCTGAGCGACACCGGCGCCTACCCGAAGTCCGTCGGCCTGACGGTGTGGGGCACCTCCGCGATGCGCACCCAGGGCGACGACATCGCCGAGATCCTGGCGCTCCTTGGCTGCCGTCCGGTCTGGGACGACGCGTCGCGGCGCGTGACCGGCTTCGAGGTGATCCCGCTCGGCGAGCTGGGCCGGCCGCGCATCGACGTCACGGTCCGCATCTCCGGCTTCTTCCGGGACGCGTTCCCGCACGTGGTCGGGCTGATCGACGACGCGGTGCGCACGGTCGCCGAGCTGGACGAGCCGGCGGAGTCCAACTACGTACGGGCGCACGCCGACGAGGACACCGCCGGACACGGCGACCGGCGGCGCGCGACCGCCCGGATCTTCGGCTCCAAGCCGGGGGCGTACGGCGCCGGGCTGCTGCCGCTGATCGACGCCCGCAACTGGCGCTCCGACGCCGACCTCGCCGAGGTGTACGCGGTGTGGGGCGGCTACGCCTACGGGCGCGGGCTCGACGGGCGGGCGGCGCGCGGGGACATGGAGACCGCGTTCCGGCGGATCGCGGTCGCCGCGAAGAACGTGGACACCCGCGAGCACGACCTCGTCGACGCCGACGACTACTTCCAGTACCACGGCGGCATGGTCGCCATGGTCCGCCATCTGACCGGCACCAACCCCGAGGCGTACGTGGGTGATTCGGCCACGCCGGACCAGGTGAGGACCCGCACGCTCGGCGAGGAGACGCACCGGGTCTTCCGGGCCCGGGTGGTGAACCCCCGTTGGATGGCGGCCATGCGCCGGCACAGCTACAAGGGCGCCTTCGAGATGGCGGCGACCGTCGACTACCTCTTCGGCTACGACGCCACCGCCGGGGTCGTGGACGACTGGATGTACGAGAAGCTCAGCGCGGAGTACGTCTTCGACGCGGAGAACCGGGACTTCATGAAGAAGTCCAACCCGTGGGCGCTGCGCGGCATCACCGAACGGCTCCTGGAGGCCGCCGACCGGGGCCTGTGGGCCGAGCCGGACGCGGACACCCTGGAGCGGCTGCGGGCCACCTACCTGGAGCTGGAAGGCGACTTGGAGGGCGACGACCAGTGAGTACCCCCTTCCCCTTTACGGCCGTGGTCGGCCAGGACGACCTGCGGCTCGCGCTGCTGCTGAACGCCGTGTCGCCGGCGGTCGGCGGGGTGCTGGTGCGCGGCGAGAAGGGCACCGCCAAGTCGACCGCGGTACGCGCCCTCTCGGCGCTGCTGCCGGCCGTGGACGTCGTCGCCGGCTGCCGTTTCTCCTGCGACCCGGCCGCCCCGGACCCGGCCTGCCCGGACGGCCCGCACGAGCCCGGCGCCTTCGAGTCCCGTCCGTCACGGATGGTCGAGCTGCCGGTCGGTGCCTCCGAGGACCGGCTGGTCGGCGCCCTCGACATAGAACGCGCGCTGGCGGAGGGCGTGAAGGCCTTCGAGCCAGGCCTGCTGGCCGACGCGCACCGGGGCATCCTCTACGTCGACGAGGTCAACCTCCTCCACGACCACCTGGTCGACCTGCTCCTCGACGCGGCCGCGATGGGCGCGTCGTACGTCGAGCGCGAGGGCGTGTCGGTGCGGCACGCGGCGCGCTTCCTGCTCGTCGGGACGATGAACCCGGAAGAGGGCGAGCTGCGCCCGCAGTTGCTCGACCGGTTCGGCCTCACCGTCGAGGTGGCCGCGTCCCGCGAACCCGACCAGCGGGTGGAGGTCGTACGGCGGCGGCTCGCGTACGACGACGATCCGGCGGGTTTCGCGGCGCGCTGGGCCGGCGACGAGGCCGCCGTACGGCAGCGGATCGTGGCGGCACGGGAGTTGCTGCCGTCGGTGCGGCTGGGCGACGGGGCGCTGCGGCAGATCGCGGCGACCTGCGCGGCCTTCGAGGTCGACGGGATGCGCGCCGACATCGTGATGGCCCGGACGGCGACCGCGCTGGCCGCGTGGGCGGGACGGACCGAGGTGCTGGCGGAGGACGTGCGCCGGGCGGCGCTGCTCGCGCTGCCGCACCGCAGGCGCCGCAACCCCTTCGACGCGCCGGGACTCGACGAGGACAAGCTGGACCAGACGCTTGAGGAGTTCTCCGGGGAGGGCGACGACGATCCCGGTCCGGAGGGTCCCGGCGGGGGCGGCGGGCAGCCTGCGCCCGACGACGGCGGACCGCAGGGCGGGGACGCCGGTGCGCGGCCCGAGGCCGGGGAGGACGGCGAACCGCAGACCTCCGGCGGCGCTTCGGGCGAGCAGGCTCCGGCGCGGGCGTCCGAGCCCTTTCGCACCAAGGCGCTGAGCGTGCCGGGGATCGGCGAGGGTGCCGCCGGGCGGCGGTCCCGGGCGCGCACCGAGCACGGCCGTACGACGGGTGCGCGACGGCCGCGGGGTGCCCTGACCAAGCTGCACCTGGCGGCGACCGTGCAGGCCGCCGCCCCGCACCAGCGGGCGCGCGGGCGGTCCGGGCCGGGGCTCGTGGTCCGGCGGGACGATCTGCGGCAGGCGACCCGGGAGGGCCGCGAGGGGAACCTCGTGCTGTTCGTGGTCGACGCGTCCGGGTCGATGGCGGCCCGGCAGCGGATGAGCGCCGTGAAGGGTGCCGTGCTGTCGCTGCTGCTCGACGCGTACCAGCGGCGGGACAAGGTGGGGCTGGTGACCTTCCGGGGCTCGGCCGCCGATGTGGCGCTGCCGCCGACCTCGTCGGTGGACGCGGCGGCGGCTCGGCTGGAGTCGCTGCCGACCGGCGGTCGTACGCCGCTCGCGGCCGGGCTGCTCAAGGCGCACGACGTGCTGCGGGTGGAGCGGTTGCGGGATCCGGCGCGGCGGGCGCTGGTCGTGGTCGTGACGGACGGGCGGGCCACCGGCGGCCCTGAGCCCGTCGCGCTCGCCGGCCGGGCGGCCCGGCTGTTCGCGGCCGAGGGGGTCGCCTCCGTGGTCGTGGACTGCGAGTCGGGGCCGGTGCGGCTGGGGCTCGCCGGGCAGCTGGCGGGCGAGCTGGGCGGTACGGCGGTGACGCTCGACGAACTGCGGGCGGACTCGATCGCCGGGCTGGTGAAGGACGTTCAGAACGTTCAGGGTCGTTCGAGGAGGGCCGCGTAATGCCGCAGGGACAGCCGAGTGTCGTGCCCGACGACGGTCTGACGACCCGGCAGCGGCGCAACCGGCCGCTCGTCGTGGTGCACACGGGGATCGGGAAGGGCAAGTCCACCGCCGCGTTCGGGCTCGCGCTGCGGGCCTGGAACCAGGGGTGGCCCATCGGGGTGTTCCAGTTCGTCAAGTCGGCGAAGTGGAAGGTCGGCGAGGAGAACGCGCTGCGGGTGCTGGGCGCCTCCGGCGAGGGCGGCTCCGTCGACTGGCACAAGATGGGCGAGGGCTGGTCCTGGGTCCAGCGCGACGCGCAGATGGACAACGAGGAGAAGGCCCGGGAGGGCTGGGAGCAGGTCAAGCGGGACCTCGCCGCCGAGACGTACCAGCTGTACGTGCTGGACGAGTTCGCGTACCCGATGCACTGGGGGTGGGTCGACACGGACGAGGTCGTCGACGTGCTGCGGAACCGGCCCGGGACCCAGCATGTCGTGATCACCGGGCGGAACGCGCCCGAGAAGCTCGTCGAGTTCGCCGACCTCGTCACCGACATGTCCAAGGTCAAGCACCCGATGGACGCGGGGCAGAAGGGGCAGAGGGGCATCGAGTGGTGATGTCCTCGTCCGTGCCCCGGCTGGTCGTCGCCGCACCCTCCTCGGGCAGCGGCAAGACCACCGTCGCCACGGGGCTGATGGCCGCGTTCGCCGCGCGGGGGCTCGCCGTGTCCCCGCACAAGGTCGGGCCGGACTACATCGACCCCGGGTACCACGCGCTCGCGACCGGGCGGGTGGGGCGGAACCTCGACGCGTACCTGTGCGGGCCGGAGCTGGTCGGGCCGCTGTTCGCGCACGGCGCGCGCGGCTGCGACCTGGCCGTCGTCGAGGGTGTGATGGGGCTGTACGACGGGGCCGCGGGGGAAGGGGAGCTGGCGTCCACCGCTCATGTCGCGAAGCTGTTGCGGGCGCCGGTGGTGCTGGTCGTGGACGCGTCGTCGCAGTCGCGGTCGGTGGCGGCGCTGGTGCACGGGTTCGCGTCGTGGGATCCGGAGGTACGGGTCGGGGGCGTGATCCTGAACAAGGTGGGGTCGGACCGGCACGAGGAGTTGCTGCGGGAGGCGCTGGACGCTACCGGGGTGCAGGTGTTCGGGGTGCTGCGGCGGGTGGCGCAGGTGGATACGCCGTCGCGGCATCTGGGGTTGGTGCCGGTGGCGGAGCGGCGGGGGGCGGCGGTGGCCGCCGTGGCGGCGATGGCCGCGCAGGTCGCCGACGGGTGTGACCTGGAGGCGCTGATGGGGCTGGCGCGGGGGGCCGGGGCGGTGCCGGGGGCGGCGGCGTGGGATGCGGCTGAGGCCGTGGGTTCCTCGCCCCCGCCGCCCCTACCCGTCCCATCACCAGGGGCCGCTGCCCCTTCGACCCCGCCTTCGGGGGCTGCCGCCCCCGGACCCCCGCATCGGCCCGAAGGGCCTCGTCCTCAAACGCCGGACGGGCTGGAGAGGGTGCGGGCCCGGCTGGAGGGGGTGCGGGCCGGGCTGGAGGAGGTGCAGGCCGGAGTGGAGGGGGTGTCGGGCGGGCTGGAGAGGGTGCGCGTCGCCGTTGCCGGTGGGGCCGCGTTCACCTTCTCCTACGCCGAGCATGCCGAGTTGCTTGCCGCTGCCGGGGCCGAAGTCGTCGTGTTCGATCCGCTGCGGGACGAGCAACTGCCCGACGGGACGCGCGGGTTGGTCATCGGGGGCGGGTTTCCCGAGGTGTACGGGAGCGAGTTGTCGGCCAACGAGGCGCTGCGGAAGGACGTCGCCGCTCTCGTGGCGCGCGGTGGGCCGGTGGCCGCCGAGTGTGCGGGGCTGCTGTATCTGGGCCGGGAGCTCGACGGGCTGCCCATGTGCGGGGTGCTCGACACGAGCGCGCGCATGTCGGAGCGGCTCACGCTGGGGTACCGGGACGCGGTTGCCGTGAGTGACAGTGTGCTGGCGGTCGCCGGGACGCGGATGCGCGGGCACGAGTTCCACCGGACCGTGGTGGAGCCGGGGGCGGGGGCGGCTCCCGCGTGGGGGGTGCGTGCGCCCCGGCCGCGGGTCGAAGGTTTTGTACAGCGGGGTGTGCACGCGAGTTATCTGCACACGCACTGGGCGTCCGAGCCCGGTGTGGCCCGGAGGTTCGTGGAGAGGTGCCGGACGTCATGAGCAGCAGGTTGATCGGAGTCGGGGTGGGGCCCGGTGACCCGGAGCTGGTGACCGTGAAGGGGGTCAATGCCCTGCGCGCGGCCGATGTCGTCGTGGTGCCTGTCATGGACAGCGGTGAGCGGGGGCGGGCCGAGGCCACCGTGCTGCACTACGTCGGCGCGGAGAAGGTCGTACGGGTCGTCTTCGCGCTGAACGAGCGCAGTGACCGGGGCCGGCGGGAGGCCGCCTGGGACGCGGCGGGGGCCAGGGTGGCCGAGTTGCTGCGGGAGCACGGGGCCGTCGCCTTTGCCACCATCGGGGACCCGAACGTCTATTCGACGTTCACGTATCTCACGCAGACCATCGCCGAGCTCGTGCCGGACGTGGTCGTGGAGACCGTGCCCGGGATCACCGCCATGCAGGATCTCGCCGCCCGGTCCGGGGCCGTGCTCACCGAGGGGACCGAGCCGTTGACGCTGGTGCCGGTGACGGCGGGGGCCGAGGTGCTCAAGGACGCGCTGGGCGGGCCGGGGACGGTCGTGGCGTACAAGTTCGGGCGGCAGGCCGGGGCGGTCGTGGCGGCGCTGCGGGAGACCGGGCGGCTGGACGACGCCGTGTGGGGGTCGGCGCTGGGGCTGGAGGAGGAGTCGATCCGGCCCGCCGCCGAGCTCGACGGCTCCCCGTTGCCGTACCTTTCCACGCTCATCGCGCCCCCGCGCCGGGACGGTGGCAGAGGCGGGAAGCTGTGAGCGGTCGGGCGTCAGCTGGAGATGCCCACCACCAGCCAGATGAAGGCCGCGCCGGCGACCGTGCACAGCAGCGTCGAGCGGGCCGGGTGCTCGTGGTGGGCCTCGGGGAGGATCTCGGCGGCGGCCAGGTAGAGCAGGACGCCGCCGAACAGGCCGAGATAGCCGCCGAGCAGGGCCTCCGGGATGGTGAAGAAGATCGTGGAGAGGGCGCCGAGGACCGGTGCGCAGGCGTCGGCGACCAGCATCGCTATCGCCCGGCGGCGCGCGTTGCCGTACAGGCTCGTGATCGTGAACGTGTTGAAGCCGTCCGCGAAGTCGTGCGCGATGACCGCGAGCGCGACCGCCGCGCCCATGCCGCCGCCCACCTGGAAGGCCGCGCCGATCGCCACGCCGTCCATCGCGCTGTGGCCGACCATCGCGCCGGCCGCCGTCAGGCCCACCTCCGGCGCCCGGTGGCCGTGCTCGTCGGCACCGTGCGCGGCCTGGCGCAGGGCCAGCGTCCGCTCCACCAGATGGGCCAGCAGGAAGCCGGCCACGAACAGGAGCAGGGCGGCCGGTACGCCGAAGACCTCGCGGCCGGCCGCGCGCAGCGCCTCCGGCAGCAGGTCGAGGCCGACCACCCCGAGCATCAGACCGCCGGCCAGGCCCAGGACCAGGTGACGACGGTCGGTCACACGCTGTGCCGTCCAGCCGCCGGCCAGCGTCATCAGGAACGCGCCGAGCGCGACGAAGACCGCCATGTGCCCTTGCTATCCGATCGACCCGCCCCAGCGCACATCCAGCACCACCAGTAACACCCTTTGTCCAGAGAGGACCGAATTTTCATGGCCGATGCCGCCGCCTCTGCCGCTGCCGCCGACACCGCCTCCGGTGCCGCTCCCGCCGGCAAGGTGACCTTCGTCGGTGCCGGCCCCGGCGCCGCCGATCTGCTGACGTTCCGGGCCGCGCGCGCGATCGCCGAGGCCGACGTCGTGATCTGGGCCGCGAGCCTGGTCCAGGCGGAGGTCCTCCAGCACGCCCGCGAGGACGCGGAGGTGCTCGATTCCGCGACGATGTCCCTCGAAGACGTCGTCGCCGTCTACGAGCGGGCGCGGGCGCAGGGGCTGCGGGTGGCCCGGATCCACTCCGGGGACCCGGCGCTCTGGGGCGGTACGCAGGAGCAGGTCGACCGGTGCGCCGGGATCGGCATCGAGGTCGAGATCGTGCCCGGTGTCTCCTCCTTCTCCGCCGTGGCCGCGCTGGCCCAGCGCGAGCTGACCATTCCCGAGGTGGCGCAGTCCGTCGTACTGACCCGGCTGGGCGGCGGCAAGACGCCGATGCCGCCCGGGGAGGAGGTGCGGGAGTTCGCCCGGCACGGGACGACGATGGCGGTCTTCCTCTCCGCCGCGCGCAGCGGGCAGCTGGTGCGCGAGCTGCTGGAGGGCGGCTACCCGACGTCCACCCCGGTCGTCGTCGCCTATCAGGCGACCTGGCCGGAGGAGCTGGTCGTGCGGTGCACGATCGAGACGCTGGAGGAGACGGTCAAGGAGCACAAGCTCTGGAAGCACACCCTCTTCCTGGTCGGCCCGGCCCTCGCCGCCCACGGCACCCGCTCGCACCTCTACCACCCCGGCCACTTCCACGGCTTCCGCAAGGCCGACCCCGAGGCGCGGCGGGAGCTGCGCGAGCGGGGGGCCAGTACATGATCACGGTCGTCGGTACGGGGACGGGGACTGGCACGGGCGCGGGCGCGTCCGTGGCGCCGGAGGCGCTGGCCGGTGCCGCGCTGGTCGTCGGCGGGCGGCGGCACCTGGACGCCGTCCGGCTGCCGGAAGGGGCCGAGCGGATCGTCCTCGGGCCGCTGGCCCCCGCCCTCGACACCATCGGGGAGTACGTCGCCAAGGACCTTCCGGTGACCGTGCTGGCCTCGGGGGATCCCGGGTTCTTCGGGATCGTGCGGGTGCTGGCCGAGCGGTTCGGCGCGGAGCGGCTGGACGTGCGGGCCGAGGTGTCGTCGGTCGCCGCCGCCTTCGCGCGGGTCGGGCTGCCCTGGGACGACGCGGTGGTGGTGAGCGCGCACGGGCGCGAGCTGCGGACGGCGGTCAACGCCTGCCGGGCGCATCCGAAGGTCGCCGTGCTGACGGGGCCGGGGGCGGGTCCTGCGGAGCTGGGAGCGGCACTGCGGCACGCCTTCGGCATACCGGGGGCCATGCCCACGCCGGGGGCCATGCCCACACCGGAGGCAACGTCCACGCCGGAGGCAACGCCGACGCCGGAGGCCGTGTCCACGCCGGATGCAACGTCCACGCCGGAGGCAACGTCGACGCCGGAGGCCGTGTCCACGCCGGAGGCAACGTCCGCGTCGGCGTCCCCGCCCGCGGTGGCGCACGCGGCCGCGGTGGCGCACGCGGCCGGTGCGCGCGTGCTCGTCGTCGCCTCGGCGCTCGGCTCCGCGCGGGAGCGCGTCGAGCGGGTCACGCCCGCCGAGGCCGCCGCCCGGGACTGGGGAACGGACGTCAGCGTGGTGCTCTGCCTCGACGAGGCACGGGCGCTCGGTGCCGTGCGGACGGTGGCGGGCGGCCGGGCGGAACCCGCCGGGTGGGCCCTCGGCGAGGACGCGTTCGCACACCGCGACTCGATGATCACCAAGTTCGAGGTGCGGGCGCTGGCCCTGGCCCGGCTCGGGCCCCGGCTCGGCGACCTGGTCTGGGACGTCGGCGCTGGGTCCGGGTCGGTTGCGGTGGAGTGCGCCCGGCTCGGCGCGGCCGTCGTCGCCGTGGAGAAGGCGGCGGACGGGGCGGCGCGGATCGCGGCCAACGCGCGGGCGCACGGGGTGTACGTGGACGTGGTGTGTGACATGGCACCGGACGCCCTGGCCGGACTCCCCGATCCCGACGCCGTGTTCATCGGCGGGGGCGGGACCGACCTGCCCGCGATCGTCGGTGCCTGCGCCGCGCGCGCCCGGCGGACCGTGGTGGTCGCGATGGCCGCCCTGGACCGGGTGCCGGCGGTGCGTGCGGCGCTCACCGGTGCCGGGTTCTCCTGCGACGGGGTGCTGCTGCAGTCGTCGCGTCTCGCGCCGCTGCCGGGTGATGTGACCCGGCTGGCGGCGACCAATCCCGTGTTCCTGCTCTGGGGAACACGAACCCCCTTGTCCCAAGAAGGAGTTGCCCAGTGATCGGCCTGATTTCCGCCACCGCGGCGGGGGCGGCGGCACGCGACCGGCTGGCCGCGGCGTGGCCGGACCGCACGCGGGTGTACGACGGTCCCGTCAAGGACGCCGTACGGCTCGCGTTCGCGGAGTGCGAGCAGCTGGTGTGTTTCCTGGCCACGGGTGCGGTGGTGCGGCTGATCGCGCCGCTGCTGGGCGAGAAGGCGACCGACCCGGGTGTGGTGTGCGTCGACGAGGGCGGGCGGTTCGCCGTGTCGCTGGTCGGGGGACACGGGGGCGGTGCGAACGAACTCGCCCGGGAGGTGGGTGAGTTGCTGGCCGCGCAGCCGGTGGTGACCACCGCGACCGACGCGGTCGGGCTGCCCGGGCTCGACACCCTCGGCTTCCCCGTCGAGGGCTCGGTGGCGGCCGTGTCGCGGGCCCTGCTGGACGGCGAACCGGTCGCGCTGCACGCCGAGTCGGCGTGGCCGCTGCCCCCGCTGCCGCTGTCCGGGGAGGGTGCCTTCGCCGTCCGGCTGACCGACCGCGCGGTCGAACCCGCCGGGAACGAGGTGCTGTTGCGGCCGCCGTCCCTGGTCGTCGGCGTGGGCGCCTCGAAGGACGCCCCCGTCGACGAGGTGCTCGGCCTCGTCGAGGCGGCGTTGCGGGACGCGGGACTGTCGCCCCGCAGCATCGCCGAACTCGCCACCGTCGACGCCAAGGCCGGGGAGCCCGGGATCGTCGCGGCGGCCGCGCGGCTCGGGGTCCCGCTGGTGACGTACTCCGCCGAGGAGCTGGCGGGGGTCCCGGTCCCGAACCCGTCGGACGCTCCGCTCGCCGCCGTCGGCACGCCCTCGGTCGCCGAGGCGGCGGCGCTCGCGCGGGGCGGCGACCTCCTCGTCCCCAAGCGGAAGTCGCAGCGGGCGGACGGGCGGCCGGCCATGGCGACCTGTGCCGTCGTACGGCGTCCCGCGCGCGGGCGGCTCGCGGTCGTCGGGCTCGGTCCCGGTGCCCGTGACCTGCTCACCCCGCGTGCCCTGGCCGAACTCCGCCGCGCGTCCGTGCTCGTCGGCCTCGACCAGTACGTCGACCAGATCCGTGACCTGCTGCGGCCCGGCACCCGGATCCTGGAGTCGGGGCTCGGCGCAGAGGAGGAGCGGGCGCGTACCGCGGTCGCCGAGGCGCGCGCCGGGCATGCCGTCGCGCTGATCGGCAGCGGGGACGCCGGCGTGTACGCGATGGCCTCCCCCGCGCTCGCCGAGGCCTCCGACGACATCGACGTGATCGGCGTGCCGGGCGTCACGGCGGCGCTCGCGGCCGGGGCGATCCTGGGCGCGCCGCTCGGCCACGACCACATCTCGATCAGCCTGTCCGACCTGCACACACCGTGGGAGGTCATCGAGCGCCGGGTGCGCGCGGCGGCCGAGGCGGACATCGTCGTGACGTTCTACAACCCGCGTTCCCGGGGCCGCGACTGGCAGCTGCCCAAGGCGCTCGCGATCCTGGCGGAGCACCGCGAACCGGCCACGCCCGTCGGTGTCGTGCGCAACGCCTCGCGCGCCGACGAGTCGAGCCGCCTGACCACCCTGGGCGCGCTGGACCCGGCGTGGGTCGACATGATGACCGTCGTGACCGTGGGCAACACGGCGACCCGGAACATCGCCGGGCGCATGGTCACCCCGCGCGGCTACCGCTGGCAGGAGAGCGCTTCGGAGGAGGTCAGGTGAACCGGGTCGTCCATCCCATCGAGGAGGAGTCCTACCGGCGGCTGCGCGCCCGCCTGGACACCTCGCACTTCCCGCCGCTGACCCGGGCCGTCGTGGAGCGGGTCGTCCACTCCGCGGCCGACCTGGAGTACGCGGCCGACCTGGTGACCGACGAGAGCGACCTGGTGAAGGCCCATGCGGCGCTGCACGCCGGGGCGCCGGTCGTCGTGGACGTCGAGATGGTCGGCGCCGGGATCACCCGCCGGGAGACGGTGTGCCGGCTGCGGGACGCCGAGGCCGGGCCGGGCCTGACCCGGTCGGCCCACGCGATCCGGCTCGCCTACGAGCAGGTGGGGCCCGGCGCCCTGTGGGTGATCGGCAACGCGCCGACCGCGCTGGAGGAGCTGCTGACGCTGGACGCCGCCCCCGTGCTCGTCATCGGTCTGCCCGTCGGCTTCGTCGGCGCCGTCGAGTCCAAGGCCGCGTTGCGGGAGAGCGGGCTGCCCGCCGTGAGCAACGTGTCCGAGAAGGGCGGCTCGGCGGTCGCCGCCGCCGCGCTCAACGCCCTGCTGTACCACCCCACTTCCGAGGAGACCCTGTGACCACCCCGCCCGCCCTGCTCATCGCCGGCCACGGCACCCGGGACGAAGCCGGGGCCGAGGCGTTCCGCGACTTCGTCCGCGAGCTGGGGCGCCGCCACCCCGAACTGCCCGTCGCGGGCGGCTTCATCGAGCTGTCCCCGCCGCCGCTCGGCGACGCCGTCGGCCAACTGGTGGAGCAGGGCGTGCGGCGGTTCGCCGCCGTACCGCTGATGCTGGTCTCCGCCGGACACGCCAAGGGCGACATTCCGGCCGCGCTGGCCCGGGAGAAGGAGCGGCACCCGGGGATCTCGTACACCTACGGCCGTCCGCTCGGGCCGCACCCCGCCCTGCTGTCGGTCCTCGAACGGCGCCTGGACGAGGCGCTGGGCGGTTCCTCGCGGGCCGCGCTGGACCGCGCCGACGTGACGGTGCTGCTGGTGGGCCGGGGTTCGACGGACCCCGACGCCAACGCCGAGGTGCACAAGGCGGCCCGGCTGCTGTGGGAGGGGCGCGGGTACGCGGGCGTGGAGACGGCGTTCGTGTCGCTGGCCGCGCCGGACGTGCCGAGCGGGCTCGACCGGTGTCTGAAACTGGGGGCGCGCCGGATCGTCGTCCTGCCGTACTTTCTCTTCACCGGGATCCTGCCGGACCGGGTGCGGCAGCAGACCGAGGGGTGGGCGGCCGCGCACCCGGAGACCGAAGTGCGTTCGGCGGACGTCATCGGGCCCGAGCCGGAACTGCTCGACCTGGTGATGGAGCGGTACCGGGAGGCGGTCGAGGGTGATCTGCGGATGAACTGCGACTCGTGCGTGTACCGGATCGCGCTGCCCGGCTTCGAGGACAAGGTCGGGCTGCCGCAGCAGCCGCACTTCCACCCGGACGACGACGGCCACCACCACGGACACGGACACCATCATCATGGCGGGCACGCGCATGCGCACTGAGGACGGCTCCGGCGGCCCCGGAGGCGACAGAGACCCCGAAGGGGCAGCGGTTTCCCCGGGCGGGCACGATCTGCGGCACCACGGGGACGCCGAGGTCCGGGACGGCGGTCCGGCCCTCGTCGACCTCGCGGTCAACGTGCGCACCGGCACTCCCCCGGTCTGGCTGCGGGAGCGGATAGCCGAGTCGCTGGGCGGGCTCGCCGCCTACCCGGACGGGCGGGCGGCGCGGGCGGCGGTCGCGGCCCGGCACGGGCTGCCGGTGGAGCGGGTGCTGCTGACGGCGGGCGCCGCGGAGGCGTTCGTCCTGCTGGCGCGGGCGCTGAAAGTGCGCCGGCCGGTGGTGGTGCACCCGCAGTTCACCGAGCCGGAGGCGGCGCTGCGGGACGCCGGGCACACCGTGGACCGGGTGCTGCTGCGGGAGGCGGACGGGTTCCGGCTGGATCCGGCGGCCGTCCCGGAGGACGCCGACCTGGTGGTGATCGGCAATCCGACCAACCCGACGTCGGTGCTGCATCCGGCGGAGGCGATCGCCCGGCTCGCGCGTCCCGGGCGGACGCTGGTGGTCGACGAGGCGTTCATGGACGCGGTGCCGGGCGAGCGGGAGGCGCTGGCCGGGCGGACCGACGTACCGGGTCTCGTGGTGCTGCGCAGTCTCACGAAGACGTGGGGGCTGGCCGGGCTGCGGATCGGGTACGTGCTGGCCGCGCCGGAGATCATCGCCGAGCTGGAGCGGGCGCAGCCGTTGTGGCCGGTGTCCACGCCGGCCCTGGCGGCGGCCGAGGCGTGCGTGGCACCGCGCGCGCTGGCGGAGGCGGCGCACGCGGCACACCGCGTCGCCGCCGACCGGGCCCATCTGGTGGCGGGCCTTGAGGAGTTCGCGCCGGAGGGGGTCCGGGTGGCCGGGCCCGCGGAGGGGCCGTTCGTGCTCGTCCGGGTGGCGGGGGCGGCGGCCGTGCGGCGGCAGCTGCGGGTGCTGGGGTACGCGGTGCGGCGGGGGGACACGTTTCCCGGCCTTGACGAGGAGTGGGTGCGGATCGCGGTGCGGGACCGGGTGACGGTGAACCGGTTCCTGCTGGCGCTCGATCAGGCGTTGATGTTCATCCGCGCGTGAGGCGCGGGAACCGCGGGCCGTCATGCGACTGCCGACTGCGGGTACGTCCTGGCTGGTCGCGGCCGCACGGCGGTAGCCGCGGATCGACTACCGCCCCGCGCCCCTGGAAGCAGGGCGTCAGCGTCGGCGCCGGGCCACCGTCACCGCTCCTCCACCGGCCAGAACCAGCGCCAGCGCTCCTCCCACGACGTACGGCGTCACCGAACTCCCGCCCGTCTCCGCCAGCTTCGTCTCCTTCGCCGGGGCGCCCTGGACCTTCACGTCGGACACCGGGTCGGCCGGGTCCGCGGGATCGGCGGAACCGGTCGGGTCGGCAGAACCGGCGGAACCGGTCGGGTCGGCAGGGTCGGCAGGGTCGGCGGGATCGGCCGGGGCTGCCGCGGGGTCGGGCGGCGTCTGGCACGTCGCCTTCGCCAGGGTCAGGGTTCCCTCCACCTCGGCCACGTTGAGCTTCAGCGGGTTGATGGAGACCTTGAGTTCGAGGGCGGTGGCCGCCGCCGTGGTCGAGGTCGTCTCGCGCTCGGACAGGTCGAGGCGGACCTCGCCGACGCCGGGGACCCTGACGTCGGTGGGGCCGCCCGCGCTCAGCGTCACGCGCTTGCCGAGCACGGTGACGGCGCCGACCACGTTGGCGGAGGCCTCCGGCCGCCTGCCGGCCTCGCAGGTGGCCCTGGACGTGACCGTGTCGAGTTCGACGAGGGACAGCAGGGGCAGACCAGGCAGGTGCAGCCGGGCGTGGGCGAGGTGGACGGAGGCCTCGGCGCGGTCGGCGGAGACCGTCGCCTTCGCCGCGGCGACGTCCGCGCCGAGGACGTTGAACGGCTTGCCGCCGTCGACTCCGTCGAGCGTGGCGGTGAGCGCCGTCCGGTCGGCGCTCCGCGGTGCGTGGACCTCGTTCAGGGAGACCGCGAGCGGGACGTTCACGGTCTTGTCGAGAAGGGAGACGTCGAGCCCGGTACGCAGGACGACCGCGCTCGCGCGACCGTGGCCGGTGGTCGCGTGTGCGGTGCCCGCGCCGGCCAGGGCCGCGGGACCGGCGGCCAGGGCCGTGGCCGTCGCGAGGGTCGCGAGACGGCGTGCGGGCATACGGAACGTGTAGCTGTTCAAGGTGGTGGGACCCCCAGAGGAAACTTGCTCGGGACCCGCCAAGAATTACGCACTGTGGGTGAACGGGCGGCAATCCTGCGTTACTTCACTCAATAGTGGACTTTCCGTGAACCTGTTCGAGTCGGTCGGCACAGGAGTTCCCTTACTCCACGACCTGCCCGTTCAGCACCACTCTCCGGGGGGACGCGAGAACGCGTACGTCCGCGCGCGGGTCGCTCTCGTACACCACCAGGTCCGCCGGCGCGCCCTCCTCGAGGCCGGGCCTGCCGAGCCAGGCGCGGGCCGCCCAGGTGGTCGCCGAGAGCGCGTCCAGGGGCGGGATCCCGGCGGTCACCAGCTCGGCGACCTCGCCCGCGACCAGGCCGTGGGCCAGGCTGCCGCCGGCGTCGGTGCCGACGTACACCGGGATCCCGGCGTCGTAGGCGGCCCGGACCGTGTCGTAGCGGCGCTCGTACAGCCGGCGCATATGGTCCGACCAGCGCGGGAACTTGGCCTCGCCGCCCGCCGCCAGGTCCGGGAAGGTGGCGATGTTGACGAGGGTGGGGACGATCGCGACGCCCCGGGAGGCGAAGAGGGGGATCAGGTCCTCCGTCAGGCCCGTGGCGTGCTCGATGCAGTCGATGCCGGCCTCGACGAGGTCGGTGAGCGAGTTCTCGGCGAAGCAGTGGGCGGTGACCCGGGCGCCGAGCCGGTGGGCCTCGGCGATGGCCGCCTCGACGGCGTCCCGGGGCCAGCTGGGGGCGAGGTCGCCGAGGTCGCGGTCGATCCAGTCGCCGACCAGCTTGACCCAGCCGTCGCCGCGCCGGGCCTCCTGGGCGACGTGGGCGACCAGGTCGGCCGGCTCGATCTCGTGGGCGAAGTTCCTTATGTAGCGGCGGGTGCGGGCGATGTGCCGGCCGGCCCGGATGATCTTCGGGAGGTCGTCGCGGTCGTCGACCCAGCGGGTGTCGGAGGGCGACCCGGCGTCCCGGATGAGGAGGGTGCCGGCCTCGCGGTCGGTGAGGGCCTGTTTCTCGGCCGTCGCCGCGTCCACGGGGCCGTGCGGGCCGAGGCCGACGTGGCAGTGCGCGTCGACCAGGCCGGGGAGGGCCCAGCCCTCGACGGTGCGGACGTCCTGGAGGCCGAAGGGGCGGTCGTAGGAGATCCGCCCGCCGAGGACCCACAGTTCGTCGCGGACGTCGTCGGGGCCGACGAGGATCCGTCCCTTTACGTGCAGCACCGCTTGATCGGTCATGGGACGCACGATAGTTCGTCGGGTGGCGGTGCGTCGTGGCTGGTCGCGCCCACGCGGCGGCAGCCGCCTATCGAATACAGCCCCGCGGCCCTCTGGGGCGCGTTCCAGCGGGCGCGGCCTAAGGAGCTCCGTCCTCCTCCACGTCCGCCATCGCCGGATCCAGCAGCCGTGACAGGAAATGGCGGGTGCGCTCGTTCCGCGGGTTGCCGATGACCTGGTCCGGTGTGCCGTCCTCGACCACGACTCCCCCGTCCATGAAGACCACCCGGTCGGCGACCTCGCGGGCGAAGGTCATTTCGTGGGTGACCACCATCATGGTCATGCCCTCCCGCGCCAGCATCCGCATCACCGCCAGGACGTCCCCGACCAGCTCCGGGTCGAGGGCGGACGTGGGCTCGTCGAAGAGCATCACCTCGGGGCCCATGGAGAGCGAGCGGGCGATCGCCACCCGTTGCTGCTGGCCGCCGGAGAGGGAGGCGGGGTAGGCGTCCGCCTTCTCGGAGAGGCCGACGCGGGCCAGGTTCTCCGCGGCCGTCTTCGCTGCCGTCGCCTTGTCCCGCCGGAGCACCCGGCGCTGCGGCAGGGTGAGGTTCTCGGTGACCGTGAGGTGCGGGAACAGGTTGAACTGCTGGAAGACCATGCCGATCCGGCGGCGCACGGCGTCGATGTCGACGTCGGGGTCCGTCAACTCGGTGCCGCCGACGAACACCTGCCCCTGGGTGGGTTCCTCAAGGAGGTTGACGCAGCGCAGGAGGGTCGACTTGCCGGAGCCCGACGGGCCGATCACGCAGACGACCTCGCCCTGGCCGATCTCCAGGTCGATGCCGCGCAGCACCTCGTTGTCGCCGAAGGACTTGTGCAGGCCCTTCACCTCGATCTCGGGTCGGCTCATCGGACGGCCTCCTGGGCCTTCGCCTCCATGCGGCGCACGACGAAGCCGAGCGGGATCGTGACCAGCAGGTAGCACAGGCCGGCGACGAGGATCGGCGTGGAGTTGGCGGTCGTACTGGCCAGGTCGCGGCCGTACTTGGACAGTTCGCGCTCCTCCAGGGTGACGCCGAGGAAGAGGACCAGGGAGGAGTCCTTGAAGAGCAGGACCAGTTCGTTGGTCAGCGGCGGGAGGATGATGCGGAACGCCTGCGGGATGACGATGGAGACCATCGCGCGGGCCGGGGAGAAGCCCAGCGAACGGGCCGCTTCCAGCTGCCCCTTGGGGACGGCCTGGATCCCGGCGCGGATCGTCTCGGCCATGTAGGCGGCGGCGACCAGGCCGAGGGCGAGGGCCACCTTGCCGTAGGTGCCGCCGACGATCTCGGTGCCGGGGAAGGCGAGCGGGACGGCGACGCCGATGAAGATGAAGATCAGCAGGGCGGGCAGGCCGCGGAAGATCTCGATGTAGACGCCGGCCAGCCAGCGGTAGGGCCCGACCGACGACAGCCGCATGAGCGCTATCACCATGCCGAGGGCCAGTCCGACGACGAAGCCGGACAGCGTGTAGAGCACGGTGTTCTTCAGCGCCAGCGTGATGACGTCCGGGAACATCTGCCTGGCGATGTCCCACTGGGCGAACTGGTTCTGCAGCCGCCCCCAGTCGGCGCCGGCCGCGAACGCGACCACGGCGCCGACGAAGACGACGTACTGGACCCCGCGCGACAGCCTGCGTTTCTGCCGCCGGGACAGCCCCTTCCGGCGGGGCTGGAGTCCGGTGCCGGTGCCTGCGGTCATGAGGCGGCGGGGGACGCGGCCGAGGCGTCGTAGGGGCCGATCCACTTCTCGTACAGCTTCTTGTACGTGCCGTCGGCCTTGGCGTCGGCGATCGCCTTGTCTACGGCGGCGAGGAGCTTGGTGTTGCCCTTCTTCACCGTGAAGCCGTACTGCTCACCGGTGTTGATGTTGCCGGCGACCTGGAAGGCGTCCGCGTTGGCCTTGTCCTTGAGCCAGCCCTGGACCACCGGGTAGTCGATGACGACGGCCTTGACCTGGCCGGTGCGCAGGCCGTTGAGGACGGCGTCGGAGGACTCGAAGGAGACCGGGTCGAAGCCCTGCTTCCTGACGTAGTCCTCGCCGGTGGTCTGCGCCTGGGCGCCGAGCTGGACCTTCTTGGCCTTGGCGTCGGCGAGCGAGGTGATGCCGCTGTTCCTGTCGACGAGCAGGGCCTGGGTGGCGTCGAAGTACGGGGCGGAGAAGTCGACGTTCTTCTTGCGCTCGGCGGTGATGGTCATGCCGGCGGCGGCCAGGTCGCACTCGCCGGAGTTGAGGAAGGCGCCGGTCTTGAAGTTCTCGAACGGCGTGTCGAGGATCTGCTGCTTCACGCCGAGGTCCTTGGCGACCAGGTCGATCATCGACACGTCGAAGCCCTGCACCTTGCCGTCGATCTCCGACTGGAACGGCGGGTAGGGCAGGTGGGTGCAGGTGGTGAGCTGCCCGGCCTTGACGAGGACGACCCCGCCGGCGGCCGTCCTGGAGGCGCTGGAGCCGTTGCCGCTCGACGTGCAGCCGGCCACGAGGGCCAGCCCGGCCGCGGCGGTGGCGGCGGCCAGGGCGCGAGCCCGGCGGCGCCCGAGGAGCGTGGTCACGAGACCTCCCGTGGGTCTGTGCGGGCTCCCCGCGAAACTGTGAGGGAGCTTTGGATTCCGATTCTGCGGGTTCCGATTATAAGGAGATGTTTGGGTTCCTCAAACCAAACCGATGGCCGAGCCGCCGTCCGGCCTAAGAAGTCGCCGGTCTCAGGGGTGGTCGGGTGACAGTTACGCTCGTCTTGATCCACCTGTCCGTGACTGAGGAGCGCACCGCCGTGACCCACCCCTTCCTCGACCTGCCCCCGCTGACCGCCGCCCGCTTCGCCGCGATCGAGGACCGGGTGGCCCGGCTGCTGGACACCCGCCAGGACGTCGTGATCATGCAGGGCGAGGCGCTGCTGCCGCTGGAGGGCGCGATCAGGGCCACGGCCGGGCCGGGGACGACCGCACTGAACGTGATCACCGGCCCGTACGGGCAGACCTTCGGGAACTGGCTGCGGGACTGCGGGGCGACGGTGATCGACCTCGCGGTGCCGTTCCACACGGCGGTGACGGCCGGACAGGTCCGGGAGGCGTTCGCCGCGCACCCGGAGATCGACTTCGTGTCCCTGGTGCACGCGGAGGCCGCGACCGGCAACACCAACCCGGTCGCGGAGATCGGCGAGGCGGTACGGGCGCACGGCGCCCTCTTCTACCTGGACGCGGTCGCCTCGGTCGGGGCCGAGCCGGTGCTGCCGGACGCGTGGGGCGTGGACCTGTGCGTGATCGGGGCGCAGAAGGCGATGGGCGGTCCGGCCGGCGTCTCGGCGGTCTCGGTGAGCGAGCGGGCGTGGGCCCGGATGGCGGCGAACCCGCACGCCCCGCGCCGCTCCTACCTCTCCCTGCTGGACTGGAAGGAGCGCTGGGTCGACGGCGGCCGCAAGGTGCTGCTGCACGCTCCGGCACAGCTGGAGATGCTGGCGCTGGAGGCGTGCGTGGAGCGGATCGAGGCGGCCGGCCTGGACGCCGTGATGGCCCGGCACCGCACGGCCGCGCTGGCCACCCGGGCCGGGGCGGTGGCCCTGGGCGGCGGTCTGGAGCCGTACGTGTACGCGGAGTCCGACGCGGCGCCGGTCGCCACGACACTGCGGGTGCCGTCGGAGGCGGTGGCGTCGGAGCTGGTCGCCGAGGCGCTGGCGGACGACCCCACGCTGCCGCTGGCCGCGGGCGGGGGCGCGCTGGCCGGGGAGATGGTCCGGGTCAACCACTACGGGGTGGACGCGACGGCCGGTGCCGTCCGGTCGAGTCTGGCGGCGCTCGGCGCGGGGCTGGCGAAGCGGGGGCTGACGGTGGACCCGGCGGGCGCCCGGCAGGCCGTGGAATCCGTCTGGCGATAGCCGAATTCAGAGCGATTTCGAATTCCCTTTCTTCCGACGGCTTTCCCGGGTTCTCCTGCCCGCTTTTTGCAGAGCTAAACCGGGGGAATTTCATCCGGGTTTCAACCCTGTGACCCACTCCACATAACAGGGCTATATGCCCGCTTTGCGGTGGGTCATATCGGCACATACAGGCACGGTAGGCGGAGCCCCCAAATCCACCTGCCGTGCATTTTTGCATTTGCCTCGCTAAATTCGATGCACATGACTGCCCCACAAGCAGACCTGATCGTCGACCGCCCGCTGGTGACCGACGGTGCCGCTCTCTGGCGTATCGCCAAGGATTCCGGAAGCCTCGATCTGAACTCCTCGTACAGCTATCTGCTGTGGTGCCGGGATTTCGCCGGCACCTCGGCGGTGGCGCGTGGCGCGGACGGCGAGCCGGTCGGTTTCGTGACCGGGTACACCCGGCCGGACCGGCCGGACACGCTGCTCGTCTGGCAGGTGGCCGTGGACGCCGCGCAGCGCGGACGCGGCATCGCGGCACGACTGCTGGACGGGCTCACGGCACGGGTGGCGGCCGACCGGCCGCTCACCGCCGTCGAGACCACCGTCACGCCCGGCAACACCGCCTCCGAGCGCCTGTTCACCTCGTACGCCGCCCGGCACGGCGCCGCCGTCGAGCGCACGGTGCTGTTCGAGGCCGGCGAGTTCCCCGACGGTCCGCACGACCCCGAAGTCCTGTACCGCATCGGCCCCTTGACCCCCACATCGCACTGAGGAGCCCCCGTGACCATCACCCAGCCCGACCTCGGCGTCTTCGAGACCCTGGAGTCGGAGGTCCGCAGCTACTGCCGCGGCTGGCCGACCGTGTTCGACCGGGCCCGGGGCAGCCGTATGCACGACGAGGACGGCCACGAGTACCTCGACTTCTTCGCCGGCGCCGGATCGCTCAACTACGGCCACAACAACCCCGTACTGAAACGGGCGTTGCTCGACTATCTGGAACGCGACGGGGTCACCCACGGCCTCGACATGTCGACCACGGCCAAGCGGTCGTTCCTGGAGACGTTCCGGGACCTGGTGCTGCGGCCGCGCGAGCTGCCGTACAAGGTCATGTTCCCGGGGCCGACGGGGACGAACGCCGTCGAGTCGGCGCTCAAGCTGGCCCGGAAGGTGAAGGGGCGCGAGGCGATCGTGTCGTTCACCAACGCCTTCCACGGGATGTCCCTCGGGTCGCTCGCGGTCACCGGCAACGCCTTCAAGCGGGCCGGGGCCGGGATCCCGCTGGTGCACGGGACGCCGATGCCGTTCGACAACTACTTCGAGGGGACCGTCCCGGACTTCCTCTGGTTCGAGCGGCTCCTTGAGGACCAGGGGTCCGGGCTCAACAAGCCGGCCGCGGTGATCGTGGAGACCGTGCAGGGCGAGGGCGGCATCAACGTCGCCCGGCCCGAGTGGCTGCGCGCCCTCAAGGCGCTCTGCGAGCGGCAGGACATGCTGCTGATCGTCGACGACATCCAGATGGGCTGCGGACGCACCGGCGCCTTCTTCTCGTTCGAGGAGTCGGGGATCGTCCCGGACATCGTGACCGTGTCCAAGTCCATCAGCGGCTACGGGCTGCCCATGTCGCTGTGCCTGTTCCGGCCCGAACTGGACGTGTGGGAGCCGGGCGAGCACAACGGCACCTTCCGCGGCAACAACCCCGCCTTCGTCACCGCGACCGCCGCCCTGGAGAGCTACTGGGCCGACGGCCCGGCGATGGAGAAGCAGACCCGGGCCAAGGGCGAGCAGGTCGAGCAGGGGCTCATCGCGATCGTCGAGGAGAACCTCGCCGACGTGCGCGAGTACCGGGGGCGGGGCCTGGTGTGGGGCCTGGAGTTCCACGAGAAGGCGCGGGCCGGGCGGATCGCCGCGCGGGCCTTCGAACTCGGGCTGCTCATCGAGACGTCGGGGCCGGAGAGCGAGGTCGTCAAGCTGCTGCCCGCCCTGACCGTCACCCCGGACGAACTGGACGAAGGGCTGAGCGTCCTCGCCCGGGCCGTCCGCGAAACCGTCTGACACACAAGGAGGCGTCGCAGAACCGTGATCGTCCGTTCGTTCAAGGAAATCGAAGGCACCGACCGGCACGTGAGGTCCGCGTCCGGGACCTGGGAGAGCAAACGCATCGTCCTCGCGAAGGAGCGGGTCGGCTTCTCGCTGCACGAGACGATCCTGTACGCGGGCACGGAGACGCGGATGTGGTACGCCAACCACATCGAGGCCGTGGTCTGCGTCGAGGGCGAGGCCGAACTGACCGACCGTGAGACCGGGACGTCGTACACGATCACGCCCGGCACCATGTACCTCCTCGACGGGCACGAGCGGCACACGCTGCGCGTCAAGGCGGACTTCCGCTGCCTCTGCGTGTTCAACCCGCCGGTCACCGGCCGGGAGGACCACGACGAGAACGGCGTCTATCCCCTGCTGACGGAGGAGGGCTGACCATGACCACGATCACCGACCTGTACCCGAGCCGTGGCCCGGCCGAGGTCTCCGTACCCCGCAGGGACCCGGTCGTCTGGTCGGCGCCCGGTGCGGCCGGACCGATACCCGCGGACCTGCTGGCGGCGTTCGAACGGGACGGCTTCCTCACCGTCGACCAGCTCATCGGGGACGACGAGGTCGCCGTGTACCGGCGGGAACTGGAACGTCTGATCACCGACCCGGAGATCCGGGCCGACGAACGCTCCGTCGTCGAGCCGAGGTCCGAGGAGATCCGGTCCGTCTTCGAGGTGCACCGGATCAGCGAGGTGTTCGCGAACCTGGTGCACGACGAGCGGGTGGTCGGCCGGGCCCGGCAGATCCTCGGCTCGGACGTGTACGTCCACCAGTCCCGGATCAACGTCAAGCCGGGGTTCGGGGCCGGCGGCTTCTACTGGCACTCGGACTTCGAGACCTGGCACGCCGAGGACGGCCTGCCGAACATGCGCACGGTGTCCGTCTCGATCGCCCTGACCGAGAACCACGACACCAACGGCGGTCTGATGATCATGCCGGGCTCGCACCGGACGTTCCTGGGCTGCGCCGGCGCCACGCCCGAGGACAACTACAGGAAGTCGCTGCAGATGCAGGACGCGGGCACCCCCTCGGACGAGGCGCTGACGGAACTGGCCGCGCGGCACGGCATCAGGCTGTTCACCGGCAGGCCCGGCTCGGCGACCTGGTTCGACTGCAACTGCATGCACGGCTCCGGCGACAACATCACGCCGTTCCCGCGCAGCAACGTCTTCATCGTGTTCAACAGCGTGGAGAACCCGGCGGTCGAACCGTTCGCGGCACCGGTACGCAGGCCGGAGTTCATCGGGGCACGGGACTTCACGCCCGTGCGGTGAGCGCGAGCACCCGGCCAGGGGCCGTCACGTCCGCCGTGACGGCCCCTGAGCCGTGTCACAGCGCCGGGTAGTCCGTGTACCCCTCGGCCCCGCCGCCGTAGAACGTGGCCGGGTTCGCGGTGTTGAACGGGCCGCCGGCCCGGAGCCGGGCCGGGAGGTCGGGGTTGGCGAGGAAGAGCTGGCCGTAGGAGACGACGTCGGCCGTGCCGTCCTCGACGAGGGCGAGGTCCGCCGGTCCGGTGGGCCCCTCGGTCGCCGGGTTGAGGACGAACGCCCCGCTGAACCGCTTGCGCAGCGCGGTGGTCAGCTCGCGGGTGCCCGGCACCTCCATCACGTGCAGATAGGCCAGGCCCAGCGGCTCCACCGCGTCGACCAGCGCCGTGTACGCCGGCTCCGGCTCGGGTTCGTCGATGTCGTTGAACGGGTTGCCCGGGGACAGCCGCAGTGCGGTGCGCTCGGCGCCGACGGCCTCCGCCACCGCCTTGACGGCCGCCACCGCGAACCGGGTGCGGGCGGCCGGGGAGCCGCCCCACTCGTCGGTGCGCCGGTTGCTGCCCGGGGCCAGGAACTGGTGGATCAGGTAGCCGTTGGCACCGTGCAGTTCCACGCCGTCGAAGCCGGCCTCGACGGCGGCGCGGGCGGCCGCCGCGTACTCGGCGACGGTGGCGTGGACCTCGCCGTCGGTCAGCGCGCGCGGCTCGACGAAGTCCTTCGGGCCCTCGTGGGTGTACACCTGCCCGCGGGCGGTGACCGCGGAGGGCGCGACGTTGACCAGCCCGTCCGGGAGCAGGTCGGGGTGGCCGACCCGGCCGGTGTGCATGAGCTGGGCGAAGATCACGCCGCCGGCGGCGTGCACGGCGTCGGTGACCGTGCGCCAGGCGGCGGTGTGCAGGCCGGGGGTGTCGGGGTAGCCCTGGCCGACCGCCGACGGCTGGATGCCCTCGGTCACGATCAGGCCGGCCGAGGCGCGCTGGCCGTAGTACTCCGCCATGAGCGCGGTGGGCAGACCGCCCAGCCCGGCGCGATGGGGGTCCCCCCGCGCGAGTGAATTCGAGCGTGGGGGAGGGTCATCGGGGCCATGGCGATGCGGTTGGCCAGGCGGTGGCCGGGGAGGTCGATCGGGTCGAAGGCAGTGGTCACGGCGTCTCCAGGGATCATTTCATTGGTCGGCCAAGTAAAGCGTCGCGGGCCACTCTACCTGAACGATTGGCCGACCAATCAAATCCCCCGGGCCGGGTCCCGGCGGCCGGGCCTGAGTAGGCTTCGAGGACGGTTACCCGGAAGTCGGAGAGGTGCGGGAGCGACGATGGAGGCCACCGAGGAACCGGCGGCGCACGCGGCCGGACGCGGCTGTGCGCTGCCCGCGGCCGCCCAGGGCGGTCCGGTCAGCCACGCCCTGAGCCGCGTGGCGCGGCTGCACCGCACCGCCGCCGCCGGGCTGCTGCGCGGGCTCGGCCTCTATCCGGGCCAGGAGCTGGTGATGATGCACCTGTGGGAGAACGGCCCGGCCCGGCAGTCGGACCTGATAAGGATGCTCGGCCTGGACCCCTCCACGGTGACCAAGATGCTGCAGCGGCTGGAGCAGGCCGGCCGGGTACGGCGGCTGCCGGACCCGGCGGACCGGCGCGCGGTGCTGGTGGAGGCCACCGAGTCCGGCGCCCGGCTGCTGACCGAGGTGGAGCGGGTGTGGACCGCGCTGGAGGAGGAGAGCCTCGCCGGTCTGGACCCGGCCGAGCGCGAGCAGCTGCTCGCCCTGCTCGGCCGGGTCGAGGCCAACCTGTGTTCCCGCCCCACGGCACGGACCTGACCGGCCGGAACGGCCGGAACGGCCGGAACGGCCCGGTCAGCCCGCCAGGGCGTCGAGCAGGCGGTCCACGTCGGTGGGGGTGTTGAAGAGGTGGAAGGCCGCGCGCAGGTTGCCCGCGCGGTTGGAGACCTCGATGCCGGCCCGGCTCAGTTCGGGCTGGCGGCCGCCGAGTCCGGGGACCGAGACGATCGCCGAGCCGGGGGCCGGCACCGGCTGGTGCCCGAGGGCCGCGAGCCCGGCCCGGAACCGGTCGGCGAGGCCCACGTCGTGGGCGTGCACGGCGGCCGGGCCGAGTTCCTCGATCAGGTCGAGCGAACGGCGCAGGCCGGCGAACGTGAACAGGGCGTGGGTGAGGTCGAACCGCCGTGCGGAGTGGGCGAGTTCGGCGACCGGGCCGTAGCAGCTGTCCCACGGCTCCTCGCCCGCGACCCAGCCCGCGAGCAGCGGGGTCAGCCCGCCGAAGTCCTCGGGGAGCACGAGGAAGGCCACGCCGTGCGGGCCGAGCAGCCACTTGAAGGAGACGGACGCGGTGAAGTCGTACGCGTCGGCGTCCATCGGCAGCCAGCCGGCGGCCTGGGAGAAGTCGACGTAGGTACGGGCCCCGTGCGCGCGGGCGGCCTCGCGCAGCGCCGGCAGGTCGGCGAGCCGGCCGTCCGCCGACTGGACCGCGCTGACCGCGACGAGGGCGGTGTCCGGACGGACGGACTCGGCGATGCGCTCCAGCGGCACCGCGCGGACCTTGAGGTCGCCGCGGACGTGGAACGGGTTCAGTACGGAGGTGAAGTCGTCCTCCGCGGTGAGCACTTCGGCGCCGGCGGGCAGCGCGGCGGCGATGACCCCGGAGTGCGCGGCGACCGAGGCGCCCGCCGCGACCCGGCTCGCCGGAACGCCGGCGAGCCGGGCGTAGGCGGCCCGGCACGCCTCCACGTCCTCGTACAGCGAGGTCAGGGGCCGGCCCTCGGCCCGCAGCAGCGCCGCCCGGTGCAGGGCGGCCACGGTACGGGCGGGCAGCAGGCTGTTGCTGGCGGTGTTGAGGTAGGTGGTCTTCGGGGCGAACTCGGCGCGGACGAGGCTCTCGAACG
Source organism: Streptomyces sp. NPDC008092 (assembly GCF_042957285.1). Taxonomy (NCBI): domain Bacteria; kingdom Bacillati; phylum Actinomycetota; class Actinomycetes; order Kitasatosporales; family Streptomycetaceae; genus Streptomyces; species Streptomyces sp. NPDC008092. The sequence continues at coordinate 100,054 of NZ_JBIBHY010000006.1, forward strand.
TCTCCGTGGTCTCCATGCGTCCACTCTGCGGCCCGGGGGACCCCCCGTCCATTGCGGATTGCTACGCGGATCCACCAAGCGACGCTTATACGACGCCCCCGACCTGGACCTTCTCAGTGCTGCGGCACCGCGCACCCGTCCGGCCCGCAGGCCTCCGCGCCGCCCTCGTCGATCAGCTTCAGCGGGGAACGCGCGCCCCAGGCCTGGCTGAGCGCCTGCGTGAACACCTCGGCGGGCTGCGCCCCCGAGACCCCGTACTTCCGGTCGAGGACGAAGAACGGCACCCCGTTCGCACCGAGCTCGGCGGCCTCGCGCTCGTCGGCGCGGACCTCGTCGGCGTAGCGGGACGGGTCGGCGAGCACCGCGCGCACGGCCGCCGCGTCCAGCCCGGCCTCCACGGCCAGCTCCACGAGCCGGTCCTCGCCCTCGCTGAAGAGGGACCGCTCCTCGGCGAAGTTCGCCCGGTACAGGATCTGGATCAGCTCGTCCTGGCGGCCCTGCTCCTTGGCGAAGTGCAGCAGCCGGTGCATGTCGAAGGTGTTGCCGTGGTCACGGCCCCGGGTCAGGTACTCGAGACCCTCGGCGGCGGCCTGCGCGCCCAGGTTCTCCTCGCCCGCCTGGGCCTGGGCCTGGCTCATGCCGTACTTCTTGCTGAGCATGGCGAGCACCGGCTGGACGTCGTCCTTGGCGCGGCCGGGGTCCAGCTCGAAGGAGCGGTGCACGACCTCGACGTCGTCACGGTGCGGGAAGGCGGCGAGCGCCTTCTCGAAGCGCGCCTTTCCGACATAGCACCAGGGGCAAGCGATATCGGACCAGATCTCGACGCGCATGTTGTCGGCTCTCCAGGTAGTCATAAGAGGTCTTCAACTACCTGAACCTTCAAACAGCCCGCGTCATTCCCCGTCCACCGCGTATCGCAGGAACACGTGGTGATCACCTTCGGCCGGCGGGTTCTCCGGGTCCGGCACCCAGCCCTGGCGGGCGTAGAAGGCCTGGGCCCGCCCGTTGTCGACGTGCACGTCCAGCACGGCGGTCCGCCTGCGGTCGGCGCGCCACTGCTCCAGACAGGCGGCGTGCAGGGCGGTGCCGACACCGGCCCGCCAGCGGTCGGGGTCGACATGGAACTGGAACAGCTTGACCGTTTCAGCGGCGGCGCCCTCCGGGGTGCGGAAGGAGGCGACCCCGATGATCTCCCCCGCTTCCACCACGCACAGCACCTGCCCGTCCGGCCGCTCGACGGCGCCGCGCCAGGCGGCCGTCCAGTCGACGCCGTCGTCCGGGAGTCCGTCCGGGTAGTACGTCGACCGGGCCCGGTGGTGCAGCGCGGCGATGGTCTCCGCCTCGGCGGACAGCGCCGTACGGATCACGCGGGCACTCTTCTCACGGTCACTGATCACGCAACGGAGGACGTGCCCGCGTCCGTGCCGGTTCCGTTTCCGCTCTTCCTCAGCTTCCGTCGCGCAGGTCGGCCGGCCAGTCGGGCCTGAACTCGATGTGGTCGTACGTGACCACGCACCCCTCCCCCATCGGCGACTGGGTCATGAAGCCGACCAGCGCGCCCTCCGTCTCCTTCTCGCCGCCCAGGGTGAACAGCCGGACGAAGACCCACTTCTTGCCGTCCCGGGAGGCGTGGAAGGCGAGCGCCCGCCCGGTCCGGCTGATCCGCAGCCAGACCGAACTGCCCTCCACCGTGAAGGCGTTGGAGTCGTCGGAGTGCCCCCGGGTGACCACCGTGCAGACGGTGGGCACGTCCGGGGAGTTCTCCAGGCAGAGCTTGGCCCAGGCCCGGTCGCCGACGTGGACGTACAGCACACCGGCGTCGAAGGCGGCACCGAACCCGACGGTGACCCGGGCGATCAGCTGGAAGTCCCCCTCGGGCGCCCCGAGCAGCCGGGGCGCGTCCGAGGCGGGATCCAGTGCCTCCCCGGTGGGCGACACGAACCGGTCCTGCCGGGCCCCGGCCCACCCGGTGAGCACCCCGTCCTCATGGAACCAGTGCCCGTCGGGCCCGTAGGTACGGAGGGGGAAAGGAAGTTCGGGAAGTTCGACGTCCATGGTCGGATTGTGTCAGCAGAACTTTTCGACGTGGTCAGGGGAGGCCAACTTGAAGGGGCGCTGGGGGTACCCCCGGCCGAAGGCTGGGGGAGGAACTGCGCGACCAGCCACAGCGAACCGGCACCCCGCGACGCACCCCGCACCCCCACGGCGCTACCGCTCCAGCACCCCGTTGAACCGCCGGGGAAGCCCCAGGGGATTGTCGTCCTTCAACTCCGCCGGGAGCAGAGCAGCGGGCGCCCCCTGATACGCCACCGGCCGCAGCCACCGCTCGATGGCGGTACCGCCCACGGAAGTGGACGTGGAGGTGGTCGCCGGGTACGGCCCGCCATGATGCTGCGCCGGGGCCACGGCGACCCCGGTCGGCCACCCGTTCACCAGGACACGGCCCGCCAGCGGCGTCAGCTCGGCGAGGATCTCCGCCCCGAGCCCCTCCCCCGCGGCCTCCTCGGCAGAGACGTGCACCGTCGCCGTGAGGTTCCCCGGCAGCCGCGACAGCACCGCCGTCGCCTCGCCCCGGTCCTCGTAGCGGACCACCACGGTCACCGGCCCGAAGCACTCCTCCAGGAGCAGGTCATGGGCCCCCTCCTCGGCCAGGCTGGCCGCCGGCACCGTCAGGAACCCGGCGCTCACGGTGTGCTCGCCGCCCGCCCCCGGCGTCACCGGGCTCTCCACGTCGGGGAGCCCGGCGCGCTCGGCGACCCCGGCGACGAAGTTGTCCCGCATCCGGTGGTCGAGCAGCACGCCCGCGTCGGTGTTGCTGACCGCGTCCGTGAGGGACTTGACCAGGCCGTCACCGGCGGCGCCGGCCGGCACCAGCACCAGGCCCGGCTTCACGCAGAACTGCCCGACGCCGAGGGTCATCGACCCGGCGAGCCCGTTACCGATCTCCTCGGCCCGCTCGGTGGCCGCGGCCTCCGTGACGAGGACCGGGTTCAGGGAGCCCAGCTCGCCGTGGAAGGGGATCGGCACCGGCCGCGCGGCGGCCGCGTCGAAGAGCGCGCGGCCGCCCCGGATGGAACCGGTGAAACCGGCCGCGGCGACCAGCGGGTGCCCGATCAGCTCGATGCCGGCCTGGAAGCCGTGCACGAGACCGACGACGGCCTCCGGGATGCCGTGCTCGGCCGCGGCCAGCCGCAGCACCTTGGCGACCAGCTCGGACAGGGCCGGGTGGTCGGGGTGGGCCTTGACGACCACCGGGTTGCCCGCGGCCAGCGCGCTCGCGGTGTCGCCGCCGGCGACGGAGAAAGCGAAGGGGAAGTTGGAGGCGGAGTAGACGGCGACGACGCCCAGCGGGACCTTGTAGCGGCGCAGGTCCGGGACGGGCGGGGTGGCGGTGGCGTCGGGGTGGTTGATGATGACGTCGAGGAAGGCGCCCTCGTCGACGATGTCCGCGAAGGCCCGCAGCTGGTAGACGGTACGGGCGAGTTCCCCGGTCAGCCGGACCGGGCCGAGCGCGGTCTCCGCGTCGGCGGCCTCGACCAGCCGGTCCTTGGCCGAGTCGAGCCCGGCGGCGGCCGAGCGCAGGAAGGCCGCGCGGACCGTGCGGTCGGCGAGGGAGCCGCGGACGGCGTGCGCGGCCGTGACGACGGCGTCGACCTCCTCCGCTGTGGCCTCCACCGCAACCTGTTCACGCTGCTTCCCGGTGCGCGGGTCGACGCTCCAGACTGGTGCTGCTGCCACCGCGGGTCCCTCCATGAGTTGCGTTCTGCCGCAGTATCCGGGTCATATCCGGGTCATTCACCAGGAGCGTTCGATATACTGAACGCTGTCTCTGATGATGAATATGCTGTTGGAGACTATAACCTCGGTTTCTCGTCCAACGAAGGGGTCAAGGGCGATGTCGGCAGGCGAGACAGGCGGCGGGGCACAGGTCAAGTCCGCGGTACGGACCGTGGAGTTGCTGGAGTACTTCGCGGGCCGGCCCGGTATGCACTCCCTCGCGGCCGTCCAGGAGGCCGTCGGGTATCCCAAGTCCAGCCTCTACATGCTGCTGCGCACGCTGGTGGAGCTGGGCTGGGTGGAGACGGACGCGACCGGCACCCGGTACGGCATCGGGGTGCGGGCGCTGCTGGTCGGCACGTCGTACATCGACGGCGACGAGGTGGTCGCGGCGGCCCGCCCGACCCTGGACCGGCTCTCCGACGACACCACGGAGACCATCCACCTGGCGCGCCTCGACGGCACGAACGTGGTCTACCTGGCCACCCGCCAGTCGCAGCACTACCTGCGCCCCTTCACCCGGGTCGGCCGCCGGCTGCCCGCGCACTCCACCTCGCTCGGCAAGGCGCTGCTCGCCACCCACACCGACGAGCAGGTCCGCAAGCTGCTGCCGGAGACGCTCCCGGCGCTGACCGAGCACACCATCACGGACCGCGAGAAGCTCGTCGAGGAGCTGCACCAGATCCGCGAGCAGGGCTTCGCGATCGACCGCGAGGAGAACACGCTCGGGCTGCGCTGCTTCGGCGTCGCGATCCCGTACCGCACCCCGGCCCGCGACGCGATCAGCTGCTCGGTGCCGGTGGCCCGCCTCACCCCCGCCCACGAGCAGATGATCAAGGACGCCCTGTTCGACGCCCGGGACCGCCTGACGCTGGCGACGCGACGGCTCTGACCCGGCCGGGGCCCGGACGGCACAGCCGACACAGACGGCCCGGACGGCCCGGACGGCCCGGACGGCCCGGACGGCCCGGACGGCACAGGCGAGCGGACCCCGTCCGGGCCGCATGAGCGGACGATGAGAAATCCCGCCGTACGGGAACGAGGTCCCGTCTTCGCTCGTCTGTCTGAGCGGGATGAACAAGACGATCAGGCGGGCGTCCGTCTTCGCACTGCTGCTCGTGGTCACCCTGCTGGTCAGGGCGACATGGGTGCAGTTCTACGACGGTCAGGCTCTCGCGGACGACACGAACAATCGGCGCAACGCCATAGAGACGTACTCACAACCACTGGGGAACATCATCGTGGCCGGTGACTCGATCACCGGCTCGGCACAGACACTGGGCAACAGCGACCTCAAGTACAAGCGCACCTACACGAACGGCAAGCTGTACGCGGCGGTGACGGGCTACGCCTCGCAGGCCTACGCCCCGACCCTGCTGGAAGGCGTGTACCAGGACCTGCTCAACGGCACCGACAGCCGGCTCCGGACGGTGATGGACACGGTCACCGACCAGCGCGCCGAACCGGGCAACGTGATCACGACGATCGACCCGGCCGTCCAGAAGGCGGCGTACCAGGCCCTCGGCGGCAAGAAGGGCGGGGCGGTCGCGATCGACCCGAAGACCGGCAAGATCCTCGCGGCCGTGTCGACCCCGTCGTACGACCCCTCGGCGCTCACCGACGCGAACACCGCCGGCACGGCCTGGAAGAAGCTGAACGCCGACAGCGACAAGCCGCTCACCAACCGGGCGCTGCGCCAGCCGCTGCCGCCGGGCTCGACGTTCAAGCTGGTGGTCGCGGCGGCGGCCCTGGAGGACGGCCTCTACGCGAACGTCGACGACAGGACCGACAGCCCCAACCCCTACACCCTGCCCGGCACGACCACCCCGCTGAAGAACGAGAGCGCCTCGGCGCCCTGCAAGGACGCCTCGATCCGCACGGCCCTGCGCTACTCCTGCAACAACGTCTTCGGCAAGATGGCCGTCGACCTCGGCCAGGACAAGGTCAGGGCGATGGCGGAGAAGTTCGGCTTCAACGACGCCAAGCAGGACGTGCCGGTGCGGGCCTACGCCAGCGTCTACCCGTCGGACATGGACAAGGCCCAGACCGGCCTGTCCGGCATCGGCCAGTTCGACGTCACGGCGACCCCGCTCCAGATGGCCATGGTGTCGGCCGCCATAGCCAACGGCGGCAAGCTGGTCTCGCCGCATATGGTCTCGCAGATCACCGACAGCGGCGGTGACGTGCTGAAGAACTACGACGACGACGCGAGCAGCACGGAGATCGTCAGCTCCTCGACCGCGGAGCAGTTGCAGTCCGCGATGGAGACGGTCGTCAAGGAGGGCACGGGCACGAACGCGCTCATCGACGGCGTGACGGTGGGCGGCAAGACGGGCACGGCCCAGCACGGCGAGAACAACAGCAAGACGCCGTACGCCTGGTTCACGTCGTACGGCAAGTCCGACAGCAACGGCAAGGAGGTCGCGGTGGCGGTCCTGGTCGAGCAGTCGGACGCGGCCCGGTCGGAGGTCAGCGGCAACGGGCTGGCGGCGCCGGTGGCGAAGGCGATGATGGAGGCGGCGCTCAAGTAAGCGCCCCGAACCGAAGCGCCCCGCAAGGGGCGCGGGGCGGTAGCCGATTCGCGGCTACCGCCGCGTGGGCGCGACCAGCCACGACGAACCCGTGGCCGGCGACGCGCCCTCGCGCCCCTCCCCCTACTTCACCCCCAGCACCTGCTCCACCGGATCGATCGCGAAGTACACCAGGAACAGCGCCGAGACGGCCCACAACAGCCAGTTGACCTCCTTCGCCTTCCCCAGCACCGCCTTGATCACGACGTACGCCAGGAACCCCGCCCCGATGCCGTCCGTGATGGAGTAGGTGAACGGCATCGCGGCGATCGTCAGGAACGCCGGGATGGCGATCTCGTACCTGTCCCAGTCGATGTGCTTGACGTGGGTCATCATCAGGAAGCCCACGGCGATCAGCGCGGGCGCCGCCGCCTGGAGCGGGACGATGGTCAGCAGCGGCGTGAGGAAGAGGGCGAGACCGAACAGGCCGCCGGTGACCAGGTTGGCGAACCCGGTGCGGGCGCCCTCCCCCACCCCCGCCGCCGACTCGATGTACGCCGTGTTGGAGGAGGCCGAGCCGAGGCCGCCGGCCACCGCCGCCGCGCCGTCGATGAAGAGCACCCGCCCGATGCCCGGCACCTGCCCCTGCTCGTCGAGCAGCCCGGCCTCCGCGCTGATGCCGACGATCGTGCCCATGGCGTCGAAGAAGTCGGACAGGATCAGGGTGAAGACGAGCAGTACGGCGGTGAGGACACCGGCCTTGGCGAAGCCGCCGAACAGGCTGAAGTGACCGATGAGCCCGAAGTCGGGGGCGGCCACGACCTTGTCGGGGACCTTCGGCGTGGTCAGGCCCCAGCTCTTGATGTCGGCGGCGGAGTTGATGACGATCGCCACCAGGGTCATCGTGACGATGCTGATCAGGATCGCGCCCTTCACCTTCCGCGCGACCAGCGCGATGGTCAGGAGCACGCCAACACAGAAGACGAGCACGGGCCAGCCGGTGAGCCGGCCGACGGCACCCAGCTGCACCGGCACGGTGGTGTCCGCGACGTCCGGGATCCGGCTGACGAAGCCCGCGTCGACGAAGCCGATGAACGCGATGAACAGGCCGATGCCGACGCCGATCGCCTGCTTCAGCTGCTGCGGGATGGCGTTCATGATCGCCTCGCGCAGGCCGGTCAGCACGAGCACGCAGATCAGCAGGCCTTCGAGGACGACCAGGCCCATCGCGTCGGGCCAGCTCATCAGCGGCGCCAGCTGGAAGGCCACGACGGCGTTGAGGCCGAGTCCGGCCGCGATGGCGAGAGGGAGGTTGCCCCCGACACCCATGATGATCGTCATCACGCAGGCCACCAGCGCGGTGGCGGTGACGAGTTGGCCCGTGTCGAGGCTGTGTCCGAACTTGTCCTTGGCGCTGCCGAGGATGATGGGGTTCAGGACAAGGATGTAGGCCATGGTGAAGAACGTGGCGAAGCCGCCGCGTATCTCCCGGCCGAAGGTGGAGCCCCGTTCGGAGATCCTGAAGAACCGGTCGACGCCGTTCCCGGCAGGTGGCGCGGACCCCTGCGGCGGGGCCGCCTTCTGCGTCTCGGACATGGTCGAACTCCTCGTCCCCTGAGCTTGCGTGTGCGGATGCTGGCTGGATTGTTCCCGCGCCGAACCTGTTTCAGGTTTTCCCCGTGTTACGGAATCGGGCTCGGTGTGGTTCGGTGGACCACACCGCGTCCGACCCTTCGCACCGGACACATCGAACCCCCGTACGACGCACACGAAATGATCACTGCTACGCTCCGGATCTCGCCGGAACGTTCCTCCGGATACGCGCAAGCCATCGCATGTCATCTACATGACACAGAATCCCTCACAGAAGAGGTCACCCGTGGGCACAGTCGTCGACGACGCCGCCTCCGTGGAGTTCCATGCCTTCTTCGAACGCCACTACGCCGAACTCGCGCGTCTCGCCCACCTGTTGACCGGTGAGGCGGACGCCGCCGACGATCTGGCCGCCGACGCCCTGCTGGCGCTGTGGCACCGCTGGGACCGGGTCCGGGCCGCCGACCACCCGGTGGCCTACGCGCGGGGCGTCGTCGCCAACCTGGCCCGCACCCGCATCCGCAGCGCCGTGCGCGAGCGGCGCCGGATCGCCCTGTTCTGGTCGCACCGCGAGGAGACCACCGAGAACCCGGACGTCGCCGGAGTGGTCGACGTCCAGGGGGCGCTGGCCCGCCTGCCGTTCCGCAAGCGGGCGTGCGTGGTACTCCGGCACGCGTTCGACCTGTCGGAGAAGGACACCGCGCTCGCCCTGGGGATCTCGGTGGGTACCGTTAAGAGCCAGACGTCGAAGGGCATGGCGGAGCTGCAGCGGCTGCTCGGCGAGTCCCAGGGTGTTCCGCAGAGGGTGCACGCGGCGATGGCACCGCGGACCGGCGAGAGCGGAGGAAGGAACCGATGAGGCAGCAGGACGTGCACGACGAGCTGCGCGCCCGGCTGCACGAGGCGGCCGAGGCGCACGAACCCGACCGCGCCCGCATCCTGGCCCGGGTCGAGCGGGGCATGGCCGCGCAGGCCCGCCCGAACCATCGCGCCACCCTTCCCCCCGTGTTCGGCTGGGTCCGGGTGGTCAGTGCCACGGCGGCGGTCGCCGCGGTCCTCGGGGTCGGCGGCTACGCGGTCGCCTCGGCCGTGAAGGACCCGCCCACCGAGAAGACGGTCGCGGTGTCGCCGACGCCCTTGTCGTCCCCGGACGCGACCAGCCGCCCGCCGTCCCGCCCGGCCGCCCCGCCGGCTTCCGGCGCCCCCTCGAAGGCCGCCTCCCCCAAGGCGAGTGCGACGCCCTCGTCGACCCCGAAGGCCTCCGCCACCCCCGCGGCACCCGTCGCGAAGGGCGAGACGGACGGCCCGCTCTGGTCGGACGGCTCGGTGGACCCGCACAGCAACGACTTCTGGGCCCAGTCCGACGTGACCCTGAAGACCTCCGGACAGCTGACGGCGCTCACGGTGCGGCTGAAGGTGGCCCAGACGGGCGGAGTGACCGACGCCGGCGCCTGGCGCTCCCTGCCGGAGACCGACTTCACCCAGTCGGTCGCCGAGCAGAACGGCTTCCTCGTCTACACATGGACCCTCAAGCCGGACAGCAAGGTCGCCGTCGGCGAGTGGGTGTTCGCGGGCCAGTACAACCACCAGCAGGGCGGCCGCGACGCGAAGAACGACACCTACACGATCACCGGCACGGCGGCCGGCAAGCAGTACGCGGTGACCGGGAACTTCGCGACGCACACAAACGGTGAGGGCGACTCCTGAGACCGACGGGACATCCGCGCCCCTTCCGGGGCGCGGGGAACTGCGCGACCAGCAACGACGGGCCGCGCAGCCCGCGACGCACCCGTCAGTCCATGGTGGATCCGATCGTCGCCGACCCGGTGGTCAGAAACACCGTCACCGGCAACGCCCCACTCGCCGTCCTCGCCGCATACGCGGTCGTCGCGGTCGTCGACTTGAACGTCGGCACACTCACCCCGCCGTCCCAGCTGTTCGCGGCGGACACCGCCCTGGACCCCAGCTTGTCCGCCCCGCCCCCGTTGCCCACCGCGAGGTTCCGCGCCAGCCGCGCCTTGCCGGTCTCGAAGAAGAACCCGGCCTGGGCGTTCGCGTAGGCGGTGTTGCGGTTCAGGACGATCGCCCCGGTGTTGGAGTTCTCGGTGAACCCGTTGAGCGTGTTGTCCCAGGCCGCGTCGTCGTTGACGACATGTGCGACGGCGACGCCCCCGCCGCCCAGCTTGAACCCGTTGCCGTTGCCCTCGAACGCGGAGTCGTTCCACCGGTTCTTCCCGTTGCCGAAGGCCCAGCTGTGCTCGACCCGGACGGGCGACGAGAACTGCCACAGGTCGAGACCGTCGTCCGAGTTGTTGTACAGACGCGCGCCGGTCACCTTGTTGCCCGTGCCCGAGCCGAACTTGATGGCGATGCCGTCGGCGTTCTGCCCGTGCCCGGCCTTGTCGTAGTTGCCGTAACTGTCCAGGTTCTGGACGAGGTTGTTCACGGTGTTGTCGCCGCGCAGCGTGAACCCGGAGTCCCCGTTGTCCGCGGTGACGAGGTTCTTGAAGATCCCGCCCGTGGACGAGGTGACCACGAAGCCCTGGGCCGGGGAGTTCTGGAAGGTGAGGTCCTGGACGGTCCAGTAGCTGCCGTAGATCCCGGTGAGCCACTGGCCGGCGGGCAGCTTGGAGCCGTCGATCCTCACCTTCTCGCCGCTGTAGGCCTTGAGCGTGATGCGGTTCGAACTCGTGCCGCTGACGGTCGACTTCAGGGTGGCGGTCGGGTAGTAGGTGCCCGCGCGCACCTGGATGACGGTGCCGGCGGTGGCGTTCGCGACGGCCGACTGCAGTTGCGCCGTGGTGGAGACGGTGACCGTGCTGGTGGCGGCCTGGGCACCGCCGTTCGACAGGCCGAGGTAGACGCCTCCCGCCCCCGCGGCGACGGCCACCGCCGCGGCGATCGAGAGGGTACGCGTCCTGCGGTGGCGTCCGGTGCTGAAGCGCACTGGCCGTTCCTTTCCTTGACGTCCGTGACGTGCTGAACGCGCTGGACGTGATCGACGAGGGAGCGAAACGGGCCGGAGGGGCCGCCCCGGCCCGTTTCTGTCTCCCAGTCGCCACCGTGGCAGGAAAGGGTTGCCGTCTTTCCCGGCTGCGACTACGACGCTACGACTACGACACGAAGTACGTCGGGTTCGGCAGCTTGTACGTGCGGTTCGCGTAACCGCCGTCCAGGTCCGAGTACTGGTCGCCGAAGTTGGCGACGATCTCGTACCCGAGGTCGTCCTCGATGTGCTTGCGGGTGCCGGACTTGTACTGCACGGTCGTGCAGTTCCAGGTGCCCGGCGTGGCGCAGGCGCTCAGGTAGGACGGCGGGTTGGCCTTGTCCTTGAGGAACATGTGGGCGGCGTCGAGGTTGACGTCGGCGCCGATCTTCTTCAGGTTCTCCACGGCGGCGGTGCGCTGCGCCTCGCTGAGCCCGGAGTTGTAGAAGACCTCGACGCCCTGGCTCTTCGCGTACCGGACCAGCTCCGCGCTGCCGAACACGCCCGGCCGGTCGGCCTTGTTGACGTAGTCGGCCCAGGTGGTCGAGTTGTACGTGTAGTTGTAGCGCTTCTCGTAGTCGAGGCTGAGCAGCAGCGTGTCGTCGATGTCGAAGACGACCGCGGTCTTCTTGCCGTGGCGGTTCGCCTTGCGCGCGGCCCGGTCGATGTAGCGCTTGGCGTCCGCGTCGATGCGCGCCAGGTCCTTGGCGTAGGGGCTGGTCGGCGAGGCCTGGTAGACGCCGTTGGCGTCGGCGGCGGTGCCGTAGTAGGTGTCGATGTCCTTCACCAAGAGCCCGATGTTGTACGGCTCGTGGGTGGAGTTGGCGGTCGACTGGCCGGCCGTGGCGGCACCGGCGCCGTAGAGGGCACCGCCGGCGAGGGCGCAGGCCGCGGCGATCGCCGCGAGCCGAAGTGACTTATGCATGACAGGAGTTCTACGCGCGTCACCCGGGTGGGCGCGAGACCCGTTGCCTGATCGATATCTCATCGGCGGGCAAAAAGCGGGTCAAGCGCCCTGGAGGCAGTCCTTCCGGTTCTCCGTTCAGTTCATGGTGGCCCCGATGGTCGTGCTCCCCGTCGTCAGGAACGTGGTGGCCGGCAACGAGCCGTCCGACTGGCGGGAGTTGTACGTCGTCGAGGCGTCCGTCGACTTGAAGGCGGGGGTGCTGATCCCGCTGTCCCAGTTGTTGCCGGCGGACACCACCGACGAGCCCTTGCTGACCGTTCCGCTGCCGTTGCTCACCGCGAGGTTCTTGCCGAGCCGGGCCGCGCTGGTGGCGAAGTAGTAGCCCCAGCCGCCGTTGGCGTAGGCGGTGGTGCGGTTGATGACGAGCGCGCCGGTGTTGGAGTTCTCGGTGAACCCGTTGCCCGCGTTGCCCCAGGCGGCCGAGTTGTTGACGACGTGCGCGACGGTGACGCCGTTCCCGCCCAGCTTGAAGCCGTTGCCGTTGCCCTCGAAGGCGGAGTCGCCCCAGCGGTTGACGCCGTTGCCGAAGGACCAGGTGTGCTCGACGGTGACCGGCGAGGAGAAGGACCAGAGGTCGATCCCGTCGTCCGAGTTGTTGTACAGGCGGGCTCCGGTGACGAGGTTGCCGGTGCCGGAGCCGAACTTGACGGCGACCCCGTCGGCGTTCTGGCCGTGCGTGGCGGCGTCGTAGTTGCCGTACGAGTCGAGGTTCCTGACCGTGTTGTTCACGGTCCCGTCCCCGGTGAGCGTGAAGCCGGAGTCGCCGCCGTCGATGGTCTTGATGTTGCTCCAGTTCGTCCCGGTGCAGGACTGGCAGACCACCGCGCTGTCCGGGGAGTTCTGGAAGGTGATGTTCGAGACGTTCCAGTAGTCCGCGGTCAGCTTGAAGATCCAGGAGCCGGCCGGCAGCGAGGAGCCGTCGATCTTGACCGTCTCCGAGCCGTACGCGGTGAGCGTGACCGGCGCGGACGAGGTGCCGTTGACCGTGGACTGGAGGGTGGCCGTCGGGTAGTAGGTGCCGCCGCGGACCTGGATGACCGTGCCGGCGGTGGCGTTCTTGATGGCGTTGGACAGGTCGGTGGAGTTGCTGACCACGACGGTGGCCGCGTGTGCCGGGGTGGCGATCACGGCGAGACCGAGCGCTGCCGTGGTCACCGCGAGCGCGGTGAAGGTGCTGATGCGACGCATGACGTGCGGGTCCTTTCGTCGATCAGAGGGAACCGGTGTGTTGCGGACTCCAGTCGCCGAGGTAGGTGGCGGGGGTGTGCGACGCGGCCTCGGCGTCGGTGAGCTGGGGCCGGTTGCCGGGGACGGTGATCACCGAGCCCGGCCCGGAGTTGCGGTACTCGGCGAACCGCATGGACTGCCAGGGGTAGGCGTCCCGCATGTTCGTGTAGGGCGCGACGGGGTCGATCCCGGGGCCGACGAGGCTGTCCCGCACGACCAGCGAGGGCCAGGCGGTGGTCTCGTACGACGGCACCCAGGGCCGCGCCAGCTTGTACGCCCCGTCCTCCGCGCCGGAGGTGAACCGGCAGCGGACGGCGAGGAACCCGTGCGGGTTGGCACGGGCGGTCGAGGGGGCGAACACCATGCCCTTGGGCGTGAAGGCCACGTCCCGTTGCAGGGTGCGGAAGTGGCAGTGCGCGTACACCGCGGTGGCCCGCCCGAAGACGAAGTCGACGTCGCCCTCGATGTGGCACCCCCGGAAGAACTGCCGGTCGAAGGAGGCGAGTGCCGTGGTGTCGGCGAACAGGGTGTCCTGGTGGCCGAGGAGCCGGACGTTCTCGACATGGGTGCGGTCCCCGGTCAGGTACGCGGCGACGGCCTGGGTGCCGGTGATGTCCGGGTGGTCGGCGCGCAGCCAGTCGTTGGCGAGGGTGAGGTCGCGGACCCGGAGCCCGGCGGCGGCCGAGGTGAAGGTGGCCGAGCCGGCCGTGCCGTAGGTCCCCGAACCGTCCGGTCGCTGCGTGCCGTTGGCGTTGTCGAAGACGACGACCGCGGCCCGGGGGTCGCGGCTCGCGCCCCGCAGCGTCAACTCCTCCTTGTCCGCGGGCACGTTGACGGTCTCGCGGTACGTCCCGGGATGCACGACGATCGTCCACCCCCGCCCGGGCACCGCGTCCACGGCCGCCTGGACCGAGTCACCGGGACGGACGTGCAGGACCCGGCGGTCCCGGGTGAAGGCCGAGGCGGATCCCACGGCGATCGCGGCCGCCCCGGCGGCGAGCAGTGCGCGTCGGGTCGGCACGTCAGCACTCCTTCCAGGGAGTCCAGTCACCGAGGTAGGCCTCCCGGGTCGCGGACTCGGCCTGTTCCGGAATGAGTTGGGGCCGGTTGCCGGGGACGGTGATCGCCGCGCCCGGCCCCGAGTCGCGGTACTCGGCAAACCGCATGGACTGCCAGGGGAAGGCGTCCGACATGTTGGTGTAGGGGGCGACGGCGTCGATGCCCTGGCCGAGCCAGGAGTCGCGCACGACGAGCGAGGGGCGGGCCGTGGTGTCGGAGCTGGGCACCCAGGGGCGGGCCAGTTTGTAGGCGGCGTCCGGGGCTGCGCTGCTGATCCGGCTCCGGCTCACCAGGTACCCGTACGGGTTGGCGTTCGCCGTGGACGGGGCGAGCACGAACCCGTAGGGGGCGGCCGTCAGGTCGGTCCGGTCCAGGGTGCGGAAGTGGCACCCCTCGTACACCGCGGTGGCCCGCCCGAAGACGAAGTCCACGTCGCCCTCGGCGTAGCAGTGCGCGAAGTACTGCCGGGCGAAGACGCCGAGGGCCGTCGAGTCGGCGTACAGGGTGTCCTGGTGGCCGAGGAACCGGCAGTGGTGGAAGGCGCTGCGGTCGCCCTGCACCTTGAGGGCGACGGCCTGGGTGCCGGTGATGTCGGGGTGGTCGGCGCGCAGCCAGTCGTTGGCGAAGGTGATCCAGCGGGCGGTGAAGCCGTCGGCCTGCACGGTGGCGGTGGCGGAGCCGGTGGTGCCGTAGGTCCCGCCGCCGGGCTTGGGGGTGCCGGCCGCGTTGTCGTACACGATGACGGCGTCCCGCGGGTTCTCGGTGGCGCCGATCCAGGTGGCCTCGGTGCGGGTGGTGTCCAGGAGGACCGTCTCCCGGTAGACGCCGGGGGCGAGGACCAGCGTCCAGCCGCTGCCGGTGGCGGCGGTCACGGCGGCCCGGACGGTGGTGAAGTCGCCACGGCCGCAGGGGTCGACGTACAGGGTCCGCGGGGTGCGGCGGCGCTCCGGGGAGCCGTACCGCCCGAAGGGGCGGGCGGCCGCGTGTGCGGGGAGGGCGGCCAGGGCGAGCGCGGCGCCCGCCCCGGCGCCCGCGAGCAGGACACCCCGTCTGGACAGGGGGAGGTGGGGCGAGGACATGCGGGTGCTCCTTGACGAGGGAGGAGAGGGAGAGGGGTGGCGGTACTCCTTGCCGTGGGGGGTGGGGCCGGGGCGGACCGCGTCGGGCGCCCCGGCCGCGGCGGACGCGCGTCAGCGCAGGTGGCCGGCGCCCGCGCCGCAGTCGACGATGCGCGGCACGGCCGGCGCCGGATCGACCTTCGTGCGCAGGGCCGGGGTCCAGGTCGAGCCCGCGGTGAGGGTCTCCGCCGGGATCTGCGCGTTGTGGACGGCGATCAGGTCCGTCGGTTCACCGTTGACGTAGTTGTCGTCGGCGGTGAGCGTCGACTCGTTCCACTTCTTCAGGATCGAGCCGGCCTTCACCGTGTCGGGCAGGGTGAACGCGTTGTGTTCGGCGACGAGTTGGGACTCGATCCCGATGCCGTAGCTGTAGCCGTAGCCGTCCTCGGCGACGAAGTGGTTGTTGTAGGAGTCGACCTGCCCGAACCGCACCCGCGGCGCCCGCTCCACCAGGTTGCTGAACAGGTTGTGGTGGAAGGTGACCTTGAGGTGCCCCCGGTCGACGGCCGCGGTGGACGCGCTGTCGCTGTTGCCGATGAGGATCGTCTTGTCGTGGTCCGCGAAGACGTTCCAGGAGGCGGTGACGTAGTCGGCGCCCTTGACGATGTCCAGCTCGCCGTCGTGCTGTTCGTAGATCCGCCCGAAGTAGTACGGCAGGGTGCTGTCCGGGTGGTCGCCGTCGGTGAACGTGTTGTGGTCCATCCACACGTGCGTGGACCCGTAGATCACCGCGCTGTCGTACTCGGAGTTCCAGTTGCCGTCGGCGGTGTCGGTCGGGTCCCACTGCGGGAAGCAGTCGAGGGGGCTCTCGAAGCCCAGGTTGCGGACGATGACGTTGTCGACGGCCTTGATCTGCAGGCTGGCGCCCTTGAATCCGGCGTCCTTGCCGATGCCGACGATGGTGGTGTTGGCCGGGACATAGGCCTTGATGTAGGCGTCCTGGGCGGCCTGGGAGGCGCGGCGCAGCCCCTCCGGGCTGTCGTCGGGCTCGTTGTCGAGGTTGGTGGAGTGGCCCCAGGCCTCGGGTGAGTACTTCGCGAGGTAGGCGTCGAAGTCGTAGCCGGATACGGCGAACGAGTCGCAGCTCGGCCCGTCCGCGTCGATCGTCCCCTCGACTCTGATGATCTTCGGCGCGCTCCCGCCGTCCGTCAGCGCGGCCTTGAACCCGTCCCAGGTGGTGACGGTGTAGACGTGCGCGGCGTCGGCGGCGGACCCGCCGGTGGTCCCGGTGGTGGCCGCGCCCCAGCCGTCGTTCGCGGCCAGCACCTGCCGGTCGAGGGCGGCCCGGTGGGCTCCGGCGGCCCGGGCGGTTCCGGTCATGGCCAGCACGAGGGCCGTGCAGCCGACAAGTGCCATCATGACGCGTCCATGACATTTCTGAGTACGCACGGTGCGGGTCTCCTCAGCTTGCGGGTGGCCAGGTGATCCAGGACGTCGGGATGTCCTTGTGCAGCCGGATGACGTCGTGCCGGGCCAGCACCCGGGTGCGCAGCAGCTCCTGCGCCACGAGCCGGGCCACGGCGATGGCCCCCGGCGGGTTGAAGTGCGTGTTGTCCTGCTCGGTGGCCGTCCAGTTGAAGTACGTCTTGGTCGCCTCGACGCCGAGCGACTGCCACAGCGCGAGCGACAGCGCCTCGATGTCGAGGAGCGCGACCCGTTCCCGCGCGGCGAGCGCGCGCATGGCCGCCGGGTACTCCCCGTGCGTCGGCACGGCATTGCCGTCGGCGTCGAACCGCCGCCGCTCGACGGGCGTGGCGAGCACCGGCCGGGCACCGTGCGCGCGGGCGCCTTCGACGTAGAGCCGCAGGTAGTCCTGGTAGGTGGTCCAGGGCTCGGTGTACCGGGTGGGGTCGTCGCTCTTCTCGTCGTTGTGCGCGAACTGGACGATCAGCAGATCGTGCGGCCGGATGGTGCCGAGGACGGCATCGAGCCGCCCCTCGTCGACGAAGCTCTTGGAACTCCGGCCGTTGACGGCCTGGTTGGAGACGGCGATCTCGTTCCGGAGGAAGAAGGGGAGCGCCATTCCCCACCCGGTCTCCGGCGCCGCGTCGGCGTATTTCTGGGCGGCGGTGGAGTCTCCGGCGATGTAGAGCGTTCGTTTCCTCTCCGGAGTTCGCCCGGCCAGCGGAACGGCGGCGAGGCCGGCCGCGGTGACCTGTCTACGGGTAAGCGACAAGACCGTTCACCTTCCTTGCTGTCTTTTTGGGGGCGCGGGGAACTGCGCGACCAGCCACGGACAACCCGCAGCTCCCCACAGCCGAACCCACCCGAACTCTCAGTGATGGGCCTTCCAGTCGGCCTGCGCCTTGTCGAGCTGATCGGCCAACGTGTCCAGGAACTCCTTCGCCGTCGTCTTCCCGAGCAGCACCTTCTGGAAGTTCGGCTCGTTGTCCGCCTTGGAAATCGTGTTCCAGTCCGGCAGGTAGTAAGGAAGCTGCACGATCTTGGTCGAGGCCCCGTTCAAGGCCTCGGCGGCCAGCTTCGTCGGCTCCGACGCCTGGACCCACGCGTCCTGTGCGGCCTCGTTGTTCGCCGGCACCTGCCCCGCCGACTCGTTCCACTTGCTGTTGGCCTCGTGCGAGGCGGCGAACTCGACGAACTTCCAGGCGGCGGCCTTGTTCTTGCCGGACTTGAAGAGGCCGAGCCCGTCCACGGGGTTGGAGACCTGCACCCGGGTGCCGTCGTCCAGCGTCGGATTCGGAATTCCCTTGAACTTCCCGCCCAGCGCTTTCTCGTGGTCCGCGTAGGAACCGAGGTTGTGGCTCAGCATCCCGATCGTGCCGGAATCCCACTGCGCGACCATCTTGGTGAAGTCGTTGTTGACGTCGGCGGACGGGGTGTCCTTCTTGTACAGCCCGGCGTACTTCTCCAGCGCGGCCACGTTCTTCGGGTCGTTGACGGTGGTCCTGTCACCGTTCCAGAAGGAGGTGATCCCGCTCTGCCCGTACATGGCGTCCAGCGCCTGGGCGATGGATCCCTCGCCGCCCCGGATGGTGTACCCGAACCTGTTCTTCCCCTGGTCGGTGAGTTTCCCGGCGGCCTCGTAGAACTTCGTCCAGGTGGTCGGCGGATCCAGCTTCGCCGCGCTGAACAGGTCGGTCCGGTACCAGAGCGTGCCGTTGTTCGCGGAGGTCGGCACGGAGTACGTCTTTCCGTCGCCGCCCGCGGACTTCACGCTCTCCAGGAACTTCTCGTTGAGCTTGCCGTTCAGCGGGCTCTTCGCGAGCCGACCGTCCAGCGGCTCCAGCGCGCCCTGGGCGGCGACCTCCGCGAGCATCGCGGTGGTGACCCCGCCGACGTCGGGCAGCCCGCCGCCCTGGATGGCGGTGTCGTACTTGGACTGGACGCTGGCGGCGGGCACCCCGACGTACTTGACCTTGATGTCGGGGTTGGCCTTCTCGAAGTCGGCGATGATCTCCTTCCAGACGTCGGTGCGGACACCGCCGTTGTTGTCCCAGAAGGTGATCGTGCCCTTGCCGGAGCCCTCGCCGCCCTTGTCGCCCGCGCTGCCGCTGCCGTCGTCGCCGCAGGCGGTGGCGGTCAGCGCGAGTACGGAGCCCAGGGCGACGGCGAGGGCCGCGCGCCTGCTTCTGCGGATGCTGCTCTTCATCGATCGGCTCTCCTCTGTCGAAGTCAGCAGGGGGTGACGCGGAAGTGCGTGCAGGCGGCGGCCCCGGCAGCTCCCGCGGCACCTGGCCGACCGTCGTCCCTCATGGGCTCACCTCCTTCGGCGGGGCCCAGGGGGCACCCAGTTCGGAGTAGAGGGAGAGGGTGTCGGCGCTTGCCGTGACCAGGGCGTCGATGCCGGTCACGACCCGGCGGCCGTCCTCGGGCACGCGGTGCCAGGCGTCGGCGGGCAGCGCGACCGGGTCACCGGCCAGTCGAATCGCTTCGACGACCTTCATGAAGGCGCCGGTCGCGTCCGGTTCCACCAGCAGGGCGGCGCCGGTGGTGAGATGGTCGGCGAGGTTCTCCAGCAGGTCCGTGCTGCCGTACTCGGTCTCCTCCGGGCCGTGGCCCGCCCGCTGCACCAGCACCCGGTCCTGCTTGTACCAGTGGGTGATCCGGCCGCCGGTGCCGTGCACCAGGACGTACGGATCGCCCGGTTCCTCGGCGCAGAGCGTGGCGGCGACCGTGACCGGGCCGCGCGGGGTGGTGACGCGGACGCAGGAGGTGTCGTCGGACTCGATGTCGTTGGCGCGCAGCAGCTCGGTCTCGATGCCGGCGACGTCCTCGGCGCGGTCGGTGCCGAGCAGGGCGAGGCCGGTGGCGACGGCGTGCGCGAGGGGGTTGGTCAGGACCCCGTCGACGACGTCGACGCCGTTCAGCCGCCGCTTGCCGGCCCAGGGCGCCCGCCGGTAGTAGGACTCCGGGCGGGCCCAGGCCCCCGCGCCGCCCACGCCCACCACGTCGCCGATGGCGCCCTCCGCGATCAGCCGCCGGATCGCGGGCACGGCGTGCGAGCCCAGCGACTGGAAGCCGATCTGGCAGACCACGCCCGCCTTGGCGACCCCGTCGGCCATCCGCCGGAACTCCGCGTACGACGGCGCCGGCGGCTTCTCCAGGAGCACGTGCACGCCCCGCTCGGCGGCCGCCAGGGCCAGGTCCGTGTGGGTCGGGATCGGCGTACAGATCACCGCGATCCGGGCGCCGGTCGCGTCCAGCAGGGCGCCGAAGTCGGCGGACTGGGCGGGCTGCCCGAGCCCCTCCGGGAGTTCGTCCGCGCCCAGCGGGGTCAGCTCGCAGATCCCGGCGAGCCGTACGACACCCTTCTCCTGGAGCCGGCGGATGTTCTCCAGGTGCCAGCGGCCGTGGCCGCGCGCCCCCGCCAGAACCAGGTCGATGGTCGAAGAGTTCACAGCGTCCTCCCTGCGTCGTCGATCTTTGCGTGCAGGGTAAGCGTTTGCCGCGGGTCGCCCGCGAGGTGTCTCATCCCTTCACCGCCCCCGCGCTGAAGCCGGTGATCAGCCACTTCTGGATGAAGGCGAAGACGATCACGACGGGCACGGCGGCGATGATGCCGCCCGCGGCCAGCGCGCCCAGGTCCACGCTGTCGGCGCTCATCAGGGTGTTGAGGCCGACCGGGACGGTCTGCTTGCTCTGGTCGGAGAGGAACATCAGGGCGAACAGGAAGTGGTTCCAGGCGTGCACGAAGGCGAAGGAGCCGACCGCCACCAGCCCGGGCCGCAGCAGCGGCAGGACGACGATCCGGAAGGCGGTGAGCCGGTTGCAGCCGTCGACCCAGGCGGCCTCCTCCAGGGAGTACGGCACGTTCCTGATGAAGCCGCTGATCAGGATCATCGACAGCGGGAGCTGGAAGACGGTCTCGGCGATGATCACACTCCCGAGGGAGTTGATCATCTGGAGCCTGGCGAAGATCTGGAAGAGCGGGACGAGGAGCAGCGCGCCCGGCACGAACTGGGAGCAGAGCAGGGCCAGCATGAAGCCGCGCTTGAGCCGGAAGTCGAAGCGGGCCAGGGCGTAGCCGCCGGCCAGCGCGACGACCGTGGTCAGCACCAGGGTCGAGACCCCGACGTAGACGCTGTTGGTGAAGTAGGTGCCGAAGCTGCGCTCGGTCCACACCTTCCGGAAGTGGTCGAAGGTGGCCGGCCAGGGGACGAGCGAGGTGGAGCCGGCCGGGCGGAGGGCGAAGAGCAGGATCCAGTAGAAGGGGACCAGGGTGAAGAGGAGGTAGATCCCGAGGGGGAGGTAGATCTGCCAGCGGGGGACCTCGTCCCAGGCGCGGCGCCGCTTCCCCGGCCGGGCTGGCTCGGACACGGCGGCCTCGGCCGCGGGGGCGATCTCGGTGATCACTTGGTCTCGCCTCCGAACTTGCTCAGCCGCAGGTAGAGGACGGAGCAGAAGAGCAGGATCACGAAGGCCACCGTGGTCAGCGCGGAGGCGTAGCCGAAGTCGTGGGCGTCGACGCTGGTGTTGGCGATGTAGAGGGGAAGGGTCGTCGTCTCCCCCGCCGGACCGCCTCCGGTCAGGGTGTAGAGCAGGTCGACGTTGTTGAACTCCCAGACCGCGCGCAGCAGCGTGGAAAGGACGATGGCGTCCTTGAGGTGCGGCAGGGTGATGTGCCAGAACTGCTTGAGGCGGCTCGCCCCGTCGACCTCCGCCGCCTCGTACAGGTCCCTGGACACGGACTGGAGGTCGGCGAGGATGAGGATCGCGAAGAACGGCACGCCCCGCCACAGGTCGGCGACCACGGCCGCCGGGAAGACGGTCGAGGGGTCGGAGAGCCAGCTGGTGCCGTACGACCCGATGCCCGCGTCGGCGAGGTAACGCGTGATGCCGGTCTGCGAGTTGTAGAGCAGTACCCAGATCGCGGAGGTCAGCACGCCGGAGACCGCCCACGGCGAGAAGACCAGCGCCCGCCCCAGCGCCCGCCCCACGAACGTCTGGTTGACGATCAGCGCGAGCGCGAGCCCGAACAGCAGCTGCAAGCCGACTTCCACCACGACCCACTTGGCGCTGAAGGTCAGCGTGTCCCAGAACTGCGGGTCGTGCGCGAAGGCCCGCGTGAAGTTGCCGAGGCCCGCGAAGCCGTTCCGCCAGGGCTTGGTCGGGTTGTAGTCCTGCAGGCTGTAGTAGAAGACGCTGAGCACCGGGTAGGCGATGAAGCCCAGCATCAGCAGGGCCGCCGGGGCGACCAGCAGGTACGGCAGCCTGCGCGGTGTCGCGGAGGCACGGCGCCGCCGGGGTGGCGCGGGCGGTTTCGCCACGGCTGCGGCTTGGGCCATGACTGTTCTCCGTTCGCATCGGTTACAGCGGGTGCAGGAAGCGCTTGCTAAATGCACGTGGTTGAAGCGCTTCGACGAAGGTCGGGGGTGGTCGTGTCCGGTGATGGGGTCAGCCCGCGTACGGGTCCGGCACTTCTCCCGGCCGGGCCAGGAACTCGAAGTCGCAGCCGGTGTCGGCCTGGGTGATCTGCTGGTCGTAGAGGGCGCCGTACCCGCGCTGGTACCGCGCCGGCGGTGGCGTCCACGCGGCCCGGCGCCTGTCCAGCTCCTCGTCGTCGACGTCGAGCCGGAGGGTGCGGGCCGGGACGTCCAGGGTGATGGAGTCCCCGGTGCGGACCAGTGCAAGGGGTCCGCCGACGTACGACTCGGGTGCGACGTGCAGCACGCAGGCGCCGTAACTGGTGCCGCTCATCCGGGCGTCGGAGATCCGCACCATGTCCCGCACCCCCTGCTTGAGGAGGTGGTCCGGGATGGGCAGCATGCCGTACTCGGGCATGCCGGGACCGCCCTTGGGCCCGGCGTTGCGCAGCACGAGCACGGTCTCGGCGGTGATCCCGAGGGCGGGGTCGTCGATGGTGCGCTGCATGGTCCGGTAGTCGTCGAAGACGACGGCGGGACCGGTGTGCTTGAGCAGCCGGGGCTCGGCGGCGATGTGCTTGATGACCGCGCCGTCCGGGCAGAGGTTGCCGCGCAGCACGGCGACTCCGCCTTCGGCGGCCACCGGGTTGCCGCGGGGCCGGATGACGTCGTCGTCGTGCACCCGGGCGCCGGCCAGCTGCTCGCGGTAGCTGTCGTACGAGACCGTGGGCCGGTCCAGGTGGAGCAGGTCGGGGATGCGGGAGAGGAAGCCGGGCAGGCCGCCCGCGAAGTGGAAGTCCTCCATGAGGTACTTCCGGCCGCCGGGGCGGACGTTGGCGAGCACGGGCACGGTCCGGGCGATGCGGTCGAAGTCGTCGAGGGTGAGCCGTACCCCCGCCCGGCCGGCCATCGCGATGAGGTGGATGACGGCATTGGTGGAGCCGCCGAGCCCGAGGACGGTGGTGACGGCGTCCTCGAAGGCGTCGCGGGTGAGCAGGCGGGAGAGCCGGCGGTCGCGGTGGACGAGTTCGACGATCCGCATCCCGGACCTGGCGGCCATGCGGTCGTGCCCGGAGTCGACGGCCGGGATGCTGGACGCGCCCGGGACGGTCACGCCGAGGGCCTCGGCGGCGGCGGTGAGGGTGGAGGCCGTACCCATGGTCATGCAGTGGCCGGGCGAACGGGCCAGCCCGCTCTCCAGCTCCGCCATCTCGCAGTCGCCGATGACTCCGGCCCGCTTGTCGTCCCAGTACTTCCACATGTCGGTGCCGGAGCCGAGCACCTCGCCCCGCCAGTGCCCCGGGAGCATGGGACCCGCGGGCACGAAGACGGCCGGCAGGTCCACGGAGGCCGCGCCCATGAGGAGGGCCGGGGTGGACTTGTCGCAGCCGCCCATCAGCACGGCCCCGTCGACCGGGTACGACCGCAGCAGCTCCTCGGTCTCCATGGCGAGGAGGTTGCGGTAGAGCATCGGGGTCGGCTTCTGGAAGGTCTCCGACAGGGTGGCGACCGGGAACTCCAGCGGGAATCCGCCCGCCTGCCACACGCCCCGCTTGACGGCCTGCGCCCGATCGCGGAGGTGCACATGACAGGGGTTGATGTCCGACCAGGTGTTGAGGACGGCGATGACCGGCTTGCCGAGGTGCTCCTCGGGGAGGTAGCCGAGCTGGCGGGTACGGGCGCGGTGGCTGAAGGAGCGGAGGCCCTCGGTGCCGTACCACTGGTGGCTCCGCAGTTCCTCGGGCGGTCTGCGCGGGACGTTCCCGCCGGGGTTCACAGGTACCACCCGGTGGCTATGGCGGCGACCTCGGCGCGCTTCTCCTCCGGCAGTT
Source organism: Streptomyces sp. NPDC008092 (assembly GCF_042957285.1). Classification (NCBI taxonomy): domain Bacteria; kingdom Bacillati; phylum Actinomycetota; class Actinomycetes; order Kitasatosporales; family Streptomycetaceae; genus Streptomyces; species Streptomyces sp. NPDC008092. The sequence continues at coordinate 123,947 of NZ_JBIBHY010000006.1, forward strand.
GCCTGCTGGGCGGGCGGACGTCGCGGCGGCAGAGGCCGAGGGCGGCGAGGGCCTCCTTGACGACGGTGACGTTGTCGGCGGAGCCGTTCGCGGCACGGAGTTCCTCGAACCGGCGGATCTGTTCCCAGACCTTCATGGCGGCCGGGTAGTCACCGGATCGAAGCGCTTCGATCATGTTCAGCGAGACGGCCGGGGCGACGTTCACCAGGCCGGAGGTGAAACCGGTGGCGCCGGCCGAGAAGTAGGAGGGGGCGTAGGGCTCGGCGAGCCCGGCGACCCAGACGAAACGGTCGAGCCCCGCGTCCCGGGCGAAGGCGGCGAACTTGGCGGCGTCCGGGACGGCGTACTTGACGCCGATCACGTTGGGGCAGGCGTCGGCGAGTTCGGCGAGGCGGGCGCCGGGGAGCTGGGCGTTGCGCACGTACGGGACGACGCCGAGGTCGGGGACGGCCGCGGCGACGGCCCGGTGGTAGTCGACCCAGCCCGCCTGCGAGACGTACGGGTGGACGGGCTGATGGACCATCACCATCTGCGCGCCGTGCTCGCGGGCGTGCCGGGCGCAGGCGACCGCGGTGGCGATGTCGTGCCCGACCCCGACCAGCACGGCCGCCCGGTCCCCGGCCTCGTCGAGGGTCGACTCGGTGACCAGCTGCCGTTCCTGCGGGGCGAGGGCGTAGAACTCGCCGGTGTTGCCGTTGGGGGTGAGCGTGCGGACGCCGCCGTCGAGGAGCCGATGCAGCAGGGCCCGGTGGGCGTCCTGGTCGACGCTGCCGTCCGCGGCGAAGGGGGTGACCGGGATGGCCACCACGTCGGCAAGGGCCGCCCGCTGGCTCTCGAACGCCACGCTGCTCATTCCCGGCCTCCCTGGCCCGCTTGGTCTGCCTCGCCTGCCTGGCCTGCCTGGTCGGCGGCCTGGGGGAACGCCCGGTCGACGAAGGACGCGATGTGGGTGTGCAGGGCACGGGCGGCTCCGTCCGCGTCGCCCGCCAGCGCCAGCCGCAGGATCTCGTGGTGCTCACCCGCCTCCTGCTCCCAGGAGGGAGAGGCGGCCCAGGCGACGGCGGAGACGAGGGCGGCCTGGTCGCGGACCTCGTCGAGCATCCGGCCGAGGAGCGGGTTGCCGCACGGGAGGTAGAGGGCGCGGTGGAAGTCGCGGTTGGCGAGGGAGCGTTCGGCGGTGTCGGTGGCGTCGGCGGCGCGGGTGAGGGCGGCACGGGCGGCGTCGAGCGAGGCGCCGCGCCGCACGGCCCGCCGAAGGGCCTCGGGTTCGAGGAGCAGCCGTACGTCGTAGACCTCGCGCGCCATGTCCGCGTCCACCATGCGTACCGTGACGCCCTTGTACTGGCTCATCACCACCAGCCCGGTGCCGGCGAGGGTCTTGAGCGCCTCCCGCACGGGGGTCTTGGACACCCCGAACTGGGCGGCCAGCTCGGTCTCCACCAGGGCCTGCCCGGGCGTCAGCTGTCCGGTGAGGATGCGGTGCTTGATCGCGTCCAGCACGAACTGCGTGCGCGACGGAATCGGCATGGGCACAGAGGTCATGCGCGCCTCTCGGGGTCACGATCAGGTGCGGGACCTGATCCGACGTGTCTGATCTCGCGTATCGCGTCTCATATATGACGTACGAAGTACGACGCGGATGAAGCTAGGAGGACGGCGGTGTTTCGTCAATGCTTCTGACAGAGAAGGTGGTTGAGGGAAGACCGGGATTCCGGGAGCGACGGCCATGACGGTTCTGATCAGCGTGTGGGGAGCGTCTCCCGGGATGGGCAAGTCGACGTTGTGCGGCGGACTGGCCCGACGGCTGTCCGGCGCCGGACTGCGGGTGGACCACTTCCGGGAGGAGGAGATCCTGACCAGGCCCCAGTTCGCCGCGGTGGCGGAGGCTTTCCGGACGACCGGCACCGTCGGCACGGGGACGCTGATCGCGGCGACCGCCGAGTTCGTCGACTCGGTTCTGGCGGGCGGCGACGACGTGGTGGTCGCCGACGCCCTGGTGCCGTTCGTGCCGACACTGCTGGCCATGGGCCACGACGAGGAGACCGTCGACGCGTTCCTGACCGGCCTCACCGAGGTGCTCGCACCCGTCTCCCCGGTCATGGTCTTCCTCGACGGGAACGCCGCGTCCGCGCTGTCCCGGGCCGCCGGGAGGGAGGGGGAGCAGTGGCTCGACCGGTACGTCGGGAAGCTGGCCGGGTACGGGGTGAGCCCTCCGGTGACCGATGTCGCGTCCGCGGTGACGTACCTGGCGCGCGAGCGCGCGGTGACCCTCGGCGCGGTCGCCCGGCACGGGTGGGACCTCGTGGTGGTCGAGCGCGCCGACGAGCTGTCCCCGGACGAGGTGCTGAACGCAGCGGAGCGGGGCCTGCGACTGCGGCCGGCGGACCGGGACGAGGCGGACCGGGACGAGGCGGACCCGGACGAGGCGGACCGGGACGAGGCGGACCCGGACGAGGCGGGCCGGGGCGAGGCGGGCCGCGAGAAGTGACGGGGCGTGGGCCGCCGCCGGGTCAGAACCCCCTCGCCTCCCCCTCCCGCGCCACGCTGGTGGGGCGCCCCGACGCCGCCCCCGCCCGGGCCGCCGCCATCTCCCGGGTCAGGGCCGGGCCCACATGGGTGATGAGCAGTTCCCGTGCGCCCGCCTCCCGGGCGATCCGTCCCGCGTCCTCCGGGGTCAGATGTACCCGTTCGCCTTCGCCTTCGCGATGCCTGTCGAGGTCGGCCTCGCACAGGAAGACGTCCGCCCGGGTGGCCAGCTCGGTCAGCGCGGCGCACGGCCCGCTGTCCCCCGAGTACGCCAGCACGCTGCCCTGGCACTCGGCGCGCAGCCCGTAGGCCTCCGTGCCGTGCGCGACCGCCCGCGCGGCGAGCCGCAGGTTCCAGTGCTGGACGGCGTGGCCGTCGTACAGCGGCCGGAAGTCGAACACCCCGCCCAGGAAGCCCAGGTCCGGCCGGCCGAAGAAGCCCGCCAGGCGCTGTGCGCACTCCTGCGGCGCGTAGACCGGGATCGGCGCGGCCGGGGTCAGGCCGCCGAAGGCGTACGCGTACGCGGCGGCCAGCAGGTCCGCGCTGTGATCCGCGTGCAGGTGCGAGACCCAGATCGCCGTGAGCCGCGCCGGATCCGTGTGCCGCTGCAATTCCGCGAAGGTCCCGGTGCCCGCGTCCACCCATACCTCGGCGCCGCCGCCGCGCACCAGGTAACCGGAGCACGGGCGGCCGGGCCGAGGGTGAGGGGAGGCGGTGCCGAGGACGGTGAGGCTCAAGGGCATGGCGAGGAGAGTACGGATCCGGGTCCCCGCCCGCTCACGGATCGGGCCGTTTGACGGCTCGGCCACGTCCGCCGTCCGGGCCCGCCCAGGCCCACCCCGGCCCGACCTGGCCCGAAGCTCCCGCCACCGCGCCCGACGACCGCCGCCACCCGCAAAGGTCACGCATTCGATAGGGGAACTGCCGTTCACCGCCCTTCCCCGCCGTGTTCGTAAGGCACCTTCCCGATCCGCACACCCCCGCCTTAGACCCACGATGACCAGGCATGACAGCCACCTCCTGGTCTGTGACCCGCCTGCTGCGCGACCGCAACGCCGCCCTCTACCTCACCGGCGTCGTGGTCTCCGGCTTCGGCACCTCCGCGCTCTGGCTCGTGTCCGGTGTCTGGGTCAAGGACCTCACCGGCTCCGACGGCCTCGCCGCCCTCTGCACCGCCACCCTCTGGGCCCCCACCCTCCTCGGCCCCGCCCTCGGCGCCCTCGCCGACCGCGTCCGCCGCAAACCCCTGGTGGTCCGCACGAACCTCGCCCTCGCGCTCCTCCTGCTGCCGCTCTGCACGGTCCGCTCCGCCGCCTCCGTCTGGCTGCTCCTGGCCGTGCTCGTCCTCTACGGCGCGGCCGGCGTCGTCGAGGACGCGGCCAGCTCCGCGCTGGTCGTCACCGCCGTCGACCCGGCCCTCCTCGGCGACTTCAACGGGCTGCGGATGACCGCCCGCGAGGGCATGAAGCTGGTCGCCCCGCTGACCGGCGCCGCGCTGTACACGGCGTACGGCGGGCCGGGCGTGGCGCTGCTGGACGCCTGCACCTTCGTGCTGGCGGCGGGGCTGTGCGCGCTGCTGCGGGTGCGGGAGGAGCCGCCCGCACGGGCGTCGCGCGGCAGCGGGCGGGGGCGGACCGCCGAGGGGGTCCGGCTGCTCCTGGCGCATCCGGCCCTGCGGCCGCTGGTCCTGGCCGGCGGCGCCACGATGTGCCTCGCCTCGCTCGGCAGCAGCATGAACTACGCCGTCGTGGCCGCCCTCGGTCACTCCCCCGCCTACACGGGGGTGATGTACGCCGTGCAGGGCGTCGGCTCGGTCGGCGTCGGGCTGGTCTCGGGGCCCGCGCTGCGGCGGCTCGGGGAGCGGCGGTTCGCGGCGTACGGGATCGCGCTGACGGGGGTGGCGGTGGCCGGGCGGGTGGTGCCATGTGACATAGCACTCCTCACGTGCAGCCTCGCCGGCGGTCTCGGCCTCCCCTGCGTCCTCGTCGCCGCCCACACCGCCGTACAGCGCGAGATCCCGGCCGCCGCGCTGGGCCGGGCGACCGCGACGGCCGACACGCTGATGTTCGCCCCGAACGTGCTCGGACTGGCCGTCGGCGCCGCCCTCGTCGAACTCGTCGACCACCGGCTGCTGCTGCCGGTCTTCGGCGGGGCACTGCTCCTGACCGCCGGGGCGCTGGGCGTTCCCGGCAGGAAGGCCGTTCGGGGTGCCCGGACCGGCCGTGGGCGGCCGCCCCGCCCGTAGCTCGCCGGCCGGCTTTCCCGGCGTTGCGGCGCGGGTCGGCCGGCCCGGTACCTTGCCCGGCTTCCGCGCCCTGGCGGACCGGGGAGCGGGCCGGCCGGGACGAGGGTCGCGGACGAGGCCGCCGGATCAGCGCAGCGCCTCCCGTACCGCGGCCAGGTCGCCGTCGGAGGCCAGCCCGGCGTGATACAGCCGGAGTTCGGTCGCGCCCAGCGCGCGGGCGCGCTCCGCGTCGGCCGCGAGGGTGCCGGGGCTGCCGCCCATCCCGGAGACCACCGTGAAGTTGGCGGCCAGGACGGTGTCCACGCGCGCGTGTTCGGCGAAGGGCGCGAGCAGGGCCGTACCGGCCGCGCAGGGGACCACCACACCGTCCGCGGCGGTCAGGATCCAGGCCGGGTCCACGCCCACGTTGGCTCCGCAGTGGTACGTCACCGGGTCGGCGTGCAGCAGCACCTGGAAGCCGGCGGGGGCCGCCGCGCGGACCGCGGCCACGGCCGTCTCCTGGAGCGTGCGGGCCTGTCCGTCGCGCCACGCGCGCGTGGCCGCCGCCACCGGCTCGCCGAGCAGCTTCTCCACCGTCGGCCACCCGGCGTCGTCACCCGTGCCCCGCCACAGCGGCTCCAGGGCCTCCCGTACGGCGGCGGCCAGCTCGTCGGCGTCCAGGCCCTGTCCGCCGTACCCGGCCCGGCAGGCGGGGCAGAAGCACAGCGCCATCAGGTACTGGCCGGCGTCGCCCAGGCCGACCCCGGCGGTCTTGTCGTGGGCGTGCAGGTGCTGGAGGCCGTACCAGCCGAGGGACTCCAGTTCGGTGCCGGCCGCGCCGGGGCGGACGGCGGCCTCGGCGGCGAGGTCGGCCAGGTACACGCGCGTGGCGGGCTGGGCGATGCAGGGTGCCCAGGGGTAGCGGTCGCCGTAGGCGTTGACGACCGAGGTGTCCGGACGCTCGGCGCCCAGCCGGGAGTTGTGGGCGAGGATCACCCAGGTGTGGACGTCGAGGCCGGCGCCGCGCAGGGCGTCGGCCGCCTCGCCGTGGGCGTCGCCGGGGGCCCAGTCGCCGGCCGGGCAGGGACGCAGCTCGCGGCCCGTCCAGCGGTCGCCGGCCGGGTAGTAGACGGCCGCGTATTCGGCGGTGACGATGCGGTGGCGGGGGTGGCGGGGGGTCAGGGCGCGGGTGGAGTGGTAGGCGGAGGCCAGGGTCACCTGGTCGACGCCGAGCGCGGCGATGCGCTCCGCGGCCGCGGGGTCCCCGTTGACGTCCCAGGGGTAGACGAACGCCGAGGTCCTCAGCCGTCCTGTCCGGCTCGCTCCGGAGTGCGTCACGCGTCCTCCTCCAGCAGCGCGTACCCGCGCTCGATCAGCTGGGCGAGCTGCTTCACGTGGTCCTCGGCCGGCTCGTGCAGCGGGGGGCGGACCTCGCCGACGTCCAGGCCGCGCAGCCGTACGCCGGCCTTGACCAGCGAGACGGCGTAGCCCCGGCCCTGGGCGCGGAGTTCGACGAACGGGCGGTAGAAGCCGTCCAGCAGGCGCTCGGCGGTCGCCCGGTCCCCCTCGCGCAGGGCGGCGTGGAAGGCGAGGGCGATCTCGGGGACGAAGCAGAAGACGGCGGAGGAGTAGAGGTCGATGCCGATGGCCTGGTAGGCGAGCTGGGTCTGTTCGGCGGTGGGCAGGCCGTTGAAGTAGAGGAAGTCGCCGGGGACCTCGGTGCGGACGGCGCTGACGATGCGCTGCATGAGGTCCAGGTCGCCGAGGCCGTCCTTGAAGCCGATGACGCCCTCGGTGCGGGCGAGTTCGACGACCGCGGGCGGGGTGAACACGGCGTTGTCGCGCTGGTAGACGATCACGGGGAGGCCGGTGGCCGCCGCCACCTCCCGGTAGTGCCGCAGCAGGCCCTCCTGTCCCGCGACGACCAGGTAGGGCGGCATGGCGAGGAGGCCGTCGGCGCCCGCGGCCTCGGCGAGACGCGCGTAGCGTACGGCGAGCGCGGTGCCGTAGCCGGCGCCGGCCACCACCGGTACCCGTCCGCCGGCCGCTTCCACGGCCGCGCCCACGCAGGCCTCGAACTCCTCGGGGAGCAGCGCGTGGAACTCCCCGGTGCCGCAGCAGGCGAACACCGCGGCGGCGCCGGCCTCGACGCCCCGGCGGACGTGCTCGCGGTAGACGTCGAGGTCGAGGGAGCCGTCCGGTCCGTAGGCGGTGACGGGGAAGAAGAGCGGCCCGCGCGGGTCACGGAGCCGGGCGGCGAGAGGGGCTGGCGTCACGGGCGCTCCCTGTCGAGGCGGTCGACGCAGATCGCGGTGCTGATGCACGTCTCTGATGCATGTCTCTGATCGGCGTCCATATTCATGAACGCGACCACGTTACGAGTCCCCCTTGGGGCCGGTCAAGGCGAGAAACGACCAACAGTCGAGCGGATTCCCGCACTCCACGGCCACCCCGCGGCACACTTGACTCGGCACGCCACACCTCCCTAGCGTGTCCATGAATGTGAATGTCATACACGGACGCGACCGGCGCTGATCCAAGGAGACCGTGGATGCCCACTCCCCGCACGCTACTGCTCACCGGTGCCGCCGGCGGACTCGGCACCCTGATGCGGTCCCTGCTCCCGGAGTACGGCTACGAGCTGCGCCTGTTCGACGTGCGCCCGGTCGAGGGCGAGCCGGACGCGATCACCGCCGACCTCGGCGACAGGGACGCGCTGCGGGCCGCGGTGCAGGGCGTGGACGCGGTCCTGCACCTCGCGGGGATCTCCCTGGAGGCGCCGTTCGAGAAGATCCTCCGCGCGAACATCGAGGGCACCTACAACCTGTACGAGGCCGCCCGCGAGGCCGGCGTGCCACGGATCGTCTTCGCCTCCTCCAACCACGCCGTCGGCTTCACCCCGGCCCCCCGCGCGGGCGATCCGCTGATCCCGGTCGACACCCCGCGCCGCCCGGACACCTTCTACGGCCTGTCCAAGTCGTTCGGCGAGGACCTCGCCCAGCTGTACTGGGACAAGCACGGCCTGGAGACGGTCTCCGTCCGCATCGGCTCCTGCTTCGCCGAGCCGGCCGACGTGCGGATGCTCTCGGTGTGGATGAGCCCCGCCGACGGCGCCCGCCTCTTCCACGCGGCCCTGACCGCCGAGGAGGTCGGCCACACCGTCGTCTACGGCTCGTCCGCCAACACCCGGCTGTGGTGGGACCTGGGCACCGCGCGGGCGCTCGGTTACGAGCCGCAGGACGACTCCGAGCAGTTCGCCGCGAAGCTGATCGCCGAGCACGGCGAACTGGACCCGGAGAAGCCGGCCCACACCCACCTCGGCGGCCGCTTCGTCGACGACCCGCCCGTCTGGCCGTACTGAGCGGCACGCCGGGCGGCGCAGAACGATCACCCACGGCGGCGGGCGGGCACCGAACGGGCCCGCCCGCCGCCGTGTTCGGGCATCCGGGCCGCCCGTTCCCACCCCTTGCGCGGCAGCCGCGCAGGTCCGAGGCGGGCACTCCGCTCGGCAAACGGGCCCACACGGGCAGTATCGGGCCCGCAACAGGCCTGGTCAGCCTCGCGCACCCGCTGTAGAACTTGCTGCATGGCCCGAACGGGCAGCTCCACGCGGCCCCACGCGGCTCCGTGCGGTTCCACAAGGGAGTGGGTGACGAGATGAGCACGCAGACGGCGGAAGAGCGCCAGCGCGAGATCGTGCGGGCCGCGCGCGCCACGGGCTCCGTCGACGTCACCGCGCTCGCCGACGTCCTGGGCGTGGCCAAGGAGACCATCAGGCGCGACCTGCGCGCCCTGGAGGACCACGGCCTGGTGCGCCGCACCCACGGGGGCGCGTATCCCGTCGAGAGCGCCGGTTTCGAGACCACGCTCGCCTTCCGGTCGACCAGCCACGTGCCGGAGAAGCGGCGGATCGCGGCGGCCGCCGCCGAGCTGCTGGGCGACGCCGAGACCGTCTTCGTCGACGAGGGCTTCACCCCCCAGCTCATCGCCGAGGCGCTGCCGACGGACCGGCCGCTGACCGTGGTGACGGCGTCGCTGCCGGTCGCGGGCGCGCTGGCCGAGACCGGGAACATGTCGGTCCTGCTGCTGGGCGGCCGGGTCCGGGCCGGCACGCTGGCCACCGTCGACCACTGGACGACGAAGATGCTCGCCGGTTTCGTTCTCGATCTCGCCTACATCGGCGCCAACGGCATCTCGCGCGAGCACGGGCTGACCACCCCGGACCCCGCCGTCAGCGAGGTCAAGGCGCAGGCCGTCCGGGCCGCGCGCCGGACGGTGTTCGCGGGCGTGCACACCAAGTTCGGAGCCGTCAGCTTCTGCCGCTTCGCCGAGATCGGCGCCCTGGAGGCGATCGTGACGAGCACCCTGCTCCCCACGGCCGAGGCCCACCGCTACTCCCTGCTGGGCCCGCAGGTCATCCGGGTCTGACCCGCCACCGCCCTCCCCCGAGGGTTCTCCGCACCCACCACTGCCCCATATATCCCGATTCCTCCAGGAGCGATCCATGCGAACCCCGAGCCGACGGAGGCCGCGCGTCACCCTCGCCATGGCCGCCGCAGGGACGCTGCTCGCCCCGCTGCTCTCCGGCTGCTGGGTCGGTGCGGGCGGGTCCGGTTCCGGCGGCGACTCGATCAACGTGCTGATGGTCAACAACCCCCAGATGACGGAACTCCAGAAGCTCGCCCCGCGCTTCACCGAGGAGACCGGCATCAAGGTCAACTTCACCGTCCTGCCCGAGAACGACGTCCGCGACAAGATCAGCCAGGACTTCGCCAACCAGGCCGGCCAGTACGACGTCGCCACCCTGTCCAACTACGAGATCCCGATCTACGCCCGCAACGGCTGGCTGCACGAGATGGACTCGTACGTCGCGAAGGACCCGGGCTTCGACCAGCAGGACATCCTGCGGCCGATGCGCGAGTCCCTGACCGCCGACGACGGCAGGCTCTACGGCGAGCCCTTCTACGGCGAGTCGTCGTTCCTGATGTACCGCAAGGACGTGTTCGCGGCCAAGGGCCTGACCATGCCCGCGCACCCCACCTGGCAGCAGGTCGCCGACCTGGCCGCGAAGGTGGACGGCGCACAGCCCGGCATGCGCGGCATCTGCCTGCGCGGCCTGCCCGGCTGGGGCGAGATGATGGCGCCGCTGACCACGGTCGTGAACACCTTCGGCGGCACCTGGTTCGACAAGGACTGGAAGGCGCAGCTGACCGGGCCGGGCTTCGAGAAGGCGACGAAGTTCTATGTCGACCTGGTCCGCAGGCACGGCGAGTCCGGCGCCCCGCAGTCCGGTTTCGCCGAGTGCCTCAACAACATGACCCAGGGCAAGGTCGCCATGTGGTACGACGCCACCAGCGCGGCCGGCCTCCTGGAGGCGAACGGCTCCCCGGTCAAGGGCAGGCTCGGCTACGTCCCCGCGCCCGTGGAGCGGACCACGTCCTCCGGCTGGCTCTACACCTGGGCCTGGGGCATCCAGAAGGCCTCCCGCAACCCCGACAGGGCCTGGAAGTTCGTCTCCTGGGCGTCGAGCAAGGAGTACGAGGAGCTGGTCGGCCGGAGCGGCGGCCAGACCGGCGGCTGGTCCAACGTCCCGGCGGGCAAGCGCGCGTCGACGTACACGAACCCGGACTACGTGAAGTCGGCCGCGGCCTTCCAGGAGATGACCAAGGAGGCCATCGAGAACGCCCGCCCGAACGACCCCGGCGTCCAGCCGCGGCCCGCGCCCGGCATCCAGTTCGTCGACATCCCCGAGTTCACCGATCTCGGCACCAAGGTCTCCCAGGAGATCAGTTCGGCCGTCGCCGGACGGCAGTCCGTCGACTCGGCCCTCGAGAAGTCCCAGCAGCTCGCCGAGAAGATCTCCAAGGAGTACGAGGGACGATGACCGCGACGACAGCCCCCTACGCAGCGACACCCGCGCGCGCCACGCGGCCGCCCTCCGCCCGCCTGCGCGCCTGGGCCACCCGGGCCCCCCTCCTGCCCGCCCTGGTCTTCATGATCGTCGTGACCCAGCTGCCCTTCGTGGCCACGGTGGTCATCTCCTTCTTCGACTGGAACGCCCTCTACCCGAAGGCCCGCCACTTCGCCGGTGTCGACAACTACCGCCAGGTCCTCACCGACGCCGACCTGCGCCACTCGGTCTGGACGACCGTGCTGCTCACCGTGACCGTGGTCCTGGTCAGCCTGGTCCTCGGCCTGGCGCTGGCGCTGCTCCTGAACAACAGGTTCCGCGGCCGGGGCATCGTCCGGACCCTGCTGATCGCCCCGTTCCTGGTGGTCCCGGTGGCCGCCGCCCTGCTCTGGAAGCACGTCCTGTACAACCCCGAGTACGGCCTGCTCAACGGCCTGCTGCACTACGTCGGCGGACCGCAGCCCGACTGGATCTCCAGCACCCCGCTACTGGCCGTGGAGGCCGCCCTGGTGTGGCAGTGGACGCCGTTCATGATGCTGATCCTGCTCGCCGGGCTGCAGAGCCGGGATCCCGAGCAGATCGAGGCAGCGCGGGTGGACGGCGCGGGCGAATGGCAGATCTTCCGCCATCTGACCCTTCCGCACCTGCGCCGCTACCTCGAACTCGGCGCCCTGCTGGGCTGCATCTACATCGTCCAGAACTTCGACGCGGTCTTCACGATCACGTCCGGCGGCCTGGGCACCGCCAACCTCCCCTACACCGTGTACCAGAGCTTCTACCAGGCCCACGAGAACGGCCTCGCCTCGGCCGCGGGCGTCCTGGTGGTCATCGGCTCGATCGTCATCGCGACCTTCGCCCTGCGCGTGGTGTCGTCCCTGTTCCGCGAGGAGGCGTCCCGCGCATGAGCACCGTCGCCCGCCGCACACGGCAGCACCGGGGCCTCGGCATCGGCCTGGTGGCCTGGCTGGTCGGCATCGTCTTCTTCTTCCCCATCGCCTGGATGGCGCTGACGTCCTTCCACTCCGAGGCGGACGCGGCGACCAACCCGCCCTCCTTCGGCGCCGCCCTCACCCTGGACGGATACCGCGAGTTCTTCGGCGCGGGCGGCGGCGCGAGTCCCTGGCCGGCGCTGGTCAACTCGGCGGTCGCCTCGATCGTCTCGACCCTGTTCGTCCTGGTGCTGGCCTTCCCGGCGGCGTACGCGCTGTCGATCCGGCGGGTGAAGAAGTGGACGGACGTCCTGTTCTTCTTCCTCTCCACGAAGATGCTGCCGGTCGTCGCGGGCCTGCTGCCGATCTACCTGTTCGCGAAGAACACCGGGATGCTGGACAACATCTGGTTCCTGGTCATCCTCTACACCTCCATGAACCTGCCGATCGCGGTGTGGATGATGCAGTCGTTCCTCGCCGAGGTCCCGGTCGCGGTGATCGAGGCCGCGCAGATCGACGGCGCCCGCCTGCCGACGATCCTCGCGCGCGTGGTCGCCCCGATCGCCCTGCCCGGCATCGCCGCCACCTCGCTGATCTGCTTCATCTTCAGCTGGAACGAACTTCTCTTCGCCCGGGTCCTGACGGGCGTGGTAGCCGAGACCGCCCCCGTCTTCCTGACCGGCTTCATCACCAGCCAGGGCCTGTTCCTGGCCAAGGTGTGCGCCGCGTCGCTCGTCGTCTCCCTGCCGGTGCTCGCCGCGGGGTTCGCCGCCCAGGACAAGCTGGTCCAGGGCCTGTCGTTGGGAGCCGTGAAATGAAGGCCGCCGTCATCGAGTCCGTGGGCCGCGCCGTCGTCACCGAGGTCCCCGACCCCACCCCGGGACCCCGCGACGTGGTCGTCGAGGTGGCCGCCTGCGGGCTGTGCGGCACCGACCTGCACATCCTCCAGGGCGAGTTCGCGCCCAAGCTGCCGATCGTGCCGGGCCACGAGTTCGCCGGCGAGGTGGTCGGGGTCGGTTCCCAGGTGACCGAGGTGGCGATCGGCGACCGGGTCGCGGTCGACCCGTCCCTGTACTGCCACGAGTGCCGCTACTGCCGGGACGGCCACAACAACCTCTGCGAACGCTGGGCGGCGATCGGCGTGACCGTGCCGGGCGGCGCCGCCCAGTACGCGCTGGCCCCGGTCGCCAACTGCGTGAAGCTCCCCGAGCACGTCCGCACCCAGGACGCGGCCCTGGTCGAGCCGCTGTCGTGCGCGGTCCGCGGCTACGACGTCCTCAAGTCCCGGCTGGGCGCGCACGTGCTCGTCTACGGCTCCGGGACCATGGGACTGATGATGCTGGAGCTGGCCAAGCGGACCGGAGCGGCCAGTGTCGACGTGGTCGACCTGAACCCGGCCCGCCTGGAGACCGCACGCGCGCTCGGCGTCTCGGCGTCCGCGGCGAACGCCGACGAACTGGACCGTCCGCGGGGCTGGGACGTGGTGATCGACGCGACCGGCAACGCGGCGGCGATCCAGGACGGCCTGGGGCGGGTGGCGAAGGCGGGCACCTTCCTCCAGTTCGGCGTCGCCGACTACGCCACCCGGGTGACGATCGACCCGTACCGCATCTACAACCAGGAGATCACCATCACCGGCTCGATGGCCGTCCTGCACAGCTACGAGCGGGCGGCGGAGCTGTTCGCGAACGGGGTCCTGGACCCGGAGGTCTTCATCAGCGACCGGCTGCCGCTCGACAGCTACCCGCAGGCGCTTGAGCAGTTCGCGGCGGGCGTGGGACGGAAGATCGTTGTGGTGCCGTAGAAGTTGTGGGGCCGCAGAAGTTTAAGGGAACGGTAAAGCGGGGTCGTTCGTTCACCCGGCATGACAGCTATGACCCCTGGCTCGAACATCCCTCTTCCGGTCTCCCGGGTGGCGGTGGACGTCGCCGCCCCCGTGCGGCTCGACGTGTCGGGCCTGCTGCTCACGGGCGACGGCAAGGTGCGCTCCGACGACGACTTCATCTTCTACAACCAGCCCAGCGGCCCGGGTGTGACGTACCGCTCCGGCGGCGGTACGGCCCCGGACGCGATCACCGTCGACACGGCCGCCGTGCCGCCCGGCATCGAGAAGATCGTCGTCACCGCGAGCCCCGACGCCGCAGGCCAGACCTTCCAGGGCATCGAGCCGACGGCCACGATCCGCAACGCGGACGACGGCTCGGTGCTGGCCACCTTCACGCCTCCGCAGCTGGGCACGGAGACGGCCCTGGTGGTCGTGGAGATCTACCTGCGGGGCGGCGCGTGGAAGGCCCGCGCGGTCGGCCAGGGGTACGCCGACGGACTGGCCGGCATCGCCACGGACTTCGGCGTGACGGTGGAGGAACCGGCCCAGGCGGCGCCGACGCCGGCGCCCGCGGCCCAGCCGGCTCCGGTACCGGCCGCCGCGGCCCAGCCGGCCCCGCCCGCCGCTCCCCCGGCGCCGCCCGCCCCGCCCGCCCCCGGCACCGGGAAGATCAACCTCGACAAGGGCCGGGTCAGCCTCCAGAAGAACCAGACCGTGTCCCTGGTCAAGGGCGGCCGCCCGCTGCTCGCCCAGGTCAAGATGGGGCTGGGCTGGGAGCCGGCGTTCCGGGGCAAGGACATCGACCTGGACGCGTCCGTCATCGCCTACGGCCCGCAGCGCAACCACATCGACAGCTGCTACTTCGGCAAGCTGTCCATCCTGGGCGGCGCGATCAAGCACTCGGGCGACAACCTCACCGGTGAGGGCGGCGGCGACGACGAGGTGATCGCGGTGGACCTCGGGCGGATCCCCCCGGAGGTCACCGGCCTGGTCTTCACCGTCAACTCCTTCTCCGGCCAGAAGTTCACGGAGGTCGCCAAGGCCTACTGCCGGCTGCTGGACGCCGCGAGCGGCGAGGAACTGGCCCGCTTCGACCTCACCAACGCCGAGGCGCAGACGGGCGTGATGATGGCGAAGCTGGTCCGGCAGTTCTCCGGCGAGTGGGACATGACGGCGATGGGCTCGTTCGTGAAGGCCCGGACGGTGCGGAACATGGTGAAGCCGGGGGCGGAAGCGCTCTGACCCGGGTCAGGTGACGGGTGTGCGGCCGTGGGCGCTACGGCCGCAACCCCTCGGTGAGCAGTGCCAGATAGCGCCGGATCTCCCTGCCCTGCCCGTCGGCCAGCTCCGAGGCGGTGGCCAGTCCGTGCGCGAGCCGCAGGAGTTCGATCGGCTCGATGTCGGGGCGCAGGGTTCCCTCCTTCTTCGCCGCGTCCACCAGTCGGGTCGCGGCGCCGCGTACCGTGACGCCGCAGGCCGCGACCGTGGCGGAGCTGCCGTCCGTGACGGCCGAGCCGAGCAGGGTCTTCAGGCCGCGCACCTGGATGGTGGCGAGGCACAGTTCGTTCAGCCACTCCGTCAGTGCCGCGCCCGGCGAGAGCTCCGCGGCGAACTCGTCGGCCTTCGCGGCCAGCCCCTCCAGCCGGTCCACGAACGCGGCCTCCAGCAGCGCCTGCCGGGTCGGGAAGTGCCGGTAGAGCGTGCCGGAGCCGACGCCCGCCCGTTTGGCGATGTCGTCCAGCGACGCGTTCTCCCCATGCTCGGCGAAGGCCTCGACGGCGACCTTCAGCAGCCGCTCGTAGTTGCGGCGGGCATCCGCACGCATGGGCCTGACCTGCGTCATCCAGTTACTCCTTGCGAACCGGGGACTCTCTCCGTATCTTATCGAACGATAAACGGAGACAGTCCCCGCTTAGCGTCGTGCGCTCCTCGGGCAGCCCACCTGCCCGTACTTCGCCATGCCCGCGCCGGGGACGCACAGACCGGGAGAACCTCATGTCCGCCCCGTCCAGCCCGTCCGTCCCGTCCGCCGCCGCCGACGCCCCGCCGGGCTCCGCGCACCCCGCCAGGCTCGGCACCGCCCTCCTCGTCATCGTCACCGCCTACATGATGGTCGGCGTCGACTCCACCGTCGTCAACGTCGCGCTGCCCGACATCCAGCAGGGCCTGGGATTCAGCCGGACCGGCCTGTCCTGGGTGCTCAACGCCTACACCCTCGCTTTCGGCGGCCTGCTCCTGCTCGGCGGCCGCGTCGGCGACATCGTCGGCCGCCGTCGTACGCTCGGCGCCGGAGCGCTGCTGTTCGCACTGTCCTCGCTGCTCGGCGGGGTGGCCGCGGAGGGCGGCTGGCTGCTCGCGGCGCGGGCGCTGCAGGGCGTCGGCGCCGCGCTGATCGCGCCCAGCACCCTGGCCCTGATCACCGTCAACTTCCCCGAGGGCCCGCGCCGTCACCACGCCCTGAGCGTCTACTCCTCCGTGGCCGGCATCGGCGGCTCGGCCGGCCTGGTCCTGGGCGGCATGCTCACCTCCTGGGCCTCCTGGCGCTGGGCCCTGCTCATCAACGTACCCATCGGCATCGCCCTGTTCGTGGCCCTGCCCCGGTTCGTCGCCGAGACCCCGCGGCACGCGGGACGCTTCGACCTCGCGGGCGCGCTGACCGGGACCGCCGGGATGACCTCACTGGTGTTCGCGTTCATCCGGGTCTCCGAGGACGGCTGGACCGACACCCGGTCCCTGCTCGGCTTCAGCTGCGCCGTCGCACTGCTCCTCTGCTTCACCCTGATCGAGTCCCGGGCCGGCCAGCCGATCATGCCGCTGCGGCTGTTCGCCGACCGGGACCGGGCGGGCGGCTACCTCACCCTCATGCTGCTCCCCGCGGGCATGTTCGGCGCCTTCTACTTCCTCACCCTCGTCTGCCAGCAGGTCCTGGAGTACAGCCCGTTGCGCGCGGGGTTCGCGTTCCTGCCCATGACCCTGGCCATGTTCACGGTCGTGCGGCTGCTGCCGAAGCTGCTGGCCCGCTTCGGGACCAAGCCGGTGCTGCTGACCGGCATCACCCTGCTCGTCGCCGCCGGCGGCTGGCTGTGGCGGCTGCGCCCCGGCGACGGCTACGCCACCGGGCTGCTCGGTCCGCTGCTGCTGCTCGGCGTGGGCGTCGGCCTCAGCTTCATGCCGCTCAACGCGACCATCCTGGCCCGCATCGGGCCGCGCGAGGCGGGTGCCGCGTCCGGGCTGCTGCAGACCCTGCAGTGGCTGGGCGGCACCCTCGGACTCGCCGTCCTGGTCACGGTGTACGGCACGGCGACCCGGCACGCGACGGGCACGCCGGCGGACATCCTCACCCACGGCGCGGCGCGCGCGTTCGGCATCGGGGCGCTGGTGGCCGTGGTCGCGCTGCTGGTGGCGGGGTTCGTGATCACGGCACCACGGAAGCAGGCGGCCTGACTGGACGCGTCGCTGGGGGCCGTGCGTCGGCTGACGGTGCGTGGGGGCTGGTCGCGGGGGGGGGCCCCCCCCCCCCCGGGGGGGGGGGGGGCGCGCCCCCCCCCCCCCCCCCCCCCCCCCCCCCCCCCCCCCCCCCCCCCCCCCCCCCCCCCGGCCGC